>CAZUTS010000001.1:0-617732 GCA_964623375.1 uncultured Anaerolineaceae bacterium
GCACCGCGTTTGGGACGCGGTGGTCGGCGGTTCGAATCCGCCCACCCCGACTATGTTCAAAACAAAGAACTTCGTTCGTAACAACCGTAAAGCCCACGGTGTGGTGGAAGCTATGCATCTGGATGCCAACGGGCAGTTGGCCTGGGTGCGCGCCTACGAGCGCCGCGGCCCCACCTGGTCTGACACGGTGCTGCTGGACCGTGACACGCTCATCGAGCGCCTGCAGGCCGGCAAACGCTTTTATATTGGCGACCGCCGCGAGCAGTGGGCCTCTGAGTTTGAGCTTGGCCCGCGCCTCAGTCTGAAGAAGACGCACCGTGGCACCTTCATTGTGCTGGGCGAAGGCCGTGGCGACCTGCCACAAGATTGGCTTGAAGGCGCACCCGTCGTATAGCTCTAAACGTTGTTGAAGAAACGCACGCCTACGCGTGCGTTTTTGTTTACCGGCAGCCTGGTCTGCCGGGAAGGATAAAACTATGCGAACATTCCTCACGATTTGGGCGGGGCAGGTTGTCTCTCTGGTCAGCTCCGGCATGACCGGGTTTGCGCTTGGTCTGTGGGTGTATGAGCAGACCGGCCAGGCCACGCCGTTTGTGTTGATTGCGCTGTTCAATGCCATCCCGCCGTTCATCGTCAGCCCCTTTGCTGGCGTGCTGGTGGATCGCCTGAACCGCAAGACGGTGATGCTGCTGGCCGATACGGCCACCGCGGTCAGCACCTTGCTGCTGTTCATTCTGTTCAGCCAGGGCCAGTTGCAGTTGTGGCAGTTGTATCTGGCCGCGCTGGTCACCTCAGCGGCCGGCATCTTCCAGATGCTGGCCTATCAGACCATTGTCACCAGCCTGGTGCCGCGTGAGCAACTCAGCCGTGCCAATGCCATGGTGCAGACGGCGCAATCGCTGGCGGCGATCCTATCGCCGATTGCTGCGGCCGCGGCCTACGGCACGCTGGGCTTGAGCTTTATCTTTGGGCTGGACCTGGCCGGTTTTGCCGTGGCGGCGCTGATGCTGCTGATCGTGCGCATCCCGCAGCCAGCAGCCCAGGCCGTCAAGCTCAGCCTGTTGGCTGATTTGCGCATGGGCTTCGATTACTTGCGCACCCGGCCAGGCTTGATCAGCCTGGCCGTGCTTATCTCGTTGTTGAACCTGATGTTGAGCGCCAGCACCGTGCTCTCCACGCCGATGATCCTGGGCTTCACCACCGCCCAAGTGCTGAGCGTGATGCAAAGCGTATCCAGCGTCGGCTTGCTGCTGGGCGGCGTGTGGGCCAGCGCGGGCCACCAGCCGCGCCGCAAAGTGCTCACCATCGTGTTGTGCGCCATCGTGAGCGGGCTGGGTTTGGCCGCCAGCGGCCTGCAGCCCAGCCCTGTATTGATTGCTGTGGGCTTCTTCTTGTTCATGTTTCCCATCACCATGATCAACGCCTCAATTCGTGCCGTGGTGCAGGTCAAAGTGCCAGAGAATTTGCAGGGGCGCGTGTTCTCATTGATCGTGATGATCTCGCGTGCTGGTGTGCTGCTTTCGATGCTGTTGGCCGCACCGCTGGCCGACCAGTTATTCGAGCCAGCCATGGCCGTGGGCGGCTCGCTGGGCCGCGGGCTACTGGGTATGCTGTTGGGCGCCGGGCCGGGGCGCGGCATCGGCTTGATGTTGCTGGTTTCGGGCGTAGGGATGGTGACGGCGGCGCTGGGCATGTACGCCTACCCGCGCATGCGCCACGTCGAGCGCGAGCTGCCGGATGCCCGCGTAGGCTAGGCGGTCTTGCCAAACGGCGCGGCAACATCCACGCGCTGTTCAGCGGCCGAGAGCTCGACTAGGCGAGCCAGCCGCTTTTGCTGCGTCTCTTGGCGTTTGGCGCTGATGACCCACCAGGTCACGCTTTTGCGATAGCTGGGTGGCTGGGCTGCAAAGAACGCCCAGGCTTTCTTATCCTTCTTGAACTGCTTTTCCAGTGCTGGCGTTAAGCTCACCTGCTGCTGCTCGCCTGAGTACTGTTGGCTGCGGCTGGGGTCACGTTCTTCGTAGGCTTTTAGACCGGCAGGCTGCATCAGCCCCAGCGACTTAAGCTCCTCGACGCGTTTTAGATTGATCGCACTCCACATGCTCTTCTTGCGGCGCGGCGTGATGCGGTTGGTAAAGCTCTCAGCGTCAATACTTTTGCGGATGCCATCGATCCAGCCGAAGCACAGCACCTCATCCACTAGTTGTTGCCAGGTAATGCTGGCTTTGCCGGTGTGTTTCTTGTACATGCCCACCCACAGCTCGTCAGCAGTGGCGTGATTCTTCATAAGCCACTTGCGCAGCTCGGCCTGCGATGCAAAGAAAACTGGCTTCATGCTGCGCTCAGCATTTCATGCAACTTGACCACCGTATTCCAGGTGCGCGTGGTGGCCTCTTCGCCAAATTGCTTGCCGAGATAATCCATATAGCTCAAGCTGCTGGTGGTGGGTTCTACTACGCAGGCTAGCTGTTGCGCTCCAGCGGCGAAGACGCGGAAACTCTTGTCTGGGGCAGTGTAGGACAACGTATGGCTGGCATCCAGTGGCTTGGCTAAAAATGTAATGTGCGTGCGGCTGCCTTCGGGCAACGTCTCGTTGGCAAACGGGTCTCGTTTTATCAGCGCGGCGATCTCATCGGCGCTGACCACCAGCGTTGGCGAATCGAAGCCAAAGGTTTGCACGACCTGCGCTTCGATGGCTGCGGCCAGCTTGGCGCGGTCGCTGCTGTTGCTGGCGAAGACTACATTGCCTGAGGCTTGCAGGGTGCGTACGTTGCTGTGGCCCATGCCCTCGAACATGGCGCGCAGATCGTCCATCTTGACGCGGCGCTTGCCGAGATTGATGCCGCGCATCAAAGCCACATAGTACTTCATGCCTGGCTCCGTTGGCGCAGCACCTCAAAGGCCAGCGCCGCGGTGGACGAAGTGACATCCAGCTCGGCGCGGTAGTTTCGCCCGTAGGGGATGCTTACCAAGGTATCGCACAGCGCTTGTGCCGCGGCGTTCAGGCCGCGGCGCTCACCGCCAATCAATAGAAAGAGTGGCCCGCGCAAGTTGGCTTGGTACAAGGCTGTGCTGCCGCGCTCCTTAGCGGTGGCCACGCACTGGTAGCCGTGGCCCTTGAAGAAGTGCAGCGCCTCCAGCACATCGGCGCGGGCGGTGGGCATGTATTCGCTGGCCCCCGCGCTGGCACGCACCACTACGTTCAGCGCTGTGTCCCAGTTGCGTAGCGGCGCCACCAGCCCGCTGGCGCCAGCGGCATACAGGGCGCGGAGGGCCTGCCCATAGTTGTAGGGATCTTCCACACCATCCAACATGGCTACCCAGCCGCCGGTTTCAGCCAGCGCCTCCAGGCTATCGAAGCGGCGCTCGCCCACCACCGCTAGCACGCCGCCGTGGCTTTTGCCCGCAGCGCGACGGTCAATCTCATCACTGCTCACAAACTGCAAAGGAATGGCCTGCTCGCCAGAGCGGCGCTCAATGTGCCCCAGGTTGCGCACATCTTTGCCTTGCTGCACAAACACATGCTCAATTGGCCGGCGTTGGCTTTCCAACGCCGCCAATACCGAGACCCAGCCTTCGAGAATGAGTTCACTCATAGCGAGAGTATATACAGGGATCAGTGAAGAATGAACAGGGAAAAGTGAGTAGTGATTAGTGAGTAGTGAAACAGGGACACCTGGTTCAAGGGTTGCAACTGATTACTGATTACTGATTACTGATTACTGATTACTGATTACTTTATTACTGCTCACTGCTCACTTGCCTATTGCTCTTCCGGCTCACTTTTCTTACATATAATAGCCGCCACATGTCCAGTGGTAGTAGTACCCCCGAACTCATTACCAGCGCCAATGCACTTACTGCGCTGGTCGAGCGCTTACAAAAGCACGCGCTCGTCGCAGTGGATACCGAAGCCAACAGCCTGCATGCCTATCGCGAACGTCTGTGTCTGGTGCAGTTCTCCACGCCGGATGAAGACGCGCTGATCGATCCGTTTCCGCTGGCCAACCTGGAGCCGCTGGCGGCGCTGTTTGCCAGCCAGACCCACGAGAAGATCTTTCACGCCGCCGAATACGACTTGCTGGTGATGCAGCGCCAATATCACCTTGAGTTTGCCAATTTGTTCGACACGATGATGGCCGCTCGTATTCTCGGGCGCAAACGCGTCGGCCTGAGCAGCCTGTTGGAAGAAGACTTTGGCATCACGCTGGAAAAGCGTTTCCAGCGCGCTGACTGGGGCGCCCGCCCGCTGCAGCCTGCCTTGCTGGATTATGCACGCCATGACACGCATTACCTCATCGAACTGCGCAACAAGCTCAAGGCTGATCTGGAGGCCGCCGGGCGCTGGCCGCTGGCACAGGAGGACTTTGCCCGCCTGCCCGCCGTGACGCGTGCCAACGTATATGTGGAAGACGTGCCCGAAGTGTGGCGCGTCAAAGGCTCGCGCGATCTCAACTCGCGCCAGGCCGCCATCCTGCAAGAGCTGGCGGAGTACCGCGCCCAGCGTGCCGCCATTGCCGATGTGCCCCTGTTCAAGATCATGGGCGACACGACGCTGATCGAGCTGGCCAAACTGGCCCCCGGCACACTCGAGGAGATGAGCGAGGTCAAAGGCATGAGCGAAGGCCAGTTGCGCCGCCATGGTAAAGCCTTGCTGGCCGCAGTCAAGCACGGGCAGGATGCCGCGCCGCTGCGTCGCCCGCCGCGCCGCCCCTATGACGAGGCCTTTGTGGAGCGCGTGGAGCTGTTGCGTGCCTGGCGCAAGAATGCCGCCAAAGAGATGGACGTGGAGTCAGATGTGGTCTTGCCACGCGATATTATGGAGAGCACTGCACGCGCCAACCCCGCCACCCGCGCTGAGTTGGCGCCACTCTTCGCCAGCGTGCCTTGGCGCCTCCACACCTGGGGCGACCAGGTACTCAAAGCGCTGCGCCCGAGCTAGAAAGGGACAGACTTATGCAAATCCGTTTTTTGGGGGCGGCGCAAACCGTCACCGGTTCACAGCACCTGCTTGAGATCAATGGCCGCAAACTCCTGCTGGATTGCGGCCTCTACCAGGGTCGGCGCAAGGAAGCGGCCACCCGCAACACCACCTTTCAGTTTGATGTCAAAGACTTGGATGCTGTCATCCTCTCACATGCGCATATTGACCACAGCGGCAATCTCCCCAACCTGGTCAAGAGCGGATATGCCGGGCCAATTCATGCGCAAAATGCCACCGCCGATCTGTGCAAGGTGATGTTGGAAGATTCGGCGCGCATTCAAGAGAGTGATGCCGCACACCTGAACCGCCGCCTCAAAAATGGTGAGCCACCTGTGGTGCCGCTCTACACGGTGGCGGATGCCAACCAGGCTGATGACCAGTTCGTGGATCACAAATACAACACGCCCTTCCAGGTGTTGCCCGGCATTCAAGCCACTTTCATTGAAGCGGGCCACATTCTGGGCTCGACGGCGATTGCGTTGGATATTGACGATCACGGCGCGCAGCGCCGCTTCTGGTTCTCCGGTGATATTGGCCGCCCCGGCCTCACCCTGATCAAAGACCCCGTGATGCCCAGCGGCGCTGACACGCTGCTGATGGAAAGCACCTACGGGGACCGTAACCACCTGCCACCCGAACATGCGGCCGAGCAGTTGCGCAATATTATCGGTGACACGTTGCAGCGCGGTGGCAAAGTGATCATCCCTGCGTTTGCCGTGGGACGCACGCAGGAGATTGTGTATCACCTGCACGAGCTCATGGCCTCTGGCGATATTCCCAAAGTGCCCGTGTTCGTAGACAGCCCGTTGGCGGTGAACGTGACGGATATCTTCCGCCGCCACCCAGATTGTCTTGACGATGAAACCCGCACCTTCTTGCAGGAAGGTAATCACACCGAGGCGCTGGGCTTTGACATGCTCACCTACATTCGCTCGGTGGATGAATCCAAAGCACTGAATGACCGCAAAGAGCCGATGATCATCATCTCCGCCTCGGGCATGATGGAAGTGGGCCGCGTGCTGCACCATCTGGAGCACAACGTGATGGATGAGCGCAGCCTGGTGCTCATCGTCTCGTGGATGGCGCCGCACACGCTGGGCCGCCGCCTGGTGGAGGGCGCCGAGCGCATCCGCATCTTCGGCACCGAGTATGACCGCAAGATACGCGTCGCCACCGTCAACGGATTCTCTGCCCATGCCGGGCAGGACGGGCTACGCGAATACGCTGCGGCGGTGAAGGACACCGTGCGCAACATCTTCCTGGTGCACGGCGAGCAAGGGCCCGCCTTGGCGTTGAAAGAAAAGCTCAATGAAGATGGCTTTGGAAATGTGTACTATCCAGCCATGGGTGATGTAAAAGAGATTTAGTACTAAAAGGGCGGGTCTCAGACCCGCCCTTTTTGTTTACAGTGTCATTCTGACCGGGTTTATATAGCTACACCAGAACTGCCGAACCCTGATAGGGAAGAATCCTTACTGGCAAATCTTCTACCTATAACTTGACCACAAGTCTAGTTGCTTGGTTTTGGATACGCAGCAACTAGCTTCTTTCAATCAGATAGATTTGCCCAGTAACCGTGCCACTTCATTGACAATGATCTCAGGCTGGTGGAACATCACGTAATGCCCGGAGTTCTCGGCAGGCACAAAGCGGCCTTTGCTTGCATACTCAGCCGTTTTGCGGTGAGCCGCATTGATGGATTTGCGTTGCTTGCCATCCAGCATGCCAGCCTTCATGCCGCTGATCACGCTCACCTCAACGCCTTCCAGGCGGTTGGGGTTATCACGCAGCCATTCCATATCCGGGATGAAGTTGCTGATCTCAGATGCAAAGTTCTCGGCGGCTCGTACGGTGAAGTCGTATTCGTAGTGGTCCTTGCGCACATCGGCGGGCTGGTGCTTGCCTGGGCCTTGGCCGATGAGCTTGTAGAGACCCAGCTTGGCCAGCGGGATCAGCATTTTGGGCGCTGCCTCAAACTGCCTTCGGGCCGCCGGCGTGAAGAAATCGGGCGCATTCTCATCGCTCTGGTCTACCAGCACCAGGGCGCGAATGGGCAGGCCACCTTTGGCTGCCAGGTGGCGCACGATCGGGCCGCCCCAGCTAGCGCCCACTAAGATGAACGGCGCCAGCTGCGGAAGGTTGGCCAGCAACGCGCCAAGGTCGGCGGCGGCCATATCCAGCGTGTGGGCGCCAGGCTTGTCTTCGCTGCGGCCAGTGCCGGCGCGGTCGTAGACCAGCGTAGTGGCCAGCTTGGCTACCTCAGGCTGCACCATACCCCACATGGCGCCAGAGAAGCCCATGCCTGCCTCGAACACCACCGTCGGCCCCCCTTCACCCTTCAGCCAATGGTGCAGCTTGCGCCCATCGGGCAGAGTGAAGTAGGCCGAATGGCCGTAGGTGTGGGTTTCAGTCATTGCAGCATCCTTAGTGTTTGGAAGTCTCGGCCCAATAGCTTTGCACGTGCATGGCCTCTTTGGCAAAGCCGTGCTCTTCTTTGAGCGCCTTGTGCAACAGCTTCATCGTGCCTGCTTCACCGGCACCCCAAGCATACCAGCCAGCCCGTGCGCGGCGTTGAATCGCCTCGACCAGCGAGCTGGCTGAGCTGCGTCGCACACGCTGGACATGCAGCTGCGGGTGCGCTTCAAGTGGAATGCTGGCGTCGTACTCGCTGCTGCTCTCGAGGTATAGCTCGAGAGTGGCATCCGGCGGCACGGCGGCGATGATGTTGTTGATCGCCGGGGTTGAACAGGCATCGCCGATCAGCAAGAAGCCCGCTGGCAGCGGCTGCGGCATGCGAAAGCGCGAGCCTAAAAATGTGCTCGGGATCGTGTCACCGGGCTTAGCTTGCAAGAACCACAAGGTGGCCGGGCCGGGCGGCTCGTGCATCAGCACGTCGATTTCAAATTGGCCTTGCTCTGGGTAGGCGGCCACCAGCGTGTAGGCGCGTTGCAGCTCGCGGCGTTTGCTCGCTGGATCCGGAAACCAGAAGCGCAGCCAGGTGGCCGGGTGCCACTCGATCTCCTGAAACAGCGTGGCGCTGGCAAAGCGGAAGCGCGTAAAGTGCGGTGCGATCTCTCGTTTGGAGAGCAGTGTCAATATGAAATCACGTGCTCCATAGCCTTTGAGCACAATGCCGGTCAGTCCTCGACTCATTACAGTACCTCTGTGAATTAAGCTGGCAGCATCTTAGGCGTGCGTGCAGTGCAAGTCAATACGCCGCGGTGAAGAAGCCGCTCACTCTGGGTGAGAGTCTCAGCAAGGCGGCAGTCCGTTATAATAGGTAGTGGAGAGGTGCCAGAGTGGACGAATGGGGCAGTCTCGAAAACTGTTGTGGTCCTTGGGGCCACCGAGGGTTCGAATCCCTCTCTCTCCGCTGAATAAATTCCCCGATGAACACAACTGAGATCATTCGCCGCAGACTGGCCAACCAGCATCTGGTTGCCAGCACTTTGCGCACCCCGCTTGAGGTGGTTGCCGCCCAGGGCGCGGTGCAGGCGCAGGATTTTTACGGTGCACTGTGGGGGCTGGCTGTGCGCCTACCCGCGGGCTGGACTGAGAGTGAAGTCGAGGCCTGGTTCGCCGATGGCCGCATTGTGCGCACCCATATCTTGCGACCGACCTGGCACTTTGTTGCCCCCGCCGATATCCGCTGGATGCTGATGTTGAGCGCACCACGCGTCAACGCCTTCAATGCTTACATGTATCGCCAGCACGGCATCGATCCCGCCACCCAGAAGCGATCATTGAAAGTACTGCAGCGCAGCTTGGAAGGCGGCCGCCAACTGATACGCAAAGAGCTTGCCGAGGCTCTTGAAGAGGGCGGTATCGCAATTGGCAACGGCGCACCGGGCAGCATTCGATTGGCGCACATCATTATGTTCGCTGAGTTGGAGGGGCTGATCATCAGTGGCCCGCGGCGCGGCAAGCAATTCACCTATATGCTGCTGGAGGAGCGCGCTCCGGCCAAAGGCCGCCTGCCCTCGCGCCAAGAAGCCCTCGTCGAACTTGCCCGCCGCTACTTTGGCGCCCGCGGCCCGGCCACCGCCCATGATTTCGCCTGGTGGTCTGGCCTCACTGTCAGCGATTGCCGCGCTGGCGCTCTGGCCGCCGGGCTGCCCAGCGCCGAGCTGGACGGCAAAACGTACTGGTGGTCAGAAGAGCGTGCGCCCGCCAAAAGCGCGCGTGGCGCCTGGCTGCTGCCTAACTTTGATGAATACGGAATTGGCTTCGCAGACCGCAGCCACACCGAGCCGCAAGATTACAAATCCTTCTGGGCCGGTGGCGGTCTGATGCTGCCGCATTTCTACGTGATCAACGGGCGCACCGCGGGCATGTGGAAGCGTGAACTAGGCAAGCAAGACGTGCGCATCACGCTGCAATCGCCCTTCGGTGGCGATGTGGCCGCGGATGTCAAGCCGCTGGCTGGCAGTATCAAACGCTACGGAGAGTTTTTGGGGCTGAAGCCCACAGTAGAGGCATTCGCTTAGAAGCGATTGAGCCAGTGACGGCCGTTTTGCTGCAATAGGCGGCGGTATAGCTCACGGTAGCGCTCCGCTTGTTCCTTCAGATCAAACTCGGTTTCAATTCTCTCACGCCCTGCCGCGCCCATCGTTTGACGCAAGCTGGCATCGTCGATTAAGCGCGCCAAGGCTGCAGTCAACTGCTCAACATTGTTGCTCTCGAAGAGCAAGCCGGTTTTAACGTCCTGCACCAGCTCAGGAATATCGTCTACAGCGCTGGCCACTACGGGTTTGCCTGCCGCCATGGCTTCGATCAAAGAATTGGGAATGCCCTCGTTGTTTGGCAGCGATGTGCATGTGGCGATGTCAAAGCCTTTAGTGATGGGCATCGGGTCGGCCACCTCGCCGGTGAATATGGCGGCTTCGCCCAGTGGTTCGGCCTCGGCGCGCAGTTGCGCCAGCATGGGTACTGCGCCAGGCTGCGTGGTGTCTCCACCGCATATCACTAAGTGCACGTGCTGGTATTGTGTGTGCTGGCGCAGTTGTTTCACGGCCGCAATCAGCAACGAGATGTTCTTGCCACCACCCAAACGTGAGGTGCGCCCGATGATGATTTTGTCTGCACCCAAGCCAAAACGTTCAACCGGTGCAGCATCTACGGTTGCCAGATCCACACCGTTGTAAATGGTATAGATCTTCTCGACCGGCATCAGGCTTTCAAGATGCTTGGCCATGCCGGCTGTGGAGGCGACAACCGCGTCAAGGCCATCTTTGCGGCCCAGGGCCGCCCCACTACGCATGCCGTCCACACGCTCGATCACGCTTGGAACGCCAGCCAGGCGCGCCGCATCGGCATACAGGCGCAGGTTGGCGATCTGCACGAGGTCGATACGCTGGCGCAGCAAGTACCATGCCAGCGGTAGTTTGCGAAAGGGCAGCACCGTCACCTGGGCAACGTTGTGATACTCCGGCAGCACGTAATCAGAATGGGTGGCAATAAAATGAAAGTCAAACTCATCGCTCAATTCGCCAGCCAAGCGGTACAGCCACTTGGGCATGCCACCCACGCCAAACATTTGCAGGATATAGGCTACGCGTGCTTTCATGTTGGCTTATAGGCTAGGAAATAGGCTCGAAGTTTAGTTGGTACGTCAAACGTGAAGCTCCGCCCACACTTCTCCCCAGTTTACTTCCTGGTGCACTAGTTCCAACCCTGCCTCGCTGGTCTCCTGCGCAAATTGTTCCAGGGTGAACTCTGTCTTATGGTCCAAATCCAACCGCCATTCGACACCAAGCTCCTTCTTCAAGGGTACACGCCAATCCCGTTCAAACAAGGGAACGCGGATGAAGATGCGCTTGGCCCCGGTCTTTTGCATGGCACGCTTGAGAAAGCTGGGCCGCTCCACAATATGCTCGAGCACATTTGAGAGCACAATTGTGTCAAAGGGTGTCTCAACTTCCAGTTTCAGCGCATCCTGTACAGCGAAGCTAAGATTGGGTAGTTGGAAGCAGCGCTTGGCTTCGGCAATACTGCCCTCATTGAGATCTATTCCGTGCACTGTCGCACCTGTCCGCAGCGCAATATCATGTGCCACGGCCCCTAAGCCGCAGCCAATATCCAGCACACGCTCGCTAGCTTGTATATTCTTAATGAAGAAGTCATGATAAGACGTGTGTTTGTGTTTGGTATGAACTCCGCCCCCATACACACCCGCTAGTGGGCCTTGCAGCGCATACAGCTCGGCATCGAGCCGGAACAAGAAGCGCAGTGCTTCGTCTGCTGGTAGCACCTGGCTGCGGCGCGTGATGGCGCGGTTCAGCATTAACTCCAGCGCGGATTGCGGCAGCAAACTGGCTAGCCAAGCTATCCCCTTAGCCACGATGCGTGTCAGCCGGCTCATTTAGATGCCCCCTGTTTGCGCAGATAAATAAACTGATCCCGTCCAATGCCAAAGCGCTCTGCAAACCAATTGTGTAACGGATGTCGGCTGCGCACAGGCTCCCAAATGCGCAACCAATCGGGTTCTATGCGTGTAGTAAGCACGTTGCGGGCAAAAAAGATCCGATTGAGCTTTGGCGCAGTGACAAAATTCACCGTATTAAGAAATGCGGGCGAGCGACCCATTAACAATAGCTGTAAAGCTGTCAGCCAACGCGGGCTGAAGGGAATGCGGTTGATTTTGTAGTGTCCCTCATAAGGGAAACGATAGTCGGGCGTCTGTATATATACCAGGCCACCAGTCTTGCACACCCGTAGCATTTCATCTATCGTGGCTTCTACATCCTGCACATGCTCGAGCACAGTGTAGCAATACACGAAGTCAAAGCTCTCGTCTGAGTGGGGAATCTTCTCGGCCACTGCCTGTTGAAAGCGTTGGCGTGGCAAGCCGTGCAGGTCAGCCTTGAGATTCAGGATTTCCATCGCTTTGTCATAAGGCTCAATACCATGAACTTCGGCCCCGCGTTGATGGAAGACAATACTTTCGGCACCAGTCCCAGCCCCCACTACCAGCACCCGTTGGTCTGCAAAATCCACTCTCATCCACTCTTCTACTTTGCGGATGTTAGGTTCTGCAAACGTGCGCTCTTCATCCAGTCGATATTCAATGCGTTCTTGCCAATCTTTTAAGCTTAGGTCTTTGCGATAGTAGTTCTCATAATACTGGCGCAGAAGATCCTTGATTTGACTAGTGAGTTGTTCCTTGTTCATGCTGCTGTTTGAGCCTCTCTTCACTGGATGAGAGTCAATTCTAGCACTTGCCATTAATACGAATCCAATATCTTGTTAATGGCCCTCTTGCACTGCAGGATTATTCTCTAAGTCGTATGTGAGTTGACCGTACAAACTTACTAATAGGAGAAACAAAAAATGTCTAAAATCATAGGAATTGACCTGGGAACCACCAACAGCGTTGTAGCAACCATTGAGGGCGGTGAGCCCACTGTGATCCCCACGGCCGAGGGCGGCCGCCTGCTGCCGTCCGTTGTTGCCTTCGGCAAAAACGGTGAGCGCATGGTCGGCCAAACCGCCAAGCGCCAGGCCGTGATCAACCCGGAGAACACCGTATCCTCCATCAAGCGCTTCATGGGCCGCCGCTTTGCGGACGTGGCCGCCGAGCGCAGCATGGTGCCTTACGAGGTGACCGAAGGCATCGGCGGTGACGCTCGCGTGAAACTGCCTGCCACCGGCAAAGAATACAGCCCGCAGGAGATCTCGGCGATGGTGCTGGGTAAGCTCAAGGCGGATGCCGAAGCCTACCTGGGCGAGAAGGTCAGCCAGGCGGTGATCACCGTGCCGGCTTACTTTAACGACAGCCAGCGCCAGGCCACCAAGGATGCCGGCAAGATCGCCGGCCTGGAAGTCTTGCGCATCATCAACGAGCCCACCGCGGCCGCTCTGGCCTACGGGCTGGATAAGAAGGCCAATGAAACCATCCTGGTCTTTGACCTGGGTGGCGGTACTTTCGATGTCAGCCTGCTCGAAGTAGGCGAGGGTGTCATTGAGGTCAAGAGCACCAACGGCGATACCAAGCTGGGTGGTGATGACTGGGATGAAGCCACCGTGAACTGGCTTGCCGACGAATACAAGAAGGAACAGGGCATTGACCTGCGCAGCGATCGCCAGGCGCTACAACGCCTGCGCGAAGCCGCTGAGAAGGCCAAGATCGAGCTTTCCACACTGACTGAGACCGAGATCAACCTGCCTTACATCACCGCGGATGCCTCTGGCCCCAAGCACCTGCAGTTCAAATTGAGCAGAGCGAAATTTGAACAACTGACCGAGAGCCTGCTGACTCGCTTACGTGGCCCGTTCGATGCGGCCATGAAGGATGCCGATGTTCAGGCCAGCGCCATTGATGAAGTGGTGCTGGTGGGTGGTTCCACCCGCATGCCGATGGTGCAAGAGCTGGTGCGCAAGCTCAGTGGCAAGGAGCCGCACAAGGGTGTGAATCCGGATGAGGTCGTTGCCGTGGGCGCCGCCATTCAGGCTGGCGTGCTGGGCGGCGACGTCAAAGATGTGCTGCTGCTGGACGTTACTCCGCTCTCCCTGGGCGTTGAAACCCTGGGTGGCGTGATGACCAAGATGATCGAGCGCAACACCACCATCCCGGTGAAGAAGACCGAGGTCTATTCCACCGCCGATGACAACCAGACCGCGGTAGACATCCACATCCTGCAGGGTGAGCGCACTCAGGCGGCCGATAACATGAGCCTGGGCCACTTCCGCCTGGATGGCATTCCTGCCGCTGCACGCGGTGTGCCACAGGTAGAAGTAACCTTTGATATCGATGCCAACGGTATCCTCAGCGTAACCGCCAAGGATAAGGCCAGCGGCAAGGAACAGAGCATCCAGGTGACCGCCTCCACCAACCTGAGCAAGGATGAGGTGCAGCGCATGGTGGAGCAGGCTCGTCAGCACGAGAGCGAAGACCGCCAGCGCCGTGAGCTGGTGGAGACACGCAACACCGCCGATACGCTAGCCTACCAGACAGAGAAGACTCTCAAAGAGCTGGGCGACAAGGTGCCGGCTGCTGAACGCAGCAGCATCGAAACCAAGGTGCAAGAGTTGCGCAAAGCGGTGGAAGGCGAAGACCGCGAGCGGATCAAGCAGTTGAGCGATGATCTGCAGAACGCGTTCCACGCATTGAGCCAGCAGCTCTATGCCAGCCAGGCTAAAGCCGCTCCCAATGGCAACGGAACCAGCGGGCACGCGCCGGAGCCGGAAGGTGAAGGCGTGGTGGAAGGCGAGTTCCGCGAGGCGTAATCGCCGCGATACAACGTCTAACAAAAATGTGAGCCAATCGGCTCGCATTTTTTGTTGCTTCATGAGAAGACTTTGCATGCATGCAAAGAGTCTTAATACACTTGCGATTCTCTTAATGTACGTATTTGTAACAGCCAATTTTTAGGACTCGTTGGCCTGTGTAGCAGCGCGCAGTTGCAATGAAGTTACTCAACGGAGGTAATTACATGGAACCACAAAACAATCGTCGCAAGTGGCTGCTAGCAACAGTACTTGCCCTTCTGGGCGCCGCAACCTTGTGTGTTTGGGGCGCGGCCGCTGCAGGAATTCGTTTCAGCTCACCGCCCATTGAAGCTGCCATCCAGGCCTTCAATGAGAGCCGCGCTCAAGAGGAAACCCCGCGCAACACTGGCGGTGGCGGAGATGTAAACATCTCCAATCCTGGGGGCAATGGCAACGGTGGTGGTGGTGATAACGGCAATGGTAGCGGTAATGGCAATGGGGACGGCAATGGCAAGGGTAATGGCAACGGGGGCGGCGGCAATGACGGCGCCGGCTCCTCTGGGTGTCTGCTGGGTGTCTTGTGTCTCGACGCCAATGTAAACACTGGCAACACCAATGTGGGTAGCCTGGGCATTGATCTGGATGCCGACACCAGCAATAACGGCATTCAGGTGGATGCGGATGTCAACAGCGGTACCGAGCGTTGTTTCCTGGGCCTGCTGTGCATCAACTCCAATAAGGATGCCAGCCTGACTCCCCGCGTGAATGTGGGCACCAACTCGGTCGTGCAGGTCAACACCAGCAATGCTGCTTTGCTGGATGCGAATGTGGATGCCGATCTTGGCCGCACGAATACCCTGGTGGATGCGGATGTAGATGTGGCGGCAGACGCCAACCTATCCACCCAGTCCAACTCTTGGCTCAACGATCTGCTGAATCTATTTGTCAATGTCAACTAAGTAACTGCGCTGTGCTACTGTTCGAGGTTCAAAACGGGCTCCCGCCATTCGGCAGGAGCCCGTTTCTTGTTTACCGTCTGCGGCCGCCGCGCCGCCCGCTTTCTGGCCGTCGGCCGCCCTGCGGGCGGCTGCCTTCTTGCGACCGCGGGGCGGCTACTTTGGTCGCTGCAGCCAACACCTGCTGTGGGTGGGCAGCAGCGTGATAGCTGTCATCCAGTAGCATGGCTAACAGCGCCTGGCCTTCGTCAGTTTCGGCCAGTTGGCGCGCCAGCCCGCGGAAACGCTGGCTGCGCTCTACGCGCAGCTTGTCACGCCCGCGCAACTCGGCTTCCAGTTGTGCCGTCAGCCGCTGCGATACGATGCTGGCGACGTCGTCTTCGGTCGGGGCAGCACGCTCGGTGAATTCGATCTTGTAGATGGCGGCGATCTTCTTCAGTTCGCGCTCTTCCACGCCAGTAATGATCAGGCTGATAGCCACGCCGCCAGCCCCCGCGCGGCCTGTACGTCCGGCACGGTGGATGTAAAGCTCGGCCTCTTCGGGCGGCTCATATAGGATCACCAGCTCCAGGTCAGGGATGTCGATGCCGCGGGCGGCCACATCCGTCGCCACCAGGAAATTCAACGAGCCATCTTTGAGCTGCGAAAGCACTTTCTCGCGCGCCGCTTGCGAAAGCTCGGAGCTCAGTTCGGCGGCGTTGAAGCCAAAGCGCTGCAGCACGGTGGTGACGTAGTTCACGCGCACCTTGGTGTTGCAGAAGATGATCGCCTGATGCGGGTTCTCGATCTCCAGCAACCGCACCAGCGTGCGGTCTTTGTCCATGCGCGGCACGGTCATCACCACGTGCTCCACATTGGTGACGTGCACATAGTCACGGCTCAAACTCAGGAAGTCCGGCGCGTCCAAAAAGCGCTGCGCCAGGCTCTGCACGGTCTGCGGGAAGGTGGCCGAGAACATGCTGGCCTGCACGCCCTTGCTGGGTAGGTAGCGTTGCACTTCGAGCATGTCTGGGTAAAAGCCCATCGAGAGCATGCGGTCGGCCTCATCCAGTACGAGCATACGCAGCGAATTTAAGTTGAGGTTGCGCTTGAGCAAATGGTCGAGCACGCGGCCAGGCGTACCCACGATGACCTGCGCGCCGCGCTGGAAACCTTCGAGCTGCGGGCCGTAGCCCACGCCGCCATAGACGGGTACGACGTCGAGGCCGCTGCCGGGGAAGAGCACCTCCGCGTCTTTGGTCACCTGGCTGGCCAGTTCACGCGTGGGCACCAGCACCAGCGCTTGCGGCTCCTTACGGCTGGCATCCAGCCGTTCTAGCATGGGCAGCAGGAAGGCGCCGGTCTTGCCACTGCCGGTGCGCGCCTGCACCATCAGGTCTTTGCCCGCCAGTATGTACGGGATTGATTTGGCCTGCACGGGGGTGAGCTGCGTCCAGCCGGCGCGCTGTGCTGCGTCCTGGATGCGGGGGTTGAGCGCTGCCAGAGTGGTCTCGGGCAGGCTGGGGGTTGTAGTTGAGTTTTCCATGTACTGCTTTCTTGTTGAGGATGGTTTCATTATAGTGGCTCGTACTCATTCAAGCCTGCATTCTATGCAATAATGAGGTCTCATTTGAGGAGGTGCTCAATGAAAAAGTGGGATAACGCAATCACATTGATCACGGGTGGCGGTTCCGGCATCGGGCGGGCGTTAGCTCTTGCGATTGCCGCCCGCGGCGGGCAGGTCGCTGTTGCCGATATAGACCTTGCTGCCGCGCAAGCTGTCGCCGCGGACTGTGGCGGCGGAGCCGTGGCCGTGAAACTGGATGTGCGTGACGCTAAAGCCTTCCAGAAATGTGTGGATGCCGTCATCCAGCAACACGACCGCCTTGATTTCTTATTTAATAATGCCGGCATTGGTATTGCCGGCGAGGCGTACGAAATTCCAGCCGAAGCCTGGCAGCGCATCATGGATATTAATATCGGCGGCACGCTCAACGGCGTCGCGGCTGCGTACCCGCACATGATCAAGCAGGGCAGTGGTCATATCATCAACACCGCCTCGTTGGCCGGCCTCGGCCCGGCGCCGCTGCTGGCGCCGTATTCCATGACCAAGCACGCCATCGTCGGCCTCAGCCACAGCCTGCGCATCGAGGCGGCTGCCTACGGCGTGCGCGTCAGCGTGCTGTGCCCGGCTTCGGTGGAGACGCCCATGCTTGACGCGCCGCCCCCAGCTGATATTAAAAATATGCCCTGGACGCCGGATGTGCGCCGCTTCCTCACCAAACTGGCTGGGCCGCCGTACCCTGCTGAGAAGTTCGCTGCTGAGGCCTTGCGCGGCGTCGAGAAGAACGCCGCCACCATCGTGGCGCCGGCGCGGGCACGCTTGGTCTGGTACTTGGGCCGCCTGGCCCCGGGCTTGGTGGAAGCTGCCAGCCAGAGCGCAGTTGCCTCAGAGCGCGCCAGCCGCGCCTGATTACGCAGGCTTGGCGCTTTAGACCGCCTTAATCTGTGGATGATAGAATCGCTCTTAATTCATGCAAGAGCCTTATCTCAATCCCAAAAACAGACGCCGCCGCCCGCCAACGCCCAAATGGCTGCGCATCCTCGCCATTCTGCTGGGCGTGGTATTGCTGGCAGTGCTGGTGTACAACCTGCCGCCGGTGAAAGAACGCCTGGCGTGGCGCGTAGACGCGCTGCGCACCAGCATCGTCTATTTCTTCAACCCGCCGCAAGAAGCGGTGTTCCAGCCGCAGATCACCACCATCACCCAACCCACGGCGCAGCCCACGCGCACTACCCAGCCCACAGCCGAGGCCACCGCCGTGCCTCTGCCGCCACGCGTGCAGCTGGACGGCTTCACCTATGTTGACCAGCACAACCGCTGGAACTATTGCGGCCCGGCCAATATGACCATGGCGCTCAATTTCTGGGGCTGGGAAGGCGACCGGGATGATGTCGCCCGCTATGTCAAACCCGGCATTGGCAATAACCCCAACCAGCCCGAAGACAAGAACGTGATGCCTTACGAAATGCAGGACTTTGCCAACACACAAGTCCCGGGCATGCAGGCGCTGGTGCGTATGGGTGGCGAGCTGGAGACGCTGAAGCGGCTGCTGGCCGCCGGCTTCCCTGCCATTGTGGAGAAGGGTTACTACACCACGGATGCCAGTGGCAAGTATTCGTGGCTGGGGCACTACCAATTTGTGACGGGTTACGATGAAGACGAAGGCGTCTTCATCGTGCAAGATACCTACGAGCGCGGCGGGGAGAACGACAGCGGCCAGAATATGCGCTGGCCGTATGATGACTTCTACTCTGCCTGGCGCCAGTTTAACTTCCTGTTCATCGTGGTCTACCCGGAAGGGCAGCAGGCCGCAGTGCTCGAGGCGCTCGGCCCGTGGGCTGATGAGCAATGGACCTTTGCACATGCCCTGGAAACGGCGCGCGCCGATACCGAGACCCTTACCGGCGTGGATGCGTACTATGCCTGGTTCAATGTGGGCACCAGCCACGTGCGCCTGCTGGAGTATGTGGACGCAGCCCACGCCTACGATTACGCCTTCCAGCTGTATCAGGCCCTGGACCCAGACACACGCCCATACCGCATGCTGTGGTATCAGAGCTGGCCGTACTGGGCCTACTATTACAGCGCCCGCTATCAGGACACCATCAACCTGGCCAACACCACCCTGGCCACGATCGCTGAGCCCACGCTGGAAGAGAGCATCTACTGGCGCGGCCTGGCGCGTGAAGCCATTGGCGAAATTGACAACGCCATCGCTGATTATCGCGAAGCCGTGCGCTTGAATCCCAACTTCTCGGCCGGGCGCGCCCAACTGCAACGCCTGGGCGTGAGCCCCTAGGAACGCTACATGAAAATCCTGCACTTCGCCGACGCCCACATTGATATGGCCAACACCGGCCGCCAGGATCCGGACACCGGCTTGCCGGTGCGCGTGATGGACTATTTGCGCTCGCTGGATGAGATCATTGACACCGCCATCAACGAGAAGGTGGACCTGGTGCTCTTCGCCGGTGATGCGTACAAGGACCGCAACCCGGCACCCACCTTCATGCGTGAGTGGGGCCGCCGCATGATCAAGCTCTCCAAGGCGCAGATCCCTACGCTGCTACTGGTGGGCAATCATGATCTCTCGCCCAGCCTGGGCCGTGCCCACGCGCTGGAAGAGTACGCTACGTTGGAAGTGCCCTACATCAAAGTGCTGGATAAGCCGCAGTTCCTCGGCCCGGATGAGCTATGGGGCTTGCAATTGCAGGTGATCGCTCTGCCGTGGATCACGCGCTCCGGCATGTTGGCCTACTTGCAGAGCCAGGGTGAGACGGTGGGGGATATCTACGAGCGCATGGCGGAGACCCTGTCTGAGCTGGTCAGCGGCTATCTCGAGACCCAGGCTGACCACAGCCTGCCCATCGTCATGGCGGCGCACGCTTCGGTGCAGGGCGCGGTGTATGGCGGCGAGCACACCGTGATGCTGGGCAATGACTTAGTCCTTTCGGGCAGCCTGGTGAAAGACAAGCGCTTGGACTATGTGGCACTGGGTCACATTCACAAGAAGCAAAATCTCAACGAGAGTGGACAGCCCCCGGTGGTCTACCCGGGTTCGATCGAGCGCATTGATTTTGGCGAGGCCAAGGATGACAAGTACTTCGTCATTGCTGATGTGCAAAAAGGAAATACTCAGCTCGATTGGCGCCAGTTGCGCCACATCCGCAAGTTTTGGAGCGGCATTGCTGAACCCAAGCATGAGCTCAGCGTCACGGCGGACATCATCGCCAAGCTGCCATCGCCCGCTGAATTGCAAGACACCATTGCGCGCCTGGTGATCTTTTACCCGCGCGAGTGGGAGCCCTTCATTGACGAGGCACAAATCCGCGCCGCGGCGGCCAGCGCTTTTGAATTCCATCTCATCAAGCGCCCGCAAATGGAACTGCGCACGCGTATTTCTGAAGGGCGCGTAGTGAGCGAGATGTCGCCTTACGAGCTGCTGGATGTGTATTGGGACACTATTCACCTAGATGATGCCGAGGCGCGCACCACGCTGACCCAGCTGGCCAAAGGCGTAATCGAAACCCCGCTGGCTGAGGACTGATGCAGCCCTCACGCCGCCCCCGCTCCCTGTTCGCCTTGCTGCTGGCCGCTAGCCTGCTGGCGGGCTGCCTCACGCCGCCCGATACGCGCCTGCCCACGCGTACGCCCGCGCCCGTACTGCCCACGGCCTCGCCGACCCCGCAGCCGGTGGGCACCGTGGCGCCCGAAACCGCGGTGGAGATCCACCAGATGGGCTGGATCACCTACACCGCCAGCATTGGCGGCCGCCGTGATGTGTGGCTGATCCGCCCGGATGGCAGCGATGAGATCAACCTCACCGGCGAGTTCCCCAATGGCTTCGCCGAGGCACCGGTCTGGTCGCCGGATGGCAGCATCATCGCCTACGACGCCATCCCCAACTCAGACGTCTCGCGGGATATCTACTACATGACCCTGGCTGACCGTGAGCCGATTGCGCTCACCTCGCTGCCCGGCTTTGACTGTTATCCCAGCTTCTCACCGGATGGTACCAAGATCGTCTACATGTCTGAGCGTGACGGCAACCGTGACCTGTTCATCATTGATATGGAAGGCAACGAGCTGCTGCAACTGACCGATGACCCGGGCTATGACTACGAGCCGGCCTGGTCACCGGATGGCGAGCAGATCGTCTTCACCTCGCGCCGCACTGGCAACTCGGAGATCTTCATCATCAATGCCGATGGCACCGACCTGCGCCAACTGACCGACCAGTGGGGCCTGGATTGGCGGCCGACCTGGTCGCCGGACGGCGAGTGGATCGCCTTCGAGACCTGGCGCAACGGCAACGCCGACATCTACATGATGCGCCCAGATGGCAGCGACGTCACCCAACTCACCGACAACCCGGCCGAAGATGGCCACCCGACCTTCTCGCCGGATGGGCGCTACATCGTGTTCCACTCCTCGCGGGCGGGCAACTTTCAATTATTCGTGATGGATTTGGAAGACTCGGCCAACCCCTGGCACCTGCCCACCGAGAGCCCGTATGCGCTGCTGCCCGCTTGGTCGCCGGTGACGGTGGTCGAGGCGTTGGAGGAGTAGACGAGAGGATATCAAATCCTAATCGGTGCCGAAACTTCAGGCTGAACTTGCTCTTAGCGGCTATTGGTACGTTCTAATCGCATAACTGCTTTATCAAGAGCAAAGAAACAGATAAGCCAGAATCCAAGATAAAACTGAATACAAACTTGCAAGAAGTGTCGTTGGATTTCCATTGCGTCACCAATCCATATTAAAACGGCGTTTGGGAGTGCAAGCACAACCATTGCAAAAAGGATCGACGCCTCTTTATAGTTTGCATGGCCAGCAGAGATAACTATGTATCCAAGAGCAAGAATAGCAAGGCTGAGCAATAGCAGGAATGGGATATAGCTAGGGAACAATATGCTCTCAGCCATTTCAGGAAGAATAGGCAGATAACCTGGAAAATAGCTAGAACCCGTTGTTACTATCTGATCCATTAAAGCGAGCGTATTTCTTACTGGTGGCGTTGGGTTGCTTAGAAGCCATTTTATATAACAGCTCTTTCCCGAGGAATGCAGCCAGTCCCTATACTCGTCAAGATCAGGATCGTTGTAGAAGGCCCAGTCATTGCTGCTTGCCCACCCTCCAGTAAGGTTTAGTAACTGTGGTGAAACTGGCATTCCACATGCTGCAAAAAAGAGAGTCGCGTCGGAATTAACTAAAACTCTTTGAGCCAAGACATTTTGAAAAGGGAAAACCCAGCGCTGGCCTTTGTCTGAGGTGATTTGATTAAAGGCAAAGAGAATGAGGAACAAAAGGGCTAAACTGGCATATTTGCGATTAGCTGGTCTAAAGCTTAGTACTAATAAAG
Organism: uncultured Anaerolineaceae bacterium; assembly: GCA_964623375.1. Taxonomy (GTDB): domain Bacteria; phylum Chloroflexota; class Anaerolineae; order Anaerolineales; family UBA11579; genus JAMCZK01. Next base: position 22,053 of record CAZUTS010000001.1, read on the forward strand.
GTAAGCTTAAAGAGAACAAAAACCACATATTGGTCTCTCGTGTAAAACCCCATGAAAATGCGATTGCTAGAAAGAACAAAGTGCTTGCCCATGTCCAGTTTGTTCTTTCCATCCAAAGCCAGCTTCCAACTAACATTGCTAAAAACGATAAAGAGACAGATTCGCTCAATAAAGTGGAATCCCAACCGGTGATGTTAAAGCTAAGACTGAAGAGCAAGATAAATACAAAGCAACTTATGCCAAGAAGTGAATGTTTGATTGATTTCTTGGCTTGGAAAGCAAGGAAACTCCAGCCGAAAGTTGCTAGAGCTGTTTGAATGAGGATGATGGCTTTATGATTTGAGCTTGCTAGTTTATGTATAAGTGGAACGAAGAATGGTCTGCCTCCAGCTAGGAATGCGGAGCTTAAAAATGGTTTATTAGCTATATCTTCATAAACACCAGTATCAGGGAAGACATGGATATTCGTAAGCGCATGTTGCCCGAGCCACACTCTCGATACCCCATACAATAAAAGAATAATGATAAGAATATGTTTCTCGTTCTTCATACCCTGTTTATCCTTTATAGTCAACTGATAAAGCTGTTAACATTGTGTAATTGCTATGATTTTAACTGACTTCTCTCAGCTAATCCTAAATGGCTCATTTGATTGAAAGGGGGTATTCCCTTTCTAAAAATAGGGCATAACCTAGTCTGTATCAATCTTGCTAATTAGTCTGGATTTGCTTGGTAAGTTGGTTATCGGTGATTCCAAATAAGCTGACTTATGTGCAACTAATCCATTTTAGTTTAACTGTGTTGTTTACTTTCTCGACATAGAATATCCGTTCCATTCCTGCTACAATCGCCGGCATGGCGAATTTGGAAGCATTGCTGGCCCACTGGCGTGCCGAGCCCGGCGTCGGCGGCAACGTCACCCGCTGGCACCGTGACCCGGCGCGGCCGGGCCGCTACCAGCCGCTGCCCGCAGACATCCATCCGGCACTGGCCGCCGCCTTCGCTCGCCTAGGTTACGGCCAGCTCTACAGCCACCAGGCCGCCGCCTACCGCGGCCTGCGCGCCGGCGAAGACGTGGCCGTGGTCACCGGCACGGCCAGCGGCAAGACCCTGTGCTACAACCTGCCGGTGCTCGATACCCTGCTGCGCGATGACACGGCGCGGGCGCTGTACCTGTTCCCCACCAAGGCCCTGGCCCACGACCAGCGCGACGAGCTGGATACCTGGCTGGATGCGGCAAGCGCGACCGCCAGCGTGCCGGCCGCGGCCTACGACGGCGACACGCCCACGCACCACCGCACCAACATCCGCCGCAAAGCGCACCTGCTCATCAGCAATCCCGACATGCTGCACTACAGCATCCTGCCTTCGCACACCCAGTGGGCCGAGTTCTTCGGCAACTTGCGCTACATCGTCATTGACGAGATGCACTATTACCGCGGCGTGTTCGGTTCGCATGTCGCCAATGTGCTGCGGCGGCTGGCCCGCGTCACGCGCTTCTATGGCACCCGCCCGCAGTTCGTGCTGGCCTCGGCCACCATCGCCAACCCGCGTGAGCTGGCCGAGCGCCTTATCGAGCGCCAGGTCACGCTTATCGACGAAGACGGCGCGCCGCGCGGCCCGCGCAACTTTCTGGTCTACAACCCGCCGGTGGTGGACGAGCAGCTGGGCCTGCGTGCCAGCTTGTACCAGGAGAGCGTGCGCCTGGTGAGCGACCTGCTGGCCTATGACGTGCAGACCATCCTGTTCGGCCGCACGCGGCGCATGGTGGAAGTGATGCTCAAGAATCTGCGCGACCGCGCCGCGGGCGAGGACAGCATCCGCGGTTACCGCGGCGGCTACCTGGCCGCCGAGCGCCGCGAGATCGAGAGCGGCCTGCGCAGCGGCGAACTGCGCGCCGTGGTGGCCACCAACGCGCTCGAGCTGGGCGTGGATATTGGCGGCATGGGCGCGGCGGTGCTGGCCGGCTACCCTGGCAGCGTGGCCGCCACCTGGCAGCAGGCCGGGCGCTCCGGCCGCGGCGAGCAGCCCGCGCTCGGCGTGCTGGTTGCCTCCGCCAATCCGCTCGACCAATATTTGGCGCGCCATCCGGAGTATCTGCTGGGCCGCACGCCGGAGCGCGCTCTCATCAACCCGGACAATTTGCTCATCCTGCTCTCGCACCTGCGCTGCGCCGCCTTCGAGCTGCCCTTCCAGCCCGGCGAGAACTTCGGCACCGTGCCGGCCGCCGAAGTGGAGGAATTTCTGCGCCTGTTGGCCGAGGGCGGCGAGCTGCGCGCCTCGGGTGGCAAATACTATTGGATGCAGGAGCAGCAACCCTCGCGCGGCGTCAGCCTGCGCGGCGCCAGCACGGACTCGGTGGTCATCCAGGCCCGCGACGACAAGGGCGCGTGGCAGCTCGTCGGCGAAGTCGAGCCGAACGCCGCGCTGTGGCTGGTGCATCCCGACGCCATCTATATTCATGACGGGCGCACCTATTTTGTCGATAAGCTCGACCTCGACGAAAAGGTGGCCTACCTGCGCCCCATTGAAGCCGACTATTACACGGTGCCCAAGAGCCGCAGCACCGTCTCGCTGGTCGAGGAGCACAAGCAGCAACCCGTGCCCGGTGGCAGCAAACATTACGGCGAGCTCAACATCACTGTCGAGATCACCGGCTACGACAAGATCCAGTGGTCCGGTAGCGGCCTGGCAGACCCGGAAAACCCCGGCGGCGGGCAACTGACCTTGCCGCCGATTGAGCTAAATACGTACGGCTACTGGTTCGCGATTGGTGAGGACACCATTGTCCGCCTGCGCGAGCAGGGCCTGTGGACCAATGATGCCAATGACTACGGGCCAGACTGGGCCGCCGTGCGCAAAGCGGCGCTGGAGCGCGACGGGCACCGCTGCCAGGTGTGCGGCGCCGGGGAGCCGCTGGACGTGCACCACAAGCAGCCGCTACGCAGCTTCCGCTCGTATGCGGAGGGCAACAAGCTTGAGAACCTCATCAGCCTGTGTCCCACCTGCCACCGCCGCGCCGAGGCAGTGGTGGCGATGCGTAGTGGGCTGGCCGGGCTTTCGTTCGTGCTGCGCCACCTGGCGCCGCTGTACCTGATGTGCGACCCCAGCGACTTGGGCGTGCATTCTGACCCGCGCTCAGATTTGGCCGAAGGTGGCCCGGTGGTGGTGATGTACGACAATGTCGGCAATGCACTGGGCTTCAGTGAGCGCTTGTTTGAATTGCACGGCGAGTTGATGACGGCCGCGCTGGAGCTGGTGGCCAACTGTGGTTGCAAGGACGGCTGCCCGTCATGCGTGGGGCCGGGCGGGGAGCAGGGGCAGGGCAGCAAGCGTGAGACGCTGGCGCTACTACACGAGCTGGTGGTGACTCAGGAACAACCAACGTAGATCGTCATTGCGAGTGCGCCGAAGACGCACGAAGCAATCCCCAAACCTGACTACAAAGCGTGTCGGGGATTGCTTCAGTTGACTGCATTGACATGCAGCCTCCATCGCAATGACGTACCGAGTCTGCTAGTTAGCCTTGGCCAGCGTGGCGCGCAGGCCGTGCTTCGGGCGCATCGTGCCGGCCAGCTCCATCTCCACAGGCTGCTCAGGCAGCACGTGCACGCTGAAGCGTTGCAGCAGGGTGGCGAGCACCAGTACGCTCTCCATCATCGCCAGGCCGTTACCGATGCAGATGCGCGGCCCGCCGCCGAAGGGAATATAGGCTTCGCGCGAGGGAAGCTCGGCCTTGTCCTTGAGCCAGCGCTCCGGCATGAACTGCTCCGGCTGCTCGAACCAGCGCGGGTCGTGATGCAGGATCCACGGACTGAGGAAGACGAAAGTACCCTTTTCGATGTGGAAGCCGCGGATCTCCACATCTTCCAGTGCCATGCGGCGCGTCACCCAAGCTACCGGGTACATGCGCAGCGCCTCTTTGATCACCGCGTTGCAATACGGCAGCAGTTGCGCATCGTCTGCTGTGGGAGTGCGGCCTTGCAGCACATCCACCACTTCTTTTTGAAGGGCGGCATATTGCTCAGGGTTCTGCGAGAGTAGTAGCCAGGCCCAGGAGAGCGTGGTGGCGGTGGTCTCGTGTCCGGCTAGATACAGCGTGCGGATCTCGTCCAGCAGTTGCTGAATGCTCATTGGCTGGTCTTCATCATCACGTGCATCCATCAGCATGGTGAGCAGGTCGTACTTCTCTTCCGTGCTGGTTTTGCGTTCCTCGATGATATTGACCAGCATAGTGTTGATGTATTCGATGCCCTCTTTGAGCTTGGTGCGCGAGGGCGTGGGGATGCTGCTGGGCAACACGGCTTCAATGCCGCGCATCTCGGCGCCCAGGGCGTGCATCATGGCATCAAAGGCCTGGCTGGCCTTGTGGGCATTGTCTTGCACGTCTACGTCGAAGAGGGCTTTCATAATGATGCGCTGGGTCAGCTCCATCATGTCTTCGTGAATGTCGCGCTCGGCACCATCCTGCCAGGTGTCTGCCAGGTCTTGCGTCGCGCTCACGATCAGATCGGCATATTTTTTGATGGACTGGTGGTGGAACGAAGGCGCCATCAGCTTGCGTTGCTTGCGCCAAAAATCGCCTTCGCTGGCCACCAGCCCATTGCCCAGAATGGCGTTGAGCGCGTGCATATTGCCGGTCTTGCCGTTGTTGTAACGCTTGCCGGTTTCCACCAGCACGCGGTCAACATCATCAGGATGGCTCAGCAACACGCTGCGGCTGCCCAGCAGCGAGAAGGCGGCCACGTCGCCAAGCTCGCTTTGCAAGCGGGTGAGGAAGCCGATAGGGTTGCGCGCAAATTGGGGCAGGTTGCCCACAACGGGAAAACCTGCCATGCGGGCAGGTTGCTTGGTTTGAATGGGAGTGACCATGGTGCTCCTAACTATCTTGTGATTTCTTGCACATATAATACTGCGCTCTGGCAGTTTTGTGGGTAAACGATTGATTAAGGCAGAAAATAGAACAAACGTAGCGAAAATGACGGATAATAGCACTCATGGCTTCTCTGTCTGACCGATTGAAGGCGCTGGGTGTGCAGTTGGGCGCGGGTGACCTTGCTGCCAAGCAGCCTGCGGCAACGCAGGCTTTTGGCATCGAGCAGGTGGTGCCTGGCCGCGTGCAGTTCACCGATTTTGGCGAAGCCTATGTGGTTGAGCACTTCATCGCCGCGGATGAGCCGCATGGCCAGCATCTGCTGCGCTTCCCTGAGGTGATGCAGCGCATGGCGGCGTGGGCGGGCGATACGCGCTTGGCGTTGATCCCTGCCGAGCGTTTCCTGTTCCTCGACACCGAGGCCACCGGCCTGTGGGGCAGCGGTACGATGGCCTTCCTCATCGGTATGGGGCGCTTCGAGGCCGGCGGCTTCCGCTGCGTGCAGCTGTTCCTGCGTGAGCCGGCTGAAGAGCGCGCCATGCAAGCCGTGCTCGATCACGCCATCACGCCAGACGATGCGTTGGTGACCTTTAACGGCAAGAGCTTCGACCTGCCGCTGCTCGCCAACCGCTATCTGGCCAACGGCCAGCGCTCCCCGCTGCGCGAGCTGCCACATATTGATCTGCTGCATATAGCCCGCCGCTTGTGGAAGGATCTGCTGCCCAGCCGCGCTCTGGGTGACCTGGAGGCACAACTGCTGGGCATCACCCGCACCGGTGAAGACCTGCCCGGCTGGCTGCTGCCGCAATTGTTCATGGATTACATGCACACCGGCGATGCACGCCCGCTGGCCGGTGCCTTCTATCACAACCGCATGGACGTGGTGAGCATGGCCTCACTGCTGGAGCACATTGCCCGCAAGCTGGAAACGCCTATGGAGCTGGTGCAGCACGGCAGCGAGATGGCCGCCATCGGGCGGCTGCTGGCGGACACCGGCTTTGCCGAAGAAGCCATCCAGGTCTTTCAGGGCACGCTCTCGATGGAGCTGCCAGATGACAAGCGCGGCCAGCTGCTGGAGCGTCTGGCCGCACTGTTCCGCCGCCGCGGCAATTACGAGGCGGCGCTGCAGCTTTGGCAGCAGGCCGCCGAGGATGGCCAGGTCTACGCCCATGTGGAGATTGCCAAGTACTACGAACACAAAACGCGCCAGTACACGCTGGCGCTGGAGTACACGGTGACGGCGCTCAAAGTGGTGCGGCGCAAGCGGCCCACCCACTTTGAGCGCGTACACTGGGAGCCGCAGCTGGAACAACGCGTCGCCCGCTTGGAGAAGAAGCTGGGGCGTTAGCTCTTCGCTCGGCAGTAGGGAACATGGAGGGGATTTATGTCTCAGAAAAATGAGCGCCTGGCATTTGTTGTTGCGTTTTTCTTGCTTGTATCTTTGTATGTGATAAGCCAAAACATCCCGCTGACTACATATCCTGTTCCCACCCCAACTTCAGTCCCAGTTGAATTCCAAGATAGAAGCTTCCTGACCGGCGAGCCTTGCCATGCGCCCTGCTGGTATGGGCTGGTGCCTGGCATTTCTCGTCAAGATGAGGCCCTTGCTTTATTGGGTTCACTACACTTCATCAAAACAACGTCTTTTACAGAGACCTCAATTGGCAGTTACAACAATTCAACATCTCGTCAGGAAAGTTGGACTAGATTTTCCGCGGACTGCATCTATCCCGAAGCAACAACCTGCGTATCGCTTGACTTCTACCAAAACAGGCTGAGAAGGGTCTGGTTGATCCTGAATTACTCATTGTCAGCAGGAGAGGTTGTTTCTAGCTTGGGTGCGCCAGACTGGATTGAAGCGTTTCCGGATGGAGGCGCCCATCAAGCTCGCTGGTTTGTTTGTCATATCAGCATGATCTATCTGGGCAGAGCAAAAAATAGTGGCTTCTTACACGGAAACGAACCGGGATAAGGCGCTGGAAGTATGCTTCGACATACTTCCAGCAGCTGGGCCACTAGACCCAGATGCATCAGTGGCCTATCTTAGCTACGTCGATTTTTTTCTGCGTACTGAGGATATTGAAGGCAGCGGTGCAAATTGGTACCCCTGGCCTGGTTTTGCTGATGACTGATGCCTTGAGGCGTCTTGTTTTGTCGCAGCGCAAGTAAGGGCACAGCATATCTGCACTCCTACTTGTCTTGTCATTGCGAGGAGTAATATCGCCGGGAAAACGGACGAGGCAATCTACCCCTTAGGCTTTAGCCTTAAGCTTAAAACTTTCTAGACGGCTAACGCCACCACCTTCAACGGTGGCTTGCCATCCCGGCTGGGGAAATCCGCTTCGGGAAGAATCCATTCATAGTCGCGTATCGGTCGGCCGGCTTTGGCGGCGCTGCGTTGCAGCTGCGCCAGCCAGCCTTCGCGCTCCACGGCGGCCACGTTGTTGCAGCAGTACAGTCTGCCGCCTTCGGCCGTGGCCAGCAAGGCGGGTTTGAATACAGACGGGTAATCGTTGACCAGATCCACAACGCCGAAGGGGCTTTTGGCGTAGCGCGGTGGGTCCAAGAAGACAATGTCGAATTGCTGCGGCGCCAGCTTGGGGAAGCTGGGCATGCGCTTGCCGCGCACAAAGTTGGGCTGGCCGATGCCAGCCAGCTGGCGCACGGCAGGGAACACATCGCTCTTGATGAACTCTGGCCTGATGCCCAGCACGTTCAGCTCGGCGTTTTTCTCGCCCACGGCGAGCGTGCTGGCGGCGAAGTCTATATTGACCACCTGCAGCGCACCCACCACCGCCGCGGCGGTGCCGACGCTGCAGGTGTAGGCGAATAGATTGAGCACAGACTTGCCTGTCGCGGCCTGCATGACGTGGCGGCGGCCAGCCCGCATATCCAGGAACAGCCACGGGTCTTGCCCATCATGGCGCGCTTGCACCTGATAGCGCACACCCAGCTCGCGCGCAGTCTGCGGCTGGCTGGCAGCCATCTGCCTTTCGGCGGGCAGCGGGTTGCGGATGCGTGAATTCTTCTGGCTACGGTCGTTGTAGATAGGGGTTAGTGCCGGAAACGCGTTGACGTAAAAGGCTTCGATGGCTGTCAGTTCATTAGGTGCGAGCGACTGGTGAAAGGTCTGCACCAGCAGCAAGTCGCCATAGCGGTCAATCGTCAGGCCGGGTTGGCCCTCAACCGTGCCGTGGAATAGGCGATAACTATCCGTTTCCTCGCTATGCAGTGTGGAGAGCAGATCTGTGCGCGCATCAAGGGCAGCAGATAGCAAGCGGGGCAAAGACATCAGGGATAGCTTTCGGCCAGCAGTGCTTGGCCGCTGGGGCCTTGCAGGCAGGCCAGCACGCTGCGCGCCGCACCCTCTGGCGTTTGGGCGGCCAGCGCCAGCACGGGCAGGTTCACGTTAAAGTCATAGGTGCGCACGCTGTCATCCGCCCAGGCGGCAGGCAGCAGCCCGGCGGCGCCCGTGTTGCCAGCGAGATTCTGCAGCACCACGTCTGGCCCGAAGGCGATGAGCGCTTGCCCGCTAAAGGCGCCGCGTACCACATTGCTGCTGAAGGCTTGCACGGTTTCGTCGCCATTGGGCGGCAGGAACAGCCATACATCTGCGGATGGCCCGCCCACCTCGGCCCAGTTGCGAATGCGCCCGCTGAGCAGCTCTGCTGCTTGCAGGGATGTGAGCGTGTTCACGCTCAGGCTGCCGGAAGCTGCCAGCAGGATGCGCTCTTCGGCCAGGCGCGCCGCAAATGGAGCATTGCGGTCTGCGCCCAGGCGAATATAGAGGTCATAGTCGGAGTAGTCTATCTCAGACGGATAGACCGAGTCAATCGTCACAGCCACACTGCCATCTGTGGGCAGGCAGGCCATCACCGCCTCGGCCACCGGATAGGCGGCCGGGCTGATCGCCAGGCGTAGAGATTGCGGCTCGGCAGCAGGCGAACCGCAGCCAGCCAGGATCAAAGCGATAAGGGTGAGAACAAGCGGTTTCATTGCAATAACAGGATAAGGATACCCAACCCTGTGCAGTAGATGGCAAAGGGATAGAAAGAATGTGTGGCCAGATAACGCAGCAGCCAGCGGATGGCAGCGTAGCCCACAACGGCGGCGGCCACAAAGCCCACAATGATGGGCAGCAGCAGGGAACTCGCCTCTGGCAAGCCGCCCAACTGCAGCAGGGCCACGAAGCCTGCGGCAGGCATGATGGGTACGGACATGAGGAAGGCAAAACGCGCCGCCTGGCGGCGATCCAGGTCACGCAGCATGCCGCCGAACAGCGTGGAGGCCGAGCGCGATACAGCGGGTAATAAGGCGATCGCCTGCGCCAAGCCGATCCACAGCGCATCCTTGCTGGTCAGCTCGCTCAACTGGCGCTGCTTCTTGCCCAGCCATTCCGCGGCTACCAGCAGCAGGGCATTGATGATGAGAAAGAAGCCCGTCCACAGCATGCTCGAAAATTGATCCATGCTGTCTTGAATCAGCCAGCCGACGACCACCGCCGGCAGCATGGAGAGCAGCACCAGCCAGCCCAGGCGTGCATTCAGGCTGGCGCTACGTGTGCGCAACCCGGCCAGCATGTCTTTGCCGATAGCTAGCAGGTCCTTGAAGAAATAGGCCACCACAGCAACCCAAGTGCCCAGTTGAATCAGTACATCAAAAACAAATGTGGCCGTGTCTTCGGCGGGCAGGCCCATCCACGTGCGCGCCAGGATGAGATGGCCGGAGCTGGAGATGGGCAAAAATTCAGTGAACCCCTGCACAATACCGAGGATAGCGGCTTGAAGAAGTGTCATCGAATGTTGTTTCCTTGTGAAGTGTGATGCTCAGTATCTTACCTGAGGGTAGCGCTGTGCTGCGCTTGCAAGGCAGCAGCCACCCGTGGGTAGCTGCCATCCAGAATGGCATTGCGCAAATCTTTGGCGATGTGGATCAAAGTGTGCAAGTTGTGAATCGAAAGCAGCGTGCCGGCCAGCATCTCCTTAGCCACGATCAAATGACGCAAATAGGCGCGTGTGAACGTGCGGCAGGTGTAGCAGGTGCAGTTGGCATCGATGGGATTGGGGTCACGTGCAAACTCGGCGTTCTTGAGGTTGAGGCGCCCGCCGGCGCGCTGGAACACCGCGTTGGTGCGCCCCAAGCGCGTGGGCAGCACGCAGTCAAAAATATCCACGCCGCGTTGGATGCACTGCACCAGATCTTCGGGTGTGCCGACGCCCATCAGGTAGCGCGGTTTGTCCGTCGGCAGGATCGGGTCCACCACATCCAGCATGGCGTGCATATCTTCTTTGCTTTCACCCACCGAAAGTCCGCCGATGGCGATGCCGGGCAGATCCATGCTGGCTACAAACTCGGCAGACTGGGCGCGCAGCTCAGGCCACACGCCGCCCTGCACGATGCCGAACAGCGCTTGATCACCACGTTGCTTGGCGGCGATGCAGCGTTGCAACCAGGCGTGCGTGCGCTGCATCGCCTTCTCGTTGTAGGTGCGGTCGGTAGGCTCAGCACACTCGTCGAACGCCATGATGATGTCTGCTCCCAGATTCTCCTGGATCGCCATCACACTTTCGGGGGTGAAGCGGTGCAGCGAGCCATCGATATGGCTGCGGAAGTTCACGCCCTCATCATCCACCGAGCGGGTTTGCGAAAGCGAGAAGACCTGGAAGCCGCCCGAATCGGTCAACATCGGATTGGGCCACTGCATAAATGTGTGCAGGCCGCCCATTTCGGCTACCAGTTTGTCGCCGGGACGCAGGTAGAGGTGATAGGTGTTGGAGAGCACCAGGCTGGCGCCCATCTCATGCAGTTGCGGCGGAGTGATGGCTTTGACGGTGGCGGCGGTGCCCACAGGGGCAAAGACCGGCGTCAGCAGCTCGCCGTGCGGCGTGGCAAACCGGCCCGCGCGGGCGCGGCCACTTTGCCCTTCAAGCGTGAATTTGAAATCAAAGCTCATAGGTCAGTTGGGCCAGAAATAGGGCACCGCCACCACGGCGACAGCCAACGAGAGCAGGGTGAGCGGCAGACCAAGGCGGAAATAGTCGCCAAAACGGTAGCCGCCCGGGCCCATCACCAACAAATTGGCGGGGTGCCCGGTAGGGGTGAGGAAGGGCAGCGAGGCGCCCAGGGCAATACTAATGAGGATGGCCTGCGGTGAAAGCGCCAGCACGGCCTGCCCACCGAGGGCAATACTAGACACCAGCACCACCACCACAGCGGTGGGGATGAATTGCGCCGCCAGGTTGCTGGCCAGGAACAACGCGGCTACCAGCAGCGGCGCCTGCCAGGTACTTGCAGAGGCAAACAGCATGTTGCCCAGATACGCCGCTGTACCGGTGCGCTCGAGCGCGATGCCCAGCGGCAGCATACCCGCGATCAGGAAGATGGCCGGCCATTGAATAGCACGGTGCGCTTCTTCCATAGTGAGACAGCGCGAGAGCACCATCAGCGCCGCGCCAGCCACTGCCGCGATCTCGATCGGCAACAGGCCAAGGCCCACCACGGTCACCACGGTCAGCATGATCGCCACAGCCAGCAGCGCCTTCTCTTTACGCGGCGCTTCTTGCAGCTCTGGGGACGTGATGAGAAATTCGCCGCTTTCCGCCAGCAGCTTGATGCGGTTGCGGTTGCCGTGGATCAGCAACGTATCACCGGCGTGCAGCGGCATCCTGCGTAAATTGAAGCGATAGGGCTTGCCGCGCCGCCAGATAGCGAGCACATTCAGCCCATAGTGTTCACGAAAATGAATATCCTGCAGCGTCTTATCCTTGAAATCGGCGTGCGGCGAGATAACCATCTCCGCCAGCCCAACTTCGTCGCTCTCCAGGTCTTGCGGCTGCGGAATGGCCGCATCGGCGATCACCAGTTCGCGGATGGCACGCAACAACTCTACGTCTTCGGCGCGGCCTTCCACCAGCAGCTGGTCACCAGCTTTCAGCCGCTCGCTAGGGCGCGGCATCAGGATGGTTTTGCTGCCGCGCAAGATGCTGAGCACCGAGAGGCCCAGCGCATCGGCAAGGTCACCCTCGGCCAGGCTCAGCCCGTCCAGGCGCGAGTTTTCTGGCACGGCCAGGATTTGCAAGCGGTCTTGCAGTTGGTATTCGGCCAGGTCGCTCGTGTGCACTTTGAAGTCAGTCGCTTCGTCCAGCTTGCTGAGTTGCTTGCGGTTGGTTTGCAGCAGCAGGCGGTCGCCCACTTGCAGCGCCAGGTTTTGGAAGTGGGTGCGTATCAAGCGTTCGCCGCGGCGGATGGCGAGCACATTGGCTTTGTACTGCTTGCGGAAATCCATGCGCGAGAGCGTCTGCTCGTCCAGCGGTGAGTCAGGGATAATCTCAACTTCAAGCAACGACACTTGCGGTGAGATTAAGTCACGGATCATTTGTGCCGGGTCAGTAGTCGCCTCATCCGGCGTCAGCAAGGTCAATGTCTGGCCTTCGATGAGTTGTTGCAGCAACTCCACGCGCCCCAGTACTAGCAGCTCGTCTCCGCCGCGCAGAAAAGTTTCAGGCGAGGGCGAGAAGCGCGGGCGGCCGTCACGCGTGATACCGATGACATTGACTTTGAGTGCTGCACCCAGCCGGCTGGAGTTCAGCGTGCGCCCGGCCAGCGCACTATTGACGGGCAGCTTCACGCTGAACAGGCGCTCTTCCAGGTCAAACAGCTCGCCCGTCTCATAGGCCAGTTGGCTCATGCGCAGGGCCGAGGTGCGCTTGGGCGTCAGGCGCGGGCCGAACAGGGCAAGGAAGGCGATCCCGGCCAGGCCCACAGGCAGGCCCACGCGGGCAAAATCAAAGAAGGCAAACGGAGCATGGCCCAGCTCGCTGAGCGCGTTGCTCACCAGCAGGTTGGAGGCATTGCTGATGAGTGTATTGGTGCCGCCCAGCAGCGTGCCAAAGGCGATGGGCATGAGCAGATTAGAGGTCAGCAAGCCGCGTTTTTTGGCGATCTGGCTCACCACCGGCAGCATCATCACAATGATGCCGGTGCTGCTCATCATGGCCGAGAAGCTGGCCACCATGAACAGGATTGCCGCCAGCAGGGTTACTTCGCTTTTGCCACCCATGCGATTGAGGCGGCGGCCCAGCCAGTTGGCCACACCCGTGCGCGCCAAACCTGCGCTCAGGATCAGCATGGCCCAGATCGTGACCACCGCAGGGTTGCTAAAGCCGGAGAACGCCTCCGAGGGCGAGATCAACTGGCTCAGCCCCAGAGCCAGCAGCACCAGAATACCAATCAGGTCTGCACGGAAGCGTTCTGTGACTAGCAGCAGTACCGCCACACACAAAATGCCCAGGGTAAGGGCAATTTCTGGTGTCATACGGCGTAATCTGCTTCAAAAAAGATGGAAAGTGACATGTAGAGACTGGATTATACCTTTCGGCCTTGAGCAAGCTCACAGGGGGCTGCTGATATAATCCCTTTGCAAGTCTAATTTTCACTCTTATATAAGGAAGCCCATGAAACCTTCAGACGTACACGCAACAATTGCTAAACACCTGCCTGCAGGCAGTGAACCCATTGTTTTGGATGTGGAGGGTTCACATGGCCCTTACTTGCGTGATGCTCTGACCGGTAAAGAATACATCGACTTCTTTACATACTTTGCCAGCGCCCCCGTTGGCCATAACCACCCCAAGATGCACGACTCAGACTTCATCGAGAAGATGATGAGCGTGGCCATCACCAAACCCTCCTCCTCGGACTTTTTCACCACGTACATGGCCGAGTTCGTGGAGACCTTCTCCAAGCACATCATGCCCTCCAGCATGCAGCACCTGTTCCTCATCGCCGGCGGTGCCCTGGCGGTTGAGAATGCCCTCAAAGTAGCCTTTGACTGGAAGGTGCGCCGCAACATCGCCACCTTCAGCAGACCGCCCACGGGCCGTATGCACAAGATCGATGGCATGGGCTCCAAGATCATCCACTTCCGTGAGGCCTTCCACGGCCGCTCGGGCTACACCATGTCGATGACCAACACGAACGACGAGCGCAAGTACATGTACTTCCCCAAGTTCGATTGGCCGCGTGTGATGAACCCCAAGCTGCGCTTCCCCGTGAGCGATGAAGTGCTGGCCGACGTCAAGCGGGCAGAGGAAATTGCCATCACCCAGATCCAGTATGCCGTGCAGCAGCACCCCGGCGACATTGCCGGCCTGATCATCGAACCCATTCAGGGTGAAGGTGGCGACAATCACTTCCGCCCCGAATTCTTCAAGGAATTGCGCCGCCTGGCCGATGAGCATGAGTTCCTGCTCATCATGGATGAGGTGCAGAGCGGCATGGGTATCACCGGCAAGATGTGGGCGGTGGAGCACATGGGCATTGAGCCAGACATTATTGTCTTCGGCAAGAAGTCGCAGGTCTGTGGCTTCATCGCTGGCCCGCGCATTGATGATGTGCCCAACAACGTCTTTGAAGAAGAGAGCCGCATCAACTCCACCTGGGGTGGCGATCTCACCGATATGGTGCGCTCGCAGCGCTTCATTGAGATCATCGCCGAAGAGAAGCTGGTCGATCACACCGCCAAGATGGGTGAGAAGCTCATCGCTGGCCTGCAATCCGTGGCGGATGGCTCCAAGGGCTTCCTGGACAACGTGCGCGGCCGCGGCATGATGGTGGCCTTTGATACGCCCAGCGGCGCTGAGCGTGATGCGCTGCTGGCGCGCATGAAAGATAACGGAGTGTATGCGCTCAGTTGCGGCAACCGCTCCGTGCGCTTCCGTGGCACGCTGGACACCCCGGCCGACATCATTGACAAGACGCTGGAGATTTTGCAAGCCAGCCTGCCCAAAGCCTGAGCAAAGGCCGTATCATAGGGCAACTTACAGCCTATGTTGCCTGATTTCCGTGTACGCCAGCGCGATTATCTTCTAGAGATCGCGCGGGTCATTACTCAAGAGCTAGACCTGGATGCGGTGCTGGCGCGCATTTTGCGCCATGCCGCAGACTTGCTGGCCGGCCAGGCCGGCCTGGTAGCCCTGCGCGGCGAACCCGGCGGCTGGGCCACCGCCGCCTCGTACGGTATCCCCAACGAGCTCATTCAGTACCTCAACCCAATCCTTGCTGCGGTGCCGGATCATGAAGATCCGGCCCGCTTTGAGCTCCCCGAAGTCAATCGTTTGCTGCAACGCCTGGCGCGCGAGGTCAGCTTAGGTTTGTTCAGCGGCGTGGGCCTCCCGCTCATTTCGCAGAACCGCGTGCTGGGCGTGATCTTCGTCTTTCGTAATTACCGCGGCCAGTTTTCGCGTGAAGACCGCGTGCTGCTGCAAAGTTTTGCAGACCAGGCCGCCATTGCTGTGCAGAATGCCCAGCAGTATGCCAACACCAATCGTGAGCGCCGCCGCACCGAAGCCATTTTGGATGCGGTGGCGGATGGCATCCTCATCCTCGGGCCGGACCACACCATCGAGCGTTGCAACCCCGCCTTTGCGCGCCTGTCTGGGCGCGGGGCAGGCGATGTGCTCGGCCGCAAGCATAATGAGGTCATCCAGTTTGGCGAGCTGGAGCACGGCCCCACGCTGGAGCAGGCCGAGGCGGGCGGCTGGCCGCTCACACCCACCGCCACTCTGTATGTAGAAGGCGACTTGCAGCGCCTGGATGGCAGCGCGCTGGCCGTGGGCGTGACCTACGCCCCGTTGCTGACGCAGGAAGGCCAGTTGCTCAACATCATCGCCTCGGTGCGTGATGTCAGTCACTTCCGCCAGGCCGAGGAACTGCAAAGCACCTTCATCTCCGTCATCAGCCATGAGCTCAAGACTCCCGTGGCGCTTATCAAGGGCTATGTGGGTACGCTGCGCCGCCCCGATGTGCGCTGGGATGGCAAGATCGTGCAAGACAGCCTGGAAGTTATCGAAGAAGAGGCTGACCGTCTTAGCGGCCTCATCGAGAATCTGCTTGACGCCTCGCGGTTGGAAGCAGGCGTGCTGCCCATCAACGCCAGTGATGTCTCGCTGCCCGTGCTGGTAGGCCGCATCGTTGAGCGCTTCCGTACCCAGTCACCCTCGCACACATTTGTCTTGGATTTCCCGCCTGAGTATCCCGTCATCCTGGCAGACGAACAGCGCATCACTCAGGTGTTGCTGAACCTGTTGTCCAATGCCGTCAAGTACTCGCCGCACGGTGGCGAGATTCGCGTGTGGGGCCAGGTGCGCCCGGAGCATGTTGTCGTCTGCGTCAGTGATGAAGGCCCCGGCATCGCCCCCGGCGACATCCCACATATCTTTGACCGCTTTTACAGAGCTGATGAGGCTCAGCGCAACACCAAGGGCGCCGGTCTTGGTTTATATTTGACCCGCGCCATTTTGGAAGCCCATGGCGGCAGCATCTGGGTTGACCCCACCTACACACAAGGCGCCTGCATTTGCTTCTCTTTGCCGCGCCACTAAATTCATTTGTATTGAGAGACCATGCCACGTACAACAATTCCCTGCCCCCAATGCCGCACACCCGTACCTGCTGACGTCGAGCAGCTCTTTGATGTGGGGGTTGACCCGCAAGCCAAGCAGAAGCTGCTCAATGGCTCTGTCAATGTAGTGCAGTGCCCCACCTGCGGCTTCCAGGGCCAGATCCCTGTGCCCATCGTGTATCACGATCCCGGCAAGGAGCTGCTGCTGACCTACTTCCCGGCGGAGTTGAACACACCGGTGATGGAGCAGGAACGCCAGATTGCGCCGTACATGAGCCGCGTGGTGGATAGCCTGAAGCAGGAAGACCGCAAGGCCTACCTGTTCAAGCCGCAGCAAATGTTCACTTACCAGAACCTCATCGAAAAAGTGCTTGAAGGTGAGGGCGTTACCAAGGAGATGCTGCAAGCCCAGCAAAAACGCGTGGAGCTGCTGCAAAGCCTGCTCACCGCGCCCGAAGGCACAATTGTGGATGTAGTGCAGAAGAATGCTGCCACTGTGGATGCGGATTTCTTCACGCTGCTGAGCCGCATGCTGCAGGCCGGCTTGGGCGCTGGCGATGAAAATGCCGCCGCGCGCCTTGGCAAGATTCAGGAAGCGCTGCTTGAACACACCGACCTGGGCAAGCAGATCAAGCAGCAGGCCGACGAGATCGAAGGGGCGCGTGCCGCGCTGGAAAGCGCCGGAACCGAGCTCACCCGCCAGAAGCTGCAAGAGCTGCTGCTGGATGCACTGGAGAGCGAAGGCCGTCTCAACGCCATGGTGAGCATGGCGCGCCCCGGGCTGGATTATGTGTTCTTCCAGGAATTGAGCGAACGCATCGAAAAGGCCGAGGGCGACGACAAGACCAAGCTCAATACGCTGCGCGAGAAACTGTTGGAGATCACGAAGCAGATCGACGAGCAGCTACAAGTGCGCATGGCCGCCGCCCAGCGCAACTTGGATGCCATGTTGAATGCTGAGAATCCAGTGGACATTCTGCAGCAAAATCCTGCCATTCTGGATGAGCTGTTTATCCAGGTCATCAACCAAAATCTGCAACAGGCTGCCGAGCAGAAGGACGGTGAGCGCCTGCAGAAGCTACAACGCTTGGCGATGCTGATCCAGCAACTCATCAACCCGGGCTACAACCCCAGCCTGCTCGAAGACCTGGTGGAAGCCGCCGATGACACTGCCCGTACCAAGGTGGCCGAAGAGAACAAAGACTCGATCACGCCTGAATTCCTGGAAAGCCTTTCCGCTATGATGGCGCAACTGCAAGAAAGCCCGGACAAAGAGCTGGCCGAGAAGGTGCGCCAGGCCTACCGCGCCGCGCTCAAAGTCTCGATGCAGAAGGGCATGCAGGGCCAATAAGGACAAGTGTCATTCCGAGCGTAGCGAGGAATCTGTTAAGGGTAGCTTTTTTCGAAAGCTTATCTGTGACTAGAGGCCATCAAAAAAAGACCCGCTATTGCGGGTCTTTTTGTTGGTCTTGCAGCGGGTTGTCCAGGCGCAAGCCGTGGCCGCGTACCGTCACCACGTACTCGTGGGCAGGGTCGGCTTTGGCCAGGCGCTCGCGCAGGCGGCGGATGAGTGCATCCAGCGCCTGGTCGGAGATGCTCAGGGCTTCATCTTCTTGCCAGACATGTCTCACCAGCTCATCCCGCGTCACCACCAGCCCATCACGCAGATAGAGCATCTCCAGCATGCTGAACTGGGCTACAGACAGCGGCGGGTCCACTTCGGTTTCGTGTGCCCACACGCGGCGTGAGCGCTTGTCCATGTGCAGACGGCGGCGGCCCTCGGGCACCTCGGCGGGGATGTCAAAGTCCAGTGGCACGGTGGCATCCGAACTTAAGAAGGTGAACTTTTGCGCCAGCGCAATTTGGATCAAGTCGCCATCGCTGAGCAGCACACGTCCTTTAAGGGGCTTGCCGTTGTGGTGCGTGCCATTCTTGCTGTCCAGATCTTCGAGGGTAATGCCATCCGCACCATGAAGTAGACGGGCGTGATGGCGGGAGATCTTGCGGTCGGGGATGATGACTTCACAATCCTCTCCGCGCCCAATGGTGAGCTGGTTGCGCACGACCCAGCGCTCCCCATTCAAGGGGCCACTTTGGGCGATTAACACAGGGTAACTTTCAGCGCTGTGAGGCATAAAAAGCTCCACAGGTATAATACCAAATTCAGCCCTAGGGCCAGCTTTTGCGGGTTACGCCCCCGTGTGGCTTGGCTGAATGTGGAGAAGAACAAAGACATGCCCTTAGAAGCCGGCGAGATTTTACGCGAGCGCTATCAGATCAAAGAGTTCATCAGCCGCGGCGGGATGGGCAGTATTTACCTCGCTGAAGATCTGCGCCTCGAAGGCCGCCAGTGCGCGGTCAAAGAAGTTCGCCTCGACCCCTCGCTCTCTGAAGAGACGCTTGACCAGACCCGCGCCCAGTTCCTGCGCGAGGCCACGGTCTTGGCGCGCCTGGACCATCCCAACTTGCCCAAAGTGTCTGACTTCTTCTCCGAGGGTGACAGCGACTATCTGGTGATGGATTTTGTGCCGGGTGGTGATTTGCGCGCCTTGATGATGGAAGCCAAGCAGGCGGATGAATTCTTGCAGGAGACAGAAGTGCTGGCCTGGGCCGCTCAGATCGCCTCGGCGCTGAGCTATCTGCACAGCCAGCAGCCGCCTATCCTGCATCGTGACGTCAAGCCCAGCAATTTGAAGCTCACGCCCAACGGTGTGGTCAAGCTGGTGGATTTCGGTTTGGTCAAGATTTTGGCGGCGCAAGAAGATACCGTCACCATCGTGCAGGGGCGCGGCACAGCGTTATATACGCCGCTGGAGCAATATGGCGGCGATACCGGCCACACAGACGTGCGTAGTGATGTCTATGCGCTTGGTGCTACGCTATATCACCTGCTCAGCAACACGTCCCCGGTGGAAGCGCGTGAGCGCTTCTTGCATCCGGAGCAAATGCCCAGCCTGCGCACATTGAATCCTGAAGTCAGTCCGCGCACCGAGCGCGCCGTGATGTGGGCTTTGAGTCTGCACCCCGAAGAGCGCCCGCAAAGCATGGAGGAATTTCAGGAAGCCTTGTTTGGCCGTCTGGAGCCTGCTGGGCGTTCCAGCGGGCGTGTGCCCGCGCCCAGTTGGGCCGATGTCTTGTCGCTAGAGACAGAGCGCTCGCTGGTGTGGTTGGCCGGCGTGCTGTTGCTGCTAGGCTTTATTGCGACGATCGGCCACTAGCCGGTCTGCGCCCGCGCAGCCGCCAGGCCCACCCGGCCAGCAAGCCCGCCAGGCAGCCACCCAGCACAGCGATCACCAAGCCCCACTTTCCGCCAAACTCTAAGATCGCACGGCTGGCTGGCAAGTCCAGCGCCAGATAGCAGCCTACAAATAAACCGCCGATGAAAGTGGTGAGCGCCCAGCGCACGCCCCAGCGAACCTGGTACAGGTTTATGCCGGTCTGGTACGCGCCCAAGGCAGCTACCGAAGAAATCAGCACCCACAAGAACCAATCCACCAGATCCGTACGGCGCACAACATCCACAGCAGGCGGCTGCATGGTGGGCAGCGGTGTTTGCGCTGCCTGCGTAGCCAGGATCGATTGCGCCGTTTGCGTGGCTTGCAACGCCAGGCCTTCGGGGTTGATGCCGGCCACACGGAATTGTTGGCCCAGTGCCAGCGCTGGCGGATTGCCGCTAGAGGCGGTGAGCACCATCGTACCCTCATCCTCAATGGAATATGTCGTGCTGGCGATGCCCAGATATGTCTGTGCCGTGATCTGGCGCTGTAGCGTTGTTTGCTCAGTAATCAGACTAATGGTGAAGGTCACCGCGGTGTTATCCGGCACGGGGTTGCCGTTGTGGTCCAACACTGGACCAGCTTGCAACGAAAGCAGATCGCCCGCCTGGTAAGTTGGTGACTCGGTCGCTGTGCTGTCATCCGCCTCGACGGTGGTTTCCGGCGTGGATGTGGCGGCTGGCTGGATGCGCGTCACCTGCATGGCAATCTCGCGGTCTGGGTTGGGGGTCAGCGCGTCTTCCAATAGATAGCCAACGCCGGTCACACTCACAGGCGAGGCGCCGCGTGGGTCAATTTCCTTGAAGAGCAGGCGGGCGGCTACCTCGGCTAGCTCACTGTTCTCGCCATACAAGCCATAGTACGCCGTCACCTTGGTGACATCCGTGGCGTCCAGATAATAGGGCGTGTTGAGCGCAAATACGATCACCTTCTTGTTCTCCAGGAGGGTGATGCGCTCCTCCAGCAGGCGGCGCAGGGCTTGCGACTCCGGGCGCGTGGCGCTGTCTTGCGTGACATTGATGACCACCCACTCGGCGCGCGCCAAGTTATCCAGCAACGGGTCTGTGCCTTCAATATTGCCGTCCAGCGTGCGCGTGAGCTGCATGAACGAGAATGACGAGAGGTTGGCGGCAGTGATCTGGTTACCAGCCACAGGCCCATACAGGCTGAGCACAGCCTGTGCAAACGAATTCACCATCACTTCTTGCTGCGGCGGGCACTGGCTGCATTGCTGTGCTGTGTAGCTGTCCGTAATGAACACGATCTGCTCAAAGCGCCCCGGAGGTTCTGGCAGCGCATCGGCCAATGATGACAGGCTGGGGCTGAGCAGGGTGGCGGCGCGGCGGCCGATCTCAAAAATGAGCTGGCGGTCCTGGCCTATGCTTTCCAAGCCGACAACGTCGGTGAGCACCTCAGCCTCAGTAAAGCTGGGATAGAGCTCATACTTGAGCGTGAGGATGCGCAGCACCGATTCATCTACGCGTTCGGCAAAGGCTACATCCTCGCGGTACTTCTGGGCGAAGAACTGCGCCGTGCGCACGATGGTGGTGTAGCTGTTGGGGTCACCCGTGGAGATAAAGTTGCCCAGATACAAAAGATCGTTGCCAGCCAGGAAGGCATCCCGCGTCACCAAGGTAGCGTTGAAGGTCTGCTCGCTGGCATCGTAGCTGCGGCGTACGGCGCGTGTGCCCAGGCTGTCACTGATGATCAGACCGCCGTCTTCGCGCCAGCTGCTGAAGGCGGGCAGCGCCATCAACTCGTTGAAGGCTTGCAGGTCAAAGCTGAGTGGGCGCGTGGTGGTGCGAATATTGCCTTGGAAACCTTGATAGCGAATGTGCGCCAGCAGCATGGCGTCTGCGGTGGCCTCGGGGGAGCTGGCACTGCCGGTGACGGAAAAAAAGGGCGGTAACTCCACCTCGGTAAGCTGGGTGAGCGATTTGCGAATTGTGGGGACTTCGTCGTCCAGCGGGCGGTCTGAGTCGCCATAACCGGGCAAGTGCTTGGCCACCACGGCCACGCGGTTTTGGCTGCCAATATGCACGCCGGAGATATAGGCCTGGCCCATCTGGCCCACCCAGTACGAATCGCCGCCGAAACTGCGCACACCAAGATCGCCGAGCGAATCGGGCCGTGGCGTCTCGATCACATCCAGTGAGGGGCCAATCAGCATGTTCACGCCCAGAGCAGAGAGTTCAGCGCCCAGCAGGGAACCCGCCTGCTGCGCCAGCGCTGGGCGCCAGGTGGCGCCCAGCATCATGGCGTTGGGTTGCGGGCTGAACACATCCAGCAGCTGGTCGTTCGGGTAGCCATCGCCTTCTTGTGAGATGGCGACCAGCAGCGGAACGTATGCGGGCGAATCAAGCGCGGTGAGCTCATTGCCGTCCACTCGGGCGCTGTTTAATTCGGCATTTTGCAGTTGCTGAATGAGCGTGTGCGCAGTGGTGAGCGTTTCCGGCTGGGCGGCGAAGTTGTCCATATCGCGGCGCAGCACTACGCCGCCAATGTGATAGTTAGCGATCAGATCGTAGACCTGGCTCTCTGCCGGGGCGCTGGCCCCGCTAAAGGTCACCAGGAAGAGTTGCCCCACGCGCTCTTCAGGGCTCATACGCTGCAACAGCGCGGCAGCCTGCGCCTGCGGGTCAGCTTGGGCGGAGGGTGCGTATGCCGTAGCGGCCTGCACAGGGCGCACCGCCGCCACTGTTTGCAACAGCAGGGTCAGCAGCAGCGCAGCGCTCACCAGACGAGGGCTGCGTTTTACGATGGGGGTGTGGCGCAGAGAAGCCATTGGCGTAACAAAAAACCGCAAAACTGCAAACCGTTTGCGGTTGAATTAAATTATACACGGGCGGTTTGGCCAGCCATATCGCATATAATCGCCCCCACGATGAAGCTGAGCATTGTGATTCCCATTTTTAATGAAGAAGATACTCTGGAAGAGATCATCAAGCGTGTACGTTCTTCTGGTTTAGCCGATGAGCTGGTGCTGGTGAATGACGGCTCTACGGATGGCACACCGCAGTTGCTGGCTGCTTTGACGGGGCAGGCGGGCGTGCAGGTGCTCCATCATGAGCGCAATCAGGGCAAGGGGGCCGCCGTGCGCACAGGCATCCAGGCCGCCACCGGCGACCTAATCTTGATCCAGGATGCCGATCTCGAATACGATCCGCGTGACTTTGTAAAGCTGCTCGACCCCATTTATAATTCCGGGGCGGATGTAGTCTATGGCTCACGCTTCCTGGGTGGCCCGCGTCGTCCGACCATGTTCTGGCACATGGTGGCCAATAAGCTGCTGACCCTGCTCACCAATATCCTCTATAACAACATCCTCACGGATATGGAAACCGGTTACAAGCTCTTCAAGCGTGAGGTGTTGCAAGGCATCACTATCCGCTCGAATAGTTTTAACTTTGAGCCGGAGATCACCGCCAAGCTGCTCAAGCGCCGTGTGCGCATCTTTGAAGTACCCATCAGTTTCAACCCGCGTGATTACTCAGAAGGCAAAAAGATCGGCCTCAAGGATGCTTTTGAGGCCGTGTGGGCGCTGTTCTGGTATCGCTTTTTCGATTAAGCCTACTAGTCATTCCGAGCGCCTTGTCATTCCGAACGTAGTGAGGAATCCGTACTGGCCGGATTTTTGCGCTTCACCAGATATGGTGAAGCACCAGCCAAACCATAAAATGTCTACTCGGCAGGCTTCAAGTCGCGCACGTTGAGCTGCAAGCTCGTGCGCCCGTTGAACTCGTTGGTCTCAAAGCGATACATCAGGTCAATCGCTGCGGGCATGCGCCCCAGCCACTCTCCCATCCCAAATGCAATCGCATCGTAGACGATCTGCCCGTCGCTCACGGTCAGTTTGAGGTGGCGCGCTTCGGCGCCCACCGTGCGCACCGAGCGCACGCTCAGGCCGCGGCTCACCAGGTTCACCTGCGGGTTGCCGAAGCCGGTCGGCTCCAGCAGCGCCAGCTGGTGCAGCACATCCGGCTTGAGCTGGTGCAGCGGCAACTCAGCATCCACCTTGATGACCTGGCGCAGATCCAGCGCACCCAGTTCAGCCTGGGCGATCGCCTTCAAACGCTCCAATAGCTCCGGCACGCGTTCGTTGCGGATGGTGAAGCCAGCTGCGGCGGCATGGCCGCCAAAGTTCTCGAACAGCTCAGCGCATTGCTCTAGCGCGTGGGTAATATGGAAATGCGGAATGCTGCGGCACGAGGCACGCGTGAAGGTGTCGCCTTGCTGGCCCACGATGGCCGGGCGGTAAAAGCGTTCCACCAACCGCGAGGCCGCCAGCCCCACCACGCCGGAGCTGTATTCTGGGTGGAAAGCAAACAGCAGCCGCGCTTCAGGGTCGTCCTGGGTAGCCAGGATCTCAGCCGAGCTGCTGATTTCGCGCGTCAGCACCTGGCGCTCTTTGTTGCGCACATCCAGGTATTGCGCCAACTGGCCCGCTTTGAAAACATCGTTGGTGGTGAGCAGGTCGTAGGCCGCCTTGGCGTTCTCCATGCGGCCGGCCGCGTTGAGGCGTGGGCCGAGCATGTAGCCAATATCGCCAGAGCTGACCTTGCCGGGCTTGACCCCCGCCGCACCCATCAGCGACATGAGCCCTTGGCGGGTGGGGCGGCGGATTTGCTCCAGCCCCTGGCGCACCAGCCAGCGGTTTTCGCCAGCCAGCGGCACCATGTCGGCCACGGTGCCCAATGCCACCAGGTCCAGCCCCATCAACGCGTCGCCGTCAGGGTGCAGGCGTGTTTGCAGGGCGGCGGCCAGCTTGTAGGCCGTGCCCACGCCAGCCAGTTGCTTCTCGGGATACTCGTCGCCATCTTGCTTGGTGTTGATGATGGCTAGCGCGTCAGGCAACTCGGCGCCTGGCGTGTGATGATCGGTGATGATGAGATCAAGCCCGATCTTGCGCGCCTCGGCCGCCTCGGCCAGCGAACGCACGCCGCAGTCCACACTGATCACCAGGCTGACCCCGCCTTCTTTCAGCGTGTGCAGCGCCTGGATGTTCAGGCCGTAGCCCTCTTCAAAACGGTCAGGGATGTAATCACGCGCTCGGCCACCGACGGCCTGGATGGCTTGCACCAGCAGGGCGGTGGCGGTCACGCCATCGGCGTCATAGTCACCATAGACGGCAATCAGCTCCTGATTGCGGATGGCGTGCTCGATACGGTCCACCGCGGCGGCCATATCCTTCATGCCCAGCGGGTCATTGCCTTCGATGGGCATGGCGCCCAGGTAGCGTTTGGCTGCCTCAGGGGTATGGTGGCCGCGGTTGAACAGGATCTGGCGCAATAAGGAGGGATAACTGGCCAGCACCTGGTCCACCTCAGGCGTGATCAGGTTGGCCACTTTCCAGATTTTTTCCAATGGGGGCATAGCCGCGCTATGATACCAGCGCTGACAGAGGCCGCTTTTTAGGGTTATCATCGCTGGGCGATGTTGCAGCAACTTCAAAAATGGTGGCGTGTAGCCTGGGTGGGGGTGCGCCGCGTTCTGCGTTGGCTCACCCCGGGTTTGGGAATCAAACGTTGGCTGCTTTTGATTCTGCTCGGCACCTTCCTCATTGGCATCGGTGGCGCCATTTTCGTCCTCGATATCTATCGTACTGCCCCGGATACTTGGTGGGCCAGCTACCTCTCTACGCTGTCTCTGCGTTTCCTGGAGCGCCCGCTGCGTGTGCTCGTTTTTGGCGGGCTAGGCGTAGGCGCTTTGGTCTACGGCGTGCTCAACATGAACCGTGCCCTCCTGGCGCCCTACTTGCGCCCGGGCCAGCCCGTGGTGGATACCCTGGTAGACCATCGTAAGCGCGGCCGCGGCCACCGTATCGTGGTCATCGGCGGCGGGCATGGCCTCTCCACCCTGTTGCGCGGGCTCAAGGAGCACACCTATAACCTCACCGCCATCGTCACCGTGGCGGATGACGGCGGCTCATCCGGCCGCCTGCGCAGCAACCTGGGCGTGTTGCCGCCGGGCGATATTCGTAACTGCCTGGCCGCCCTCTCCAATGATGAAACCCTCATCACACAACTATTCCAATACCGCTTCTCCAGTGGGGCCGGGGAGCTGGAAGGCCATTCGTTCGGCAATCTCTTTATCAGCGCGCTGAGTGAGATCACCGGCAGCTTTGAGAAGGCCGTGGCTGAATCCGGCCGTGTGCTTTCCGTACACGGCCAGGTGCTGCCCGCCACATTGCACGATGTGCGCCTGGTGGCGGATCTCACCGTTCCTCTGGCCGGCGGCGAAGTGCGCGTGCACGGGGAAAGCAAAATTCCTGAGCAGGTCGGCGCGGCTGTGCGCCGCGTCTGGCTGGAGCCGAACGCGCCGCCTGCCTACCCAGCGGCAGTGCGTGCTCTGCTGGCTGCCGACCTTATCGTGATTGGCCCCGGCAGCCTCTACACCAGTATCCTGCCCAACCTGCTAGTGCCAGACCTGGCTGCTGCGCTACGCAACAGCCAGGCGCTCAAAGTCTTTATCTGCAATCTCTCCACCCAGCCCGGCGAGACCGATGGCTACAGTTGTGGTGATCACGTGCGCGCCATTGAGCAGCATGTGGGCGATCACTTATTCGATGTCGTCATCGGCAACCAGCCGCCCAGCCGCAAACTGCCCGACGGTAGCGAATGGGTGACGATCGATGACGACCTGCGCAAGAATTACCCGCTGTATCTGGCGCAGGTGGCAGACCCGGAGAAACCCGGCCAGCATCTGGCCGATAAACTGGCGCAACTGCTGATTGATTTAGTACAGGAGCGCACAGGCCCACTCACAAGAGAAGAAGACAATGTTTAACAAAAAGACCATCAATGATATTGATCCAAATGGCAAGCGCGTCCTGGTGCGCGTAGACTTCAACGTGCCGCTGGAAGATGGCGTGGTGCAAGATGACACACGCATGACCGCTGCACTGCCCACCATCGAGAGCTTGCTCAGCCGCGGCGCAGCGGTCATCCTGTGCTCGCACCTCGGCCGCCCCAAGGGCGAGCCTGACCCGCAGTATTCGTTGGCTCCTGTGGCCGACTATCTGCGCACACTCACCAAGGCGCCGGTGCACTTTGTAGAAGAAGCCATTGGCCCCAAGGCCGAAGCCGCTGCGCAGGCGCTGCAGCCCGGCGAGATCCTGGTGCTGGAGAACACGCGCTTCTATGCTGGCGAAACCAAGAACGACCCCGCGATGGCAGAGGCGCTGGCCAAGCTGGCCGATATTTACGTCAATGATGCTTTCGGTTCGGCGCACCGCGCCCATGCCTCCACCGAGGGAGTGGCCCGTCACCTGTCCGCCGTAGCCGGCCTGCTGATGGAGAAGGAAATTCAATACCTTGGCCAAGCGCTGGCCGAACCCAAACGCCCCTTTGTCGCCATCCTCGGCGGCGCCAAGGTGAGTGACAAGATCGAAGTCATTCGCAACTTGCTCAGCAAGGCTGATCAGGTGCTCGTCGGTGGCGGCATGGCCAATACCTTCTTCGCTGCTCAGGGGATCGCCATGGGCGACTCGCTGGTAGAGCCAGACGCCATCGACACCGCTAAAGCCTTGCTGGCCGAGTCTGGCGGCAAGTTAACCCTGCCGGTGGACTTTGTGATCGCGGATGCTTTCAGCGCCGAGGCAGCCCACGAGGCGCGCGCCGTGGGTGATGTGCCCGCTGGCTGGCGAGTGCTCGATATTGGCCCGCAATCGGTGGCCGTCTTCAGCACCGCTATTGCCGCGGCGGGTACCGTGGTGTGGAACGGCCCAATGGGCGTATTTGAGCTCGAGCCCTTTGCTGCTGGCACCTTTGGTGTAGCACAGGCTGTAGCTGATTCGGAGGCCGTCAGCATCGTTGGCGGCGGTGACTCAGTCTCCGCCCTGCAGCAATCCGGCCTGGCCGACAAGATCGCCCACATCTCCACCGGCGGCGGCGCCTCGTTGGAAATGCTGGAAGGCAAACTGCTGCCGGGTCTGGCAGCCTTGGAGGATAAGTAAATGGCTCGCACTCCGTTGATTGCTGGCAACTGGAAAATGAACAAGACCGTAGGCGAAGCGCTGCGGCTTGTCGAAGACATGCTGCCTGAGTTGCAGGCCGTGCAGGGCGTGGAGAAGCTGCTGTGTCCACCGGCCATAGCGATCATGCCGGTTGCTGCCCTGGTAGACGGTAAGGGTGTTGGCGTGGGCGCACAGAACCTGTATTGGGAGAAAGAGGGCGCCTACACGGGAGAGCTTTCTGCCAGCATGGTGGCCGAGTTCTGCAGCTATGTCATCGTGGGCCACTCGGAGCGCCGCGCCTTGTTTGGTGATAACGACACCAATGTGCACCGCAAGGTGGTGGCGGCGCTGGCCGCTGGGCTCAGGCCGGTGCTGTGCATTGGCGAGACGCTGGAGCAGAACGAAGCCGGCCGCGCCGCAGAGGTACTGAGCATGCAACTGCGCGCCGCATTGGAAGGCGTGCAGATCAACTCGGCGGATGCCCTGGTGGTGGCCTACGAGCCTGTGTGGGCGATTGGCACCGGCAAAGCCGCCAGCCCGGAGCCGATCAATACGCTGCTGCGCAACGTGGTGCGCCCCACACTGGCGGGTTTGCTGGGTCAGGAGCTGGCCGAGGGTGTGCGTGTGCTGTACGGCGGCTCAGTGAATGCGGCCAATGCGGCCGAATATTTTGGCCAGCCTGAGATTGAGGGTGCGTTGGTGGGCGGGGCCAGTTTGAAAGCGGCCGACTTTATTGCCATCACAAAGGCCGCGGCTTAAGCCGCAGCCTTTTTTTATTTTTCTGCGAGATTTTATTAACCCGCAAAGAGGCGCACGTTGTTGCCGCCTTCTTGCTTCACCGCGTACATTGCCTTGTCCGCCTCGTTCAACAGGCTCTCAGCATCGGTCGTATCCTGGTTGAGCGCAATGCCAATGCTGGCGGTGACGTGTACTGCCTCCGGCAGGTTGCTGAGTTCAAACGGGGTCAGCACAGCTTGGTGCACGCGGGCCGCCACCTGCATGGCATCCTGTTGCTGCTCTATGCCATTCAAGTACACGGCGAACTCATCGCCACCCAGGCGTGCCACAATGTCACCCGGGCGAATGCTGTTCTCCACACGGCGTGCAAACTTGTTCAGCAGCTCATCACCGGCCATGTGGCCGTAAGTGTCGTTGAACACTTTCAAATCATCAAGATCAATGAACAGTACCGCGTAGCGGTAGCCGGGGTCGCTGTGCGCCAGGTGGTTGGCGCGGCTCAGATGGTCAATAAAGTAGGCGCGGTTGGGCACCTGGGTCAGCGGGTCATGCGTGGCATGGTGTTGCAATACTTCCTGGGTGAGTTTGCGCACGGTGATGTTGTGCAATACACATACCCAGCCATTAGGTTGCAACTGTAGTGGGGAGGCGTGCCAGTCAAAGTGCTGGTCACCCAGCGCCACTTCAAAGTCAAAACTGGCTTTTTGTGCAAACCAGCGGATGAGCTTTTCGATCTCTATCTGCTGCAACCCATTGTGCTGGAGCAGTTCGATCAAGCTGGCTTCTTCGCCAGTGCCAATGTTAAAAAAGTTGCTGGCGGCCTGGTTGGCGCGCACCACACTCAGGTCAGCGTTGAGCAACAAGATGGGGTCGAGTGTGCTCTGTAGCACGGCATCAAACAGCGCGGTTTGCTCCAGTAACTCAGCCTGGAACTTGCGCTTGCTGGTGATGTTGCAGAACATCAGCTCAGTGCCGATGATGTTGCCATCTTCATCTTTGCTGCTCACCGCGGAGCACACGGCGAACACGGGTTGACCCACTTTGTTGTACAGCATCAACTCGCGCTCGCGCACAAAGCCATTGTCTTTCACGTCCGCAAAGAGGCGCTGGGCATCCTCCGGCTGGTTCCACATGTAACCGGGAAACTCCTGCTCAAGGATCTCACTCTTGGCCTCTAGCCCCATCATCGTGAGAAAGTAGGGGTTGGCGTACGTGATCTGGTTGGCGCTGTTGGTGTACACCACGCCGTCATGGGCGTTATTGTGAAAGTTGAGATCGGCCATAGCGCGTTGAAAAAAGTTGCGCTCCAGGGATACCTTCTCAAGCTGCTTCTTGAGCTCGGTATTCTCTTCGCGCAAGTGGGCCAACGTAGCTTTGTTGGCGGCGCTGCTGGGTATCGTGGTTTGCTTCGGCATCAACGAACCTCGAAGATGGCTATCTGAGTGTACACCTTTCAAAAACGCACGGATATAGGTGCTAACAAAACTGCAAGCTCAAGGCTTGCAGTTTTAGCCAGTCCCAAATTGGCGGTCCCCCGCATCGCCCAGGCCAGGCACGATGTAGCCAATCTCATTCAGGCGTTCGTCTTGGGCGCCCAGATAAATCGCTACTTCCGGATGCACCTCGTTGAGGTGCTGGATGCCCTCGGGGGCGCCGAGCAGGCCCATATAGCGAATATTCTTGACGCCCCATTCTTTGAGGATGGTGATCGTGGCCGCCGCAGAGCCACCTGTGGCAAGCATGGGGTCGAGCACTAAGCATACGCCCACAGTGGGGGCCAGGGGCAGCTTGTTGTAATACTGCACCGGCTGCAGCGTTTCCTCATCACGGTACAAGCCAATGTGCCATACCTGCGCATCCGGGATCAGATCCCATACGCCATCCACCATGCCCAAGCCGGCCCGCAGAATAGGCACCAGGCCGATGTTGTCTTCCATCTCGCCGCCCACGGTCTTGCCCATGGGGGTCTCTATTTCTTTTTTGATTGTGTTGAGATCGAAGGTGGCTTCGTAGGTAAGTAAGGCGCTGATTTCTCGGACAAGCTCTCTGAACTTGCGTGGTTCGGTTGCCTTGTCTCTAAGAATAGTGAGTTTGTGTAAGACCATGGGATGCTTGGATACATTGGCTTTCACGAGGCGCCTCCGTGGCAAGGTAGTGGCTAAATTGCGCCGATTATATACGCGCCCAGCGCGGAGCGCATTTTTTCAACCTGTATAATCTTTTCGATGAGCGATACGCCCCGTCTTGTGGACCCCGCACCCCAAACCACTGACCGCAGCGAACCGGCCCTGCGCCCGCGCAAACTGGCCGAGCTGATCGGCCAGGAGAAGATCAAAGAGAACCTTAGCATCCTGCTGGATGCGGCGCGCCAACGCGGCGAGGCGCTGGATCATGTGCTCTTCTATGGCCCGCCAGGCCTGGGCAAGACCACCCTGGCCCACATCCTCGCCAATGAGATGGGCGTCAACATCAAAGTGACCGCTGGCCCTGCCATCGAGCGCCAGGGTGACCTGGCCGCCATCCTCAGCAATCTCAACGAAGGCGATGTGCTCTTCGTGGATGAAATTCATCGTCTGGGCAAAGCCGTGGAAGAAGTGCTCTACCCGGCGATGGAAGATTACGCCCTGGATATTGTCATCGGCAAGGGGCCAGCCGCCCGCGCCATCCGCCTCAAGCTGCCGCGTTTCACCGTCATTGGCGCCACCACGCGCCTGGCGCTGCTCACCGCGCCGCTGCGGGCGCGCTTCGGTGCCACCTTCCGGCTCGACTACTACGAGCCACTGGCCATCCAGGCCATCCTCAGCCGCGCCGCCGGAGAGCTCGGCCTGCAGCCAGACCCGCAGGGTATGCAGGAAATTGCCATGCGCAGCCGCGGTACGCCACGTGTGGCGCTGCGCCTGCTCAAACGCGTGCGTGACTTTGCCGAGGTGCGTGCCGAGGGCGAGCTGACCCGCGCGGTGGCGCAGCAAGCCTTGCAACTGCTCGAAGTGGACGGCCTTGGCTTGGATGAGATGGATCGCCGCGTGCTGCGCGTCATCATCGAGAAGTACAACGGCGGCCCGGTCGGCCTCAACACCATTGCCGCCGCGGTCAGCGAAGAATCCGACACCATCATGGATGTGGTCGAACCGTATCTGATGCAACTCGGCTTCCTCGAGCGCCGCGCCCAGGGCCGCCATGTCACTGCCGCTGCCTGCCATCATCTTGGCCTGCCGTTGCCAGTGCAGCTCAATTCACCAACTTTGTTCTAATCCACAGATAAACGCAGATGCTTAAAACAGATTATCTGAGTTCATCTGCTCTGTATCTGTGTGCATCTGTGGAAAGCACTTGCCTTGAATACTGCTGACTTTGATTACGAGCTCCCTGAAGAGCGCATTGCCCAGACCCCTGCCGAGCCGCGCGATAGCTCGCGCCTGCTGGTGCTCGACCGCGCCAGCGGCCAGCGCACCCACACCCACTTTGCTGAGATTGGCGCCTTTCTGCGCCCGCATGACCTGCTCGTAGCCAACCACAGCCGTGTGCTGCCGGCGCGCCTGTTTGGGCGTAAGCTGCCGGGAGGCGGCGCCGTGGAGGTGCTGCTGGTGGAACAGATAGAGCCGCAGCGCTGGAAAGCGCTTGTGGGCGGCAAGGGCTTGCGCCCCGGGCGCCAGATAGAGCTCGGCCAGGGCTTGATTGCCCAGGTATTGGAAGAAGGCGAGCGCTCCGAGCGCGTGCTGCACTTCAACAGGCCGCTGCACGAGGCGCTTGACGCGCTCGGCCAGATGCCGCTGCCGCCGTACATCCACGCCGAGTTGCAAGACAAAGAGCGCTACCAAACGGTGTATTCGCGCCAAACGGGTTCGGTGGCGGCACCCACAGCCGGTTTGCATTTCACACCGGAGTTGTTGAGCTTGCTGCAGGCGCAGGGCGTGGGCTTTGCTGAGGTCTTGCTGCACGTTGGGCTGGATACTTTTGCCCCGGTGCATGAGGAAGACCCGTCCGAGCATCACATCCATACGGAGTGGTGCAGCCTGCCGGCGGCCACCGCCGCCGCCACGCAGGCGGCCCGTGCCGCGGGTGGGCGCACCGTGGCCGTGGGTACCACCAGCGTGCGCACGCTGGAGAGCGCTGCCCGCAGCACGGGCAGCGTGCAACCGTATGAGGGCCGCACCGATATTTATATTTTGCCGGGGTATCGCTTCAACGCCGTGGACGCCATGATCACCAACTTCCATCTGCCGCGTTCCACACTGCTGATGCTGGTCAGTGCGTTTGTCGGGCGCGAGCTGATTTTGGACACCTATCGCGAGGCGATTACACTCAACTATCGCTTTTATTCATTTGGCGATGCAATGCTGATTGTGTAAGGCCGCGGCACAGCCGGGCTATTCCTGTGGGCAGCTCTCCAGAGCCTGCAAGAAGGCGTCCACCACGTGTGGGTCAAACTGAGTGCCGCTGCAGCGTTTGAGTTCTGCCACGGCCTCTTCTTTGCTGCGCGCTTGGCGATAGACGCGCTCATCCGTCATGGCGACGTAAGCATCCGCCACGCTGATGATGCGCGCAATCTTGGGAATCTGCTCCCCCTTTAATCCATCCGGATAGCCGCTGCCGTCATAACGCTCCTGATGGGCGCGGATGATCGGCGCTACCGTGGCCAGGTTGCGCACCGGCTCTACAATGCGGGCGCCGATCTCAGGGTGCTGGCGCATGATTTCAAGTTCGCCCTGCTCTAGCGAGCTGGGCTTGCGCAGAATCTCGTCTGGCACACCGATCTTGCCAATATCGTGCAGCAACGCACCCCATTTGATGTCTACCAGCTCATCCGGTGTGCAGCCCAGCAGGCGCCCGGTCTCCACGGCCAGGTCCACCAGGCGTTGGCTGTGCCCACTGGTATAGGTGTCACGCACATCGATAGCACTGGCCAGTGCACTCACCGTTTGCAGGTAGGCGTCTTGCGCCTCCTCAAATAGGCGCACATTTTCCAGCGCAATGCCAGCGTGAATAGCGAAGTAGGACACCAGGTCTGCATCGGCCTGCGAGAATTGCTTGGCGGTGTAGCCATCAATGGTGAGCACGCCAATGCAGTTGCCGCGCGCGATCAGCGGTGCGCCGATCCATGATTTCACCCGCTCCGCGCCAGGGATTTGCATCCAATCCGGGTGCAGGCTAATGTCCTCATACAAAATAGTGCGCTGTTCAAACAGTAAAGGATGGGCAAACTTGTCATCCTTGATGGAGAGTTCAAAGCCCACCTGGCTGCTGGGCAGCATGCCTGCCACCGCATGGATGACCAGGTTCTCGCCACGCACCAGCTGTACCGAGGCGCTGTCGAACGGCACTACGCGCTTGAGCTGCTCCAGGATCAGGTTGAGCACACTGGCGCGATCTGCTGCCGAGCCGAGAATGGCCGCCACTTCACGCAGCGTTTCCGCCTGGCCGCGCTGCTCACGTTCAGCCTCGAACAAGCGCAGCTTGATCAGCGCAGTGCCGGTCTGGCTGGCGATTGTACTCAGCAGGCGCAGGTCCGCATCCGTGAACGCATTCAGGCGGCTGCTTTCGGCGTTGATTACACCCAGCACCTCATTGTTCGCGCCAAGGATCGGTACGCAAATCTCTGAGCGAATTTCGGGTTCAACGCGCATGTAGCTGGGTTCTTTGTGCACATCTGGCACACGAATTGCTTGGCGGGTAGAAGCTACTTTGCCGGTGATACCCTGTGAGAGCGCCACCGTTCGGGGGGCCGTGTGGTCGATGCCGCGGTACGAGGGGTGCACGTTCAGCTTGTCCTGCTCAGGTGACATCAGCAGGAAGCCGAATTTATCCGTGTAGAGTGTGGCACCAATTACCTCGGTAGCGCGCTCGACCAGCTCATCTTCGCTTTTGGCATTTACCGCTGCTTGAGCGATGGCATGCAGAATGGTCAGCTCTTGCAGCTGGCGCTTGGTGGACTCAAACAGGTGGATGCTCTCCAACGAGAGTGAAATCTGGTCTCCGAGGGTTGAGAAGGCGGCGACCTCGTAATCATCAAAAGCGTTGTACTTACTGCTCTCAATGTTCAGCAAGGCATATACCTTCTTGTATATCTTGATCGGGATGACCAGCTCTGAGCTGATGTCAGGGAAGCCTTCGGCTGCAAAGAAACTGGGGTGGTCTTTGGCGTTATTTGCCACCACCAGTTCGCCAGTGCTGGCGGCCAACCCCAACAGGCCGGTGCCGAAAGGCTGGCTGTATCCCTGGCGATTGCTCTGCTCGTTGTAGTCACCGGCCACAGCTTCGATGATGTACGTTTGCGTTTCATCATCCACACGGGAGATATCTGTAGAGTCGTACCCCATGCGGCGGTGCAGGCAATCCACAATGATCTGGAACAGCTTCTCGCGCTCCAATACGCCACTCATGCGGTTGGTGAGCTCATTGAGCACGGCCAGTTGATCGGAGCGACGGCGCTCGGCGCTGGCTTTGCGCAGGCGCTCAATACCGGTGGCCAACTGCCCGGCCAGCGTGGTCAGCAGGCGTTCGTCATCTTCAGTGAAATGGCTGAGCTCTCGGCTTTCCGTGTTGATCACGCCAATCACACGTTCGCCAATCTTCATGGGCACGCACAACTCAGACAGCGTCTTCTTATCCAGATCCAAATAATCCGGATGGTTGCGTGCATCATCCAGTCGTAGTGGTTTGCCCGTTTCGGCAACGCGCCCGGTGATCCCCTGGCCCAGTGCAATCGGCGTCATGGCAACTTCAGGAGGCGATTCGTAAGAGGGGTGAACGCGCAGATAGTTGCTGTGCTCATCCAGCAGAATGATGCCGAAGTTGTCCGAATAAATACTGTGGCGGATGAGCTGCGTAGCGCTTTCGATCAGCTCGTCTTCGGAATTAGCCTCGGTGGTGGCATTGGCTACCTGCTGCAGAATGGTCAGCTCCTGCAACTGGCGGCGCGTGGCTTGAAAGAGGCGCGCATTCTCAATGGCCACTGCTGCCTGGTGACACAGGGTCTGCACCAGATAGATCTCACGGCTAGTGAACTCTCGTTTGAGCTTGTCATCTTGCAGCTCCACCAAGCCGATTGTTTTGCTTTGCGCGATCAGGGGCAGCAACAATACTGAACTGGCCCCGGCAGCCTTAATCGCCTTTTCCTCACTCGGCAGCAGCAGCCTGTCGCCCAAGCGGCGCTGCATGGCCTGGCCTTGCTCCAATACGGGCTTGACATCAATCAGGGGAGCAATCGGGGTAGCCTGTTTGCGGTTGTCGCTGCGCTGGTAGCTATGGCGCAGACGCAAATCCTGCGTATCGGCTAGCCAGTCATAGGCAACAAAGGCGGTGACATCCAGCAGGTTGGCCAGTTGGTGGCCAACCACTTGGATCACCTTATTAATATCCAGGCTTGAGGCAATACTGGCGCCGGTCAGGGCCAGGGCCGCCAACTCATCTACGTTTTGGCCCTCGGTACTGTTGCTGGGCCATTCAGTTGGCGTAGTTTCAGGATGCGTAATGGTGATCTTGACCAGGTCGGCTTCTTTGACCGGTAAAGCCATCATTTCCACTGTGCCGCTAATGGCCTTGCCACTGGGGGTCTTGCCCTGCCAAGAAAATGCTGGGGTGCCGCCATTGCGCAATTGCTTGAGGTGGTTTTGATACTGTTTGGGAGTTGGCCCAGGGCCGGCGCTCAGTTGGGCGAAATCACGCCCAGCCAGGGAGTCTTGTTCGGCCTCAAACAGCAGCAGGGCGCTCTGGTTGGCCACCAGAACCTCACCGCTGTCTGCCTGCACAATCAGCACCGCCTCGGCTATATGTTCAACCAAAGCTCTGATGCGGCTGAGCGTACGAGTGAGATCAGCACGTGAAGCCGTGCGTCTGGAACGCGGGTTTTCGAATGAAGCAAGCAGCATCGTTTTAGCATCCATGAGCGCTGCTCAGCGTGCGGGCGGCGAAGGCACTATGAAGGCTGCACGCAACGTGCAGCCGGTGCCATTGAAAATGCTGTAGCTTATTCTAGTGCAGGGTCGGGGCAGCTTGGATCAGGGTGCCCAAGCGGCGCATGAACTGGTCCAAATCCATAGCCTGGATGGCAGTTACCGCGCGCATTTCTTCTTCATTGAGCTGGAAGGCGCCCAATTTCTCTTGCAGGCGTCCGCTCAGCAGCGCAGCCTTGAAATCCTGATCGACCAGAGCGAGAGTAGCGATAGCGTTCAATTTCAGTTTGGACATTGCAATCTCCTTTGGTAGGGGTGGAACCTTTGGCGAAGGGACTAGCGGGAGGAGGGGCTGGTGCCGATGCCGCCGCCGATGGGGTGGTTAGCCTGAGGGCCAGTGCCAATCCCGCCACCGATGGGGTGGTTCATCTGGGGGCCAGTGCCAATACCACCGCCGATGGGGTGGTTCATCTCAGGGCCAGTGCCAATGCCGCCACCGATAGGATGAGAGAAAGCGAAAGAGTTGGTCATGTTTAAAGCTCCTTTAGGTTGTTTGATTGGCAACATTCTATAAGCTGCCCTATGAACGCAGCTATGAGCAAAAGTGCCAAAAAAGCCACCAATTTTCCAGGTAGCTGTTTTCCACTACTAGCAATGTAGTTGCAATTTCCTTGCCGCTACACCCGTATCGTTAGCTGGGTGTAATAGTCTTGAAGGGCGTCAACCGGGTCTGCGTTGAGCTCTTTGCGCAATAGTTGTTTGTATTGTTTGAAGTGGGCAATCGCGGCTGAGGCGGCTCCGGAATCCACCATGCTCTTCATCAGCGCCAGGTGCGCCTCGTCGCGGTACGGGTCGGTGGCCACCACACGCTCGTAGATCTCGCGCGCCTCGCGGAAGCGCTTGGCTTTCACATCGATTGCCCCCAGTTGCTCCAGCGCGTTCAGATACAGGTGACGCAGGTCTTCGCGGCGCTGGTCTGCCCATTCCATGAAAATGTCTTCCAAATACACGCCGTTGTACAGGGTCACCGCCTGGCGCAACAGCTCGGCGCGCTCGGCGCTGTCCAGCGGGCTGGCATTCGCCTGGCGCACATAGGCTTCAAATTCGCCGGCATCGTACCAGGTCTGGATGCTGGGGTGCAGCGTGTACTGCTCATCTTCAAAAACGATCGAGTCTTTGAACCCCAGTGCCTGGCGCACGCGCCACAGCGTAGCGTGGAAGTTGCTGCTTACCTTGCCGGGGCTAAAATCCGGCCAAAAGTCGATGCCAATGGCTTCTTTCCTCACCCGCTGGCGATCCAGGATATAGATGAAGAGGGCACGCGCCCGCGAAGAGCGCCACACCGTGTGCGGCATGGGCTCGCCGTTGCGGCGAATC
Source organism: uncultured Anaerolineaceae bacterium (assembly GCA_964623375.1). GTDB lineage: Bacteria > Chloroflexota > Anaerolineae > Anaerolineales > UBA11579 > JAMCZK01. The sequence goes on from CAZUTS010000001.1 coordinate 59,563, forward strand.
TCGGAGTGGCCCAGCGTGTAGACTTCCAGCAGCTGCGGTGTGACCTCGCTATCGTGGCGCTCGCCCTCCAGCGTGCTGCGCGTCATGGTGGCATGCAGCGCCTTTTGCAGAATGGCGTCCAGCTGTGGGCTGGGGGCGCTCTCGTGGGCGGCTTGCAGCACCGCGTGCCAATCACGCGCCAACGGGATCAGGAACTGCTCGTAGCCCAACTGGGCCGCTGCCTGCAATGCCTTGGTCATCAGCGGTTGGGCTTGCGCCGCGTTGCCTTGTGAAAACAGAATGCACGCACTCAGGAATGCCGCGGTCACCTCGTCTTGCTGCGCCTGCGGACCCCAGCTCTGCATGGCGCTCTGTAACTGTGCCAGCGCCAGGTCATACTGCTGCATATTGGCGTAGGTCCAGCCCATATGCAGCGCATACGCCGTCTCGCTGAAGTGCGAACCCGCCTGGCTGGCAGCTTTGCGCAGCCAGGCCATGGCGCCGTTGTAGTCTCCCAAAGCGCTGGCGGCCCGCGAAAGGCTGACATAAACCGGAACCAGCTCCTGAGTTTCCCCGGCGCTTTCGCCGATCTCTACCGCGGCCAGCAGGCAGCTTTGTGCTTCCTCCGCATCAGCCAGGTCAAGCAACAAGGCGCCTTGGCCACTGAGGATGGCGATTTGCTCACGAGCGCGCCCTGCCGTCTGGGCATGCCCCAGCGCCAGCATATATTCCTTCCAAGCCGCCTGATAGTCGCCCACCTGGTGGTGCAGGTAGGCGATATTGTTGCGCGCCGAGGCGCGTGCTCCCAGGTTGCTGCGGATGGCAATGTGAATATCCAGCGCCTCCTGGAAGGCTTGCTGGGCGCTGAGCATCTTGCCACTGGTGATATGGATCAAGCCCAGGTCGTTGAGACATTCCGCCAGGTCAAACAAAAAGAGCGAGCCGGCCTGTGTGCCGGGCGTTTCTGCCAATTGGCGCAGCCCGCTCACAGCGTTGTTGATGTGAGCAATGCCCTCCGCCGTTTGCCCCAGGGCGTGCAGGGGCACGCCGCGCAAGCGCTCCGCCTGGAACCACTGCAGTGACCCGCGGTGTGCCTTTGCCAGTATCGCTTGTGCCGCGTCGGCCTCGGCGATGGCGCCTTTGGGCTTGCCAGTGAAACGGTAGACCATGCCGCGGGTGATATACGCGTTGGCGAGCAGCTCAATATTGCCGCGCGCTTTCAATATTGGTTCAGCCTCGCTCAGTAATTCCAGGCAGGCTTGGAATTGGCTCTGATTGCCCAGCGCTTTGGCCTGGTACAGCATCAGGCGCGGCGCCAGCTGGCGCAGCATGGCGGTCTTGTTCAGCTCGTCCAGCCAGCGCGCCAGCACTGCCTGGCGGCCCGAGGTGAAGAATGGCTCCGCCACTGCATCCATCCATGCCGCCGCCGTCTGCTGCTGCTGCGCCGCCAGCATGTGCGCAATGGCGCCTTCCCACTCCTGGCGCGTGTAATGCCAATCCGCAGCGCGGGCGTGAAAGGCGCGCAGCTGGCCCGGGTTGTGCCGGGCTAAATAATCCTGCAGAAACTCAGAGAACAGTTGGTGAAAACGGTAGCTGTTGCCTTCACGCGTTTCCGTGCGGCTGACGAACAGGTTGCGCTCTTCCAGCGCACGCAGCATCACCCCGGAGTCCTCGCGTTGCAGCACATAGTTGCACTGCATTTCATTGAAATCACTAAAGATGGATGCGCCCAGCATGAACTCGCGCAGCTCTTCGCTTTGCTGGTTGACCACTTCTTCGGCCAGGTAGGTGTAGACCTGCTCGGTGTTGCCCAGGAAGCTGGGAATGCTGGCGGAGCCCATGGCGCGCACCGCCAGCAACAAGGCTACGATCCATCCGTCGGCACGCTTGGCCAACTCCTGGGCCTCCTCTTGCGAGAGGCGCAGCCGATAGTTTTGCAGCACCAGCTTTTGCAGCTCATCGGCACGGAAGCGCAGCTCGTCCGCACCGATGGTGACCAGCTCATCACGAATATACAAGCTGGCCGCCGGAATGCCATACACACTGCGCGAGCCGATGAGGATACGCAAATGGTCGGGCAGGTTCTCCAGCAGGCTTTCCATGAAATCGACGATCTGCTGGTTTTCACCGGCCAGGTGATAGTCATCCAGCACCAGTACACTGAAATCCGGCACTTGCTCCTGGATGGCGTTGATCAGCTCGGTGGCAATGCTCGGTGCGTCAGGCGAGGCGCCCGGGTTGTCCAGGCGCTCTTGCAGCGTGGTGCCGAAGCCTGGGAACTGCTGCTGGAACGAGGCGACGATGTGCTGGGCAAATTGCACCAGGTCACCGTCTTCGGGGCTGATGCGATACCAGCACACCTGCGCATCCACGTCTGTGGCAAAGTCCACCAGCAGCGTGGTTTTACCGTAGCCAGCCGGGGCCGAGACAAAGGTCAGCTTACGGTGCAGGTTTTGGTGCAATCTGTCAATCAGGCGCACGCGCCGCAATACGTCTTTGCGACGCTGCGGGGCACGCACCTTGGTGAGCAGAATGGTCATCGAACCAGGAACCTTCCGTACCCGTATTGTAGGGCAATACGGCAGGAATGTTGAGTCAAGATAAGCGGCTGACAGGCCAGTATAATTTTCGCACGAGGTAACATGCGAACAGTTGATCTGATCATCAAAAAGCGTGATGGGCTGCAGCTTAGCACAGCCGAAATTGATTTCTTTGTCAAAGGCTTCACGGATGGCAGCGTGACCGATTACCAGGCCGCCGCCTGGGCCATGGCGGTGCTGCTCAATGGCATGAGCGACCGTGAGACCACCGACCTGACGCTGGCCATGGCCAACTCTGGCGATGTGCTCGATCTCACCGGCGTAGTAGACATCGCCCTGGACAAGCACTCCACCGGCGGGGTGGGCGACAAGACCACCCTGGTCGTGGAGCCGGTGGTTTCCGCCTGTGGTCTGCGCGTCGGCAAAATGTCTGGCCGCGGCCTGGGTTTCAGCGGCGGTACACTGGACAAGATGGAGGCCATCCCCGGCTTCCGCACCAACCTGACCCAGAAAGAATTCCTCAGCCAGCTCAAGACGCTCGGCCTGGTGCTCACCGGCCAGACCGGGGACCTGGCGCCTGCCGATGGCAAGATGTACGCCCTGCGTGACGTCACCGGCACGGTGGACTCGCTGTCATTGATCGCCTCTTCCATCATGAGTAAGAAAATTGCCGGCGGCGCCCAGCGCATGGTGCTGGATGTCAAAGTCGGGGTCGGCGCCTTTATGAAGACGCTGCCTCAGGCCAAAGACCTGGCGCGCATCATGGTGCGCATTGGCAAGCTGGCCAAGCGCAAAGTGGTGTGCCTGCTCTCGGATATGAACCAACCGCTGGGCTACGCCGTCGGCAACGCCCTTGAGGTCAAAGAAGCCATCGCCACCCTGCGTGGTGGCGGCCCTGCCGATTTCCGCGAACACTGTCTCGAAGTCGCCAGCCATCTCATCCTGCTGGGAGAGGGTGCCAGCAGCCTCGCTGCCGCACGCAAGCTGGCCGAAGCCAGCCTGCAGGATGGCAGCGCCCTCGAGCGCTTCCGCCAGCTGGTGATGGCCCAGGGCGGCGATGTCAGCTATGTGGACAATCCAGACAAGCTGGCCAAAGCGCCGTTTGTGGAAGTTGTGAAGGCGCCCAAGAGCGGCTATCTCAAATGGATTGACGCCAAGATTGTTGGCGAAACGTCTGTAGAGATGGGCGCCGGCCGCGCCAAGAAGGGCGATGCCATCGACCCTGCCGTGGGCATTGTGGTGCTGCACAAAGTGGGTGACAAGCTCATCAAGGGTGAGGCGCTCTTTGAGCTGCACGCCAACTCTAAAAAATCGCTTGAGTCCGCCCGCGCCCGCGTACTCAGCGCGCACCAATGGTCTGCCAAGAAGGTGAAACCGCTGCCGCACTCGTATGGTGTAGTGAAGTAGCTGAGAGCGATTAGCTTTTAGCTATTAGCTCTAAAAAAAGCCCGCAATTTGCGGGGCTTTTTCTTTTATCTTAGGTTTGGCTAACAGCTAACAGCTAACAGCTAACAGCTAACAGCTAACAGCTAACAGCTAACAGCTACTACCCTTCGTACCCTGCCATAAAGGCCACGCCCAGTGTGCCAGGGCCGGTGTGCGTGCCCACCGATGGGCTCACTGCGGAAAGCGCCGTCATGCTGGGGTTGAAGCGCGTCTTGGCCTCATCCAGCAATGCTTTGGCGTCAGCCTCAGCATTGGCGTGCACCACAGCCAGGTGCAGCGGCGTGCGGCCGCCGATGCGCTCTTCCACCAGATCCAGAACACGCGCCAGTGCCTTGCCCTTGGTGCGCACGCGCTCGCGCGGCTCCAGGCGGCCTTCCTGCACTTCCAGGATCGGCTTCAGGTTCAGCGCCGTACCCAGGAAGCGTGCCCCACCGCCGATGCGGCCGCCGCGGTGCAGGAACTCCAGCGTATCCACCAGCAGCATCAGGCCGGTATGGTCGCCCGCCTTCTTGGCAATAGCGGCACAGTCCTGCAACGATTTGCCAGCCTTGGCAGCCTTGGCGGCTTCGAGCAAGGCCCAGCCGGTGCCCATGGAGGCCGAGTGGCCGTCCATGACCTCAATATTGAGGCCGCTCACCAGATCCTTGGCCTGGTTGGCCGAGGCAATCGTGCCAGACAGTTTGGCAGAGACGAACAAGCCCAGAATGTCGGTGTAGCCGTCCTTTTGCAGCTTCTCGTACATGTCCTTGAAGGCAGCCGGCGAGGGCTGCGAGGTGGTGGGCATCGTCTCAGCCTTGGCCAGGCGTTCGTAAAATTCGCCAGGCTGGATGTCCACGCCATCGCGCAGTTCTTTGCCATCCCAGATCACTACCGTGGGCACAATGTTAATGTTCAGGCCCTCGCTAAGATCCTTGGGAAGGTAGGTGGTACTGTCGGTAATAATCGCTACTTTGGCCATACGCTTCTCTCCTCGAGGATGATATTCAAGTGCCAGGGGGTGGCACCTATCGGGTCGAAAAGCTAGTGTAGTGGAAACCGCCCAAGCGTACAAGACCCAGCCTGTGGCTGGCAAAGCCCGCTCTTGACCACCTTCCTCTTAGCGGCTACAATCATCCGCCGTTTGTAGTGATAAAACTACACGTGGGCTTGGCTGAGGCTGAGCCCGGCTTAAAGTTCATTTGAGGAGCTTGTTTTTAGATGGTACGTATTAGATTGCGCCGCGTAGGCGGCCATAACCAAGCCAGCTTTCGTATCGTGGCTACCGAGAAGGAAAGCCCCGTAAAGGGCCGCTTCATCGAGGTGCTGGGTTCGTACAACCCGCGCACGCAGCCGGCCATGATCGTGCTGCAAGAAGACCGCATTTATCACTGGATCGGCAATGGCGCCCAGCCCAGCGAGTCTGCTGAGCAGGTGTTCAAGCAGGCTGGCCTGCTCGATCGCTACGCCCGCTTCAAAGCTGGCGAATCGCTCGAGACCCTGTTGGCTGAAGCTGACGCTGCCGCCAAGATTCGCAATGCTGACCAGCGCACCCGCCGCCCGGCCCCGGTAACCTCCAGCCGCAAGAAGGCTGAGCCCGCAGCTGCAGCTCCCGCGGCAGCCGCTGCCCCCGCAGCTGAAGCCGTTGCCGAAGCGCCTGCAGCCGAAGCTGTTGCTGAAGCCCCCGCGGCCGACGCTCCTGCCGCTGAAGCAGACGCTCCCGCTGCTGAGTAGTAGTCAGTTGCAATGAAAGAGCTCATCGAATACATTGCCCACTCCCTGGTGGATGACCCCACTCAGGTAGAGGTGCGTACCCGCCGCCGCGGCGAGGGTACTGAGCTCTCTTTGCAGGTTGCCAAAGAAGACATGGGGCGTGTCATCGGCCGCAATGGCCGCGTGGCCAACGCCATTCGTCTTTTGTTGCAGGTGGCCGCCACGCAAGATGGCAAACATGCCACGTTGAACATTTCGGAACCTGATTGACCTCTCGTAGATACAGAGCCAACACCCGCCGCAAGGCAAATGAAGGCAAGCCCTCTGAGTCAGGCTCGGCAGTTTTTCGCGAGCCTGACTTTGTGTTGGTGGGCGTGTTGCGCCGCCCGCACGGCTTGCGCGGCGAGGTGCAGGTATCCATTGAAACTGATTTTCCTGAGCGCCTGAAAAAAGGCGTCAAGCTCTTCCTGGGTGAAGAACACACCCCCGTTACCATTCGCACATCGCGCCCCATCGATAACGGCTTGCTGCTCTCCTTCGAGCAGTTCCCAGACCGCGCCTCGCTCGAACACATTCGCAATGCGCCGCTGTTTTCAAGCGTGCAAGACAGCCCGCCGCTGCCCCCCGGCCAGTTCTATCGCTATCAGCTCATGGGCCTTACCGTTGTCACGGATACGAATGAGGAACTCGGCTTGCTGACCCAGGTGCTGGAGACCGGCGCCAATGATGTCTACGTGGTGCAATCGCCTACTCACGGCGAGGTGCTGCTGCCTGCCATTGAAGCTGTGGTGCTGGAGACCGATATTGCGGCCAAGCGCATGCGCGTCCATCTGCCGCCCGGCCTGCTGCCCGAGAAGTAACAATGAAGAACCGTGGGGGATGTTCTAACTCATCCTTCATCCCTCATTCTTCATCCTTGGTATGCCTGTGGTATTCTGGTTGCCGTTTTGAGTGCCAGCATGCCTACTCCACCTATGGATAGCGAAAAGCTCAGCCGCATTGCCCTCACCAGCGTCAAAAACGTAGGCGCCGTGCGCTTCCGTTTGCTGCTCCAGGCTTTCGGCAGCGCCGCCGCCGCATGGGCTGCCACACCGGCCCAGTGGCAGGCGGCTGGCTTGCCGCCCGCTGCCGTCAACGGCTTGGTGCAGGCGCGCCAGAGCTTGCAGCTGGATAAGATTCCCGCTCGTCTGGCCCAGCACGGCGTGCGCGCGTTGGTGTGGGAAGATGACGAATATCCCCGCCGCCTGCGTGAACTGGAGCAAGCTCCGCCAGTGCTCTACCTGCGTGGCGATCTGCTGCCCGAAGATGAATGGGCCGTGGCCATCGTCGGCAGCCGTGAGGTGACCGCCTATGGCCGCCAGGTGGCACAAGAGCTGGCTACCTTTCTGGCGCAGCGCGGTATCACCGTTGTGAGCGGGCTGGCGCGCGGCGTAGACGCCCTGGCGCACACCGCCGCGCTACGCGCTGGCGGCCGCACGTTGGCCGTTGTGGCGCACGGGTTGGATAGCATCTATCCGGTTGCCAACCGCGGCCTGGCTGAAGAAATGATCAAGCGCGGCGCCGTGCTCAGCGATTATGCGCTCGGCACCCCGCCAGATGCGGCCAACTTCCCGCCGCGCAACCGCATCATCTCCGGCCTCTCGCAGGCCGTGGTGGTGATCGAAGCCGGCGAGCGCAGCGGTGCGCTGATCACCGCAGGCTTTGCTGCCGAGCAAGGCCGCGAGGTCTTTGCTGTGCCCGGCCCGATCTATGCGCCGCAAAGCAAGGGATGCAATATGCTCATTGAACGTGGGGCGCACCCACTAACGCAGTTTGAGAATTTACTGAAGGTGTTGAACCTGGAAACAATGCAAGCCAACAAAGATGCCCGCCAAGCGCTGCCCGCAGACGCCACAGAGGCCGCGCTCTACCGCCTGCTGGGCGCCGAGCCGCTGCACCTCAATGAGATCGGTGCACGTGCCGCACTACCCATTGCCCAAGTCTCCTCCACACTAACCTTGATGGAACTTAAAGGTTTGGTGCGTCATGTCGGCGGCATGGCCTATGTGGCCGCCCGCGAACTGGGGGCCACTTATGGCTAAGCCTACCGAAGGTATGCAACACGCCGAAGGCATGTTACATGCCTTCGCCGTAATAATGGCTGGCGGCGGCGGTACGCGTTTGTGGCCACTCTCGCGCCAGTCCAAGCCCAAGCAGATGCTCACCCTCATCGAGGAGCGCAGCCTGTTCCAAATTGCTGTGCAGCGGCTACAAGCCCTGCTCCCACCAGAGCGCATTTTGGTGGTCACCAGCCAGCAGCAGGCCGACCAGCTCAAGGCTCACGCCCCAGAGCTGCCCGCTGAGAATTACATTCTTGAGCCGCAGCCGCGCGGCACCGCCGCAGCGATTGGGCTGGCCGCCGCCGCCCTCGGCCAGCGTGACCCGCAGGCCGTGATGATCGTGCTCACGGCTGACCATTACATCGGCAACGAAGCCGGCTTCCACCGCTATCTTGAAGCCGCTGTGGCCCTGGCGCAGACCGGGCCGCTGGTTACCCTGGGCATTGATCCCACCTTCCCCGCCACGCAATATGGCTACATTCAAATGGGCGAGAGCCTGGGCGAGTATGGTGGCTTTGTCACCCACAAGGTGAAGCGTTTCAAAGAGAAACCCAGCCTGCAGGAAGCCGAAGCCATGCTCGCCTCCGGTGACCATGCCTGGAATTCCGGTATGTTCATCTGGACCATTGAGCGCATCCTGCAGGAATTTGCGCAACAAATGCCAGACCTGCACGCCACGCTGCAAGCCGTGGCCGCCGCCATGGGCACAGCAGACTATGAGGGCGTGATCGCCCATGAGTGGCCGCGCATCGCCGCCCAGACGATTGACTACGGCGTCATGGAACACGCCGCCAATGTGGCCGTCATTCCCGCCAAGGAATTGGCCTGGAACGATGTCGGCTCGTGGACATCACTGTTCGAAGTGTTGCCCGCCGATGCCAATGGCAATCTGGCGCTGCATCCCTATCACCATGACCTGGATAGCCACAATTCACTGGTCCACGGCGCCAGCAACACGGCAGAGCGTCTCATCGTTACCGTTGGCGTCAAGGATTTGGTGGTCGTAGACACCGGAGATGTGCTATTAATTTGCTCCCGTGAGCGCGCCCAGGATGTGCGCCAGGTGATCGAAGCCCTGAAAGAAAAAGGGTTACAGCAGTATCTGTAACCATGATGATGATTAAAACTTTAGAGGTGTTTGTTTGGAAGCGTATTGCGTAAAGTGCAAAACCAAGCGTGAAATGGTTGACCCCAAGCCGGAATACACGGCGAGTGGGGCACCCGGCACGCGTGGCACCTGCGGTGTGTGCGGCACCACCTTGTTCCGCATGGGGCGCACCCCGGCGCATGAGGGCATTGCTGCCCCGGTCAAGCCCACCAAGCAAGAGCGCCAGGATGCCAAGCGCAAAGGCCGCCTGGTCATCGTGGAGTCGCCTGCCAAGGCGCGCACCGTAGGCCGCTACCTGGGCAACGGCTATCGTGTCGAAGCCTCAGTGGGCCACGTGCGTGACCTGCTGCGTTCGCAGCTCTCGGTCGACGTAGACAATAGCTTCGCGCCCAAATACCGCATTCCCAACGAGAAGCGCAAGGTGGTCAAGAGCCTCAAGGCCGAAGCCGCCAAGGCCGAGGAGATTTTCCTCGCCACCGATCCTGATCGCGAAGGGGAGGCGATTGCCTGGCATTTGCTGGAAGCCGCCGAGATCGATCCGGCGCGCGCCAAGCGCGTCGTCTTCCATGAGATCACCAAGCCTGCCATCGAAGAAGCCTTTGGCCAGCCGCGTGAGCTCAATATGGATCTGGTCGATGCCCAACAGACCCGCCGCGTGCTCGACCGCCTGGTGGGCTACAACCTCAGCCCCATCTTGTGGACCAAGGTACGCAACCGCCTCTCGGCGGGCCGTGTACAGTCCGTAGCGTTGCGCCTGATTGTGGAGCGCGAGCGTGAGATCGATGCCTTCGTTCCCGTCGAATACTGGTCCATCGAGGCGCAGTTGCAGCCCGAAGGCAGTAAGAGTGTTTTTGTAGCCAAGCTGGCCGAGGTTAATGGCGCAGAGCCTGACCTGGGCTCCAAAGACAAAGTAGACCCGCTGCTGGCGGATATGCAAACCGCCGCCTACAGCATCCGTGAGATCAAACGCGGCCAGCGCCGCCGCAAGGCGCCTGCGCCGTTCACCACCAGCACGCTGCAGCAAGAAGCCTCGCGCAAGCTCGGCTACACCGCTAAGCGCACCATGGCAATTGCCCAGCAGTTATATGAAGGCATTGACCTGGGTGAGGGTGAGACCACCGGTCTCATCACCTATATGCGTACTGACTCCACCTATGTCTCGCCGCTGGCGCAGCAAGAGGCGCGCGAGTACGTCACCAGTGTTCACGGCGCCAGCTACCTGCCGGAGCAGGCGCCTGAGTACAAGACCCGCGCCAAGGGCGCGCAGGAGGCGCACGAAGCCGTGCGTCCCACCTCGGCCATGCGCACCCCGGCGCAGATCAAAGACAACCTCAGCCGAGACCAGTACCGCTTGTACCAGCTCATCTGGCAGCGCTTCCTGGCCTCGCAAATGGTGCCTGCCGTCTACGACACCATCTCGGTGCGTGTGGTCGGCCAGGGTAGCAATGAATATCTGCTGCGTGCCTCCGGCTCCATTCTGCAATTCCCCGGCTACCTGGCTGTGTACGAGGAAGCCAAAGACGAAACCGTCAAAGCCGAGGGTGAGGATGATTCACCCATTCCGCCAGACCTGGCCGAGGGCCAAACGCAAAAGCTCTTGGAGCTGTTGCCAGCCCAGCACTTCACCCAGCCGCCACCGCGCTTCAGCGATGCGTCGCTGGTGAAGGCGCTGGAAGAATATGGCATCGGCCGCCCGTCCACCTACGCGCCTACGCTCAACACGCTGCAGCAGCGCGGCTATGTGGTGCGTGAAGACAAGCGCTTCATCCCCACCGAGACGGGCCTCTTGGTCAACGACCTGATCACCGAGCATTTCCCAGATATTGTGGACTTCAACTTTACGGCGGAGATGGAAGCCAATCTCGACAAAATCGCTTCCGGGGATGCCAACTGGGTCAAAGTGCTCAGTGACTTCTACGGCCCCTTCTCTGAGGAAGTGGAGAAGGCCAAGCTGGAGATGCCCGAATCCAAAGCTGGCCCCGAATACATCGGCCGTGAGTGCCCCACCTGCAACCAGGGCCAGCTCATCATCCGCTGGGGGCGCTACGGCAAGTTCATCGGCTGTGAGCGCTTCCCAGACTGCCGCCACACCGAACCCTGGCTCGAGAAGATCGGCGTCACTTGCCCCAAAGACGGCGGCGACATTGTTGAGCGCCGTACGCGCAAGGGCCGTATCTTCTATGGTTGCGCCAACTACCCTGAGTGTGAATTCACCTCATGGAAGCGCCCGCTGCCCACGCCGTGCCCCAGTTGTGGCGGCACGCTGGTCATCGCCAACAAGAACTTCGCCCAGTGTATGGACTGCGAAACGCAGTTCCCGCTGGACGATGTGCAAAAGGAAGACGAGCCCGCCGGCGAAGCCGCCTAACTGTCATTCCGAACGAGGCCGAAGGCCGAGGAGGAATCCTTAGGGCACAAGAAACCTATCTTTGGCCTAAAGGATTCCTCACCACTCGCTGCGCTCGGGTTCGGAATGACACCGCACTTTCAGAGCGCCGAGTCAAGTTGCGTATTCCCCGCTGCTCCTCTAAAATCCAATCCACATGGACTACGACCCACAAACCCCTGACCCCATAGCGCCGCCCGCCGCCGCGCGGCGCGGCTTTGCGTTTGACTCCAATAGGCTGCTGGCAACCCTGCGCCAGCCACGTAGCCTGGCGATCGCGGCTGCAATTGCTGGCGTACTGTTCGGCTGGCTGGTTATTGGCTGGTGGCTGTATCCGGTGGAATTCATTGATGGCAATCCCGCGCAGATGCGCGCCGATTACCAGCAGAGCTACCTGCGTGCCGCCATCGACTCCTACACCTTGAACCCAGACGAGACCCTGGCACGCCAGCGCCTTGAGGCGCTGGGGGCTGCGGTAGATGGCACCATGGCTTCTGTAGCGGCCGCCCCCGGCAGCCAGAGTGTCGAGACCATCGCGCACTTCCAATCGATGCTTGGCAGCCAGCCGTCACAAGGTGGTGAAGCCACCGTGCAGCCCACACAGGCCCCCTCTGATGGTGGCGAGCAAAGCACCAGCCCAGCGCCGCAGCTATCGCGGCAGAGCTGGCTTGTCACTATGTGCGGTATCACGCTGGCATTGGGTGGCGTGCTGGCAGCGGTTACCTATCTCAAGAAGCGTCAGGGCGCTGCGGCGGCCTCGCCGTTTGGCCAACGCGGCAAAGTGCAGCCTAGCGCCGCTCCAGGCGCCATCGGTAACGATGCGTTGCCGCTCTCACAGTGGATGACCACCTACCTGATGGGTGACGATCTGTTCGATGACTCGTTCAGCATCGATTCGCCCGCCGGCGAATTCATGGGTGAATGTGGTATCAGCATTGCCGATACCATCGGTGTGGGTACGCCCAAGCGCGTGACTGCCTTTGAGATCTGGCTGTTTGATAAGAATGACATCCAGACGGTAACCAGGGTAGTAATGAGCAGCCATATCTTCCGCGATGATGCCGCCCGTAGCCGCCTCTCCGCCAAGGGCGAGCCGGCGTTGTGCAGCCCCGGCGTAGAGATGGTGCTGGAAACCGCCACGCTGCAGATGGTGGCCCGCGTGGTAGACATGCAATATGGTGAGGGCGCTCTGCCAGAAGACAGCTTCTTTGAGCGCGTGACGCTTGAGCTGGCCGTGTGGTCCAAGAACTAACCTGATGCAGATAACTAAAAGACCAGCCATTCGGCTGGTCTTTTTTCTGATTTAGCTGATTGCTAATAGCTAGTCGCTAACCGCTATTCCACACTCACAACTTCAAACACCAGCACGCCAGCGGGTGTCTGGGCTTCTATTTTTTCGCCGGCCTTGTGACCCAGCAGCGCCTTGCCGATCGGCGACTCGTTGGAGATCTTGCCGTTGCGCGGGTCGGCCTCTTGAGCGCCCACCAGGAAGTACTTCACTGGCTCGCGCCCTTTCTCCTTCAGCGTTACTGTGGAGCCTATGCCAATGACGCCATCAGGGTTGCTTTTGCCTTCAATAACCACCGCGTTGCCCAGAATGGCGTTGATCTCCTGGATACGGCCTTCCAGAAAGGCCTGGTCCTCCTTGGCCTTGGAATAATCCGCATTCTCAGACAGGTCCCCCTGCTGGATGGCGGTACGCAGACGTTGCGCCAGCTCGGTGCGGCGCGGGCCGCTCAGCTCCTCCAGTTCGGCCTTCAGCTTCTGAATGCCTTCTTCGGTTAGGTAAAACTCGTGCGGGGAGCTCATGGCAAGCTGGTGGTTCCTTTCAGTCGATTGTTTTCTTGTTCGGCAAAACGATCCGTCATGCCGGCGATGTAATCACACACGGCGCGCTCCAGGCCGCGGCTGGGAATGGTGGCCTGGAAATCAGGCGGCAGCATCTCAGGTTTGGCCACGTAGGCACGGAAAATGGTGATGAGCGCGTTACGGGCGTGCTCAGCCATGCCGCGCACGCGCGGGTGGTTGTACAGGTTCTTGAACAAAAAGCTCTTCAATTCTTTGTTGAGGGGGAGCAGTGAATCGCTATAGCCTATCACATTGTGCTCAAGTTGCTGGATATTCAAAACGCTCTTGGCCCCTGCCGCCTCAATGCGCGCGTTGGTGGCTTCGAGCACATCACTGATGAGGATACCCACCAGGCGGCGGATGATCTGGTGGCGCAGCAGCTCGCTCATCTCACCCTTGCCGTCCCAGCCCACACTATCGATCACTTGCTTCCACAGGCCCAGGTTGCTGAACATCTCATGATGGATCATGCCTGAGCGCAGACCGTCATCCAGGTCATGCGTGGTGTAGGCCAGTTCATCGGCAATGTTGGCGATCTGCGCCTCCAGGTTGCCGCGCAGCTCCGGGTTGAAATCCGTTGCATCGGAGATGTCATATTCCGTCTCGTGCTTGACGATGCCCTCGCGCACTTCCCAGGTCAGGTTGAGCCCCGGCCAGTTGGGGAAGCGGCGCTCCAGCTTGGTGACAATGCGGAAGGACTGCTTGTTATGGTCGTAACCGCCGTGATCCTTGAGCAGCTCGTTGAGGGTAGCCTCGCCAGAGTGGCCGAAGGCGGCGTGGCCCAGGTCATGCGCCAGACAGATGGCCTCGATGAGGTCTTCGTTGGCCCCAAGGGCGCGGGCGATGGTGCGGCCCACCTGGGCCACTTCCAGCGTGTGCGTCAGACGCGTGCGGAAGTAGTCGCCCTCAAAGTTGTTGAAGACCTGCGTCTTGTATTCGAGGCGACGGAAGGCCGTGGTGTGAATGATACGGTCACGGTCACGCTGGAAGGCAGTGCGGTACTCTGGCTCATTGTCAGGATACTCGCGGCCTTTGGTGTCACGGCTGCGCATTCCATAGGGTGCCAGAGTCTGGTCTTCAAACTGTTCAAGCAGTTGGCGAGTAATAATCATCTTATGAAAAGTCTAGTTGATGGCTATGGGCCTGTCAATCGGGGTAAATCAGTGAAGAGTGAACAGTAGCCAGTCAATCAGTAAACGACAGTTAGATTCGCTACCTGATTACAGCTCACTGATCACCGATCACTGGTTATAAGAGTTCCCATTGTCTCGCCTAGCAGGGCCTTGCTAATATTCCCCGCTTCAGCACCGGAGAAGATGCTGACTTTGCAGGTGGGCAGTGCCTGGACGATGGCCAGCATACTTTCCACTTTGCTGGCCATGCCGCCGGTCACATCCGTGGCGGCTGAAGCGCCAGGCAGCGCATTCATGCTGGCGTAGCTGGCTGGCGTGATGCGCTCCACTACCTTGCCATCGGGGTAACGGTCGTACACGCCGGCATCGTTGCCAGCCAGCAGGATGCGGGTGGGCTGCAGCTCGGCAGCCAGATGCACGAACAAGTCTTCGGTGGAAAGTATCGTGCCGCCGAGCTCGGTGTCGAAGATCACATCGCCATACACCAGGGGGATGATGCCGGCGGACAGCGCGGCGCGAATGGGCTGCACGTTCCAGCGCTGCACGCGGCCGCCGGCTGCCAGCACGCTGCTTACGGGTGCAAAGGAGATCGCAGGCTGGTCTGCCACGGCTTGCAAGGCGCCCATCATGGCCTGGTTGAGCGCACTGGCGTAACGCCACACCTCTACAAAGCCCAGCCATTGTTCCGGCGTGTGCACGCCTTGGCGCGTACCGTGTTTTTTGGCGGGCACGTGCCCAAAGGAGCCGGAGCCGTGCCCCAGCACCAGGCGCAATTCAGGATTGGCCTGGCGTGCTGCGGCGATCTCTTGCACAATGCGGCGCACAACATCCGGGCGCAACATCGCTTCTGTATACTTATCAGTGATCAGCGAGCCGCCGAGTTTGAGGAAAACCAGCTCGCTCATGCCACCACCGTGTGCAGCGTGGCGCTGGCTCCGGCAGCTTGCAGCGCCGCTTGCAGTGGCGCCGGGTCACCGGCGGCCAGTGCGATCAGGTTCCCGCCGCGTCCGCCGCCAGACAGCTTGGCGCCCAAGGCGCCTGCGGCGCGTGCGGCAGCTACCAGCGTGTCCAACTCCGGTGAGGAGACATTGAGCTCTTGCAGCAGGCCGTGGTTTTGGTTCATCAGCTCGCCCAGTGCGGCCAAATCACCCTGTTCGAGGGCGCTGCGGGCCGCCTTGGTGATGGCACCAATTTCGGCGAACAGGGCTTCGTAGCGCTGCGGCTCAGCTTGCCAGGCGCTGCGCACATCGCCCACGGTCACCTTGGTAGGGCTGGGGATGCCCGTGTCTGCTATGACCAAACTCAGCGGTGCGCCCAGAGTGAAGGTTTGCAGCGGCTGGCCCTTGATGAAATACACCGGCTGGTTATAGGTGATGACCGTATTGTCGATGCCTGAGGGCGTGCCGTGATGGATTTTTTCGACCTCGAACGCCACCGCACTGACCTGCTCATCCGCCAGCGGATGACCGAGGAAGCCGGAGAGCGCGCGGGCGATGGCAATACTCACCGCCGCCCCTGAGCCGAGCCCAGCTGCCACCGGAATGGTGGAGCTGACCTTGATGGTGACGGCCAGCGGGTGCTGCACGCCCATCGCCTGCAGCGTAAAGTGCACCGCCGCGGCCAACGGGTGCTGTGCGTCTAATTGGTCAAGGTCGGCCTCCAGGCCCACTTCGGGCGCATGGATTCGTATGCGACCGCTGGGCGCATTGAACAGCGGCCGCACTAGGGCACGCGCCGCCACCTGCTGCACGGGCACGGCGATGGCCGGCTGCCCGTACACCGCGGCGTGCTCGCCAAACAGGATCACTTTGCCGGGGGCGGCCCCGGTGCCTGCGGGCATGCTCATGCGAAATAGAAGATCAGCAAGACGGTGAGCGCCCACAGCAGAAGGTCGATTTGCAATGGGCGGTCAGAGAACAGAATATCCTCCGGTGCTTCGCCGGAATGTTTGACTTGCACCAGGTAGAGATAACGAAAGAAGCCATACAGCACAAACGGAATGGTGAGCATCATGCTGTGATTCTCGGGCAGGTTGGGGGCTGAGAAGGTGTACAGACTGTAGGTCAGGATGGCCAGGCTGAGCACGATGAGCAGCAATTGATCGAGAAACTCAGCGGTGTAGCCTGCCAGCACTTTGCGCGTATGTGCGCCGCCCTTGGCCATGATCTCGGCGCGGCGTTTGCCAATTCCCAGGAACAGGGCGAAGAAGGTGGTGAACACATACAGCCAGGGCGAAAAGCGCACTACATCGATCAGGGTCACCCCGGCACCGACGCGGATGACGTAGAACAACGCCAGCACGATGACATCGATGATGGCAATGTGCTTGAGCCAGCTGGAGTAGGCAAAGTTGAGTGCAAGGTAGATGAGGCACAGGATGCCAAACGCAGGCGAGAGCCAGAAGGCACCGGCCAGCGCGATCAGCATGCAGGCGGCGGCGGCGCTCACCGCCAGCCACATCGGCAGCGCCCCGGAGGCCAGCGGGCGGTGCTTCTTCTTGGGGTGGCGGCGGTCCGCCTCCACATCCACAATGTCGTTGACCAGATAGACGCTGCTGCTCAACAGGCAGAAGAACACAAAGCCCAGCAAGGTTTGCTTGAGGGGGCCGAGTTGGGTGAGCTGGCGGTCAAACACCAGCCCGGCAAACAGCAGCACATTCTTGGCCCACTGTTTGGGGCGCATGTTTTTGAGCAAGGCGAGCAGCATGAGGAAATCATAGCATTTAAAGTATGGGTGATTAGTGATCGGTGAACAGTAATCTGTAAGGTGATCGATAACTAATCACTCATCCCCGCTCACTGATCACTCGTTTTTCTGCTATAGAATCTCACTATGCCTAAACAACGCGCCGACTTGCTTCTGGTGCAGCGCGGCCTGGCCGAAACCCGCAGCCAGGCGCAGCGCCTGCTGATGGCCGGCCAGGTGCGCGTGAACGGCCAGCTGGTGGATAAGGCCGGGGCGCTGCTGCCCGAAGACGCCGCCCTTGAGCTGGCGGCGCGCCCGCCTTTCGTCTCACGCGGCGGTGAGAAGCTGCAGGCCGCCCTGGATGGCTTTGCTATCTCGGTGGAAGACTGGGTGGCGGCCGACGTTGGCTCTTCGACCGGCGGCTTCACCGATTGCCTGCTGCAGCGCGGCGCGGCGAAGGTATATGCCATCGATGTCGGCAAAGGCCAGCTGCACTGGCAGCTGCGCCAGGATGCGCGCGTAGTGGTGATGGAAGAGACCAATGCCCGCAACGTGTCGGCTCTCCCTGAGCAAGTCGATGGCGTTGTGGTGGATGCTTCGTTCATTTCGCTAAAAACACTGCTGCCCGTGTTTCAAAATTGGCTCAAACCCAGCGGGCAGATCGTGGCACTGATCAAACCGCAGTTTGAGGCGGGCAAGAAGGAAGTAGCACGCGGCAAAGGCGTGATCCGTGATGCCAGCGTGCATCGCCGCGTGCTTGAAGATACGCTGGCCTTCGTCAGCGAGCGTGGTCTGGCGGTACGTGGGTTGCTGCGCTCGCCCGTGCTGGGTCCCAAGGGCAATGTGGAGTTCTTGCTATGGGCTGAGCAGGGTGCGGCCGGCGTGATGCCAGAACTGGACGCGGTGCTGGCGGCGCCAGAGCCGGAGGGCGAAGATGACTAAGTTACAAACACACGCCGGCGTGCTCAAATACTTCCTCAGCAAACCCGGCGCCAGCGATGGCTATCCCTTTGGCCCCGGCGCACGCGTGCTAAAAGTGGGCGGCAAGATGTTCGGCCTCATCGGCGAGGGCGAAGCGCAGCTCACCCTCAATCTCAAATGTGACCCTGAAGATGCGCTGGCGCAACGCGCAGCCTGCCCGGAGTGGGTGCGTCCGGGCTATCACATGAACAAAAAACACTGGAATACTGTCGTGGTCGGCGAAGGCCTGCCAGATGATGTATTGCGCGAGATGATCGACCATTCGTACGCGCTGGTGGTCGCCAGCTTGCCTAAGGCTCTGCGCGCTACATTAGAAAGTTAGCATCACGGCTCATAAATGCATCCACCACAATCATTTGTCATTGCGAGGAGTACTACCGCCCAGGCGGTGCCGCTTGCGGCAAACGGACGAAGCAATCTCCAAGATTGTTTGCAAAAGCCAGATTGCTTCGTGCACAGGCTACGCTGTGTCTTGCAATGACAAGCTTGACTACGCCAAGCCCGGCGGCAGATAAATGGTGAATTCGGTCTCTGGCTGTACCAGCACACTATATGGCGTGCGCTGTTCCTCAAAATTGGCCACTCCTAGCCGTTCCAGCGCATCAAAGCGCGCTTCCACCACTTCAGCCGGGTGCATCTCTAGCTTGTCGTGCCAGATGCTGTAGCTGCCCAGCCGGCCGTCGCGGCAAGTGTAGTACCCGCTCAGCAGGTGGGTCAGGTATACCAACGCGGTCTCCTCGTCGGGGAAGCCGCTATGCGTGTGCATCAGTTCTGCTCTTTGGCGTAGTTCGAGTTGTGCTCCACCCCATGCTGAGCGTGTCTCGATGGCGTAGTGGCTGTAGCGTCCATCCGCGCCCAGCGTGCAGTCAAAGTGCATGCGCCCGTGGTGCCAGGGCAGCTTCCATAGATAGCGGGGAATCACCACCGTCACCGAGTCCAGCAGGCTGCCCAGAAACCACACACAAGGCTGGCCGGTCGTGCGGTCAGTAACATACACGCGGTAGTTGGTCTGCCCGAAGCGAAACTGTGGAGAAGGGTGGGCGGCCAGCCGGAAATCGAGTTCTTGGAAGGGCACAACCGAGACAAGCGCGCGTTCTTCGCCTTCTACGGGCACGGTGAGCAACTCAAAACGCTCGTGCACCAATGGACGCAGGCGTTCTGGCGGCACAGCATAGGTGACAATCGCAAAATGCAGCAGGCTGCTGACGACATCAATGCCGCGTGGACGCGGCTTTGGCCGTGCTACATCGGCAAAACGTAGTGGCTGCATTAGTCCAGCGGGGTCAGTTCGCCATCGCTGCCGAGTTGCTGTACACGCAGCTCGGCTTGCTCCAGCAGCATGCTGCAATGCTGGCTGAGCGCCTGGCCACGCTCGTACAGCTCCAGCGCTGCGTCCAGATCGCCCACTTCGGCTTCCAGCTGTTGCACAATGCTCTCGAGCTCTTCCAAGGCCTGGTCGTAGCTCAGGCTGCTGATCTCTTTAGGCTTGGCCATTATTCGTCCTTCGTTTCTTTGACTTCTACATTCAAGTGGCCGCGTTGCACGCGCACATTCAGCGCGGCGCCGGGCTGCACCTGGCTCGCTTGGCGCACCAGCGCACCATCCGCGGCGCGCACCACGGCGTAGCCGCGCTCTAGCACCGCTAGCGGGCTGAGCGCCTGCAGGCGCGCCGTGTGGCCTTGCAGGGTGGCGCGTAGCCAGCGCGTGCGTTGCGCCAGGGCGCGGCCGCTGCGCAGGCTCAGCTCATCCAACTGCTGGCGGGTACGGTTGATTTTGGCGATGGGTGTTTGACGTTGCAAGCGGCTGTGCAGGGCGGCCAACCGCGCTTGCAACTCTTGCAGGTCGGGCGTGGCAAGTTCGGCGGCGGCTGTGGGTGTGGGGGCGCGCAGGTCGGCGGCAAAATCGGCAATGGTCACATCCGTCTCATGCCCCACACCGCTCACCACCACGGCGCGTGTACGCACGATGGCGCGTGCCACGATCTCACTGTTGAAAGCCGCCAGGTCTTCCAGCGAACCGCCGCCGCGCACCAGCAAGATCAACTCGGGTTGAGCAAACTGGTCGAGCATTGTCAGCGCCTCGGCCACCAGCGCCGCCGCGGATGGGCCTTGTACCTGGGTCGGTGCCAGCACCACTTCGGCCAGCGGGTAGCGGCGCTCCAGCGTGTGCAGCACGTCTTGCAACGCCGCCCCGGTAGCCGAGGTGACGATGCCGATGCGTTGCGGCCAGGCAGGCAGGCTACGGTTGCGTGCAAACAAGCCTTCGGCGTCCAGCCGGTTCTTGAGCTCAACGAATTTCTGGTACAGCGAGCCTTCTCCTGCTGAACGAATCTCGTCTACATAGAGCTGATAGCGTCCCTGCGCCTCGTAGATGCTTAGGCCGCCGTGCACTTCGATCTGGTCGCCATTCTTGGGAACCTGTGCCTGTAGCTCCGCGGTGCTGCGCCACATCACGCAGGGCAGGGCGGCATCGCGGTCTTTGAGGGTGAAGTACCAATGGCCAGATTGTGGGCGTGAGAAGTTGGATACCTCGCCCTGCACCCACAGGTTCTGGAAAACATCCACGGCCTCGATGGCCCGACGTAAACCGCGCGTGAGCTCGGTCACGGTGATGGCTTTGGGTTCCGGGGCGAACAGGTCCATTTGTTGCATGCGTGCAGGATACTTGCCGCACGCGGGCGCGTCAAGTTTGTTCGGCGAACTGTCAAGGCTGCAGCTTCTGCCAAGGCACATCATCTTGTCATTCCGAACGAGGGGCGCAGCCGCGAGGAGGAATCCTTTAGGGCAATGCAAATAGAGTCGCTAGTTTGCCCTAAAGGATTCTTAGCCTTCGGCTACTGCGCTCGGAATTGACACCCCGTCCTCAAAGTACAATTCGCTTATGCAGCGCCTTTTCTCCCCGTGGCGTAAGCCCTATATCCAAAGGGATAAAACCATGAATGATGGCTGTGTCTTCTGCCAGGTCTTGACCCAAGCCGATAGCGCTGAGACTCTGGTCTTGCACCGCGGCACCAACGCCTTCGTGATGCTCAACCGCTATCCCTACACCAGCGGCCACCTGATGGTGCTGCCACTAGCACATGTGGCTCGCCTGGATGCCCTGACCCCTGCCGTGCGCGCCGAGATGATGGAGTTGCAGACGCAGGCCGTAGCGCTGGTTGAGGCCGTCTATGCTCCGCAGGGCTTCAACCTCGGCGCCAATCTGGGCTCCGCCGCTGGCGCTGGCATCGCCGAGCACCTGCACCTGCACATCGTGCCGCGCTGGGCTGGCGATACCAACTTCACCGCCACTGTGGGCCAGACCCGCGTGTTGCCCGAAACGCTGGAAGAAACCTGGCAGCGTCTGCGCACCGCCTGGAAGGAAAGCTGAATATGCACGTGATTTCAGATCGCGTCTGGGCTGCACTCGCCTGCCCAGGTTGTGGACAGAAAATGCAAAAAAAAGAGGCCGCTGGCGCAAAATGCACTCGCTGTAATGTGCTCTATCCGCTAGACGGCAGCGGCCAATTGGATCTACGTCTGCAGAAGCCTAAAACAGAAGAGGTGAAGTTCACTTTGGGCGTGGCAGCGTTGCCAGGTGGTTTTGAGTTCACACCATTGCAGGCCAACGCAGCGCCTGGGCTGGACCTGGCCTCGCTAGATATTCCCTGGCACTTAACCAAAACACTGGTCAGTCATTTTCCTAAGGCCAAGGCTGCCGATGCGCTGATGCTTGATCTGGGTTGTGGTGACGGCGTTCATCGCCAGGTGGTCGAAGCCTTTGGTTTTGAGTGGGTGGGGCTGGATTATGTACTGCCAGAGGCTCCCATCCGTGGTGATGGACATGCCCTGCCATTTGAGAGTGGCAGCTTTGAATTCATTCTCAGTATTGCTGTCTTAGAGCACATCCAGTTTCCCTTTGTGATGATGCAGGAAGCCTTCCGGTGCCTTCAGCCGGGTGGAGTGTTGATTGGTACCGTGTCTTTTATGGAGCCATTCCACAATGACAGCTTCTACCATCACAGCCACCTGGCGACATATAATACGTTGCAGAATGCTGGTTTTGATGTGAGCGTAGTAAGCCCTGCCAAAGAATGGCAGGCCTTGCACGCCATTGGCGCCATGGCCTTGTTCCGTATGGCGCCCAGCTGGCTCAGCCGGCTGCTGGTAGCCCCGCTGCAAGCCTTGCATCGCCTGTGGTGGTGGCTGGGGTATGCTTTCACTCGCTCGGAACGTGCCAGTGAAAGATACCGCCAACTGTCTACCAGCGGCGCGTTTACCTTTATTGCGCAAAAACCCCTCTAAGGATGGTTATGACCCAAGACAAGCACAATCAGCCCGTTATTCTCAGCGCGGTGCGCACGCCGATTGGCAAGTTCCTCAGCGCCTACAGCACCCTCAGCGCGCCGCAACTCGGCGCCATCGCCGTCAAGGCGGCGCTAGAGCGCGCCGGGTTGGATGGCAGCGCCAAGATTGATGAAGTCATCATGGGCAATGTGGTCTCGGCTGGCCTCGGCCAGGCGCCGGCCCGCCAGGCCAGCATCTTTGCTGGCATCAGCCCTGAAGTTGGCGCCACCACCGTCAACAAGGTGTGCGGCTCCGGGCTCAAGGCTGTGATGATGGCCAGCCAGGCCATCAAGGCTGGTGACGGCGATCTGTTTGTGGCCGGTGGCATGGAGAGCATGAGCAAAGCGCCTTTCCTTGTGGATGGGCGCGGCGGCACGCTGCGTTATGGCAGCACCCAACTCACCGATGCGCTGCAATTTGACGGCTTGTGGGACCCGTTCGAAGATTGGATCATGGGCGATGCGGCTGAATTCATTGCCGATGAATACGAAGTCACCCGTGAAGCGATGGATGAATACGCCCTGGGTAGCCACCAGAAAGCCGTAGCCGCCATTGAAGGTGGCAAATTCAAGAATGAGATTGTGCCGGTTGAGATCAAGACCAAAAAAGGGGTCACCGTTGTAGACACGGATGAGTCGCCGCGCCGTGACACCTCGCTGGAGGTGTTGCATAAGCTGCCCCCCGCCTTCCAGGAGGGCGGCAAGGTGACCGCGGGCAACGCCCCCGGCCTGAACGACGGCGCCGCGGCCACCGTGATTGCCAGCCGTGCCCGCGCCGAGGAGCTCGGCGTCAAGCCACTGGCCCGCGTCGTCGGTTACGCCCAAGCCGCCGTAGACCCCAAGAGCATCTTCATCGCTCCGGCGCACGCCATCCCGCGGCTGTTGCAGAAGATTGGCTGGACGCTGGCGGATGTTGACCTCATCGAACTCAACGAAGCCTATGCCGCCCAAGTGCTGGCTGATGGTTACGCCCTCGCTGACCAAGGCTGGGACTGGAGCAAAGTCAATGTGAATGGCGGCGCCATTGCCCTCGGCCACCCGCTGGGCGCCAGCGGAGCTCGCTTGCTGGCCACGCTGATCTATGCACTGAAAGACCGCGGCCTCAAGCGCGGTATCGCCTCGTTGTGCCTTGGCGGCGGCGAAGCCGTGGCGATGGCCATCGAGCTGGAGGACTAAGATGGACAAAGCTGAACGCCAACAGTTGATCGAAAAATATGCCAGCGCTTTCGACGAGTTCGAAGCCGCGCTGAACGCTATCCCCAAAGAAGCCTGGCTGTTCAAGCCCGTGCCCGACGCGTGGAGCGTGCACGAGAACATCATCCATCTGCTGGAAAGCGAGACCAACAGCTTCCTGCGTGCCCGCCGCCTGGTAGCCGAACCCGGCTTGCCGCTGATGGCCTACGACCAGGATCTGTGGGCCGTGAAGTTGGATTACCACTCGGAGAATATTGAGGATGCGCTGGCGCTGACCCGCTTGGTGCGCAAGGTCACCTATGACTTCATCAAAAACCTGCCGGATGAGGTTTGGGGCAACACAGTCGTCCACCCCGAATACGACGAGCCGTATAGCTTTGAGCGCTGGCTGAAGATCTACTCCAATCATCCGCGTGCCCACGCCCAGCAAATCACCGAGAACTACCGCCTGTGGCGCGAGCAACAAGGCCAGTAAGTCGAATCTCTATTCTCCAATCTCTAATTACTGCTTACTAGTTACCGAGGAGCTTCATGACCATCAAACACATCTTCGTTATCGGCGCTGGCACCATGGGCAACGGCATTGCCCAGACCGCAGCCGTCTCCGGTTACCAGGTCACCATGATGGATGTGGCCGAGGAGTTCGTGCAGCGCGGCGTGAGCACCATCGCCAAATCGGTCGAGAAGCTGGCCGAGAAGGGCCGCATCACCGCCGAACAGAAACAGGCCGCGCTCGACATTGTGCCGGTGACGGATATCAAAGCTGTTGCTGAGACTGATTTGGTCATCGAGGCCGCAACCGAGAATCCAGAGATCAAGTTCAAGCTCTTTCAAGACTTGGACGCCATTGCCCGCCCTGAAACGGTGCTGGCTTCGAATACGTCATCCATTAGCCTCACCAAGCTGGCTGCCGCTACCAAGCGCCCAGATAAAGTGGTGGGCATGCACTTCTTCAATCCCGTCCCGCTGATGTCGCTCATCGAAATTGTGCGCGGCCTGGGCACTAGCGATGCCAGCGTCGAACTGGCGCTCGAAGTTGGCAAGCAGATGGGCAAGACCCCGGTCGTCGTCAATGACTCGCCCGGCTTTGTCTCCAACCGCGTGCTGTGCCCCATGATCAACGAAGCCATCTTCGCCCTCGAGGAGGGCGTCTCGGATGCTGAAGGCATCGACACTGTGATGAAGCTGGGCATGGCGCACCCCATGGGCCCGCTGACCCTGGCCGACCTCATCGGCCTCGATGTTGTGCTCTACGTCATGGAGGTGCTGCAGCGCGATCTGGGCGACAGCAAGTACCGCCCGGCGCCGCTGCTGCGCCGCATGGTGGACGCCGGCTATCTCGGCCGCAAGAGCGGCAAGGGCTTCTACGACTACAAGTAGCCCCTCACCCAGTTGATTTGTAGCACAATCTATGCAATATTTGGCCCTCTCCCGCAGGGAGAGGGCGCGTTGCGTGGGCGAAGCCCACGCGAGCGGGTGAGGTTCTCTCCCCTGATAAAATTCCCCTATGCCTAATGAACCACGCAGCACTGCTGCGTACGAAATCGTCATCGGTCTCGAGACCCACATCCAGCTCAACACCGAGAGCAAAATATTTTGCTCCTGCAGTGCAGACTCGTGGGGCGCTGAGCCCAACACCAACATCTGCCCTGTATGCAGCGGCCTGCCCGGTGTGCTACCCGTACTGAATGAAGGCGCGGTGCGCAAGGCGGCCACGCTGGCGGCCGCCATGGGGGCCGAGCTGCAGCCCATCTCGCACTTTGACCGTAAGAACTACTTCTACCCAGACCTGCCCAAGGGCTACCAGATCTCGCAGTACGACATGCCGCTGGCCAACGGTGGGCACATGGATCTGCCCACGGCCGAAGGCCCGCGCCGCATTGGTATACATAAGCTGCACCTTGAAGAAGATGCTGGCAAGACCGTCAACCGCGCCGATGGCGCCCGCCTCATCGATTTCAATCGCTGCGGCGTGCCGCTGGTCGAGATGGTCACCGGGCCTGACCTGCGTTCGGCTGAAGAGGCGGCCCAATACCTCATCCGCCTACGTCAACTGCTGCGCTGGCTGGGCATCTCTGAGGCGGACATGGAGAAGGGCCACCTGCGCGCGGATGCCAATGTCTCCATCCGCCCCGTGGGCAGCGATGTGCTCAACACCAAGACTGAGATCAAAAATGTGAACTCGATTGACTCGCTGCGCTCGGCCATCGAGGTCGAGATTGAACGCCAAATTCGCGAAGTGGAATCCGGCGGCAGCATCCAACCCTGGACGCTGGGGTGGGATGAGAACAGCGGCACGCTCAGCAAGATGCGCTCCAAGGAAACCGAGGCCGATTATCGCTACTTCCGTGAGCCGGACCTGCTGCCGCTGGTGCTCGATGACGCCAAGCGCGCCGAGATCATTGACGCCTTGCCTGAGCTTCCCCTGGCCCGCCGCCAGCGCTTCATCGCTGAGATTGGCCTGCCCGAATACGATGCCGATATCCTCAGCAGCGAGCGTGCCCTCTCCGATTATTTTGAGGCTGCCGCCGCGGCTTATGCTGGCGATATCAAGCGCGTTTCCAACTGGCTGATGAACGATGTGCTCGCCATGCTCAACGAGAGTGGTGAAACGGCTGACCAACTGAAGTTGACCCCGCACTACTTTGCCGAGGTGCTCAAGCTGATGGACTCCGGTGCGGTGAACACGCCCACCGGCAAGAGCCTGCTGCTCAAGGTGCAGGCCAGCGGCCAGGCGCCCGCTGACATTGTCCAGGCTGAAGGCCTGGCCCAGGTCAGCGATGAAGGCGAGCTGCGTAAGATTGCCGAAGACATCATCACCAGCAACCCAGACAACGTAGCCGCCTTCCGTGGTGGCAAAGACGCGCTGATGGGCTGGTTCGTGGGCCAGCTCATGCAGCGCACTAAGGGTAAGGCTGACCCCAAGGCGGCCGCCCGCATCCTCAGCGAACTGCTGCGGGCATGAGCCGCAGTACCTTGCAGGGTCAGTTTGACATCCAGCCTGCAACGGCGCAGCACGCCGCTGCCATCCATTCCCTAGTCCGCTCTTCGGGCATCAACCCGACTGGCCTTGCCTGGCAGCGCTTCCTCGTCGCGCTGGATGCGGCCGGCGCGCCCATCGGCTGCGTGCAGGTCAAACCGCACGGCGATGGCAGCCGCGAGTTAGCCTCGCTGGCCGTTGCGCCCCAGTGGCAATCACAAGGTGTGGCGCGCGCATTGGTGGAGGCCATCCTCGCTCAGAATTCCGGCACCCTGTACCTCATGTGCCAGGCACGCCTAGGCGTCTTCTATGAGAAATTTGGATTCAGTCGTATCCTCGTAGACGAAATGAGTACTTATTTTCGCCGTGTCAGCAAGCTGGCTGGGGTAGTGTTGGCTGTGCGTAAAGCTGATGAACAATTGCTGGTCATGCGCCGGGCGGATGCATGAAACCCTGCCTGCACGCTCAAGGACCCTTGGAGTTGGCACAGCGAACTCCCGCGCAGCGGAGCTGCGCATGAGCAAGCCGTTGGTGCTCTATGATGGCTACTGCGCGCTGTGCAACCGTAGCGTAAGCTTCTTGCAGGCGCGCCAGCGGGCTGGTGCGCTGGAGTATGCCTCACTGCAATCGCCGCGCGGCCAGCGCGTGCTGGCCGCCGCTGGCCTGCCGCTGCAGGATTACGACAGCGTGGTTGTGCAAGACGGTAAACGCGTCTACCTGCGTTCTGCCGCAGCGCTGCACCTGTTGCGTTACCTGCGCTCGCCCTGGCCCTTGCTGGGTGTGCTGCGCCTGGTGCCCGCTTTCCTGCGCGATCCTATCTACAACCTTATCGCTCACAACCGTTATTCATGGTTCGGCAAGACAGATGGCAAATAGCAATCACCAACCTGCTGCGTCGGCTCTAAGTTCCTGCTAAACGTACACCGTGTAGGGGGCGGGTCTAAGACCCGCCCCTGCTTCCCGAGCGCAGCGAGGGATCCTCGCTGTGCTCATTCACAAAAAACGACCAGTCTGTCTTTGCGAGGAAATGCTGCTGAGCAGCATTGACGAAGCAATCCCCAAGATAAGTTGCTCAACCTACAACGTATAATCCCCCTGACCCATAGACCAGCTGACCATCTGACTATTCCCCATGCGCCTCCCCAAGCTCTTTTCGCCCCTCGGCCTGTTCCTGCTCGCCTTCGTTCTGCGCCTGATTCCGGTCATCGCAGCCATCAACCTGCCCATCGGGCTCGACGATATGTTCCAGTACGACATGCTCGGCCGCAGCCTGGCCGCTGGCGAAGGCTACCGCTGGTATGCCCAGCCAGACCTTGACCTCATTCGTAGCTACATTGATATCGATTTCATTGCGCCCAATTACGACCCGCGCGGCTTGGCGACCTCGTTCCGTGCCCCGGCTTATCCTTTCCTGCTGGCTGGCGTCTACACCGTGAGCGGGCTGGAAAGCCGCCTGTTGGCCGCACGCCTGGTGAACGCCGCCCTTGGCGCGCTGCTGGCGCCGATGGCATATGCCCTGGCGCGCCGCCTGTTCCCTGAGCACGAGCGTGCCGCCCGCTTTGCCGGCATCGCGCTGGCCGTGTATCCCATGCTGCTCATTTACCCACTGGCACTCGCCACCGAGAACCTTTTCTTCCCGCTGGTGCTGGGTGGCCTGCTGGCCCTGTTGCGCGCCGCGGAGAAGCAGCGCGCCCGAGACTGGCTGCTGGCTGGCGCTATCCTTGGCGCCGCCACGCTGACACGCTCGGTGATCTTTGCCTTCGCCGGGTTGGCCGGATTGTGGATCTGGTTTGGCCTGCGTAATTTCCGCGCCGCCGTGCTGTATGGCCTGGCGGTCTTTGCGCTGGTGCTGCCGTGGACGATACGCAATACGCTGCTCGAAGGCCAGTTCACCTTCGTCGAAAACTCGATGGGCTACAACCTGCACATGGGCTATCATCCGCAGGGCACCGGCACCTTCCAATACGGCATCTCGGTAGAGCTGCTGCCGTACTTGGATGATGGTGAGCGCAACACGCTCGGCACACAAATGGCGATGCAATACATTGAGGATGACCCCGGCCGCGTGCCCTATCTCATGGCGCGCAAGCTCGGCTACTTCTTTGGCCTCGAACGCCGCGCCATCAGCTACTTCTATACCAATAACTTCTTTGGCAGCATTCCCACGCTCCCTCTGGTGGGCTTGTTCCTGGCCTTCACGCTGCCATTCCCCATCATCACCACGCTGGCCGCCATGGCGCTGCCTTTTGTGCGCTGGACGCGCAATCGTATCTTGGCCTTGCTTCTATTAATTGGCTACATCCTGCCGCATGTATTGCTCATGGCGGAGGATCGTTTCCACCTGGCAATTCTCCCGGTGCTGGCAGTCTTTGGCGGCTTTGCCGTCACACAGCGCGGCGGGCTGTGGACCAATGCTCGCCGCAGCGTTCCGCGCTTACTGGTTGCTGCGCTCCTTGTCGGCTTGTTGTGGTTGAATTGGGGTCTGGAATTGCAGCGCGACGCAGACAAGCTGCAGCAGTTATTTGGCCCGGAGGGTAACCGGGCGGGGTTCTCCTACTGATATGAAAAAACTATTCGATTTCAATCTCAAGTTTGACCGCGAGGTGGTGGCGCTCACCATCGTCAGCACGCTGCTGCTGATGATTGATTACTACGAGCGGCTGACCCCCATCAAAGAGATCGATCGCATTGCCCTGTATCTGCTCATTCCCCTCGGCATCATTGTCTTCGCTTTTCGCCGCCCGGTGGGGGAGTATGGCTTCCAGCTAGGGGACTGGAAGGCTGGTCTGGTGCTCACCGGCCTGGTCGTGCTCATTGGCGCGCCGATTCTTTGGTATGTCGGCCGCAGCGACCCGGACATGGTGGCTTACTACGCTCACCAAAATGGCCCGGTCACGGCGATCTACACTTTTCTCGATCTTTTGGGTTGGGAGTTCTTTTTCCGCGGTTTTCTGCTATTTGGCTATGCGCGCGTCTTTGGCGCCAATGCCCTGTGGCTGGCGGCGGTGCCGTTTGCGCTGGCCCACATCCGCAAGCCAGCCATTGAGACCTATTCCACCCTGTTTGGCGGCGTGCTCTTTGGCCTGGTGGCCTGGCGCACGAAATCCTTCGTCTATCCCTTCCTCATACACTGGTTTGTCACTACATTCACTATCTTTGCCGCAAGCACGATACGCTGATGCTGCTACGCTGATGCCGCGTCAGCGTAGTGTGCTTGCCTTCGCACACTAGCCAGCCGCCTCCGGGTGGGTGTCTTTGCCACCAACTCAAAACCGCGTCTCTACCTCCACTCATCGAAAGTCCGTTCTCCAGCCATTATGCTCCTGTAGTGTGTGCTGAGGCGATTTGTGCTGACTGTGCTGCTTGCACAAAATCGCAATTTCTGCGCATTTGTTCTATTTCTCACAATAAGTCCAACAGCCAGACATTCGGACGGATGGAAAGTTTCTAAGATAGGGGGAGGTGCATAGGTTGCGAGTCGCGCCGTTGACATTTCGCCCCTTCTGCTCGTATAATGCACCGCCTACTGGGCATCGTGTTTACACGATCATGGCCCCGGCGAAATGCTGGGGCTTATTCTTGAAAGTTGGAGATAGATTCATGCGGTACGCAATTATTGAAAGCGGCGGCAAGCAATACAAAGCCGTTGAAGGCGAAACCATCGAAGTGGATTTGGTTGCCGAAGATGCAGGCAAGCAGATTGAGATCGAGCAGGTGTTGCTCATCGCAGACGGTGACAACATCCTGGTAGGCACCCCGACTGTGGCTGGCGCCAAAGTGACCGCCACCGTGGTGGATGACACCAAAGGCCCCAAGATTGTTGTCTTCAAGTACAAGCCCAAAATTCGCTACCGCGTGCGCACTGGCCACCGCCAGAAACTGACCCGCTTGCTGATCGAAAGTATCAACATCGCCGGCGAGACGCGCAGCAAGCCCGCCAAGGAAGAAGCCCCCAAGGCTGAAACCAAGCGTGCCCGCAAACCGGCCCCGGCCAAGAAGACCGTAGCTAAGAAGACCGTTGCCAAAAAGGCCGCGGCAAAAAAGAAATAGTTCTGGAGTTAACGAGAGATGGCACACAAAAAAGGCGGCGGTTCTAGCCGCAACGGACGCGACAGTCACTCCCAACGCCTGGGCATCAAGCGCTACGGCGGTGAGGTTGTGCGTGCAGGCAACATTCTGGTTCGCCAGCGCGGCACCAAAATTCATCCCGGCCAGAACGTAGGCCTGGGCAAGGATCACACCATCTTCGCCACCATTGACGGCGAAGTCGTTTTCGAAACGGTAGCCAACGGCCGCAAGCGCGTCAGCGTGTTGCCCGCCGCGGCTGCCGCTGAGTAGGCGGCGCAAAATATCAATTGAAGCGCATTGCAGTTAGCGTTGAAAGGAACACATGAAGGCTGAGATTCATCCCACCTACTACCCAGAGGCCAAAGTTGTTTGCGCCTGTGGCAACACCTGGAGCACCGGCTCCACCAAGGCCGAGATTCGTGTAGACATTTGCTCCAACTGCCACCCGTTCTACACCGGTGAGCAGCGCATCGTCGACACCGAAGGCCAGGTGGATCGCTTCTACAAGCGCTTGGAAGTCCGCACTGAGTACAAGAAGACGCGTGACGCCGCCCAGGCCGCCAAGACCTCCCCAGAGCGCCCCTTGGCTGAGTTTGAGCTCACCAAGAAGACCCTGGAAGCCTACAAGGCTGCCGGCATCCAGACCGCGGGCCAGTTCATCGAGAAACTGCAAGCTGGCGATGAGGCCGTGCTCGCCCTCGACGGCGTGGGCCGCAAGGGCTTGGCTGACACCAAGAAGGCGCTCAAGCGCGCGGGCTTCGCTCTCCCTGAGGGTACAGACACCGAGGCTGAGCCTGAAGCCGAAGCGGCTGAGTAATTCAACCGGAAATTCAAAAGCGCTCCCTTGTGGAGCGCTTTTTGATTCATGCAATACGTATCTTTTTAGATGGCCGCGTGGCGTTTCTAGTACACTTGCCACATTCGCTTATGAGGTGACCATGGAGACAAAAACTGGAATTTTGGAGGTCATCACTGGCTCCATGTTCTGCGGCAAATCAGATGAGCTCATTCGCCGTCTGCGCCGTGCCAAGATTGCCAATAAAACCATCCAGGTCTTTAAGCCTGCCATCGATAATCGCTACGCTGACGCCAAAGTGGTTTCGCATGCTGGCAATGAATTTGATGCCGTAGCCGTGGCGAAAGCCGCAGACATCCGCGCCCAGCTCAAAGCCGACACCACCGTTGTGGGCATTGACGAAGCCCAGTTCCTGGATGCTGAGATTGTGACCGTGGTCAAGTCCATGGCCGATAACGGCATCCGCGTCATTGTGGCCGGCCTCGATACGGATTTTCGCGGCGAGCCTTTCGGCAGCATGCCCACCCTCACCGCCCAGGCGGAGAGCGTCGATAAACTGCACGCCATTTGCATGGTCTGCGGCGGTGATGCCAGCCGCACCCAGCGCCTGGTCAACGGCAGCCCCGCCAATTACAACGACCCCATCGTCATCGTTGGCGCATCAGAAATGTATGAGGCGCGCTGCCGAGCCCACCATGAGGTCCCCAACTAAACGTCTATGCCACAGCTCCCGCTCCCTTATACCGAACTGCTTGCCGAAACCCTCATCAGCGAAGAACAGCTTCAAGCGCGCATTGCCGAGCTGGGCGCAGAGATCAGCCGTGATTATGCTGGCAAAGACCTATTGCTCATCTGCATTCTGCGTGGCGGTGTGATGTTCCTCACTGACCTGGTACGCCATATCACCACCCCGCATATGATGGACTTCATGGCCGTCTCCTCTTACGGAGCCGGTGCCCGCAAGAGCAGCGGCCAGGTGCGCATCGCCATGGACCTCAGCCTGGATATTGCCGGGCGCAACGTAGTGCTGGTCGAGGATATTGTCGATAGCGGCAACACCATCGCCTCCGTGCTCAGTCTTCTCAAGGCGCGCAACCCGGCCAGCCTCAAGGTGTGCAGCCTGCTCGACAAGCCAGAGATGCGCCAATCGGAAGTGCCCATTGATTACACCGGCTTCAGCATCCCCAACAAGTTTGTGTTTGGCTACGGGCTCGATCTGGACGAGTATTACCGCAACCTGCCTTTCATCGGCGTGGTAGATACAGATAAATACGCCACACCTCACTAGCATCCCCTGCAGCCTTAGGGATGGCACAGTAGACTTGTATCTATGAGCAGTCATCCCCTTTTGCCGCCGCTGGTAGAGCAGGTGCGCGCCGCCGTGCCGCCCGAGACCGCGCTTTACCTGGTGGGCGGCGCAGTGCGTGACCTGCTGCTTAACCACCGCGTGCACGACCTCGATTTTGTCGTGCCCGGCCGAGCCATCCCGCTGGCGCGCAAAGTGGCCAATGCTCTCGGTGGTGATTTCTATCCTCTCGACGCCGAGCGCGATGCTGGCCGCGTGCTGCTGCCGGATGGGCAGGCGGCTCTCGATTTTGTCGCCATGCAGGGCACCACGCTGGAGGAAGACTTGGCCGGGCGTGATTTCACTATTAACGCCATGGCGCTCAGCCTGCACGATGCCAGCCTGCGCGATCCGCTTGGCGGCGCTGCCGATTTGCGCGCCAAACGGCTGCGCATGACGGGATCGTTAGCTTTTGCTCACGATCCCGTACGTATCTTGCGCGCCGTGCGCATGGCCGCCGTCTTCGGCCTGCAAATTGAGCCTGAGACGCGTGCCGCCCTGCGTGCTGCCGTGCCGCAACTCAGCCAGGTCTCGCCTGAACGCATACGCGATGAAGTGTTCCGTCTGCTGCTCGCCCCCAAACCCGCTACTTCGCTGCGTTCGCTGGATCTGCTCGGAGCGCTCTCACCACTATTTCCTGAGCTGGAGCCACTCAAGGGTCTTGAGCAATCCGAACCGCACATCTACGATGTGTGGAACCACAGCCTACACGTAGTCGATAAGCTCGGCCTGGTCTTCAGCGCCTTGGACGAAAACTATCCTGCCGATGGAGTGGGTGAGCTGGTGAGCGGCCTTACCGTGCTGCGCCTGGGCCGCTACCGCAGCCAGATCAGCCAGCACCTGGTTGGCGAGCTGGTGCCAGGCCGCCCGCGCCGCGCCGTGCTGCTGCTGGCCGCCTTGCTGCATGATGCAGGCAAGGCGCTCACGCGCAGCGTGGACAAGAACGGCCGTATCCGCTTCTTTGAGCACGAGGCGCGCGGCGCCGAGCTCATCGAGCGCCGCGCCAAGGCGCTGCACCTCAGCAGCGATGAAACCGAATTACTGCGCACCATTGTGGCGCACCATATGCGCCCGTTCCTGCTTGCTCACACCGGCGAGCTGCCCAGCCGCCGCGCCATCTATCGCTTCTTCCGTGATGCTGGCGCAGCCGGTGTCGATATCTGCCTGCTCTCGCTAGCCGATCAGCTCGGCAAGCGCGGCCCAAATCTCGACGAAGCTGAGCTCACCCGCACGCTGGACACGCTGCGTGCGCTGCTGGAAGCCTACTATGAGCAAGCCGAAGAGGTCATTTCTCCGCCGGTGCTACTTAATGGCAATGACCTGATGGCGGAGCTGGGCCTCAAGCCCGGCCGCAAAGTGGGCGAGATCCTTGAAGCTCTGCGTGAAGCGCAAGCCATGGGCAAGGTGCCAGACCGCGCCGCTGCCCTTGCTTTTGCCCGGCAGCAGGTCCGTTCCGGCCAGAATTAAAAATCGCGCTGGCTTGCACCGTCATTCCGAGCGCAGCGAGGAATCCATTAGGGGCAAACAAAGTCACCTTTAGCATGTCCTAAAGGGTTCATACTCGCGGCTCGTTCGGAATGATGGGTGCGTGCTCCCTGCCATTTTCATTGCGAGCACAAGTGAGGTAATTCCACTCCAGTCTGTCTTTGCGAGCGCAGCGAAGCAATCCCCAAGCCAAATCAACTCAGCATAGAGGACCTGCCAATAAGGATCCTTCGCTGATGTTGGTTCGGCGGTCTGGTGTGCGTTTATCTACCGCTCAGGATGACACATGGGTGATGGATAGGTGAAGCATGCTACGTTGCACAACAGCGTACGCCCCTTTAGGCTCCGCCCATTACGCTCAAACTTGTCATTCCGAACGAGGCCGTCAGGCCGAGGAGGAATCCTTTAGGGCATTGCAAGACTAAGTTGATCTTGCCTGCCCTAAAGGATTCCTCACCACTCGCTGCACTCGGGCTCGGAATGACAATGTTTGGCTCAGTTTTTACGTGTTTGACCTAGTGACAAACAGATAAAATCTGCCTAGCATGCAAATCAGCAATCACCCCACCATCAGCACCAATGCTGACCTGCGCCCCACGCATCTACAGATCGACTTGGCGCGCCTCGGCAGCAACCTGCAGGCCATCCAGGCGCATGTGGGTACGGCGCAAGTCATGCCCATTCTCAAAGCCAATGCCTATGGGCACGGCCTGGTGCGCGTGGGCCAGTACATGCAAAGCCTCGGGGTGGGGCGCATCGGCGTGGCTTACCTTGAAGAGGGCATCCTGCTGCGTGAGGCGGGCGTGACTACGCCTATCCTCGTGCTGGGCGGCATCCTCGGCAGCCAGGCGCCGCTCTTTCTGCAACACGGCCTGACCCTCACCGTATCCTCCATGCAGAAGCTGGAGCAGGTCGAGGTGGCCGCTGCCGCCGCAGGCGTAGTGGCCAAGGTGCACCTCAAGATCGATACTGGCATGGAACGCATCGGCGTGCACTACTACAACGCCGAGGGCCTGCTTGAGGCCACCCTGCGCTGCAAGCATATCGAGGTTGAGGGCATCTTCTCGCATTTTGCCAACGCAGACGCCGCCGACCTCAGCTCGGCGCGTGTGCAAGTGGAGCGATTCCAAGAGGTACTGCGCTTCTACGAACGCCACAGCCTGCCTACGCCGTTGCGCCACATGGCCAACTCCGGCGCGGTCTTGCAACTACCCGAAAGCTGGATGGATCTGGTGCGCCCGGGCATCTTGCTCTACGGCGTGTACCCCTCTGCTCAGGCGCAGCGCACGGTGGCGGTGCAGCCAGCCCTCACCTGGGCCTCGCGCATCGTCTATTTCAAAGTGGTGCGCCCGGGCCACCCGGTGAGTTACGGCTCCACCTGGCAGAGTGACCATGACGTGCGCGTGGTCACCGTTCCCGTGGGCTATGGGGATGGCTACTTCCGCGCCATGTCAGGCAAGGCGCAAGTGCTCATCAAGGGCACGCGTTATCCCGTAGTGGGCGCGATTTGCATGGATCAGTTCATGGTCAATATTGAGCAAGACTCTGCCTTCAACGAGGATGAGATCATCCTCGTGGGCGAAAGCCAGGGCGAGCACATCACTGAAAGCATCAGCGTAGAAGACCTGGCCGCCTGGGCTGGCACTATTCCCTATGAGATCCTCACCAATATCAATACGCGCGTGCCGCGCGTCTATCTGCAAGACCAGGCCTAGCTGGCGGGTAAAATAGCTCCATTCGTTTCTCCGAGGGCTCATGACATCTACATCTTCACCGGCACAATCTCAAAGCTCGCTCAATTGGCGCAGCTACATCACGCTGCTCCTTATTGCAGGCACGGTGGTGCTGCTTGACCAATGGACCAAGACCTGGGTGCGAGACAACCTGGCTCTCAGCCAGACCTGGATGCCTTGGGAGCAACTAGCTCCCTATGCGCGCATCGTGCACTGGCAGAACAGCGGCGCCGCCTTCGGCATGTTCCAGAACGCCGGCGCCTTTTTTGCCGTGCTGGCCGTCCTTGTGGCCGGCATGATCATCTACTACTTTCCGCGCCTGGAGCCGGGCGACTGGGCCGTGCGCCTGGGCATGAGCCTGCAGTTGGGTGGGGCGCTGGGCAATTTGATTGACCGCCTGCAGCACGGCCACGTTACCGATTTTATTTCCATTGGCAATTTCCCCATCTGGAACATCGCCGATGCCGCCATCACCTGCGGTGTGGCCGTCATGATCCTGGATATGATGTTCAACCCGGTACACAGGAAGCCAGCGGCCACCGCGCCGGCCCACGGTGATGACCAAGCCTCAAGCTGAAGCTACGCTGCACGAGCTGCAGGTAGCCTCTGGTCCGCAACGCCTGGATAAGTTCCTGGTGGAGCAGTTGCCTGAGTTCTCGCGTGCTCGCTTGCAGGCGCTCATCAAGGACGGCCGCGTGCTGGTGGACGGCAAAGCCGCCAGCAAGAGCGGCTTCACCCTTGAAGGCGGCGAAACGGTGCAAGTACAGGTGCCGCCTGCCGCACCCAGTGAGCTGATCCCCGAAGACATTCCGCTGGACGTGATCTTTGAGAATGACGATGTGCTCATCGTCAACAAAGCCGCCGGTATGGTGGTGCACCCGGCCGCCGGGCACCATACCAGCACGCTCATCCACGCTGCGCTGGCGCATGCGCCGCAGATCGAAGGCGTGGGCGGCGAGCTGCGCCCGGGCCTCGTCCACCGCTTGGATAAAGACACCTCTGGCCTTATCGTGCTGGCCAAGAATGATGCCGCCCAGCACAGCCTGCAGGCTCAGTTCCAGCAGCGCAGCGCCCAGAAGACCTATCTGGCCCTGGTAGACGGCCGCCCCGCCACGCCGGAGGGCCGCATTGAAGCCGCCATCGGGCGTGACCCGCGTGAGCGCAAGCGCATGGCGATCATACGCTCGGCGCGTGGCCGCGGCCGTGAGGCGGTCAGCGAGTACCGCACCCTGCAGGAGTATGAAGATCACACCCTGCTCGAAGTCGATATTCACACCGGCCGCACACACCAAATCCGCGTCCACCTCGCTTTCATCCGTTGCCCGGTGGTCGGCGATACCGTGTATGGCCGCCGCAAGCCCAGCCTGCCGCTCAAGCGCCAGTTCCTGCATGCCGCCCGCCTGGGGCTGAACCTGCCCGGCGAGACCGAGATGCGCATCTTCAGCGCACCGCTACCCCCAGATTTGCAGCACGTGCTGAACAACCTGGATAGGCACGGCGTTACCGACCAGCCAGACCACCCGATGGATGAAGTGGAATAACATGCCTATTATTGACCTGCGTTCAGACACCGTTACACAGCCCACCCAGCGCATGCGCGATGCCATGTACACCGCCGAGCTGGGGGATGATGTCTATGGTGAAGACCCCACGGTAAACAAGCTGCAAGAGATGGCCGCTGAGCGCATGGGAATGCAGGCGGCCTTGTTCGTGCCCTCTGGGCACATGGGCAACCTGCTGGCTTTCCTCTCTCACTGCCGCCGTGGCGATGAAGTGCTGCTGGGCAACCTCACGCATCCCTTCACGTCAGAGACCGGCAGTCTGGCTGCCGTGGGCGGCATCCAGCCGCACACGCTGCCCAACCAGCCAGACGGCACACTGCGTCTCGAAGATTTGCAGGCCGCCTTACGCATTGATGATGTGCACCAGCCGGTGAGCCGCGTCGTCTCGCTGGAGAACACGCACAATCGCTGCAATGGTGTTCCGCTCACTGTCGAATACACGCAATCGGTGGGGCAGTGGGCGCACGCCAATCAGCTCAAGCTACACATTGATGGTGCGCGCATTTTCAACGCCGCCGTCGCTCTTGGTGTGCCGGCCGCGGCGCTGGCCGCCCCGGCCGACTCGATCACTTTCTGTCTCAGCAAGGGGCTGTGCGCTCCGGTGGGCTCGGTGCTGTGCGGTAGCGAGGAGTTCATCTATCACGCCCGCCGCGGCCGCAAGCAGCTGGGCGGCGGCATGCGCCAGGCTGGCATCCTTGCCGCCGCCGGCATCGTAGCGCTCGAAGACATGGTAGACCGCATGGCTGAGGATCACGCCCGCGCTGCCCGCCTGGCGGCCGGCTTGGCAGAGTTCAAGCAGCTCAGCGTGCCTACACCGCACACCAACATCGTGCGCTTCGCCCTGGCGCCCGGCGCCAGCACGCAGGCAGAGGCGCTGCAGGAAGCGCTGAGCGGTGAGGGCATCCTGCTCGACTACGGGCGCTATGAGAGCTTTCGCATTGTCACGCATTATTGGATCGATGATGCGGCTATTGAGAAGACCTTGGCCGCGTTTAAGCGTGCCATGAGCGCATAAACCTAACGGCCAGCCGTACACAGGGCTACTGTTATAATTGTGCTTATTGTCCTTTTAGTGTTGTTTGACCATCCTAACTAAAAACGTGGAGTAGACCATTCATGGGTGATTTCCTCACCATTGCCGACATTAACGCTGCCGCACAGGCAATCAAGCAGAAAACCAACCGTACGCCTCGCATTGGCATGATCTTGGGCTCGGGCCTCGGCGCCCTGGCCGACTCTATCGAAAATCCTGAATACGTCACCTACGGCGAGATTCCTGGCTGGCCGGTGTCTGGCGTCAAAGGCCACGCTGGCCGCCTGGTCTTCGGCACGCTCGAAGGCCAGCAGGTCGTCGTGATGCAAGGCCGTACCCATTACTACGAGGGCTACGATATGCCCCGCCTCGGCCTGCCCGTGCGCGTGATGCAAGCCCTCGGTATCGAGATTATTGTCATCACCAACGCCGCCGGCGCAGTCAACCCTGACTTTGAACCTGGCGATCTGATGCTCATCAATGATCATCTCAACTTCATCGGCATGGCGGGGCAAAACCCGCTGCGCGGCCCCAACTTGGAAGAGCTCGGCCCGCGCTTCCCCGACATGAGCCAGGTATATGACCGCCAGCTGCTGGCCCTCACGCGTGAGGTTGCCGCGGCTGAAAGCGTCACCCTGCGCGAAGGTGTGTATTGCTGCCTGGCTGGCCCCAGCTTTGAAACCCCGGCCGACCTGCGCTTCCTGCGGGTGGCTGGCGTGGATGCGGTGGGCATGTCCACCGTGCCTGAGGCCACCATTGCCCGCCATAGCGGCACACGCGTCCTGGGTATCTCCGGCATCAGCAACAAAGCCAACCTGGACGGCAATACCGAGACTACGCACGAAGAAGTGCTGGAGGCGGGCAAGGTGCTGGCCCCCAAACTCACTCAGGTAGTACGCGGGGTACTGCGCAAGCTCTAAGCCTGTTGTCCCAATGGCAGAAGTCTTACGTTTTTTTGTAACCTATGAAGCAGTCCTGTATTTTCTGCTGGGCCTGGGCGGTATTTTGTACTTTTACCGTTTCTGGCTGGCCTGGCAGGAAGTGCGCCTGGCTACCTATGGCCTCGAACGTCAGGCCAGCCGTGAGCGCCTCAACCAGGCGGCCCTGATGCTCTTCGGCTTGCTGGTGATTGCCGTCGGCGTATTTGTTATGGTTACTTTCGTATCCACTTCACTGCCAGCACAAGCATTGCTGTCCACGCCAACGCTGTCTTTCTCGCTTGAAGCACAGAATGGCCAGACCACCGTCACCCCCGCCGGGGAAGAGGTGCTGGCCACCGCCACGGCCTTGCCCACCGTGTCCGTTGATGAGGCGGCCTGCATTCCGGAACAAATTATCATTACTGAGCCTGAGCCCGGTAGCGCCATCAGTGGCTCAGTGCAAGTGTCTGGCACAGTGGATATTGCCAATTTTGGCTTTTATAAGTTCGAGGTTGCCCGTGCCGAGGAGGAGCTGTGGCTCACCATCCAGGCCGGGCGCTCAATCATCAGAGATGGGGTACTGGTTGAGAATTGGGACACTTCACGTCTGCCCACAGGAAACTATGTGTTGCAGCTCGTCGCCACGGATAACAACGGAACCGAACTCCCGCCTTGCCGCATCCCCGTGCGCATCGAGGCGCCTAGCGAATGAACGACCCTAAGCTCACCGTAACCTTGCGTCCTTCAACCGAGGAAGACGTGCCAGCCCTGATGGGGCTGGACCACGGCTACTCCACCGAGTTTGTGTGGCAGATGGAAGTTGACCAGGCCACACCGCGCATGGGTGCCCGCTTCCGTGAGATGCGCCTGCCGCGTCTCATGCAGGTGGCCTACCCGCGCGCCAAGCAGACCCTGGCCGAGCTGGCCTCCCAGCGCAGCCTGCTGCTGGCCGCCGAGTCTGACGGCCAGCCGATCGGCTACGCCGCTGTGGCCGGCAATCTGGCCCCGCACACCGCCTGGCTCACAGACGTGGTGGTAGCCGCCAGCCAGCGCCGCCGCGGCGTGGGCAGCCGCCTGATTTTGGGTGTGCAAGCCTGGGCGCGTGAGCACGGCTACCAACGCCTGGTGCTGGAAATGCAAACCAAGAACCACCCGGCCATCAAGCTGGCACAGAAGCTGGCTTTTGAGTTCGCCGGTTTTAATGACCGTTATTACGACAATCAGGACATTGCTGTTTTCTTTGCTAAGCGTCTGGCTTAAACATTAAAAGTTGAAACCTCATGGATGATTTGGTTCTACGAAGTCTGGAAACCATCAACCGAATATTCGAAGCCGGTATCGCCATCACGGCGCTGTCGTTGTTCTTGCGCTCGCTGACCTTCAACCTGCGAGACCGCATTTCGCGCGCCTTTGCCGTCATCCTCGCCTGCGTCATGATCAGCTTCCTGGGAGAAGCCGTGGCCGGCGTGCTCAACCAATCCGCCAGCCTTGAAGTGTGGCTGCGCCTGCAGTGGGTCGGCACGCTCTTCCTGCCCGCCGCCTATCTGCATTTTTCAGACGCCCTGCTGGAGACCACTGGCCGCCCCTCACGCGGCCGCCGCCGTTGGGCCGTGCGCTTCTCTTACTTTATTTCGGCGGCCTTTGCCTTGGTGCTGCCCAGCACCCTGTTCCTTGGCCCGCTTGTGCCAGCTGGGCAGCCTGTGCCGCATCTCTCGCTCACCCCGCTTTCGTGGGGTTTCACGCTCTACTATGTCGTCACCATGCTGATGGCTTTCTCGGTCATGTATCGGGCGCGCCAACGCACCGTGCTCAGCGCCAGCCGCCGCCGCATGACCTACCTTTTGGTTGGTTCTCTTGCCGTGGCCGTGGGCAGCTATCCTTTCCTGCTGTTGATGACGGATGCGGCAGCGTCTGTGCCCATCTTGTTCTTCCTCGGCGCCTCGATTGCGAATGTGTTTGTCTTCTATGCCATGGTGGCGATGGCCTATGCCACGGCCTTCTTTGGCGTGCCCTGGCCAGACCGCGTGGTCAAGAGCCGCTTGTTCCGCTGGCTACTGCGCGGCCCGGTGACCGTATTCATTGTGCTGGCCCTCATTCCCTGGGCCGATGATATTGGCCGCATTTTGCAAATTCAGGAGGGCGTGGTCATGCCCATCCTGGTGGGCCTCTCCATCTTGCTGGTCTCGCACATCCTTACCCTGGCTGCGCCTGTATTGGAAAAGTGGCTGATTTTTGGTGGCTCAGAAGAAGACGTGCAATTCCTGCAGGAGCTGCCCGAGCGCTTCCTGACCGATGCAGATATGCGCCAGTTCCTTGAAGCCGTATTGGCCTCCGTGCTCGATCGCTTTCAGAGCAAATCGGCTTTCGTTGTCTCATTGCAACAGGGCGAGATGCAAGCCGTGGTGGAAGTGGGCTCGCGCAACCTGCGCGACAAAGACAAATCCAAAGACTTGCTGCAAGTGGCCAGCCGCCAGGATGGCGAGCATGTCTTCTCTTGGGGGGCCTATCGCCTCTTGCCATTGCTGAGCAATGATGGCAAGCGCATGATCGGCATGTTGGGCGTACAGCGCGGCCGCAAAGGGGAGCTGAGTGACGAGCAGTTGCGCGCCCTCGAGACTCTGGGCCAGCGTGCCGCGCAAGCGCTGGAAGACCGCCAGCAACAGGTGGAACTGTTGCGCTCCATGCAAAGCCTGACCCCGCGTGTGGAGGTGATCCAACGCCTACGTGCCGCCTCACGCTATGACCAGGCCGAAGTGCTCAGTGAAGTCGAGCAATTGCCCAAATATCAAGACCTGGTGCGCTGGGTACGGGATGCGCTGACGCACTACTGGGGCGGCCCCAAGCTCACGCAAAACCCGCTGCGCGGTTTGCAAGTTGTGCAGGGTGCGCTGGATGAGCACGAAGGCAACCCTTCGCTGGCTATGCGCGCCATTTTGAAGACTGCCATCGAGCGCAACCGCCCGGATGGCGAGCCGCGCCTCAATGGCGAATGGATGCTCTACAACTTATTGGAAATGAAGTTCATGCAGGGCCGCAAAGTGCGCGAGGTTGCTATGCGCCTGGCCATGTCTGAAGCTGATCTGTATCGTAAGCAGCGCGTCGCCATTGAAAGCGTGGCGCGTAGTCTGCTTGAAATGGAAAAAGACACTCTTGCTGTGAAAAATGGAAAGGAAACAGACTAGATGAATGAGTATGACCGCGCCAGAAACTCATCTGCCCCCCGCAGTGAAGGGTGGGGCGGTTCGTTGGCAGATGAACACTTGGGGCCAGGGGCTTCCGCCCGCCGCCGCCCGCAGGG
The DNA here is from genome assembly GCA_964623375.1 of uncultured Anaerolineaceae bacterium. Lineage (GTDB taxonomy): Bacteria > Chloroflexota > Anaerolineae > Anaerolineales > UBA11579 > JAMCZK01. Next base: position 102,195 of record CAZUTS010000001.1, read on the forward strand.
ACGCCGGCCAGCGGGCCGCAGCACAGGCCGCCCCAGTGGGCGCCCTGCCCGCGCCCCCAAACCCAAAGCCGATGAAAGCATGGGCTGGGTGGATTGGCGCCGCGTGCTGGAATTGCAGGAAAATGAAACCGTGTGCTACGCCGAAGTGGTGAGCTTCAACAAGGGCGGTCTATTGGTGCGCGCTCAGGAATTCCAGGGCTTTGTGCCGCGCTCGCACTTGCAGGCTACCGCCAACGGCCAGCGCATCACCGAGAAGCTGCTCGAAAGCTACATGGGCAAAGAGATGGAGCTCAAGGTCATTGAATGTGACCCGGAGCGCGGCCGCATCGTGCTCTCAGAGCGCGCCGCCGAAAGCGCCCCCGGCTCCCGCCACGGGCTGCTGCAAACCCTGGAGCCCGGCCAGCAACTGGAGGGCAAGGTCACCAACGTCACCAACTTTGGCCTGTTCATTGATTTGGGCGGCGTGGAAGGCTTGGTGCACATTTCTGAGCTTTCCTGGGGCCGTGTAGGCCACCCGCGTGAAGTGGCTTCAGCGGGCGATACGCTCTCCGTCGTGGTGCTGGAGATCAACTCTGATATGGAACGTGTCTCCTTGAGCGTGAAGCGCGGCCAACAGAACCCCTGGGCCAGCGTGATGGAACGCTACCCGATGGATGCCGAGGTCACCGCCGAGATTACTGAGGTCGTGCACTTTGGCGCCTTTGCCAAACTGGAAGAAGGGCTGGAAGGCCTCATCCACATTACGCAAATGGGCCTGCATCATCGCCTGGACCCGCGCTTAGTGCTCGAAGCTGGCATGCAGGTGCAGGTGAAAGTGTTGCAGGTCGAGCCAGAGCGCCAGCGCCTCAGCTTGCAGTTGCTCGGCGAGCCGTGGAAGGATAATGCCGAAGGCCCGGCCTGGCTGGAAACGCCCGACCGCGGAGACAGCGCCTAAGCGCCGTTGCGACAATAATTAGGAACTGTGATGCCTGAACCCGGCCCCCAGAAACGCAGCGCCCGCACGCGCAACATGGCTGCCCCGCCGCCCCCGCGGCAGCGCAGCCTGTGGGAGCGCGTCGGCTGGCTACAGGGCGGCCCGGCAGACTACGTCTCGGATGTGCTGGGCGTGCTGCTGATCGCGCTGGCGCTCATCACCATCCTCGGCCTGCTGGGGCTCACCGGCGGCGCCTGGCTCTCGCCCTGGGTGGGCGTGTGGCGGCGCTGGCTGGGCTGGGGTTCGGTGCTGGTGGTCATCGGCCTGGGCCTGGCCGGCTGGCAGCTTTTGCAACGCCGCCGCCTGGGCGCCAATCTGGCCCCCGGCCGCCTGATCGCTTTTGAGATTGCTGTGTTTGCCAGCCTGGCATTGCTCAGTCTGTTCACCGGCCTCTCGCTGGAGCATGCGGAAACCGGGCGTGCTGGCGGGCTCATCGGCTGGGGCTTGGCCGAAGGCAGCCGTTTGCTGCTCAACACCTTTTTGCCCAACTGGCTCTCAGTAACCATCATCGCTCTCGTGTTTCTTGGTATAGCTACGCTGGCTGGCCTGCGCGCCCTGAGCTCTACGGCATGGCTGCGCGGCCAGGCTGAGTACGACGAACCCTCGCTGCCCGAGTACGAGCCGCACGGTGAGCCGGTCTTCAGTGCCTCGCCCATGGGCGGCGCTGAGTTTGCTGAGCCTGAACTCGAAGATGAGCCGGCTCCGGCGCGCCCGCGCAAAGCCCGCCTGCCGGCCGAGTACCGCAAAGACTTCAAACTGGCCGAGGAGCCGCATACCCCGGTCAAAGCCATTCCGCGCTCTGCCGACCTGCCGCCGCTCAAGCTGCTGGTAGAAGAACGCAGCACGCGCCCAGACGAGCGCCACATCAATGAGATGGGCGGTCTGCTGGAGAAGGCACTGGCTGAGCTGGGCGTGCCCGCCAAAGTGGTCGACTTTCAGGTCGGCCCAACGGTGACGCAGTTCGCCGTGGAGCCCGGCTATATCCAGCGCCCGGGTGACCTGCCGGGGCAGGGCGGCCAACGCGTACGTGTCTCGCAGATCTCCGCCTTGCAGCGTGACCTGGCGCTGGCGCTTTCAGCGCAGCGCCTGCGCATCCAGGCGCCGGTGCCCGGCCGCTCCTATGTCGGCATCGAGGTGCCCAACCGCCGCACGATGACGGTGCGCATGCGCCCGATTCTGGACAGCATGGCCTTCCACAAGCTCAACTCGCCGTTGGGTATTGCCCTCGGGCGTGATGTGTCTGGCGAACCCATCGCCGCCGATTTGGCGCGTATGCCGCATTTGCTGGTGGCCGGCACCACCGGCTCGGGCAAATCTGTGCTCATCTCTGCGATTGCCATTTGCTTGCTTATGAACAACAGCCCGGCCGATCTGCGCCTGATGATGCTTGACCCCAAGATGGTGGAGCTGGTGCGTTTCAATGGCCTGCCGCATTTGATAGGCAAAGTGGAAACCGAGATGGAGCGCATCACCGCCAGCCTGCGTTGGGTGGTGGCCGAGATGCAGCGCCGCTACAAGCTGCTGGAAAAAGAACGCGTGCGTGATATTGACGGCTTCAACCGCAAGGTTGAGAAGAGCGAAGACGCCGAGCGCCTGCCGCGTATTGTTGTTTTGATCGATGAGCTGGCCGATTTGATGATGAATACCGCTGAGCATACTGAAAGCACCCTGGTGCGCCTGGCGCAGATGGCGCGCGCCGTGGGTATCCACCTGGTGGTGGCTACCCAACGCCCCAGCACCGATGTGGTCACTGGTCTCATCAAAGCTAACTTCCCGGCGCGCATTTCGTTTGCCGTTGCTTCCGCCATCGACTCGCGTGTGATCCTGGATACCACCGGCGCCGAGTCGCTACTCGGCCGCGGCGATATGCTCTACCTCTCGCCTGAGGCAGCTGGCCCGCAGCGCTCCCAAGGTGTGATGATCACCGATGCAGAGATCGAAGCCGTCATCGCCTATTGGCAGAACGCCTGGCCTACGGAGGGCGAAGCGGCCCCCTGGGATAGCCTGCTCCAGCGCGAGGCGCTCACCGAAGACCGCGATGAGTTGATCGACCGCGCTATCGATGTGATACGCGTGACCGGCAAATCCAGCGCCTCGCATTTGCAGCGTGCCCTCAAGGTGGGCTATCCGCGTGCCGCTCGCTTGGTTGATGAGCTGGAGGAGATGGGCGTGCTAGGCCCGGCGCAAAGTGGTGGCCGCGAGCGCGAAGTGCTCATGGATTTGGACAACTTCGGCAACGAGGGCGAAGAGGAATAGAGCCTTTGTCATTGCGAGACTGGCCAATGTGTCTTTGCGAGCCGCCCTGGGCGACGAAGCAAACCCCAAGCTGATAGCTACTCTCCCCTTGCTTGACACCGCCTCTGCGCTCCATTAGGATACAAGCCCCATGCGTGACCCCATAACCTTCACTGACCGCCTGCGCATTAGCTTTGCCTGGCTCATCAACCCCATCGTTGAATTCCTGTACAAACTTGGCGTAACGCCCAACATGCTTACCATCGTCGGCTTCCTGGGCATTGCCCTCGGCGCGGTGTTTGCCGCCCGCGGCAACTTCCCCATGGCCGGCCTGATGGTGCTGCTGATGACGCCGTTCGATGCCCTGGATGGCGCCCTGGCGCGCCGCCGCGGCGAATCGCAGGAGTTTGGCGCCTTCGTCGACTCTGTCAGTGACCGCTATGGCGAGCTGGTGGTGTATGGCGGCATTCTGTGGTGGGCTAACCAAAATGCCAACCTTTGGTTGGCTTTTGGTAGCTACCTGGCCGCGTTTGGCTCGGTGCTGGTCTCCTACATTCGGGCGCGTGCCCAAAGTGTCGGGCTGGAGGCCAAGGTGGGCCTGCTCAGCCGCGTGGAGCGCTACTTTATCCTTGGCCCTACGCTATTATTTAACATCCCCCTGATCGGCGTCAGTATCATCGCCATCGGGGCCAACCTGACCGCGCTGCAGCGCATCTGGCATGTACGCCAACAGTCACGCCAGATGCCGGCCAAGCGCGCCGTCAAAACCAAACGCAGCAAGAAGTAAGGAGCGGCTTTATGTCCTTTGGCGATACAGCAATTTATATCGGCAACTTTCCCATCTACTACTACGGCATCATTATGGTGACGGGCGTTTTTCTGGCAACGCTGCTCGCAGAGCGCATTGCCAAAGAACGCAAGATGAAGAGCGAGTTCCTGTGGGACGTGATCATTTGGATCGTGTTCGCTGGCATTATTGGCGCGCGCATCTGGCACATTCTCACACCCTCGCCCTCATTGGTTGAGGCGGGCATTACCACCAAGTATTACCTCACCCATCCCTTGGATGCCCTCAATATCCGCAACGGCGGCCTGGGTATTCCTGGCGCCGTCATCGGTGGCGTGGCCGCGTTGTACTACTTGTCCAAGCGCCACGGGCAAAAGTTCCCCGCCTGGCTGGATGTGATTGCTGCGCCGCTGGCGCTGGGTCAGGCCATCGGCCGCTGGGGCAACTTCATCAATCAGGAGCTCTACGGCGCACCGACCAACCTGCCGTGGGCCATCACCATTGATGAGGCCTATCGCCTGCCCGAATTTGCAGATGTATCTCGCTATCACCCCATCTTCTTGTACGAGTCGCTGTGGAGCTTAGCCACGGTGGTCTTTCTCATCTGTCTGGGGCGCAAATATGGCAAGGTGCTCAAGCCCGGCGATATCTTCCTCACCTATCTCATTACCTATCCCACCATTCGTATCCTGCTCGATTTCCTGCGTTTGGATGCTTCACAGGTCGGCGGCTTTAACGCCAACCAGACCCTGATGGCGGTGGTGCTGGTGCTGGCGGCGGGTACGCTTATCTACCGCCACACCCGGCCTGAAAAGACGGGCAAGAAGAAGCGTAACTAAGAGAAATGAAAAAAGGCGGCCAGAGGGCCGCCTTTTTTGTTGGGCAAATGCGTGGTTCTTCCTGGTTGTGTCTATTTGTCATTCCGAACGAAGTGAGGAATCCGCTAGGGGCCGGAGTTAGATGGTGCTTGTCTGAGAAAGGTCTTGAGCAGACGGGTAGTACGTTTTTTGTACCCACAGCGGATTCCTCCTCATCACTACGCGGCTCGTTCGGAATCACAAGTCTGCAGAAGGCGGCCCTTCGCCGCCTTTTTGTTGTGTGGGGCGGGTCTAAGATCCGCCCTTTGCCTTAGTGCTAGCGTGGAGAAGCGTACTCGGCGCAGCCTAGTTGGTTTCCAAAAATGTGTGAGCAAAAAACTCAATCGTGGAATTCCGAGTGCCAGCGTGGAGAAGCGTTACTCGGCGTCAGCCGAGTAGGTTCTCCATTGCGTGCGCAGCACGCTACCAGCCCACTATATACCCGTCCCAGTCCGTATTCTCGCCCAAGTAACGGCCGAAGATGTATTGCGCCGAGGCCGCCGGCGCATGCGGCTGGCTGAGCAACTGCATGCCGGCTTCCACCAGCACGCGGCCGCCTTTGTGGTGGTTGCACGCCCGGCAGGCCGTGATCAGGTTCTCCCAGCTGTGGCGGCCGCCCAAACGGCGCGGGATGATGTGATCCAGTGTCAATTCCAGGTCCTGGCGGCCACAATACTGGCAGGTGTAATGATCGCGGCGGAAGATCTCTTGTTTGTTCAGCTTGACTTTGGGGCGGGGGCGGCGCACCATGCGCTCCAACCGGATGACGGATGGCGCAGGGTACACCTTACGGGCCGTGTGTATCTCGCCACGTCCATTTTGCAGCATCGAAGCCTTCTCCGAAAAGATCAGGCCCATGGCGCGGCGCATCGTGCAAACGTTGATCGGTTCGTAATTGGTGTTGAGGACGAGAACGAGTTCCTTTAGGCTTGGTTGCATGGCGTAATGGCGCAACCTCGGCATTATAGCATTACGGGCAATGCTTGGCTGTATCGGAGCTGCCTTCACCTGTAATGCTATATAATGCCACTATGCAAGCACGATCTGCAGTGGAATACGCCTATATCCCGTCTCGCTAATGCTGGTGACGGGTTGTTGCGCGCCCTCGCCAGCGAGGGCGTCTTTGTTTAATGGAGCGATGCATGAATATTGAAGAGCAAGTCAAAACCCTGATGCAGGGCACCGAATATGGCGATGCCAACCTGGCCAAAGCCATGGAAACTGAGCTGCGTCAGCGCCTCACCGAGGCGCAGGAGAGCGGGCGCCCGCTGCGCGTCTACGCCGGTTTTGACCCGCGCACCACCGATTTGCACCTGGGCCATACCATCCCCATGCGCAAGCTGCGCCAGTTTCAGGATTTTGGCCATCATGTCGTATTCCTCATCGGTAGCTTCACCTCGCTGATCGGCGACCCCTCCGATAAAGATCAGTTGCGCCCGCAGCTCACCGCAGAGCAGGTCGAGCAGAACGCCCAAACGTATGCCGAGCAAGCCTTCCGTGTCCTTGATAAGGACAAGACCGAGGTACGCCAGAATTCGGAGTGGCTCTCCAAGCTGGATTTTGCGGATCTGATAAAGCTAGCGGCCAACTTCACTCTGCAGCAATTCATCACGCGTGAGAACTTCCACCTGCGCTGGGAGAAGGGCGATCCGATCTTCCTGCACGAAACCTTCTACCCCATCATGCAGGGCTACGACGCCTACGCCCTGAAGACGGATGTGCAGGTGGGCGGCACCGACCAGCTCTTCAATATCCTCACCGCCGGGCGCAAGCTGATGAGCGCCATGGGCGAGAAGCCCAACATCGGCATCATCCTTGGTATCCTGCCCGGCACGGATGGCGAGATCAAGATGAGCAAGTCGCTGGGCAATCACATCCCGCTGAATACGGATGCCAATGATATGTTCGGCAAGGTGATGAGCGTGCCAGACAAGGCTATGGGCGCCTACATGCGCCTCGCTACTCGCTGGACCGCCAGCGAGGTGGCTCGCCGCGAGGCGGCCGTGGCCGATGGCAGCCTGCACCCGCGTGCAGCTAAAGCTGAACTTGCCTACGAGATCACTGAGATCTTCTACGGCGCTGAGCTGGCTGCCGCCGCCCGCGTGCAGTTTGACAGTGTGTTCCAGCAGGGGAATGTGCCTACGGAGATGGAAAGCTTTACGGCTGGCAAAGAGCAGCCGCTTATTGAGGTCCTGACGGCCGCGGGCCTGGTAGCCAGCAAGAGTGAGGGCCGCCGCCTCATCGAGCAGAAGGGCGTGCGCCTGGATGGTGAGGCCCTAAGCGACCCCGCCGCGCCGTTGCCCGCCGCAGGCGTGTTGCAAGTCGGCAAACGGCGCTTCGTGCGCATTGAATTTTAGTCCCGCGTAGCTTTGCTGGTGAGAAGTTTTAATCATCATCACAACGGGAGCGCGAGTAGTTAAAACTTCAAGGGCTTTGACAGACTGCTCATCGTTGAAGGCGCGGTTAAGGGTATTCATTTGTTAAGGTGCAGAGGCTCGGATTGAGCTGGCTTGCATCTGACCATGTTTTTTGGCTGGATGCGTTTGAAAGCAGGAGGTGTCAAGGCATTTGGGCTGACTTGCCCTTTACAGGGTTGACACCCTCTGCTAATATGCAAGCATATACTTGCATATTAGCAGAGGAGAGATACCCATGAAACAAACCGTGCAATTGCTGCCGTCGCTGGTGTTTGGCGGCACTTGTGACCAAGCCATGAAGTTCTACAAGGACGTGTTTGGGGGTGAGCTGGTGGTCAATTACTACCGTGACATGTACGAGATGCCGGAGAACGAGGCCCACAAGGTGATGCACGCCGAGCTTGATAACGAGTTCATGACCTTGTTTGCGGGCGATAGCGTACCCGGCGCCACCACCATCTTCGGAGACAATGTGCGCGTGTGCGTAGCAGGCAGCGATGTCGCCAAGATTGGCGCATTTTTTAACGCCCTGGCTGAGGGTGGCGAAGTCTTCATGCCGTTTGAGAAGCAAGCCTGGGGGCAGGAGCTGGGCATGCTTACCGATAAGTTCGGCACGCACTGGATGATGGCCACCCGCGCATAGCTTTCAGCAAGCGTTTTGTTATGCGCTCGGCACCTCAGTCAGCTCAATGAGGTTGCCGTTGGTGTCGTCCAGTACGGCCGAGTACCAGCCACCTTGCCGCATGGGCTTCTGCGTGAACAGCACACCCAGCCCAGCCAGACGCTTATATTCTGCGTCAAGATCCTTGACGGCAAATGAGGTGATAGGGATACCGTCTTCGGCCAGCGCCTCACGCAGCGCTTTGATGCCGCGATGATCCGCATTGGGTTCCAGCAGTAACTCAGGCCCCTCGGGATCTTCTGGCGAAACCAGAGTGATAAAGCGCATGGCGTGGCCCATCTCAATATCGCGTTTCTTTACAAAGCCCAGCTTGTCCGTGTAGAAGGCCAGGGCATTGTCATAATCTGAGATGGGGACGCTGGTGATGTAAATCCTCATTTTGTCTCCTTGTCTTTCCAGCGTTGCTGGATGGCGAGTAGAGGGGTTGTGTTGATGTAGTGAAACTTGTAGCGCCCCTGGCGGGTGACCCGAATCAGGTCAGCGGCTTCCAGTACATCCAAGTGTTGCGAAATGGCTTGGCGTGAAGATTCCACCTTGTGCTCGAAGAGCAGACGCTGGCACAGCTCAAACAGGGTCTGTCCATCATTCTTGCTGAGTTCGTCAAGAATGTTCCTACGGGTGGGGTCGGCGAGCGCCTTGAAGAGCAAGTCCACGGGTAGAGTATTGCAAGTATGTACTTACCTGTCAATATCGTTTTTTTTAGTGAGGTAACTGCAAACGGGGGAACTGTATCGCAGCAGTTCAGACCGCGGCTAGTCACCCAGCGCGCTGAGCAGCACCTGGCGCCCAATGGTGCGTGCCTGCGTCGCTGTGCCGCCTTCCAGCAGCACCACGATAACGTAAGGCTGCTGCCCGGCACCACGGTTCAAGCTGCCCGCCACGTACCAGGCATAGCGCCGCTCGTTCTGCCCCAGCGCGTAGGCTTGCATCTCCCACAGCGGTGCATCGCTGGCGGCCAGCTTTTGCGCCTGGCTGAAGGCGGCTGCGCTGGTCAGCACGGCTTGCGGTGCGGCCACTTCGGTATAGGGCTGCCATTCACCATCCGCATCCTTGACCGCCAGCGCCAGCTGCGCCTCAGGCAGCAGGCCGCCGTTGCTTAGCGTGGCGGCCACGCGCGCCATTTGCAGCGGCGTGATCAGCAGCCCCGCCTGGCTCGTGGCAGCCTCGCCCGGGCGCGGCAGGCTGGCCGGTGCGCTGCTGCTGGGTTGCGTCAGCGGCACAGTTGGAGTGCTGTACAGGCCCAAGCTCTTGTACAGCTCCAGCAGTCTGCTTTCACCCAGCGCCAGGCCCAGTTGTGCCAAAGCGCCGGGGCAAGCCGCTTGCACCAAGGCATCCCAATCGCGGCTATCAGTCGGCTGGCTGCTGCACGCCAACGTGCGCTCGTTGAGTGTGTAGCTGGTCTCATTATTCGGCTCGGGCAGCACGCTGTGGCTGCGCGCCGCAGCCAGCAACCACGGCCCCAGGATGCCCGCTGGTGCATACGCTCCCTGCGCGGCACGGTTCATCAGCGGCGAATCCTCGCGGCTGAGTAGGTCTGCCCAATCCTGGTCAAGCGTGGCGGTATTGAAGCCGGGCTGCGAGGCCATCGCACGCACCTCGCCCGTGTTGGCATCCATCAGCACCAGCGCGCCAGTGCGGTCTTGCAACGCCTGCATACCTTCCAGAGTGAGTGCCGTATCCAGGCTGAGCTGCACATCCAGCCCCGGCGAGGGCTGGCCATACAGAATATGGCTCAGCCATAAGCCCCAGGCGGGTTGGCGCTCCTCGCCGCGTAAGATTGGGTCCAGCCCATTTTCCAAGCCCGACTGGCCAAACTGGGCATGCGAATAGCCCAGGATGTTGCCCAGGCTGGGCTCAATATAGGCCCGTGTGAATTGCCCCGCGCCGCCGGTGGTGCTGGAGAGGACTTGTAACTCCGCATCCAGCAGGGCGCCGCGCCACACATAGCGGTCTGATTGGCCGCGGCGGCCGTTGTCTGGCCGCGTGAGCAGATCCGGCCCGCGCACCACACCCCACCAGCCGGTGATCAGGCCTGCCAGTGCAAACGCACCCAGCAGCAGGCTGGCAATGAGGAGCGTGGGCTTGCTATTGAGCATTGGCGCCGAACGGTGCACGCCGTCATGGCTGACCAGCGTCAGCAGCAGCAGCGCTAAAAATGAGATCAGCATCGAAGAGCCGCCGTAGGACACAAACGGCAGGGTGACGCCGGTGAGCGGCAGCATGCGAATGTTGCCGCCGATGATGAGCAGGCTCTGGCTGGCAATGTAGGCCGCCAGGCCAATCGCCAGGTAGCGCTGGTAGGCATCGCGTGCGTGCAGCGAGATACGCAAGGCGCGCACCACCAGGAAAGCGATCAGCGAGAGCAGGGCGATAGCGCCCACCAGCCCGGTCTCCTCAACGATCGAGGTGTAGATAAAGTCGCTGTGCGCCACGGGCACAAAGCCTGGGCTGCCCATGCCCGGCCCGCGGCCAAACAGGCCGCCGGCTGCAACCGCCATGAGCGCTTGCACAATTTGATACGAGCGATTGGTGGGGTCTAGCCAGGGATTGAGCCAACTATCGATGCGCGCCTGCACCAGGCCCACCAGCTCATACCCCGCGATCATCGCCAGCACCAGCACCAATACACTGGCCAGCAGCACGCGGCGTTTGCCCGCTGCGATGTAAATAAGGATGGTGTAGATGAAGATAAAGACCCATGCCGTGCCGAGATCGCGCTGCACCATCAGCAACAACAGCACTGCGCCGGTCATCACCGCCGTGGGCGCCAGCAGCGGCAGCAGGCCGCTCATCAGCGGCTGGCGGTCTGCCAGATAGGCGGAGAGGTAAATGATCAGCAGCAGCTTGAGCAGCTCAGAGGGTTGGAAATACAGGCCGCAGCAACCCAGCCACAGGTCTGGGCCAATGCCAGACGGGTTGGTGCCAAACAGAAAGGTGAGGCCGGTGATGAGCAGGCCCACCAGCAGCCACACATACTTGTAGCGACGCAGGGTGGGCAGAATGCGCTCACGGTAGCGCAGCGCGGCCACAAACAGCACGCAGCTCACCGCCAGCCAGGCGGTTTGGCGCAGACCGAAAGTGCCCGTCAGCCGCCAGATGGTGAGCAGCCCCCAGCCTGCCAGCAAGCCGGCCACCGGAATGAGAAAGGGGTCGCGATTGGGCAGTTTGTCGCGCGTGCGCCGGTCGAGCCAGACCATGGCCAGCACCCAGACTGCTACGCCCAGCCAGTGCGCCCAGCGCAGCTCGGCCAGCGGCAGCAGGCTGCGCTGGCGCACAGCCGGCGAGAGGGTGAGCGCCAGGGCAAACAAGCCCATGAAGGCCGCCGCCAGCCGCAGCAGGCTTGCAGACACGCTGGCCGGCAGCAGGCGCCTCAGCGGGCGGGGAATGTTCATTTGCTCAGGTACTTGTCCACCAGCAGGCCCAGCTTCTGGCGTGCGGCGGGATCGATGTGCTTCTTTTGGGTGATCAGCGCCGAGGCCAGGGCGTTCTCGCACTCGCACTGCGGCGGCTGCAGCGTGGCGGCCAGCTGGCGAATGGCGGCTTGGGCATAGTGCGTGTTTTGCTGCATGGTGCGCATCACCATGTCCACGCTCACCGGCTCCTGGTGCCACACGTCATAGTCGGTGACGTGCGCCATCACGCCGTAGCACAGCTCGGCTTCACGCGCCAGGAAGGCCTCGGGGGATGTGGTCATGCCAATGATCGAGAGCCCCCAGGCGCGGTAGATGTTGGATTCGGCGCGCGTGGAAAAGCGCGGCCCCTCAACGGTGATGTAATCGCCGCCCATGTGGGCGGTAGCGCCCGCCGCCACACAGGCGCGATGCAGTTGCTTGCTGAAGTCGTGGCAGAACGGGTCAGCCACGCCAATATGCGTGACCAGCCCGGGATCATCAAAGAAGGAGCTGATGCGGCGGCGGGTGAAATCAAACAACTGGTTGGGCACCACAATATGGCCCGGCTCAAAATCCTCGCGCAGGGAGCCACAGGCGCTCACCGCCAGCACCCAGCGCGCCCCCAGCGATTTGAGGGCATAGATGTTGGCTCGGTAGTTCACATGCGTGGGCGAAATGGTGTGTTTCAGGCCATGCCGCGCCAGGAAGGCAACACGGCGCCCCTCCAGCGTGCCTGAAATGACCGGTGCACTAGGCTCCCCAAACGGTGTGCTGACCCTGTGCTCTTGCTTGTCTTCCAAGCCCGGCATGTCATACAGGCCAGAGCCTCCGATGATGGCGAGTTGCGGTGTGTCAGTCATGGCTGGTCCTGTTCGTAAGTAGTTTGCGACAGCGCTTCGATCTGCAGGGCGAAGTTCACCTGCCCACAGCGAATACGGTCCTGATTGGTTAGCACCACCGGGGCACGCAAGGCGTCGCCGTTGAGGAAGGTGCCATTGCGCGAACCCAAGTCCTCCAGCCACCAATGGTCATGATGAAAGACCAGGCGCGCATGGCGTGAGGACACGGTGTCATCGTCCAGCACCCACTCACAACTGGGGTGGCGGCCGAGGGTCACCTCGGGGGTGCTGAAGCGCAGCTGCTGGCCGCCTGCCTCCTGCGTCACCAGCAGGGCGGGCACGCGTTGGCGTGCCAGGTTGCTGGCCTGCTGGTTGAGCTCACGCCACAGCGTGAGGAAGCACCAGCCCAGGAAGCCATACAGGGCCAGCGCCATCAGCCCACGCAGCCCGAGGAGAAAATACGCGGTGAGGTCTGCCATCAGCTCAGACGCTGTGCATTAGTATGGATTTCCTGCGTCTCTTGCGCTTTGCCAGACGCGTCTTGCCCATAAATGAGCGGCACAACGCCAGCCAGCTGGATGACATCGCCAGCCAACAACACGGCGCTCCTGGTCTCCACGCCGTTGATGTGCGAGCCGCCGGTAGAGCCGAGGTCAAAGAAGTGATAGTGCCCGCCGATGGCACGCAGTTGCGCATGGCGGCGTGAGACCTGGGCGTTCTCGATGACCAGTTGGTTGTCGTTCTTGCGCCCGATGTTGATGATGGGTTGGATGAGGGGGAAGATCTCGGCCCCGGCCACAATGAGGAAGGCGCCTGCCGGCGCCTGCGCCTGCAAGTCACTCTCGCTGATGGCTTGCAAGCTCTGCGTGGTGCTCAGGCTCACGCCCACGCCGGCCGCCCGCACGCGGAACTCGCCTTCGGCCAGCCCGTCCTGCGGGGCCACGTGCACCACCAGCTCATCGGCCAGCACAATGCCCGCCTGGTTGGCCGCGTGCTGCAGCGCCTGGCTCAGCTCCTCGAGCAGGGCGCTATTGGCGCGCAGGCTGCTGGCGTGCTGCGGGTGCGCCAGAATGGTGTAGGTGCTGGGGGCTTGCAGGGTTTCGCCAGCCAGCTGCACTTCGGCTTGCATGGCTTCGATCAATTGCGATGCCAGCGCGCCCTTGGTGTCTTGTGAGGCGAATAAACGCGAGGTGCCTTCTTCGATCAGGCGTTGCAGGCGTGCTTCTAGCCGGTTCAGCTGGCTCATACATGCGATTTTATCGTTTTCACCCGTAGCGCGCTGGTGAGCAGCGCATGGTTTATTCAACCTTAATATCCGTGCGGGAACATCGTAGGGATTAGAGGCGTTGTGTGAGTATGAAAACTCGAATCTTCCTTCTTGTGCTTCTGGCCGCTGTGCTCAACGCTTGTGGTGCATCACCTGCTACTGAGCTGCCTCCCGATAATGCGCAGGGGCCGATCTATGTTGACTCCGCCGACCTGTTGATCCTGGAAAGCTTCCCCATCCAGCTCAGTCTGGTGGTGCAGGGCAGTCTGCCTACGCCGTGTCACCTGTGGCACTACGAGATCACGCCGGCCAACGCCCAGGGGCAGATCCATGTGAGCCTGTACACCAGCGTAGACCCGCTGGCGCGTTGTGCGCAGGTATTGCATCCTTTTGACGAATCCATTTCCATCCCGCTCGCTGGGCTGCCCGATGGTGAGTATTCGCTGTGGCTCAATGGCGAGCTGGTAGGCGAGTTCAGCTATCCTGGGTAGTCTGTCATTGCGAGGATGTGAACGGCTGCGCCGTTCTCGCAAAGACGGCTGAGGCGTAAGCCGCTGTCATTGCGAGCGATGCGCTACGAAGCCCACAAAAAGAGGCGCAGCAATTTGCTGCGCCTCTTTTGCTTTAGCTGAATGGCTGAATGCTGACTGCTAATAGCTTATTTACTAAGCCGTTCTTTCAGTGCTTTGGTCAGCGCCGGCACGATTTCGTACAGGTCGCCCACCACGCCGAAGCGTGCCAGCTTGAAGATCGGCGCGTCCGGGTCTTTGTTCACGGCCACGATGACCTTGCTGGTGCGCATACCCGCCAAATGCTGGATGGCGCCCGAGATGCCCAGGGCAATGTACAGGTCAGGCGATACCACTTTGCCGGTCTGTCCTACCTGGTTGGCATACGGAATGTATCCGGCATCCACGGCAGCGCGGCTGGCGCCAACGGCGCCGTTGAGCGCCTGGGCCAGTTCGCCGATCATGGCGAAGCCCTGCTGGGCGCGCCAGATCTCTTTTTCTTTCTCGTCGGTGATCTCGGCTGGCGGGGTCAGGGCTGGGTTGTTGGCCACACCGCGCCCACCAGAGACGATCACGCCAGCATCGGCCAGGCTCACGCGGCCTTCCACGGTGGCGTAATCCACCACCTTGGTCTGCAAGTCACCCTCAGCCACGGCGGCGGCCACCTTGGTGACCGTGCCACTGCGGCTGGCGTCTGCCACTGGCTTGCCAAAGGCACGCCCGCGCAGCGTGACCAGCGCCGGCTTGGCATTCACCATCACTTTGCTCAGCAGCTTGCCAGCATAAATCGGGTGGATGGCGGCCAGTGTGCCGCCTTCATCTTTGATCTCGGTAACATCCGGCAGCACGCCCGTCTCGAGGTCGATCGCGGCCATGGCCGCGATCTCACGCCCGCGCGTGCTGGTGGGAAATAGCACCGCATCGGGCTGCTGCTCTTTGGCCAGCTTGCTCAGCAAGCTGGCGTAGGCCTCGGCGCGGTAATCGGCCAGGCTGGCGTCATCGCCCAGCAGCACCTCATCCGCGCCGTAATGGAAGGCGCTCTGCGCCAGCGCGTCTACGCCCTGGCCGAAGATCAGCGCGGTGACCTTGCTGCCGACTGTCTTGGCAGCAGCCAGCGCTTCGTACGAGGCGGGCAGGGCCGCGCCTTTGAAGTGGTCTACGTATACCCACACGTTGCCAGCCATTACAGCACCCCCTCAGCAATGATCAGGTCGGCCAGCTTGGCGGCAATCTCATCGGCATTAGCGCCGGTGATCATCTCGTTGGTCACATCACGTTGGGCTGGGGCCGTGATCTCGCTCCAGCTCACCCTAGACTCGGGTGCGCTGATGCCGAGGTCACCCAGGCTCCACAGCGGAATTTCAGCCTTGGAGGCCTTGCGGATGCCCATGAAGGAAGGGTAGCGCGGCTCGGCAAAATCTTTGACGATGCTGAGCACGGCCGGCAGCTTGCCTTCGACCACCTGGCGGCCTTCTTCGATGGCACGCTCGACTTTGATGGTGCCAGCCTCCAGCGCCGGGATGGCGGCCACCATGCTCAGCACGGGCCAGCCCAGCACGCGCGCCGTCATGGCGGGGGCCAGGCCGGTGTCTGAGTCGATGGCTTGGCGGCCGAAGACCACCAGGTCTACGCCACCCAGCTTCTGCACCGCGGCGGCAAACACGCGCGCAGCCGCAGTGGCGTCTGCCGCGGTCAGCGCCGGGTCGCTGATCAGCGTGGCGCTGTTAGCGCCCATCGCCAGGGCGTGCTTGAGCGCCTCTTTGGCGTTCTCATCCCCCAGGCTGAAAGCGGCCACTTCGCCGTTGTGCTTCTCGGCCAGTTGCAGTGCGGCTTCCACGGCGTATTCGTCCCACGGATTGATCACCAGCGGGGCGTCACCCCAATTCACAACACCGTTATCCACCGTCAGCTTGGCGGCAGAATCCGGCACTTGTTTCACAAAGACTGCTATTTTCAACGTTCCTCCTAGCTTTTCCTCGTCATTGCGAGGAGTATGCAGTGGATGCATGAAATGCATCCACTGCAACGGACGAAGCAATCTGGTTTTAACTTATCCAAAAAGCTCCACGTATAGATCTTTCCATTCTGGGTTGACACCCTCTATCAGATCGATCTTCTTTTGCCTTGAACCAGCCTTGATTTGCTTCTCTCTTGCAATGGCGTCGAGCATTTGTTCAGTAGTTTCGAAGTAAACCAGTTTGTTTACCCGATACTTTGCCGTAAATCTTCCAGGCATTTGTTCTCGGTGTTCTAGAACCCTTCGTTGCAGGTTGTTGGTGACACCGGTGTACAAGATTTTATTGTGAATGTTCGTCATAATGTAAACGCAGGGTTGGTTTTCGCTCATGCATCAAACCAGATTGCTTCGCTGCGCTCGCAATGACGAAGTTATCCTTCAGCCTGCCAGTACTCCGTATCGTAGGCGGGCAGCTCACAGCGCAGCTCAGCATCCTTGCGGTAGCCAAGCGCATAGCCAGCCTGCATTAGCTGGTGAATTTCACTGGTGCCTTCGTAGATCACGCCACCCTTGGAGTTGCGCAGGTAGCGCTCCACATCGTACTCATCGCTGTAGCCATAGGCACCGTGCACCTGAATGGCTTCCGAGGCGGCGTCGAACGAGGCGTCTGTGGCGTACCACTTGGCCAGCGAGGTCTCGCGCGTGTTGCGCTCGCCGCGGTTCTTCATCCAGCCTGCCTTCAAGTACAGCAAGCGCGAGGTCTCGTACTGCTGCACCATGTAAGCGATCTTCTGTTGCACCAGTTGGTACTGGCCGATTTCCTTGTTGAAGGCCTTGCGCTCGTGCGAATACTTCACACTGGCTTCCAGGCTGGCACGGATGAGGCCCGTAGCGCCAGCCGCCACGGTGTAGCGGCCGTTGTCCAGGCAGGACATGGCGATCTTGAAGCCTTCGCCTTCCTGGCCCAGCAGGTTGGCGGCGGGCACGTGCACATCCTGCATGGCGATGTAGCCGGTGGAGCCAGCGCGCATGCCCAGCTTGCCGTGAATGTCGCCCGTGGTGACGCCCTTGCGGTCCAGCTCCACGATGAAGGCGCTCAGGCCGGCGTGGGGCTCCACGTCTGGGTTGGTGCGTGCCACGATCAGGGCGTGGTGCGCTTTGCTGGCCAGCGAGATCCACATCTTCTCGCCGTTCAGCACGTACTCGTCACCCACTTTGCGGGCGGTGGCCTTCATGCCGGCTACGTCCGAGCCGGCACCCGGCTCGGTCAGGCCGAAGCAGGCGTACTTCTCGCCCTTGGCCTGCGGGGTGAGGAACTTCTGCTTCTGCTCCTCGGTGCCCCATTGCAGCAGGGCCATGCTGTTCAGGCCCATGTGCACAGACATCACTACGCGCAGCGGGCTGTCGCCCACTTCCAGCTCCTCGCACACCAGGCCGAGGGTGATGTAGTCAAAGCCCTGGCCGCCGTAGCGTACGGGGATGTTGATGCCCAGCAGGCCGAGCTCGGCCATGCGCGGCAAAATGAAGGGAGCCATCTCTTGCTTGCGGTCCCACTCCTGAATGACGGGCTTGACTTCTTTCTGAACAAAGTCTCGCACCATCTTTTGCACCATCAGGTGCTCTTCACTTAATTGAAAGTCCATGTGACTCCACGAGAAAGTTTGTGATTTATTACTCAGGAATGAATTATACCTAGATACCTCCTCCCCTCTCTCCATTGGTCGGTTGGTCGATTAGTCGATTGGTCTTTCGATTGACTAGTAGACCAATCGACTAATAGACCATCACACTATTTATAATCTCCCCATGTGCCGCGTTTCTCGCAAACTTTGGCTACTTATCCCGCTCGCCATCCTGGTCTTTGCCTTACCTACCTGGTGGATGCGCATCTGGCTGCCGCGCCACGGCGGCCTGCCTACGCCCACCGTGCAGGCCACCCAATCCTCTTTTGAGGTGAGCTACCGCCAGGCCGTGGAGCTCGCTGCCAGCCAGCCGTTGGAGGCGCTGCCGCTGTTCAACGAGCTGTCGTTTTCGGATAGCCCGTATGCCAGCGCTGCGCTGACCATTCGCCAGGGAATACAGAGCGGCCGCCTCAGTGGTGACGAAGCCTACCTGCTCACCTCCACTGGCCAGGCGCTGGGCGCGGTGGGGGAGTGGGCCGCTGCTCGCCAGGCCTTCCTGGCCGCCGTCGAGGCCAACCCAGACTTTGCTGAGGCCTGGGCCTACCTCGGCGAGGCGCTGCAGCAAAATGGGCAGGATGGTCTGCCCGCATTGCAGCAAGCCGAGCAGCTGGACCCCAATTCGCTATCCGTGCGTCTGTTCCTCTCCCTCTATTGGCAGCGGCAAGGCGATTTTGAGCGCGCCGAGCAAAACCTGCGCGTAGCCGCCCTGCAACATCCTGAAAACCCGCTGGTGCAGATGCAATTGGCAGAGAACGCTGTGCTCAAAGGCGATAGTGTGGCCGCGCTGCCCTATCTGGAGCGCGCCATGCAGCTGGCGCCGGATGACCCGGCCATCTGGCGTGCTGTGGCGGTCTACAGCGTGGAGTCTGCCCTGTATGTGGAAGAGGTTGCCCTGCCTGCGCTTGAGCGCCTGCATCGCCGCCTGCCAGACCAGGCGGACCTGCTTACCCTGCATGCCCGCGCCCTGACCCTGCTGCGTGACTATGCCGCCGCAGAGCAATACTTCGAGCAGGCGCTGGAGGCGGATGCTGCCTATGTGCCTGCCCATCTGTATTACGGTATTCACCTGCTGGCCAACCAGCGCACCGGCGAGGCGCGCCAGCATCTCAACCAGGTGCTGGCCCTGCAGCCCAGTGGCCCCCAGGCTGATCTGGCGGCCCACTGGCTGGAGCAAATTTCCCAGTGAACCAATAACACTAGCGTGCTAGAATCGTTCTCAGCGTGATTAAGGAGAATCATATGCGCAAACAACTTTGGCTCGTAATTTTTGTTCTACTCTTCGCTGGTTTGGCCTGCAGCTTTGGCTCCAGCACCCCAGCTAACAACCCCTCGCCTACCAGCAGCGGCAACACGGTGGTGCCCACCGCGGATACGGGCATCCTCTTCCAGGATGATTTCTCCAGCACCAGCAGTGGCTGGGACCGTGCTACCTACGATTACGGAGAGACCGATTACGTGGATGGCGGCTATCACATCCTGGTGGACACCGATTATTCCTCCGTGTGGGCCAACCCCGGCATCAGCGCCTCCGACGTCATCGTAGAGGTGGATGGCAGCAAGCGTTCCGGTGTGGATGACAATGAGTACGGCGTCATCTGTCGCTACCAGGATGAAGGCAACTTCTACGCTGGCAGCGTCAGCAGCGATGGTTACTACGCCATCATCAAGATTGAGAATGGCGAGTTCGGTTATGTGGGCGCTGAGTCGATGCTGCCCTCTGACCTGATCGCTTTGGGCAGCGCCGCCAACCGGGTGCGCCTGGATTGCGTAGGCTCCACCCTCACCCTGTACGTCAATGGTTCGCTGTTGGTCTCCGCCACGGACTCCAGCTTCAGCAGCGGTGACGTAGGCGTATACGCGGGCAGCTTCGCCACCCCCGGTATCGATATCTTCTTTGATAACTTTGTTGCCCAGCGCCCGTAGTTCAGCATTCTTTGCAAGCGGCCAGGATCCTCTGGCCGCTTGCATCATTTAAGGAGAGAGATGCACCACAAGAAATTAATTATCGTAATTGGCTTGCTCAGCCTGGTTGCTCTGGCTTGTGCCGGCTTGTCCCTGCCCAGCGCAGGTGACCTGGTGGGCAATGTAGTTGGCACCGCCCTGGCCACCTCCGGCCTGGATGAATTCGTGCAGATGGCCACCACGCTGGCTGATAGCGGCTTGAGTGATGATGCCCAGAGCATGGCCGCCACCATGATGGCGGGCGGCACTGCCTTTCCGCTGGAAACGTTGATGGCTCAATTCGGTGAGCAGGCCTCGGGCGCGGTGATCTACACCGACGACTTCTCTGATGAGAGCACTGGTTGGCCGATTGATTTCTTCACCGAAGGCGCCACGAGCTATGACAACGGTGAATACCGCATCACGGTCAACGAGACCAATTACGCCGTGTGGGCCAGCTCCGGCTCCGGCAACTACAGCGCCATCTCGGCTGAGGTGGATGCGGTCATGATCGGCGGCCCGCAGGAGAACGAGTTCGGCTTGCTGTGCCGCTTTGTGGACAACAACAATTTCTATGCGGCCACCATCGCCAGTGATGGCTACTACTTCATCTGGCGCCGCATCGATGGCGGCGACTGGGAGCTGGTGGGCATGGAAAGCGGTGAGTTTAGCGATGCTATTCGCACTGGCCAGCAGTCCAACCGCATTCGCCTGGATTGCATTGACTCCTCCATTACCCTCTACGCCAATGGCGTGCAGCTGGTGCAGGTGTTCGACAGCTCGCTCACCTCGGGTGATGTGGGTCTGTACGCGGGCAGCTTTGATGTCGGCGGCGTAGACGTTGTCTTCGACAACTTCGTTGTTTTGCAGCCGTAAGCACGAGAGTTTCCGTATAATTAAGTGGTGTACCGCTTGCGGTACACCACTTTTTTATCTATTTCAATAAAGGTGGCTGTATGTCAGACAACTGCATCTTCTGCAAAATTGTGGCCGGAGAGCTGCCCGCCACCAAGCTCTATCAGGATGAGCACGTCACTGCCTTTCGTGATATTCATCCCCTTGCGCCTACGCACGTTCTCATCATTCCCAACACGCATCTGGCCAGCACCAACGACCTTGCGCCCGAGCATGCCGCCGCCGCTGGCCGCATGCTGACCCTGGTACCCGAGCTGGCCCGCCAGGAAGGCATCGCCGAGAGCGGCTATCGCCTGATCATGAACACCGGCGCAGACGGCGGCCAAGAGGTGCCGCACATGCACCTGCATCTGCTGGGTGGCCGCCGCATGCAGCACCCGCTGGGGTAGTCTAGCGAACTTAGCCTAATCGGCTGGTCTAATACTCTTCTCGTGATCGTGTGGAGCTAGACTGTCTGGCCGCGTTGATAACACGGTTGATCATGTGGCGCGCATACACAGGGTCGTCAATCAGGTGGATTGTTTCACGCGTACCACCTGTACCTACCACGGTCAGGCTGCCGTACCCTAGCATGCGGCCTAGTATGTCCTGATCAATGGATACACTCTCCGCCTTGGGAAGCATGACTTCGAGCGTAGATCTGCGGATAAAGCCTCGTTTGGCGATAATGCGCTGGTTAGTAACGGCAAATTCGGTAGAGGCTTTGTACACCAGTGCTCGTACTGCCAGCGAGATTGTGCCGAAGAGCGTAATACCAGCCAAGCACCATAGCGTAGGGATGAAACTGCCAGTAAGTTGAGGATTCTGCGCGATCATCGCGGTGGCGCACACAGCGAGTAGCAGAGTAAAAAAGAGCATTACCAAGGCTCGGAGAAACACCACCGGGTGCACATCGGCTTGGAAGATCACTTCTTCATTTGGCAGCAGATTATCTTGGATATAGGACATCTCACCCCTCGAAATCCTATTATTGCACAAAGTCTGTATTGCTTGTGCCTTGCAGCTCGGTATAATTAACTTGATATGAGCAAAAAAGCTGAACTCGAAGCCGCACTGAGAGAGGCCATGAAGGCCAATGACACCGTGGGCAAAAACACCCTGCGCATGGCGCTGGCGGCAGTAAAAGAAGCTGAAGTGGCCAAGCGCGGCGAGCTGGACGAAGCTGCGGTGATCTCCATCCTGCAGAAGGAGCTCAAATCGCGCCAGGAGGCCATGGCCGAAGGTGAAAAGGCCAATCGCCCTGATTTGGTAGACGCAGCCAAGGTTGAAGCTGGCATCCTTGAAGGCTACTTGCCTGCTGGCCTGAGCGCCGAAGAAATTGAAGCCATTGTGACCGCTGCCATTGCCGAGTCGGGCGCCAGCG
Source organism: uncultured Anaerolineaceae bacterium (assembly GCA_964623375.1). GTDB lineage: Bacteria > Chloroflexota > Anaerolineae > Anaerolineales > UBA11579 > JAMCZK01. The sequence goes on from CAZUTS010000001.1 coordinate 124,011, forward strand.
CCCCCGCAGACATGGGCAAAGTGATGAAACTGGTGCTACCCCAGGTACAAGGCCGCGCCGATGGCGGCCACATTAGCGCCTTGGTGAAAGCCAAGCTGCAAGGGTAAAACTCTATTACTGACTCTATGCTGAAAAAGCCCATAGAAATCCAACGCAAAGAACCGCGTTGGTCCACTCGCAAGCGCATTTTCTTGTGGACCCTGTGGGCTGTCTGCCTGCTCATCTCAATTGCCGCCTTGGTGATGCCCTTCTCCACCCGCCAGGCGAGTTTGCGCGCCCAGGTGGGCGATGTCGTCAGCCAGGATATCGTGGCGCCGCGCACGCTCAATTACCAGAGCGCCGTCTTCACCGAACGTGACCGCCGCGAGGCCGCCGATGCGGTGGCCCCGGTATACGGTGCGCCGGATGCCACCGTGGCCCGCCAGCAGCTGGAGCACCTGCGCTCCGCCGTGGATTTCATTGACAGCGTGCGTGCAGATACTTACGCCACGCTGGAGCAAAAGATCGGCGACCTCACTGCCTTGCAAAACGTCTCCTTGGGGCGCGAGAGCGCTCAAGCCATCCTGCTGCTGAACGACAACGCCTGGCAGAACGTGCGCCAGGAGGCCATTGTGGTGCTGGAGCAGATCATGCGCAGCAGCATCCGCCAGAGCCGCCTCGATGAGGCGCGCCGTAGCGTGCCTGCCCTGGTCAGCCTGTCGCTGCCGCAAGACCAGGCCACCCTGGTGTCCGAGATCGTGGCCGCCTTCGTGGCCCCCAACAGCTTCTATTCTGAAACGCTGACGCAGGCCGCACGCCAGGAAGCCAGTGCGGCTGTCTCGCCGGCGGTGCGCACCTTCGTCACCAATGAGATCATCGTCTCACGCGGCCAGGTGCTCAACGAGGCGGACTTGGAAGCGCTGCAGCAGTTCGGGCTGGTGCAGCCCGAAACCGGCTGGCAGAACTACGTCGGTGCCGTCGCTGTGGCCGTGGTCACCTTTACGCTGGCAGCGTTATTTCTGCGTTTCCGCTCAGAACTGCTCGATAAGGTGCGTGAGCTCACCTTGGTCTCTACTCTTTTCGTGGCCTTCTTGCTGGTGGCGCGTTTCGTTATCGTTGACCGCACTGTGATGCCGTACTTGTTCCCGGTGGCGGGCTTTGGCTTGCTGACGGCGACACTGTACAGCTCGCGGGCCGCCATGGTGTTCTCGCTGGTGCTCAGCGTGCTGGCTGCCTACAATCTGCCCAACGCCTTTGACCTTACCCTGTATTATTTCATCGGCAGCTTGTTTGGCATCTTGTTTCTCAAACGCGCCCAACGGGTGATGACCTATTTCTGGGCTGGCGCTGCCGTGATGGTGGCCGGCGCCGCCGTGCTGATCGCTTATCGCCTGCCGCTGGCATCTACCGACATTGTTGGCCTGCTCACTCTGGTAGGGGCGGCTGGGTTGAACGGATTCTTCTCTGCCAGCCTCACCATCGTCCTGCAATTATTCCTGGCCCAATGGCTGGGGCTCACCACCACAGTGCAGCTCATGGAGCTGGCGCGGCCAGACCACCCGCTGCTGCAATTCCTCATGCGCCATGCGCCTGGAACCTACCAGCACAGCCTGCTCATCGCCAATCTGGCTGAGCAGGCCGCCGAAGCCATCGGCGCGGATGCATTGCTCACGCGCATTGGCTCGCTGTATCACGATGCGGGCAAGGCGCGCCAGCCGCACTTCTTTATCGAGAATCAGGTGACTGGCGCCACCAACCCGCACGAGGATCTCACCCCGGTCGAGAGCGCCCAGCGCATCATCCGCCATGTGCCAGACGGGGTGGAGTTGGCCCACAAGCACCGCCTGCCGCAGCGCATTGTTGATTTCATCAAGGAGCATCACGGTACGCTGGTGACACGTTATCAGTACGCGCGTGCGCTGGACGCTGTAGGCGGCGATGAGAGCAAAGTCAACCCGCGTGAGTTCCGCTACGACGGCCCGCGCCCGCAATCACGGGAGACGGCGCTGGTGATGCTGGCGGATGGCTGTGAGGCGCGCACGCGTGCCGAGCGCCCCAAAACCCAGGAGGAGCTCTCCGCCCTGGTGCGCAGCGTAATTGACGGCCGCCTCAACAACGGCCAACTGGATGACACCACGCTCACCATGCGTGACCTCGCCATCGTGGCGGATACCTTTATTACCGGCCTGCGCGGCGTCTATCACCCGCGCTTGGTCTATCCAGACCTGGACGAGAAGACGCTCAACGCCCTGGACGCCCAACCTGCCATCAAGTCTCTGCCGCCCAAGCACTAGGGCGGCCAGCATGCTCCACCTGCAGATAGACCCCCGCTACCAGGGCCAGAAATTTGAGCGCCCATTGAAGGAGGCTGTGGCGGCCGCCTTACAGCAGCAAGGCCAGGTTGAGAAAGACATAGAACTCACCCTGGTGCTCACGGGTGATGCGCGTCTGCGCAAGCTCAATCAGCAATTCCGCGGCGTGGATAAATCTACGGATGTACTTTCTTTTGCCGATGGCGGCCAGGATGCCGAAAGTGGCCGCTGCTATCTTGGCGATGTCATCATCTCTGTGCCGCGCGCCCGCTCCCAGGCACGTAGCGCCGGGCACAGCCTGGCAGCGGAGCTGCAGTTGCTGGCGGTGCACGGCGTGCTGCACCTGCTGGGGCATGACCACGGCCAGCCGGCCCAGCGCCGCAGGATGTGGGCCGCGCAGGATGAAATCTTGCATAACCTCGGCTTGAAGATTCTCTCCGCCGATATGGAAGTGCGCGAATAAAAAAAAGAGCCTCGGCATTGCCGAGGCTCTTTTGGTTTTGCGTACTTGCTTACACGAAGCGTTCGCGGATTTCCGAGCTCACAAAGTCGAGCGCGGCCACGGTGATGGCTATCAGCCACACTGCAATACCCACCGCCTCATACTGGTAGAGGCGAATCCATTGGATTAGGATGAAGCCGATACCGCCACCGCCCACGAAGCCGAGCAGGGTCGACATGCGCACATTGATATCCCAACGATAGACCGTGAAGGAGATCACTGGCGGCAGAATCTGCGGCACTACCGCGTAGACGATGCTTTGCAAGCGGTTGGCTCCAACTGCATCCAGCGCTTCCAGCGGGCCAGGGTCAATGCTTTCGATGGCTTCCGAGTACAGCTTGGCCAGCGAGGCAATCGTGTGCAGTGTCAGCGCCAGCGTGCCGGCGAAGGGGCCAAGGCCCACCCAGATGGCGGCGATGATGGCATAGATGAGCGCCTCCACAGAGCGCACCACGTTCAAAATGGTGCGAATAACCGCATAGAGCATCAAGCCGATAGGTACGCGCCGGGTGTTGCTGCGGCGGTAAAGATAGAACATTGTGACCAATGCCACCAACACTGCGCCGATCATGCCATACACTTCTTCGTTGATGGCAGCCACTTCGGCGCCAAGCACAATGGAGCGAATGCCACGGCTGAAGCCCAGGCCAAGCTGGTAGCCAGGGAAGCCTGCCATCACTCCCAGCAGTACGGAGGCAACCCAGTAGCCATTGCCCTTGCCGAGGCGGGAGAGCAATGCCTCAGACACGCGGCCGCCCAACTGCAGGCCAAGGTAGCCCAGACCTAAAACGGCCAGTACGCCCACCAGGAAGATCTGTACCGGTGCTTGCTCCAGGCCACCTAGTTGTGCCGAGACAAAATCGGTTACTTTCAAACCGGCCCAGCCACCTGCCAACAAACCAAGTACATTACCGACAATACGTTCGGGGGCACTCATGATGGGGGCCATCAGGTTCTTGGCGGCCAGGAACGAAAGCGGGAAGGCGGCCACAATGCCAAAGAAGGTCGCCATCAAGCCAATCATGATGGTTTCCAGCAAGCCCACCAGGGCCAGCTGCATTTCATTGCTTAGCCGGCCGCCGAAGACGAGCACGCTCTCCTGACGGATAATCAGGGAGTGCACCTGGGCGCCGGTGGCAGTCTCAGGAGAAATTACCGCATCGGGAATGTTCAGCTTGGTTTCGAATTCACCGTTCTCATCAATGATGATGGTGGTTTCGCCCATGCCGCGTGGCGTAAACGGGTTGCCAATCGGATTGGCCCAGCGCACCAGCACTTCCTGCCCGGGTACAAAATTCCCGCCTGTAATGGTCAGCTCCGTGCCGAGGATTAAACCTCCGGTCACCGGGCGGCTACTCAACTCGCCACAGGTGGGCGTAGCACTAATCCAAGGATCGTCGTCTAGTTCTGGGTTAGGCGGCGGTGCCGCAGCTTCGTCTGTGCAGGGGGCCTGAATCTTCTGGACGACTTCAAGAACTTCCTGGTCGTAAGCAAAGGCGGCGCGCCACGGCCACAAGATACGCGGCAACAATATGCCAACATCTTCGTATTCTCGGATGGCCTTGGGCATATCTACACCGGTCAGGTTGTAGCCCAGGGCAAACACCAGCAAGCAGGCAAGCACAATGGCGGCGGCCATGGAAGGAAAGCGTGTAGTGCCATCCCGATTGGTGCCCAGGCTCTTTGTATTGCCAATGCGAGCGGCATCACCAATTTGCCATAGCCACAAAGCCGCCAACGCGGCAGCTGAGTACAGGGCCGTGCCGGCGTGGATTTGGCTCAACTGCTCTGCCGAGACCGCCGTAGCCAGAATGTCATCGCCCACAAACACCAGCAGGGCAAAGCACACCAGAACCACACCATACATGGTGAAGGTTTCTGCCAGCGGGTCTTTGAGTACGAAGCGGGTCAATAGGTGGCGGATGGCCAGCAGGAACAACAGCAGCGCGGCACAGGCCAGCACGATGCGGAAGTACACGCTGGTGGCCATGGCATATTCGGGAAAGCGTGCCCGCTGGGCCACCGTCCACATGCTTATGCCAAACAGAGTCAGCACCGTTATCAGCAAGGTAAAGCCGCGGCTGCGGGCACCGCTCACAAACTGGCCAAGACCAGGCACAAAGAAAGAGAGTACCGCGTGCAGCAGGCTGCCGCGCGGGTGTTCACTGGCGAGAAGGTTCTTTGTCTCAGCCATTACAAACCCCCCATGCGGATTGCATCTTCACCATAAATCTCGCGGAAGCGCTCATCGCTCATCTTGGCAATGTCATCTTTGGTGCCTTCGAAGACTACTTTGCCATCGCGCAGGCCAATCACGCGCTCGCAATAACGCTGCACTAGGTCAAGATAGTGCAGGCTGCACAACACGGTGATATTGTCTTCGCTATTTAGCTTTTCAAGATAACCAAGGATGGAATGTGCTAACACAGGGTCAAGGCTGGCCACGGGTTCATCGGCCAAAATCATTTTAGGTTCTTGCATCAGCGCTCGCGCAATTCCTACGCGCTGCTGCTGTCCACCGGAGAGCTCATCGGCGCGGTTGAGCGCTTTCTCCGGAATTCCTACTCGCTCCAGGGCATTGAGTGCCATCTTGCGATCCTGGCGGCTGAAGCGATTTGCTAACGCCCAGCTGGGTGGCGTGTAGCCCAAGCGGCCGGAGAGCACATTGGTGAGCACACTGGAGCGCTTGACCAGGTTGAACTGTTGGAACACCATACCGATCTCACGGCGCACGGTGCGCAGCTCACCCTGGGGTAAGTGAGTGATGTCCTTGCCATTCCAGATGATGCGACCCTCGGTGGGCTCTAAAAGTCGGTTGATGCAGCGCAACAGGGTGGATTTGCCAGATCCGCTCAGACCAATAACGCCCAGGAATTCGCCGTCTTTGACTTCAAAGCTTACGTCCCTGAGCGCCACGGTACCGTCGGGGTAAATCATGGTAAGGTGTTCGACTGTAAGCATAGGAGTAATTGTAAAAGAGAATCCTCTGGTTAATCCATAGAAAAAAGCGGGAAGGTGCGCTGGTTGAGCGCCACCTTCCCGCTTTATTAATCTAAGCCTTGCTCAGACCTTAGCAGTCTTCGCTGATGCGGCCTTCGTTGCTAATGCACATGCCCGCGGCTTCGAGCTGCTGGCGGAAACCATCGTAGAAGCTGTCTTCGGTGGTGTCCAAACCGCTCCAGCTGTACAGCTGGTTGAGCTGGGCCAGGCCCTCTTCGCTGTCATTCAGGGCCAACAGGGCCTCAGTGATGGCAGCCATGACGTCAGCCGGAACATCGGGGGAGAAGCTGATGGTGTCATTGGGGATCGGAGCGCTCTCGGTGACCACGGTGACCACTTCGTTCACATCCGGGTAGGCCTCAGCCACATTGGTGCGAGCGTCCGTGAAGCTGGAACCCGCATCACAGTCGCCGTTGTACACGCTGATGATCACGCCATCGTGACCGCCGGCGTCGACGATCGTCAGGTCAGCTTCGGGGTCGATACCCTCGGCCTTCAGAGCGATAGAGGGCAGAACCCAGCCGGAGGTGGAGGTGGGGTCAGGGCGGCAGAAGGTGGTGCCGACCAGGTCAGCCAGGCTGGTGATGCCGGTCTCAGGGCGGGTCACGATCTGGCCGGTGTAGAAGGTGCTGCCGAAGCGCATGGACACCAGGCCAACCTCAGCGCAGCCACGTTGCTTGGCCACGATGTAGTTGAAAGTGTTCAGAGCGCCCATTTGGGCTTCACCGCTACACATGGCTTCAACAGCTGCAGTGAAGTCAGTGGAGATCACGGGCTCAATGACGTAGCCAGTGGCGGCTTCAACGGCGGCAGCAATGCCACTTGCACCGCTCAGTACGGCGTCAGTGTCCTGGGAAGGAACCAGCACCCAAACGATGGGGTTCTCCTCAGTGCCGTAAGCGGGGCCGGGGTCCTCAGTGGGGGCCTCGGTAGCAGCGGGCGCCTCAGTGGCGGCCGGTGCTTCGGTCGGCGCGGCGGCGCCGCCACATGCTGCCAGCAGCAGAGACAACACTACTGCCAGGGCGAGCACGGGAAAGAAACGAATCTTCATAGCTCTTCTCCTTGTGGGTTTTGCGGCTCAGATGGCCGCGCTGGGGCGAATGATATCATTCCTACAACACCCGCATATGGCTAAACCTTAAAATTTTTACCCCATACATGGGTACTAGCGGGAAATCTCTAATCTTCTTGAGCGTTAAAATCCGGCCTATGTCGATTCCACCCTTGGAGCACTACCTCAGCGGGCTTCCCAACCTGGCCCAGCGCAACCAGCACGGCCTGCGCGCCGAGGACTTCAGCCTGCAACGGCTGCAGCGTGCGCTCGCAGCATTGGGGCAGCCGCAGCAGGCCTATCCCAGCCTGCATGTGGCCGGCACCAACGGCAAGGGCTCGGTCTCGGTGCTGTGTGCTGCCGCCTTGCAGGCACAGAGGTATCGTGTTGGCCTGTTTACCTCGCCGCATCTTTCGGGAGCCTTGCACGGCATCCGCGTGAATGGGATGCGGGCTAGTGAAGCTGAACTGCAGGCCAGCTTTGAGCACATCTATCCCTCGCTCGCTCCACAAGAAGGCTGGACGCATTTTGAAGTTGTGGTGGCGCTGATGTTCGCCCACTTTGCACGTGTGGCGGTTGATGTAGCTGTGGTGGAAGTTGGCCTGGGCGGGCGGATGGATGCTACCAATGTGCTGCTGCCCACGGTCAGCGTGATCACGCCGATTGACTATGACCACACCAGCATCCTGGGCCATAGCCTGGCCGAGATCGCCGCGCACAAGGCTGGCATCATCAAGCTGGGTGTGCCCGTGGTGAGCGCACCGCAGCCCGCTGAAGCGGCCGCGGTGATTGCGGCCGAGGCCGCCGCGCAGCACGCAGTGCTCACGCTGGTCGAGACGCAGTGGCAGGCCGAGCTGATCTCGGCCGATTGGCACGGCCAACACCTGCGCCTGCGCGGCGCAGAGGATGAAGAATGGCAGGAGCTGCATATTGCGCTGCTCGGCCAGCACCAGCTCACCAACGCGCTCACTGCCTATGCAGCTTTGCAACAGCTAAACAGCCGCGGCGTGCCGCTCAGCCCGCAGGCCATCCGCGCTGGCTTTGCGGCGGCGCGTTGGCCCGGCCGTTTTGAGCGGCTGCCGGGGGAGCCGCTTACCATCCTGGACGGCGCGCACAGCCCCGCCGCAGCGCGCTCTCTGCGCGCCGCGCTGGATGCCTATGCTCCAGGGCAGCCGGTGGTGCTGGTGCTGGGCGTGTCTGCCGATAAGGACCTGGCCGGCGTGCTGGAGCCATTGGCCGAGCGTATCCAAATGGTCTACGCTACCCAGGCGGCCCAGCTGCGCGCCATGCCCGCCGGGGAGCTGGCCGAGCGCGTGCTGGCCTTCGGCCTGCCCGCCACGGCGCAGCCGCAGCCGGCGGCAGCCTTGCAGGCGGCGCGCGCCGCCTGCCCAAGGGATGGCTTGGTACTGGTGGCTGGCTCGGTATTCTTGGTGGATGAAGTGCGTGGATATATGGAACTCGAACCTTCAACCAAGTGATTAAGGTTCGTTGTAAGCGAGAGATCCTTACTTTTACATAAACAACTCAACCTAGAAGATGTGCAGCAAGGATTCTTCCCCTGGTCTGGGCACGGCGATTCGAGTGTACATGTACACACCCGGTCAGAATGACAAGGTTCGTAAAAAAGCGTGACCTGCTGTACCCGTGGGGGTAGGCTTGTCTCACTACAACTCCAAGAATTCAATGTGATAATTATCCGATGAAGCCAATACACGCAGTGCTGTGTGCCTTAGTCTCGCTGACCCTGGCGGCTTGCAATCTGCCGGGCACGCCCGCACAGCCCACCGCCACTACGATTGATGTAGTGCTGCCCAGCGCAACCGCACCCAGTCAGGAAACAGCGTCTCCGCAAGCTGCGCCAACACAGGCCAGCGATGGCCAGGTAGCGCTCGAAGCTATTCTGCTCGGCAGCCCCGGCTTCGCGTCACAACTCGTTTCTCCGGTCACGGTGAGCGGGCAATCTCGCCCCACCTTTGAGCAGACCTTGGTGATCGCTATCTACGATGAAGCTGGCAACCAGCTCGCGCTGCAACCCACCACCATTGCCGCCGATGTTGGTAATCCCGGCCCCTTCTCTGCCGAGCTGAGTTTCTCGGTGCCCTATGAGCAGACGGGCCGCGTGGCGGTGATGGAACACAGCGCCATGGACGGCGGCATTCTGCACCTCACCAGCGTGGAGGTGACCTTGCTGCCTACTGGCAGCGCCGTGCTGCTGCCGCAGCCGGTGGCTGGCGAAAACATTGATATTCAATTCCCGCTGCCGAACAGCACTATCAGCGGCGGCACGTTTACGGTGAGCGGTTTCTCTGAGTATTACTTTGAATCCAACTTGGGCTTGATGCTGTGTGGGGCAGGCGAGGGCGGTGGTGAGCCGCATGCCATTTGCGGCGACAGCAACAATGTGCTCGCCAGCACCTATGCCACCATCGACGCGCCAGACATTGGCCAGCCCGGCCCGTTTAGCGGCACGCTCACCTGGTCCGTAGCGGCCGCAACCCCCGGCCGCATTGTGCTCTATGCTGAGTCCATGCGTGATGGCGGCTTGCTGCACCTCAACAGTATTCCGGTGTTGATCCAACCTTGAGCCAGCCCAAATCCGTAGCTCTGATCACTGGGGCCTCTTCTGGCATTGGCGAGGCTACGGCCCGCCTGCTGGCTGCCGATGGCTACCGTGTGGTGCTGGCGGCGCGCCGCTTGGAGCGCCTCCAGGCGCTCCAAGCCGAGATCGAGGCGGCCGGCGGCGAAGCCTTTGCCGTGCGCGCCGATGTAGGCAACCCCGCCGAGGTCGAGAGCATGGTCAAGCAAGCCCTGGCCGCTTACGGCCAGATCGATGTGCTCTTCAATAATGCTGGCTTTGGCCGCACCAAATGGCTGGATGAGCTCGACCCGCAAGAAGACATCATTCCCCAAATTCAGGTCAACCTCACCGGCGCCATTCTGGCCACGCGGGCGGTGCTGCCCCATATGATTGCGCGCCGCCACGGCCACATCATCAACATGAGCTCGCTGGCCGGCCTGATGGCCACGCCCACCTACAGCATCTACGCCGCCACCAAATACGGCCTGCGCGGTTTCAGCGATGCGTTGCGCCGCGAGGTGGGCATCTTCGGTATCAAAGTCTCGGTGATGTATCCGGGCGGCGTCTCCACCGAGTTCGGCAGCCACACGGGCATGCAGCGCAAATCGCGCCTGAGCACGCCCAGCCTGCTGGTGCTCACGCCCCAGCAGGTGGCGCAGACCGTGCGCAGCCTGGTGCGCCGCCCGCGGCGCAGCGTGGTGCAGCCGTGGATCTATCACCTCGTGGTGCTGTTCTCTGAGCTGTTCCCCTGGCTCAACGACTGGGTGCAAGACCTGATTTTTACCCGCCGTGAGCGCGGAGCGAAGTAAGCGCTGCCTATATAATCCCCTGAACTTATCGGCATCAGAGGAGTGTTATGAAGCCATCTTTTGGCGACCGCCTGCGGTACCGCTTTGATAACCTGATGTCTCTGGGCACGCCCGCACTGGTAGGCGTGCTGTTTGCTGCTTCCTTATTGGTTGTGCTGCTGGCCGCAGCCATCCTGACCATTGCCGGCCTATCGCCCGATGAGGCCATGGAGCCCTTCAGCTTTGCCGAGGCGGCCTGGCAGAGCATGATGCGCGCCCTCGATTCCGGCACGCTGGGCGGCGATACGGGATTAGGCTTCCGCGCCGTGATGCTCATGGTGACCCTCGGCGGCCTGTTTATCGTCAGCGCGCTGATTGGCGTGCTCAACAATGGCATCGAACGCCGCATCGAGGAGATGCGCAAGGGCCGCTCACGCGTGCTTGAATTTGGGCACACGCTGATCCTGGGCTGGTCGCCGCAAATTTTCACCATTCTCAATGAACTGGTCATCGCCAACCAAAATCAAAAGCGCGCCTGCATCGTGGTGCTGGCCGACCATGACAAAGTAGAAATGGAAGACGAGATCCGTGAGCGCGTAGACCTGCGCGGCAGCAAAACGCGCATTATCTGCCGCACGGGCCGCCCCAGTGACCCCACGGATATCAACATCGCCAACCCGCAAACCAGCAAAGCCATCATCATTCTGCCGCCCGACACGGCTGACCCGGATGCCGAGGTGATCAAGTCCGTATTGGCCATCACCAACGCCGCAGACCGCCGCGAGGAACCGTATTCCATTAGCACCCAGGTGCGTAATGCGCGCAATCTGAATGTGCTCACCCTGGTCAGCGCGCAAGATAAGCTGCAAGTGGTGCTGATCGGTGACCTGATCTCTCGCCTGGTGGCACAGGCCAACCACCAATCCGGTCTCTCCGTGGTGTACACCGAGCTGATGAATTTTGAGGGTGACGAGATCTATTTCAAGGAAGAGCCAAAACTGGTAGGCAAGACATACGGCGAAGCCGTGCTGGCCTATGAGCACTCCGCCGTAATGGGCCTGCGTAAAGCGCAAGGCGAGATTTTATTGAATCCAGCCATGGATACGGTGATCGAGGCGGGTGACCACTTCTTTGCCCTGTCTTCAGATGATGACACCCTGCGCCTCACCGACACCAGCGACATCGAAATTCACTCTCAGCTTATCCACACAGATGTGCAGCAGCCGCCGGCGCAACCCGTGCGCATCCTCATCCTGGGCTGGAACCAGAACGGCTTCACCATGATGCGCGAGCTCGATCACTACGTCACGTGCGGTTCGGAGCTGCGCGTGGTGGCCGACATCAGCGAGGCGGCCGCCGAGGGTATCCGCGTGCAGGCGGCTGGCTTGCAGAACTTGCAGCTGGTGGTGATGCAAGGTGATGCCACGGACCGTGGCCTGCTGGACGCGCTGCGTGTGGATGATTACGATCACGTCATCGTGCTGGCCTACGTGGAGCGCGGTGTGCAGCAGGCGGATGCCATGACCCTGGTGACCCTGTTACATCTGCGCGATATCTTCCATCACGACCAGACTCCCTTCTCCATCGTCAGCGAGATGCTCGACCTGCGCAACCGTGAGCTGGCCCAGGTGACCCGCGTGGATGATTTCATCGTCAGCGAGCAGCTCATCAGCCTGATGATGGCCCAGTTTGCCGAGAACGCAGACTTGTACGCAGTCTTCGAGGATATCTTTGACCCTGAAGGCGCTGAGATCTACCTCAAGCCGGTGGAGCTATATGTAGAAAAGGGCCGCCCGGTGAACTTCTACACCGTGGTGGAGGCCGCCCGCCGCCGCGGCGAAACCGCCATCGGCTACCGCATGCGTGCCGATGCCAATTACCCGGACAAGGCCTATGGCGTGCGCACCAACCCGCCCAAATCCGAATCCGTCATCTTCGGCGATGGTGACAAGATCATCGTGCTGGCCGAGAGTTAGGTATCGAATACATCTGCGGAAAGTAGAATCCTTAGTGGCTCATCTTCCAAATGCAGCTCACGTACCAATAAAAAAACGCCCGTGAACTCACGGGCGTTTTGATTCTCAAATGTGCTTGTCTAGCCGAGCGGAGCTTGGCCGCCACCTTGGCGCGCTTGCATCTCGGCGCGCTTCTCTTCCTGCTGCTGCATCACCGTGCGGATACCGTTGCGCACCTGGTTGAGCACGCGCTCCAGCTCCATCTCCAGGCTGGTCAGCGTCTCAATGACGTAGTCATCGGCTTCCTGGCGGGTGGCCTCGGCGTCCAGGTGCGCCTGCTGCAGGATCTGCTCGGCGCGGCTTTCGGCGGCGGTGACCACCGCGTCGCGCTCCACCAGGCCATCGCTCTTCTCGCGCGCCAATTGCAGGGTGCGCTGGGCTTCCTCCTGCGCCTGGGCCATGGTGCGGTCGCGCTCAGCGATCAGCTTCTGGGCCTTCTTAACCTCATCGGGGATGGCCACACGCATCTGATCGATCAGATCCAGCATGCGGTCTTCATCCACAATGACGTTATTGGTCAGCGGCAGGGGGCGGCTCTCATTAAAGAGCTCTTCCAGCTTGTCTACGAGTTGAAGAATATCCATAGGTTGGTTCTTGCCTTCTAGCGTGCAGATGCAAGATTTGAGCCTAGCTTATCTGTAAATCTCCATTTAGGCAACTTGCAGGGAGTGCCAAATCCTTAATCTAAAGCTATCGGTTAATCAAACCCGGTGATTCCTTTGATTAATCGATTGGTTCTGATTATCAGTCCCGCAGCGGCGTGGCCGGGTACTTCGGCTCGCCGTTGGCCGCCATCTCATCGATGCGGTCGGCCAGCGCCTGCTTCACATGCGGCGGCACCATGCTGGCAACATCGCCACCCAGCGAGGCCACTTCGCGCACCGTGGTGGAGGACAGGAAGCTGTGCTCCTTGCTGGTGATGAGCGAGATTGTCTCCAGGTCCGGCGCCAGTTGGCGGTTGGCCAGGGCCATGCGGAACTCGTACTCAAAGTCTGAGAACACGCGCAGTCCGCGCACGATCACCTGCGCCCCGATCTGGTGGCAATAGTCCACCGTGAGGCCGGAGTATGTGGTGACGACGATCTTCTTCTCGTCCTTGAAGGTTTCCTTCACCAGCTCCACGCGCGTGTCAGTGGAGAGCAGCAGATTCTTCTGCGGCAGCTCGTACACCGCCACCACGATCTCATCAAATAGCTTGCTGGCGCGCAGGGCAATATCAATATGCCCGTTGTGGATGGGGTCAAACGTAGCGGGGAACAATGCACGAATCATCAGCTCAAATCTCCCTTGCCGTCGCGCGTGTAGTGGATCAGCGCTGCGGCGATTGGTTTGTGGTCTGGCTGGCTGAGCTCGGGGTCAGCCTCCAGCAGGGCCTGCGCCTGGCGGCGGGCCTTGTCGATCAGTCGTGTATCCGTCAGCAGCGTGAGCTGCAGGTCGCCGAAGCCGGCCTGCGCCATGCCCATGAACTGCCCGGGGCCGCGCTGCTGCAGGTCGATCTCGGCCAGCTTGAAGCCATCATGCGTGCCTGCCAGCGCGGTCAGTCGCTCGTTCTCCAGGGCGTCTTCGCTGTCCGGCACCAGGATGCAATAGGCCTGCTCGCTGCCGCGGCCCACACGGCCGCGCAGCTGGTGCAGCTGCGCCAGGCCGAAGCGGTTGGCGCCTTCGATGAGCATCACCGTGGCGTTAGGCACGTCTACGCCTACTTCGATCACGGTGGTGGAGACCAGCGCATCCAGCTGGCGGTCACGGAAGGCGCTCATCACCGCATCCTTATCCTCGGCGCTCATGCGCCCGTGCAGCAAGCCTAATTTTAGTTGCGGAAAGACGTCTTTGCTCAGGCGGGCGTGCTCAGCTACCGCCGCCTTGGCCTGCGAATTCTCGTTCTCTTCGATGAGCGGGTAGATGATAAACGCCTGCCGCCCGGCAGCCACTTCTTTGCGTACCAGGCTATGCGCCCGTTCGATCTGGCGCGGCGGCACTATATGCGTGCTGACCTGCTGGCGGCCCGGCGGCAGTTCGCCGATGACACTCACATCGAGGTCGCCATACAGCGTCAGCGCCAGCGAGCGCGGGATGGGTGTGGCGCTCATCACCAGCAGGTGCGGATTGGTGCCCTTGTTGCGCAGGGCGGCACGCTGGCCGACGCCGAAGCGGTGCTGCTCATCGATGACGATGAGCTCAAGCGCATCGAACACCACCGGGTCTTCGATGAGCGTGTGCGTACCGATGATGAGCTTGATGCGCCCATCGGCCAACCCGGCTTTGATCTCGTCCTTCTCGGCCTTGCTGGTGGCGCCGATCATCATCTGTATTTCGCCGAGCGCCAGCGGCCCACCTTCGCCAGTCAGCAGCTTGCTCAGGCTGGCGTAGTGCTGCTCGGCCAGGATGCTGGTGGGCGCCATGATGGCCGCCTGCGCCCCGTGCGCCGCTATCAGCGCCGCGCACAGCGCCGCCACCACCGTCTTGCCGGAGCCCACGTCACCTTGCAGCAAGCGGTTCATCGGGCGGCCGCTGGCCATATCGGCCAGTAGGTCGGCGAGGGCACTGTGCTGCGCTGGGGTGAGCGCAAAGGGTAAGCGCGCCGTCTGTGCCCCCAGCCAGCCCGCCGCTGGTAGGAAGGCCGTGGCACGTTCGCCTTGCCAAATGCGTTTTTGGATAAGCACGGCCAGTTGCAGCAGGAACAGCTCATTGAAGGCCAGGCGTAGCTTGGCGGCTTCCAGTTGCTCTTGCGAAGCGGGGAAGTGCACTTGCTGCAGCGCCTCCGCATAGGGCAGCAAGTCAGCGTTGGCTAGCAGGTCGGCGGGCAGCATGTCGGGCAGGCGCGGCGCCCAGTAGCTCACCACCTTCTTCATCAGGCCGCGCAGCCAGCGCTGGCGGATATCGGCGGTGAGCGGATACACCGGTACGATGCGATTGGTGTGCTGCGTATCCGCCGCGGCGTCTTCGTCCTCCACCAACTCCCATTCGGGGCTGCTGAGGGTCAGGCGGCCGAGGTATTGGTCTATCTTGCCGGAGAGCACTACATCGTCACCCTCACGGAAATTCTTGAACATCCACGGCTGGTTGAACCAGGTCGCCCGCAGGGCGGCCGTGCCATCATCCACCACGATCTCGAAGACTTGCTTGCCGCCATAGGGCCGCCCGTGGCGGCTTTTGCTCTTCACCGTGCCAATCACCGTGACCACTTGACCATAGCGCAGCTCACGGATGGGCAGCAGTTGGCTGTAATCGTCGTAGCGCCGTGGGAAGTGATACAGCATGTCGCCCAGGGTGTAGATACCCAGCTTCTCGAGCCGTTCGGCATTCACCGGCCCCACGCCGGTCAGCACCGTGGTGCTCGCCTCCAGGGCAGCCGGTTCGCCTTCGATCTTGGCGCGGCGTGCCGCCGGCTTGCTGCGCCGGGTTGCGCTGCGGGCGGCGGGCTTGGCTGCCTCATCGCTGGCAGCGGCCTTGGCGGTTTTGCGCGCAGCACGCTTGGCCGTGGCTGTAATAGGTTTGTCTGCCTGTGTATCAGAGGCAGTCTTTCTTTGTGTGCTTTGTGTCTTTGTGGTTGCTGCTGGCTGTTGGCTTGTCTTTTTGGCAACCACTGCGCGCGGCGCAGGCTTGCCCTGGGCTATCGCCCAGGCAGATTTGAGAGCGGCCTGCCGCTCTGTGGGTTCCAGCACGTCATAGTTCTTGAGCTGCTGGGTCAACGCCAAAACCAGGGCCTCGTCCAACCCTTCGGCGCGTGCATTGCTACCCCACAGAGGCAGCATCTTTTCCAGCCCACCTAGCACGGCGCGGTTGTCGTAGCCGCGCTCGGCTTCCAGACGGAAATACTTCCTCAGGGTGCTGAGGGCAGGGTGCATGAATGAGATTCTAACTGCAGAAGATGTTGTACTGGTAAGTAGTAAATGGTAAATAGAGATTGAAGACGGGAGATTCAGTTGCTGGTATCAGTTAGCGTCTTTAGCTATAGATTGGAGATTGCTAATTACCAATCTCTAATCTCTACCCCTAATCGCAAAAAGCCCCAGCGAACGTGGCCCAATATGGCTGGCCAGCGGCGCATTGATGATCTGCTCACTGATCGGTGTGGTGACGCCTTCTTCAGCCAGGCGCTCGCGCAAAGCACGCGTCTCCGCCTCAAACGCCGGGGCGCCCTGCAGCAAGGCAATGTGCTGCAAATCGGTGAATTCGCTCAAGAATTCGTACATCACATCCACAAGCTGGCGCGTGTTGCGGGCTTTCTGTGTGGGCACCAGTTGCCCATTGTCCAGCGTGAAGACTTGCAGGATCTCCAAATACTCGCCCACCATCGCCTGGCTGTGGTTCAGGTGACCGCCGCGTTCCAGGTAGCTCAAGCCCGGCACACACAGCATGCCGAACACGCGCGGCAGCAGCCCGCGTGCATACAGCTCCAGCTCGGCCAGCGCCATGCCGTTGGCGCTGGCTTGCGCCGCCGCCTGCACCAGCAAGCCCAGCCCTAACGACACGTTGAGGCTGTCCACCACGCGCACGGCCACCTTGCCGTGCACGCTGCCAGAGGCGGCCTGGGCTTCTTCCTCAATGGGGCTGAAGTGATTGGAGTGCAGAATTACCAACACGCTCTCATGGCTCTGACCCAATTGGCGGTACAGGGCTTCAAAGTCAGCGGCGCGTGGCGCCTTTAACTGCGGGCCAGGCGAAGTGCCGCGCAGGGTGGCGGGTAGGTCGCTAGCCTTCAGGCGCTCCACGCCCGCGGGCAGCTCGGGCTGCCAGCGCGGCGAAAGGATGTGCACAAGCTCCCGACCGGGAAACACCGGGCTGGGGAACGAGACGGTACTGTCAGTAACAATGGCGACGGACATGCCTGGTGTGTGCGTTATTCCGCTGCAAAAATAAACTGGTAGTGCGGCTGCCCGCCGTGCTGCACTTCAATTTCCTGGTCAGGGTAGGTCTGGCGGATGGTGTTGGCCACCGATTCGGCCACCTGCTCCTCTACTTCTTCTCCGTAGTAGATGGATAGCACTTCCATGGTGTCGAACTGCATCTCTTTCAGCAGTTCCAGGCTGGCCTGCTCCACATCACCCGCGGCCACTTTGAGCTTGCCATTGTGCAGGCCAATGATCTGGCCGTCTTTCACTTTCACGCCATCGATGTCCACGCTGCGCGTGGCCGTGGTCACCTCGCCGGTTTGCACGCCATTGCTGGCCTTGCGCATGGCATCCGCCACCGCGCTCAGCTCGCCGGTGGGATCCCACACCAGCATGGCAGCGATGCCCTGCGGCACGGTGCTGGTGGGCAGCACGATGGCTTCCTTAACCGTCAGCTCGGCGGCCGATTGCGCCGCCAGGGCGATGTTCTTGTTGTTGGGCAGAATGATGACCTTGTCGGTCGGCAGGTTCTCGAAGGACTTGAGAATATCCGCCGTGCTGGGGTTCATGGTCTGGCCGCCCTCAATGATGGCTGCCACGCCCAGATCAGCAAAGTGGCGCGCAATGCCTGCGCCGGGGGCAACCGCCACCACGGCGATTTGGCCGGCGGCAATCGGGCGCACGGTGTACTGGCCGCGGCCCTTGGCCTGGGCGCTGATGTCATCCATCTGCGCCATCAGATTCTCAATGGCTACATTGGTCACGGTGCCAATGCCCATGATGTAATCGATCGGTTCGTAGCGTTTCTCGGTGGGCACGTGAATGTGCATGCGGTACATGCCTTCACCTTCGCCCACTTGAATCGACGTGCCCATCTTCTCCAGCTCGGCGTAAAACTCTTGCAGGGCCAGCTCACCATTAGGGCGGAAGTCCACCACTACTTCATAGTCCTGGCCCTCTTCCACTGCTTCGAGCGAGTTTTCCAAGTTCAGCGCCGCAATCGGGGCAATGATGCTCTCGGCGTTGCGCACCTGCTGGCCGCGCACCCAGCGCAGCATGCCTTCAATGAGGAAGTACAGGCCCTTGCCACCGGAGTCGACCACGCCTGCTTCCTTCAAGATCGGTAGCAGCTCTGGCGTGTGGCGCACAGACGCATCCGCCGCCTTGAGCACCGCTTCGAGCAGGGCAATGGGGTCTTTTACACCGCTGGCAATCGTTTCTTCGGCCGCGGTGGCCATGTCTTTGGATACTGTGAGGATAGTGCCTTCCACCGGGCGCACCACGCCCTTGTACGCCGTGTCGCGCGATTCGCTGAAGCCGCGTGCCAGGTCCTCAGCCATCAGCAGGTCCTTGCCTTCAGCGGCGCGCGCAAAGCCGCGCCACAGCTGCGAAAGGATCACGCCGGAGTTGCCGCGCGCACCCAGCAGAGCGCCACGCGCAATCGCTTCCAGCACCTTGCCGGCCTTCGGGTCGGTGTTCTTCTGCATCTCTTCGATGGCAGACTTCATCGTCAGCACCATGTTGGTGCCCGTATCGCCATCCGGTACAGGGAAGACATTGAGCGCGTTGACTGACTGCTTGTTAGCCTCCAGCCAGCCAAAGCCCGCCAGGGCCAGGCTGCGCACGCCGTTGCCGTCAACGGGGCGCTGCTGGAGGATGTTGGCGCGGTGGGCGCGTTCTTGCATGGTTTCCGACATGATAAGACCTGCTTCTCTGCTGGATTTTTTAGCCGGCGCTGATGCGCAGACCCTGAATGTGCACGTTGACGTGTTGAATGGGCAAGCCCAGCGCCTTCTCCACGTTGAAGCGCACGGTCTGCGCTACGCTGGAGGCGATGGTCTTGATGTTGGTGCCGTATTCCACCACGATGTAAATATCGATGTGGATGGCATCATCTTCGTAGCTGACCTCGACGCCATGCGTGGGGTCCTTGACGATGAAGTGGCTCACCCCATCCAGGAAATTCTTGGCGGCCAGGCCCACCACGCCGTACGACTGTATGGCCGCCTGGTAGGCAATGGTGGCAATGGCTCGTGGGGAGACATGAATGCTGCCGTGGGGGTCATTTGCCGTCATAGTTTTTCCTAGTTCTGGGATACGAGCTGGGCATTGCGCAGGGCACGCAGGCCCGCCGCAATCCCATCGGGGTGGGAGAAGACTGCACTGCCGGCCACAAAGGCTGAGCCGCCGGCGGCAAAACAACCCGGCAGGGTGTTGGCGTCAATGCCGCCGTCCAGCTCAATGATGGTGTCCAGCCCGGCGTTTTCAATCGCCTGGCGCAGAGTGCGAATTTTCGAGAGGCTCTCGGGAATGAAGGCCTGGCCGCTGCGGCCAGGGTTGACGCTCATCACCAGCACGATGTCTGCCTCCGCCAAGTAGGGCAGCACTTGCTCTACCGGGGTGGGCGGGTTGAGCGCCAGGCCGGCCTTGCAACCCAGGGAGCGGATCGCACGCAGGCTGGCCACCGGGTCAGCGCTGGCTTCCACATGAATGTGAATATGGTCGGCACCGGCGTGTGCGAAGGAGGCCAGCATACCGTCCGGCGCTTCCACCATCAGGTGCACATCCAGCGGCAGCTGGCTGTGCGTGCGGCACACCTGGGTCACGATCTGGCCCATGGTAATGGGCGGCACAAAATGCCCGTCCATGACGTCAATATGCAGCCAATCAGCCCCGGCCTGCTCGGCTTGGGTGATCTGCTCGGCCAGGTGGCCGAAATCTGCGCTTAGGATGGATGGAGCAATCAGTGGCTTCGAAGCCATTGGAAAATTATAACTGAGGTAAAGCCCTGCACTTTTTTGAGGCTGACCCAGCCTAAGCCCACCCGAAAAGTACTCTTGGGCCTGGTTTTGTTGACATCAATCAAACCAGAAGTACCTCCAGTGCGGCTGGGGGCTATCGTGGACGGCGTACCAGCCTTGGCTCGGCTCCACCACCTCGGGCGGTGCAAGCAGCCACGCTGTGTGGCTAAAAACGCGATGCTCGTCACGCGGATTGTAGACGACCCATTCGCGTGTGCCGAAGCGGTCGAGCAGGAATCTTGGCTGTTCGAACGAGAGATTGTACGAATCGCCTTGCGGCACATAGATATACCGTTCGATGCCTACGATGTTCGGATAGTAGTCCCGGTTTTGCGCCTGGAGCGAGAGCGGATATTGGCCATGGCTGGCGTGATACTGCTCGATGTCTTCGATGAACAGGCTGGCGTTTGCAATGGCGCGGTCTCTGCTCGCCTGGGTCATTGGCCCTGCCAGAACCAGCTGAGCAGCCAGCACCAGCACGGGAAGACACACAAGGTACAGCGGCACGGGACGAAACCCGCTGTTCTCGGCGCGTTTTAGACGCTTGAATCCCGGTATCAACTGAATGAGCGTATAGGCCCAAGCGGCAAGCGTCAGTATCCCAAACGCGTTGCCCACGCTGAGGGTGGCAAACAAAGCTAAAACAAGCGCGATGCAGGTAGCTACTGCGGTACTCCATACGGAGAGTGCGAACCCAAACTTCGGCTTAGCCAACCACAGCACGCCGCCCGGCACGAGCGCCAACCCAACGACCCCGAAGACCTGCACCATTGTCGAGAGGGGGACCGCCAGGCGGTCGTATCCACCTGACAGGAATGGATAGACCATGCATACAATCGCAATTGCCGCGATAACAAAGATCAACGCGATGGGTTTGACGATACTGCCCTTTGAAGAGTGCATAGTGTGGCTGCGTTGGTTTGGCGCGGCTGCCTAATGCCCTTTACTGCAACGGTGGGTTATAGACCAAATACACCCACATCCAAAACGGCAGCAGGCCGCCCACGGCCACCGCCGCCAGCAGCCCCAATGCCACCGCCACCCAGTCGGTTTTGCCTTCGGCAGGGGCGCTCTCCAGCTCAGCAGCGGGCAGGCTGATGGTGGGTGCATCCTGGGCGCGGTCGGCCGCCACTTGCGGCGCGGCGAAGGTGAGCAACACACGGCCGAGTTGGTCTGCGGCGCGGTAGCGCGCCGAAGGCTCCTTGGAGAGCACTTTCATCATGATCTCGTTCAGCGCTGGCGGAATGTTGGGGTTGAGCTGGTTGGGCGGCACGGGTTGCTCATAACGGTGCTGCTGGCCCAGTTCGGCCGGGGTCTTGCTGGTGAAGGGTAGCTGGCCGGTGAACATCAGGTACATGATCACGCCCATGCTGTACACATCCGAAGCCGGGGAAGGGGCGCTGCCCGCTGCCTGCTCGGGCGAGAAGTATTGTGGCGAGCCCCACACCACTTCCTGCTCCTCGCGCGGATTGATCGAGGCCAGCGCCCGGGCGATACCAAAGTCAGTCACTTTGACGCGGCCATCCGGCGTCACCAGAAAATTGTGCGGCTTGATGTCGCAGTGCACCAGCCCGGCCCGGTGGGCATAGCCCAAGCCCTTGCAGGCCTGAATCACCAGAGGAATGCCCTCCTGCAGCAAATAGATGCGTTTCTGCTTGATGAGCGTGTTTAGGTCGGTGCCGGGCACGTACTCCATCACAATGAAGAGATGCTCCTCATCGTAGCCAAAGTCATACACGGTGACGATATTGCTGTGGCTTAGGTTGGCGGCTGCCTTGGCCTCCTGGCGGAAGCGTTCGCGGAAGCCTGCATCCTTGGAATACTCCTCGCGCAGCACCTTGATGGCCACATCGCGCTCCAACATCAGGTCACGGCCGCGGTACACGCTGGCCATGCCGCCCTTTTCCAGGAAATCTTGCAGCTGGTAGCGTTTATTGAGCAATGCTTTTTCTGCCATAGCAGCCTGATTCTATCGTACGCCCTCAATGATTCTGGCTAGGAATTTCAGATGATTGACAAGCCGTGCCAATCCGCATAGACTGCACATCAGCCAGGAGCAAGTTTGTTCGTGTGGGTTAAAAAATGGGCAACAATTGCCATCGCTTGCGCCTTGATTGGCCTGCTGCCATCGTGCAGGTCGTATATTCGCCTAAATCCGCGTAGTGAGCAGTTGGAAGTGTTTGTTCCCGGTGGCGAGTTCACTGCCGGGCAGCACCCCAACAACACCCCCACCAGTATCAGCGCCCAAACCACCATACGCACCAGCCTGCCGGGCTACTGGATCTCACGCACGCAGGTCACCAACGCTCAGTACCGCAAATGTGTCAACGTGGGCGTTTGCGAATACCCTGTTGGCCCAGAGCGCAATCCCTTTTTCTATCTCAAGGAATATGCTGACCACCCAGTGGTGTATGTCACCTGGTTCGAAGCGCAACAGTTCTGCCAGTGGGCTGGCGGCCGTTTGCCGCACGAGCTGGAATGGGAGAAGGCCGCTCGCGGCCCTTATGGCAATAGTTTTGCCTGGGGCGAAACCGATGATTTTGATGTGCGTGCCCAGGTGGGCCGCTATGCTGCTACGGCCACTACCGCTGCTGTAGGCAGCTTCGCTGGCGGCAGCAGCCCCTACGGTGTGATGGACATGGGCGGCAATGTGCGCGAATGGGTGGATGACTGGTTCGACGAAGCCCGCGTGGTGTTGCGTGGCGCCGCCTGGTTTGACCCGCCGGTGTACAGCCTGGCCTATTCACGGCTAGGGCACGAACCCGGTTCGGCGGGTTTCAACCGCGGCTTCCGCTGTGTCTTCGAATACAGCATTCCTTTGATCTGGGGGCAGTAGCCGGCGGCTTAAACCCGCGGCATCAGGCGGCTACGTCAGTAGCACTGCTGCAACTACGCCCTTCGCGTAGTATCCTTAACCCCGTGGAATCGCAGAGCTTTCTTCAGCGCATTAAGCGCTATGCCACACCTCAAGTGTTGCTGGCCGCATTAGGTTTGGCGGTGCTGTTGGGTGGCGCGGCAGTGTTCGCTATGTTGGCGTACCTGCCGGCCAGCACGGTCGAAGACCGTGCTGCCGCGCTGACCTGGATTCCCGGCCCCACCAACACCCCGGCCCCCACCGCCACGCTGGTACCCACCTCCACCCCCACGCCGTCCTTTGAGCCGCCAGCCAGCGGCCAGATGGGCGTGGGCGCCTTTGTGCAGATCATCGGCACCGAAGGGCGCGGCCTCAACATCCGCAACGCGCCCGGCCTGGCCACCACCATCCAGTTCCTGGCCTATGACGCTGAAGTCTTCGTGGTGCGTGATGGCCCGCGCGAGGTCGACGGTCTGATCTGGTGGTATATCGTTACCCCGGTGGACGCAGCCCGCGCCGGCTGGGCGGCGGGCACCTATCTTGAAGTGGTGGTTAGCGACTAAATAGAGCAAACAGAGATTGGGGAGTAGAGATTGAATCTCGAATCTCCAATCTGTAATTACAACTTACCAATTACTATTACAGAACCATGCCTGAAATTGAACCCACTCCTAAGTCCATAACTGCCAACCGCGCCAATGCGCGCCTCACTATCGAATGGAGCAATGGCCGCGTGGTCAGCTATCCCTTCGATCTGCTGCGCAATGCCTGCCCGTGCGCCCAGTGCCGCGGCGGTCACGAGAATATGAAGCCGGAGCCAGACCCCGGCGTATTCATCATCCCGTTGATGAACGCCAGCACCACCCGCCTGGTGGGTATCGAAGCGGTGGGCAACTACGCCATCAACATTGAATGGGAAGACGGCCACAAGTACGGAATCTACAACTGGCACTATCTCATCGCCCTGGCCGACGAGATAGATAAACATATCGCCAAGAACAACTAGGCATCAAAAAAGCCCGCTGTCAGCGGGCTTCGCAACGGCTGACGCCGTTGCTTACAGGAGTTTTACTCGGCTACGCCCAGTAACGAAACCGCGCGCTACGTTGATAACTGGTTTCCTGACTGAGCAGCCGACGGAACTTACTTCTTGCTCTTCTTGCTTTCTTTCGGTTCCTTGCTGGATACTTTGGTGGCGTCTTGCTGCTCACGCTTGAAGTCCACAAAGCGGTAGCCCACACCGCGCTCGGTGAGAATGTACTTGGGCTGCGCCGGGTCCTTCTCGATCTTTTCACGCAGGTAATTCACATACAAGCGCACATAGTGCGGCTCATCGCGGTATTCGTAACCCCATACCTTGGCCAGGATCTGGTCGTGCGTCACCACCCAGCCAGCGTTCTGCACCAGGTGATAGAGCAGGCGGTACTCGGTGGGGCGCAGTTTGACCAGCTTGCCATCCACCCACACCTCGCGGCGGTCAAAATCCAGCTTGAGGCGCTCATCCACCTGGATGATGCCTTCGCTGCCGCGCTGCGCCTCGGTGCGACGCAATACGGAGCGCACGCGGCTCACCAGCTCGCGCGGGCTGAACGGCTTGGTCACGTAATCATCCGCGCCCAGCTCCAGGCCGCGCACGCGGTCATCTTCCTCAGACTTGGCGGTCAGCATGATCACAGGCACATCATTGTTCTCGCGGATCAGGCGTAGCACTTCAAAGCCGTCAATATCTGGCAGCATCACATCCAGCAGCACCATGTCGGGCAGGCTTTGGCGCAGCTTGTCCATTGCCTTCTTGCCGGAGTAGGCTTCTTCAACTTGAAAGCCATCCTGCTCCAGGTTGAGGCGGATGAAGCGCACAATGCGCTCTTCATCATCCACCACCAGAATACGTTTGTTGGTAAATTGAGATTCAGTCATAGTCAGAAATTGCATTATCCACAGATGAAGGCAGATATTCAAACCGATAAATCTGGTACATCTGTTTTTTGCATCTGTGTTTATCTGTGGATTTAGGTTATTCCCTCACAAAGCCAATGATTTCGTCTTCTCCGCCAGTCGGCAGAACTTCCAAAAAGTTGATGCGGCCCCACGACCAAAATACAGTGGTCACATCACTCTGCAGATAGTGCAGGTCTTTGCCATCACGCCTGCGCGGGTTTTGCACACGCAAAACCGTATCAGCCGGGTTGGGCATGTCTTCAATCTCGCCCACCACGGGGTCTTCATTATGTAAGTGGATCAATACCGTGTGCGGCATGCAGGCTCCTTAGTCACCAGTGAGGGCTTGGATGCTCATGCGCCCAAAGCGCAGCACATCTTTGTGATGAATCGAATAGGGCTGGTGCGGCGAGAGCTTCTCGTTGTTCAGGCGTGTGCCGTTGGCCGAGCCCAGATCCATGATGGAGATTTCATCGTTCTGAATGCGAATACGCGCATGCAGGCGTGAAACCCCGGACTCATACGCGGCAAACGGCTCCAAATCGACATCCGGCAGGATGGATTGGCCGGAGCTAACACGGCCGACAACAAACTCCCCGGGGCCTTCCAGCGGCAAAATCTGCCCGCTGCGGATGATGTGCAGGTTCAGGCGTGCCGGGCCGCTGGGGCGCATCAGCGCCTCGCTGGTTTGCAGGCGCGTGGTGGTCAACCCGCCGAGCGGGCCATCCATGGGCATGGTGCGCAAGCCTTCATCCGAGATGAGCTTGGCGCCACAATCGGGGCAGAACAGATCATCCTGCTCCTGATTTTTGCCACAACCTTTGCAAACGACGATCACCGTGCGCCTCGTTTCTCGCGCCCTTCGGTATCGTCAATCAGGGCGCGTGTGCCGTATTTTATCTGCTTTCCTTCCTTCGCACCTATGGCCGCGCCATCCTTAATATCATCGGCGGCCAGCAGCACGGTGCGCGCCAGGCTGCGCTGGCCTTGCGAGAGCAGCCGCGTGGCCAGCATACGCATGCGCTTGGCCGCACCCTGCGGGTCGCCGTGCTCCATGTCCTCGCGGGCGCGCTCCTGCATGCGGTACAGCGAGAGCTTGCCGATTGCCCCGATGAGGCTGGAGGGCGGCGCCTCCGGTTGCGTGTTCTCGGCCACCGGTCGCATCAGGCGGAAGCGCGCTGAGTTTGACGGCGTGGGGCGCGTGGGCACATCCAGGCTCAGGCGTCCTTCGGCCAGCATAAAGTTGCCCTCATGCACGCCGCGTGTGTCCAGTTCAAACTCCAGCAGCAGGCTCAGGCTGTCGTTCTGGGGCACGTTGCCCAAAAAGACAGGCGGCTCCACAGCCACCAGCCCCACATCTGGCGAAAGGCGGAAAACATAATTCAGCCTGCTGCCAAAGCCGTTCTCGTAACTGAGCTTGACATTGTTGGCGTAGCTCAGGCTCAGGGTTTGCAGGCGGTTCTCCAGCAGCGTGTGGATCTCGGCGCTCTTGTCCGCATACAGGCTGCTGCCGCCCGCCTTGGAAACCAACTGGTCTATAAACTCTTCGTTCCACTCATGGCCAATGCCAATGGCGCTGATGGGGATGCCCAGTTTGGCGGCATCGCTGGCCAGGCGCAGGCAGTCCTCTTCATCGCCATAGGTGCGCCCGTCCGTGATCAGCACAATATGGTTGATGGCACTGGCGCGCTGGTGGCGCAGCACTTCGTGCAGCCCGGCTTTGAGCCCCTGATAGATCTCGGTGCCGCCACTCGTCTGCAGCGTGCTGATGCGCGAGATGAGCCGCTGGATGTCCATGCCCGGCTGGGCCGGGATCACTACCTGGGCGCGGTCGTTGAAGGTGACCAGCGAGAGCACATCGTGCTCGGAGAGTTGCGAGACAAACTGGCTGGCGGCGCGGATCACCTGGCCCAGGCGCGTGCCCGCCATCGAGGTGGAGGCGTCCAGTACCAGCGCCACGTTGAGCGGCGGCTTGCGCCGGCGCTCTTCTTCGCTGGCGCTGGGCTTGAGGTCCAGCAAGACGTAGATGACCTGGCCGGGTTCATTCGGCGTGATCTGCTGGCGGCTGTACAGAGCGTTCACCATCAACGCTGGGGGCGCGTCGATATCTTCGGGCAGGGTGGCGTCATACTCACGCCGCCTCTGCGGGTCTTGCAGCGTATCGAAGGCTTCCTGCACCAGCAGGAACAGCTCATTGGCGCCGGTGTGCTTGTTGGTATCGGGGTGGAACTGGCGAGCGGCGCGTCGGTAGGCCCGCTGAATCTCATCCTGGCTGGCGTCACGCGCAATACCCAGGCGGGCGTAGTAATTATCAAGATAGCTGGTAGCCATGCGTGGTCTTATCTTAGTGTAGCCTTCAACCCCTACGATGGTGCATGGGTATTAGAACAGATATCGATAGCGCCAAGCACTATCGATATCTGTTCTTTTAGTGCACCAGCCGCGCCAGCACTACGGAGATGTTGTCTGGCCCGCCAGCCGCGTTGGCGGCTTCCACCATGTGCATGCAGGCCAGGTATGGGCTGGCGGTGGCATTCACGATGGTTTGGATGTCATCTTCGTCTACAAAGCCCCATAAACCATCCGAGCACACCAGCAGGAATGCGTTTGTGGAAAGCGTGCCGGTGTAAAAATCGGCTTGCACTACATCGCCCTGCCCCAGGGCGCGGTACAGCATGGATTTCTGCGGGTGATCGGCCGCCTCTTCCTCGCTCAGTTGGCCCATCTCCTGCAGACGCTTGACCAGCGTGTGGTCCTTGGTGAGCTGCTCCATGCGCCCGTCTCGGTGCACCAGGTAGGCGCGGCTGTCACCCATATGGGCGATCACCAGCTGGTTGCCCAGCACCAAGGCGGCCGTCAGCGTGCAGCCGCCGCCCGGCGCAGCACGTCGCACGGCGCGGTGCGCTTCGTTCACGGCGTCTTCCATCATCTCGCGCAGCGATTCTTCGGTCGGTTGCGGGTCTGGGCCAAACAGCGGCTTGTATAAGCGCTGCACCAGATAATTGCCCAACGAGCGCACGGCCACCTCGCTGGCCACTTCACCGTTGCGGTGGCCGCCCATGCCATCGGCGATGACATACAGCCCCAGCGGCAGGCCAGAGTTAGCGCTGCCCAGCGTGCCGTTGAGGCACAGCAGGCTGTCTTCGTTGTTCTCACGGCGCTGCCCCAGGTCCAGTGCGCTGCCCGAGATCAGGTGTATGTACTTGCCCGAGCGCTCGCCATTGGCCAGTTCCCACACCTGGGCTTCGCTCAGCGGGGCCGTGGCGGCGTTGCTCGGCAGCGGGCCGGATGCCTTTTTCTTGCCAAAAAGTTTCTTGAAGAAATTCATGGGGCTGCTCTTTCTGCGTAGCGCTATGCCAGGAAGGCATACACTTTCTTGTCGGTAGAGCCGATGAAGATCATATCGTCATACGCCACCGGGGTGCCGGTGATGGGCGCCTCGGTCTGGTAGCGCCAGCGCAAACGCCCGCTGGCGGCATCCAGGCAATACAGGCTGCCATCCACGGAGCCGCAATACACGGCATCCCGATGCACGATGGGCGAGCCGTTGACCTGGTGCTCGGTCGTGTAGCGCCACAGCTCTTTGGCGGAGCGCGTGTCAATGGCGTAGATGATGTGGTCGGCCGCCCCGGTGTAGAGCACATTGCCGGCGATGGCCGGCGTGCAGATGCTGCCCTTGCCGAGGCGGAAGCGCCACACGGCCCAGCCGGAATTCGCATCCAGCGCGTACAGCGTGCCATCCATGGAGTTGAAGTACACCACGCCGTCTTGCAGCACCGGCGAAGATGTAATGGCGCGCTTGGCCTTGAAGCGCCAGCGTGGGTCGCCGCGGAAATCGGTGGCGGTGAAGTCGCCCGCTTCGGAGCCAAAGTACACGTGCTCGTTGCCCACCCACGGGGTGGAACGCACTGGCGAGCCCACCTCAGAGCGCCAGGCTAGGCGCCCGCTGCTCAGGCTTACCGCGTGCAGGCTGCCATCATCCGAGCCAATGAACACGTGCCCCTCGGCAATGCGCGGTGAGGAGCGCACCGCGCCGTCGGTGTAGTGTGTCCACACCACCTTGCCGGAGCGGGTCGAGATGACGTGCAAACGGCGGTCTTCTGAGCCGAAATAGATGTTGTTGTCAAAGATGGCTGGCTTGCTGGTGATGCCGCCGTCTGTGGGGTACTTCCATTTGAACTCGCCGTTGGAGGCATCCAGCGCATACAGGTTGTTGTCGTAGCAGCCGATGTACAGGGTGCCATCATGATACGCTGCCGAGCTGCGCAGCTCATCTTCAGCTTCAAAGCTCCACAGTGGCTTTACGCCCATGCCGCGGCTGGGCATGCTGCCGCTCACCGCGGTGGGGATGCTCAGGTTGAGCAGCGTGCCGGTCTTGCGCGCTACATTGATTAGCGCTTCTTTCATTTCAATGGCGCTGTCGTAGCGGTCCTCTGGCTTGTACTCCAGGGCGCGCTCCACCACCGCCGCCATCTCGCGGCTCACGTTGGGGTTGATCTCGTTGATCTGGCGCTCGCCAAACGAGAAGGGTGCCTCCATCTGCGGATCGCGCAGCGTCAGTAGGTGGTGCAACGTAGCGCCCAGCGCGTAAATATCCACCTTGGGGGTGGCCTCGCCGCGGTACTGGTCAGGCGGGGAGTAGCCCTGCGTGCCCACCATCGTGTTCTTCTGGCCAGATTCAAATACCTTGGCGATGCCAAAATCCACCAGTGCGATGTGGTTCTGCAGCGTGTTCATAATGTTGGAGGGCTTGATGTCACGGAAGATGATCGGTTCCGGTTTGTGGCTGTGCAAGTAATCCAGCACATCACACAACTCCACCGCCCAGGCCAGCACTTGCTCCTCAGGGAAGAAGCTGTTGGTCTCGGCCAGCAGTTGCTCTAAGTTCTTGCCGTGAATGAATTCCAGCACCAGATAGGCGCGCTCGCCAATGGTGAAGTAATCGTAGATACGGGGAATGGAAGGGTGGCGCAGCGTGGCGAGGATGTTGGCCTCGCGCTCAAAGATCTGGAAGATGTTCTTGCGCACCAGGGGGTCGGTCACCTGGCTGATCATTTCCTTGATCGCCACCAGGCGGATGGCTTTGAAGTTCTTATCACGGGCACGATACACCGACCCCATGCCACCGATGCCTACGATCTCTTGGATCTCGTAGCGCTCCTGCAGCACTTCTCCCTGCTGCAGTTGGCTGTGGTGGCTGGAGTGCTCTGGGTTTTCCAGATTGCGGGTGGGTTGTTCCTCGCTCAGCGTAACTCCTCGGCCCATCGGGCCTGGTGAGCGATTATAGCTCTGAGGCTTGTTCTGCGCCCGTTTCCCTAACCCTGATATGGCTTTGCGCATAGTCCCTTACCGACATATATTTCTAAGACTTAGATCGTTTCCCTATTCCATTGGGTGAGGTGAGTTGATTGCATCACTGGTTTAGAATTGCCCCATGCTGATCCTTACCGCTAACGAAGTCCGCCAGGCGCTGCCAATGCACGAGTGCATCGCCGCCATGAAGCAGGCCTACGCCGCGCTGTCTGGCGGCGCCGCCGAAGTGCCGCTGCGCTCCCGCTTGACCGTAGCCCCGCACGAGGGCCTGAGCATCCTCATGCCCGCCTTCGTGGATGGCGCCTCGGCCAAAGAGCAGGCCTTGGCCGTCAAGTTGGTCTCGCTGTTCAACAAGAATCCGGCGCGCGGCCTGCCGCTCATCAACGCCGTGGTGCTCGCCTTTGATCCCGAAACCGGCGCGCTG
This sequence comes from uncultured Anaerolineaceae bacterium, assembly GCA_964623375.1. Taxonomy (GTDB): domain Bacteria; phylum Chloroflexota; class Anaerolineae; order Anaerolineales; family UBA11579; genus JAMCZK01. The sequence continues at coordinate 154,401 of CAZUTS010000001.1, forward strand.
CAAGCCATCCTGGAGGGCGCCGCCGTCACCGCCATCCGCACCGGCGCCGGTTGCGGCGCCGCCACCGATGTGCTTGCCCGCCCCGATGCGCGCACGGTAGCGGTCTTCGGTGCGGGCGTGCAAGCCCGCACCCAGCTGGCCGCTGCCTGCGAAGTGCGTGACATTGAAACCGCGTGGGTCTACTCACCCAACGCCGAGCAGGCCGCTGCTTTCATCGCTGAGATGGCCGGGGTGGGGCGCATTCCCAAAGACTTGCGTGCCGCCGCCAGCCCGCAAGAGGCGGCCGCCAACGCCGACATTATCAGCACCGCCACCACCAGCCCTACACCCGTCTTCGCCGCTGGGGATGTGCGCCCCGGCACGCACATCAACGCTGCGGGATCCTACACCGCCGATGTCATCGAGGTACCCAGTGAGCTGGTGGCGCGTGCCCACGTCACCGTAGACAGCCGCTCGGCCACGCAAGCCGAGAGTGGCGAGATTGCCATGACCCTGCAACAGGGGCTGCTCGCTGCTGACCATATCTACGAAATCGGTGAGGTGCTCAACGGCCAGGCGGCCGGGCGCAGCTCCGCCGAGCAAATCACCTTCTTCAAGTCTGTGGGCGTGGCCGTACAAGATGCCATGGCCGCCCGCGTCGCTGTAGCCAATGCCCAAAAACTGGGTATTGGCACCCAAGTAGCCTGGTAACAAGGAGAAATCGTTGAGCCTTCCCAAAACAGCTTCAGTGGTCATCATCGGCGGCGGCGTCATGGGCGCCTCGGCGGCCTATCACTTCGCCCAGCGCGGCATCAAAGATGTGGTGCTGCTCGAGAAAGATGAATTCTTCGGGCAAGGCGCTACCGGCCGCTGCGCTGGCGGCGTGCGCTACCAGTTCGGCACCGAGGTCAACATTCGCCTCAGCCTCGCCAGCCTGCCCATGCTGGAGCGCTTTCCGGAGGAGATCGGCCAGGAGGTGGATTACCGCAAGTGTGGCTACCTGTTCCTGCTCACCAACGACGCCGATATTGCCGTCTTCGAAAAAAACGTCGCCCTGCAAAACAGCCTGGGCGTAGACACCCAATGGCTCTCCGGTGATGAGATCCGTGCCCGCTTGCCGCAAATGAATCTGGATGATGTGCTCAAGGGCACGTACAACGCCGCCGATGGCCTGTGCGACCCCAACAGCGTGGTGATGGGCTACATCAACGCCGCCACCAAGCTGGGCGCTACCTGCCTTGGCAGCATCGAGGTCACCGGCCTGCAAGTGGAAGGCGGCGCGATCACTGGCGTGCACACCAACCAGGGCAGCATTGCCGCCCCGTTGGTGCTCAACGCCGCTGGCCCCTGGGCCGCGCCCATCGGTAAGATGGCCGGGGTACACATCCCCATCATTCCGGTGCGCCGCCAGATCGTCACCACCACACCGCTACCCGGCATCCCTGCCGATTTTCCTTTTGTGATCGATTTTGCCAGGTCGCTCTATTTCCATCGCGAGGGTGAGGGCTTGCTTACCGGCATGTCCAACCCAGACCAGGCGCCTGGCTTTGACCAGAACGTGGACCCCGAGTGGGAACTGGTGCACATGGAGAATGGTGTCGCGCGCCTGCCGCTGCTCGAGCAGGCCGGCTTGGCCAGCCATTGGGCTGGCCTCTATGAGGTCACGCCGGATGCGCACCCCATCTTTGGCGCAACGCCTGTAGAGGGCTTCTACCTCGTGGCCGGCTTCTCTGGCCACGGCTTCATGCACGGCCCAATTGCCGGCAAGCTGATGGCCGAGATCATGTTGGATGGCGACGCCAGCTCGGTGGATGTGTCCATGCTCGGCTTAGACCGCTTCAGCAGTGAATCGTTGAAGGAATACAATGTCATCTAGCCCCTCCTGGATGCGACAATCACGTTCGCGTCGTCTTTGTGAGGCGCAGGCTTGCCTGCGCACGAAGCAATCCCCGAGCGTGTTTGCAATTCCAACCTGGGGATTGCTTCAGTCGGCCGCATTGACATGCGGCCTCCTTCGCAAACACGGTTGGGCTAACTTTCGACTTGGGGCACAACACTAATCATGCCATCCGCAGAGATCCTCACCATTGGCACCGAGCTGCTGCTCGGTGAGATCACCGATACCAACACCCAGTACCTGGCGCGCCAATTACGTGACGCGGGCATTGACCTGTATTACACATCCACCGTGGGTGACAACGAGCAGCGCATCGCCGATGCGGTGACCCTCGGCCTTAGCCGCTCCGATATCCTGCTGTGCACCGGCGGCCTCGGCCCCACGGTGGACGATGTCACCCGCGAAGGCATCGCCCGCGCCCTCGGTGTCAGCCTCGAATTTCGCCCTGAGCTGTGGCAGCAGATCGAAGCGCGCTTTGCGCGCATGAAGCGCACCCCCAGCGAGAACAACAGGCGCCAGGCCGAGCTGCCCGCGGGCGGCCGCAGCCTGGAGAACGCCGTGGGCAGCGCCCCCGGCATTCTGATTGAACACAACGGCAAGGTCGTCATCACCGTGCCGGGTGTGCCCAGCGAAATGCGCTATCTCTACGAACACGGCATCTTGCCCTACTTCAAAGAGCGCTTCGGTCTCACCGGTGTCATCCGTGCGCGTGTGCTGCACACCGCGGGCGTGCCCGAATCGCAAATTGACCAGCACCTGGCTGACCTGGAGCGCCAGACCAATCCCACCGTGGGCCTGGCCGCCCATGCCGGCAGCGTAGACGTGCGCCTCACCGCCAAAGCCGAGAGTCCCGAGCAGGCCGCCGAGATGCTGGATGCGCTCGAGGCCGAGGTGCGCGAGCGCCTCGGTGACTGGGTGCACGGCGTAGACGAAGAAACGCTGGCGCGCGCCGTATTGCGCGAGGTGGCCCAACGGAAGCAAACCATCGCTGTGCTGGAGAAGGGTCTCAACGGCGCCATCGTCAAAGCCTTCACGGGCGAGGGCAATGCCTTCGTAGGCGGTGAGGTGCTGCACGCCACGCTGCGCACTGAGGCACTCAAGCTGGCCGCCACCGAATACGCCTCCAAAGTGCGCGCCGACCTGGTGCTGGCGGTCGAGCTGCGCGCCGCTAAAGACGGCGGCCACGAGCTGGAGATTTTCATCACGGGCCTCAAGATTCCCCATCATGTTGCCTTTCCCTACGGCGGCCACACCACCCAGGCCGCTGGCTGGGCCACCAGCCTGGCGCTGTCTTTCCTGCGGCGCAAGCTGCTGGATGAGGTAAACTAGGCCAATTTAATTTCAAGCACTTATTTGCTTGCCTTCGGTTGGCAAGACTATCGAAAGGGAAATGATTGGCTACTAAAGCAGACCTGATACTTACCAACGCCCACGTCCTCACCATGAATGAGGAGATGCACCAATTCCCCAAGGGCGCCGTCGCCATCCTCGGTGACAGCATTCTGGCCGCCGGGCCGGAAGATGAGATCCTGAAACAATACGAATCCGCAGACAAACTGGATTGCCGCGGCAAAGTGGTGATGCCCGGCCTGGTCAACGCACATACGCATGTGCCCATGACCCTGCTGCGCGGTCTGGCCGATGACCTGCGCCTGGATGTGTGGCTGATGGGCTACATGATCCCCGTCGAGCGCGAATTCGTCACACCAGATTTTGTTCACCTCGGCACCTCCATCGGTTGCGCCGAATACATCCGCTCTGGCATCACCAGCTTCGCAGACATGTACTACTACGAGTCCACCGTGGCCGAGGCGGCCGCTGCGGCCGGTATGCGTGCGGTGTGCGGGCAGACCATCATGAAGTTCCCCACGCCGGATGCCAAGTTCTACGAAGAATCGCTGGCCTACACGCGTGAGTTCATCCAAAAGTGGAAGGGCCACCCGCTCATCGTGCCCGCCGTCTCGCCGCATGCACCCTACAGCAGCACCGAGGAGCTTTTGCGGGCCTCTGCCGCCCTGGCGGTGGAGTTTGACGTGCCGCTGCACACCCACATTGCCGAAACTTCGTTCGAGGTCGAGAACGCCCGCAAAGAATGGGGCATGCCGGTGGTGCCTTACATTAAGAAGCAGAATCTCTTTGATGCCAAAGTGCTCGCCGCCCATTGTGTACACCTCGATCAGGGTGAGATCAATACCTTCGCCCACTACAACGTAGGCGTCTCGCACAACCCTTCGTCCAACATGAAGCTCGCCTCCGGCGCTGCGCCGGTCAACGAGATGCTGCGTGCCGGCCTCAACGTGGGCATCGGCACGGATGGCCCAGCCTCCAACAACGATCTTGACATGTTCGAGGAAGTGCGCCTGGCCGCTTTCCTCGCCAAGCTGCGCGAGAGTGATCCCACCGTGCTGCCCGCCCAGACCGCGCTGCTCATGGCTACTCGCCTCGGGGCGCAGGCCATGCACATCGGCGACATCACCGGCTCGTTGGAGCCGGGCAAGCGTGCTGACCTCATCGTGGTGGATATTGACACCCTGCATGCCTCGCCGCACTTCAGCCGAGACCCCAACAGCACCTATTCGCAGATCGTCTACGCCGCCAAGTCCACAGATGTGACCGATGTGATGGTCAACGGCAAGTGGCTCATGCAGAGCAAGCAGCTCACCACGCTGGATGAGACTGCGCTGCTCGAGCAGGCTGGCGAACTGGCCAAGAAGATCGATAAGTTCCTCATTGCTCGTGAGAAGTCGGTGCTCACCAAGCTCATCGCCATCGGTGGCGCCACGCAGGAAGAGAGCTTCGAGGCCCAACTCAAAGTCCCGGTGGAAGACCCCGAAGCTGTGGTGGCCGCCCTGCAGCATCCTGAGATCACGATTGTCTACAAGCGCCACTATCACGAGTACGACAGCTACTTCATCTTCCCCTCGCATGAGAAGTACATCCTGCGCTACCGTGAAGATGTCTTCCTCGAGGACAGTGGCCAGCCGGATAATTCCCGTTACCGCCTGACCCTCATCGGTGACTCGCACGAGCGTGATTTGCCCAGCGAGGTGGTACTCTCGCGCAGCCGCTACCTGGCGCCCGCAGACCAAAGTTTGCGCTTCTACCGTGAATACTTCCAGCCGGAGCGTGAAATCGAGGTCGAGAAGGATCGCCGCCGCTGGCTGGTGCGTTTCCGTGACACCGATTTCTACGTCAACGTAGACCGCATGGATAAGCCCGCCCTGGGTAGCTTCATTGAGATCAAGAGCCGCACCTGGAGCCAGCGAGATGCGGATGCCAAGGCCAAGCTCATCGTTGAACTCGCCACCCTGCTCGGCCTCTCCACCCAGGCCGCCGAGCCACGTGACTATCTCAAGATAGCCACGTCCTAACATTCCAAGCACGTATAAAAAGAGCGCAGCCAAACGGCTGCGCTCTTTTTTTACATCGTCAAATGCCAGCCGCCTTCGCGGCCAAGCAATGCTGATTTGTCATTACGAGGCGCAGGCTTGCCTGCGCACGAAGCAATCCCCCATCTCGCTTAAACGCAGCCGCAGGCTGCGTGCTTAGTCAATGCCCAGGTAAGCCTTCTGCACCGTCTCGTTCTTGGCCAACTTGTCGGCCTTGTCGCTCAGCACGATCTCGCCGGTCTGCAGCACGTAGCCGCGGTGGGCGATCGCCAGCGCCATGCTGGCGTTCTGCTCCACCAGCAGCACCGTGGTGCCTTCCTTGTTGATCTCCTTGATGGTGTCAAAGATGCCGTCCACCAGGATCGGCGCCAGACCCATCGAAGGCTCGTCCAGCAGCAGCAGCTTGGGCTGCGCCATCAGCGCACGCGCGATGGCCAGCATTTGCTGCTCGCCGCCGGAGAGCGTGCCGGCCACCTGCTTGCGGCGCTCTTTCAGGCGCGGAAAGCGAGTGAAGGCGCCTTCTTTGTTGCGCTCAATGCGCGCCTTATCGTTGTCGATGTAGGCGCCCATTTCAATGTTCTCTTCCACCGTCAGCTTGGCGAACACGCCGCGGCCTTCCGGCACCATCGAGATACCCTTGTACACCAGTTGGTGCGCGGGGTATTTGCTCAGGTCTTCGCCGTTCAGCGTGACCGTGCCCTGGCGCGGTTTCAGCAAGCCGCTGATCGTGCGCAGGGTGGTGGTCTTGCCGGCGCCATTGCCGCCGATCAGGGTCACAATCTCGCCCTGATCCACATGCAGCGAGATGCCCTTCAAGGCTTCAATGTTGCCGTAGAAAGTGTGAATGTTGTTAACTTCAAGCATGGCCATGGGGGCTGCTCCTTATTTCGCCTTGGCGGTCTTCAGGCCAGAGGCCGCACCGCTGCCAAGGTACGCCTCGATCACGCGCGGGTCGCTTTGGATGTCTTTGGGCTTCCCTTCGGCGATCTTGGCGCCGTAGTCCAGCACCGTGATCTGCTCACTGATGCCCATCACCACGCGCATGTCGTGCTCGATCATCAGCACGGTGATGCCCAGCGTGTCACGCAGATCGCGGATGAACTTGGTCAGATCCGCCGTCTCGTTGGGGTTCATGCCCGCCGTCGGCTCGTCCAGCAGCAGCATCTTCGGCTTGGTGGCCAGCGCACGCGCAATCTCCAGGCGGCGTTGCGCGCCGTAAGGCAGGTTGCGTGCCAGCGTGTCGCCCAGGCCCTTCAGGCCTACAAAGTTCAGCAGGCGTTGCGCTTCTTCCAGCACTTCCTGCTCTTGCTTCTTGAAGCGCGGCGTGTGCGCAATCGCATCAAAGATGGTGGCATACAGATGCAGGTCCTGGCCCACCAGGATGTTCTCCAGCGAGGTCATGTTAGCGAACAGGCGGATGTTCTGGTACGTGCGCGCCATACCCGCATGGGTCACCTGGTCAGGGCGCAGGTTGTGTGTCGGCTGGCCCTCAAACAGGATTTCGCCTTTGTTGATCTTGTAGAAGCCGGTCACGCAGTTGAAGAAGGTGGTCTTGCCCGCGCCGTTGGGGCCGATCACAGAGCTGATGCTTTGCTCTTTCACCTCAAGGCTGAGGTCATTGACCGCCACCAGGCCGCCAAAGACCTTGGATACGTTTTTTGCAGACAGGATGTTTGTCATGGTTGTCTTCCGTTTCTCGCCAACTGGCTAGCCTGCCTGCTCAGCTTCATCGCCGCTGTGCAGCTCGCGCCGAATGGACTCTGAGGGGATAAAGCCTTCCGGCCGGTTGAGCATCATCACCACCAGCAATACACCATAGGCCAACCAGCGGAACTCAGCGAACTCACGCAACAGTTCTGGCAGGCCCACCAGGATGATGGCGCCCACCAGCGTGCCCGGAATGCTGCCCAGGCCACCCACGATGATCAGGCTCAGCACGTTGATGGAGATGAGCAGATTGAAACTGTGCGGGAAGATCGAACCCAGTTTGGAGGCGAAGATTGCGCCCGCCAGACCCGAGAAACCAGCGCCGATAGTAAAGGCCAGCAGCTTGGTGCTCACCAGGTTGATGCCCATCGCCTCGGCTACATCTTCGTCTTCACGCATGGCCATCCAGCGGCGGCCGATCTGCGATTCGCGTACACGGATGGACATGAACATCGCCACCGCTACGCCGATAAGGATGACATAGTACATGTGCTCGGGGCGGATGAGCGCCAGCTCACCCACCATCGGCTTGGGGATGTTCAGGATGCCTTGCGCACCGCCGATGTACGGCTTCATCAGGTCAGACAGCGCCAAGATGCGGATGATCTCACCGAAGCCCAGGGTCACGATGGCCAGGTAGTCGCCACGCATGCGCAGCACCGGCATGCCCAGGATGAAGCCCGCCGTAGCGGCCACGGCCACACAGATCGGCAGCGCCACCCAGAAGGATAGCCCCGCCAGGCCCAGCGAGCCAGTGGAGGTCAGCGCCGCCATCGTATACGCACCGATGGCGAAAAAGGCCACATAGCCCAGGTCCAGCAAGCCGGCCAGACCCACCACAATGTTGAGGCCCAAGCCCATCAGGAAGAACAGACCGATATTGTTGGTCACTTCCGTCAGGTAGCTGCCCAACAACATCGGCAGCACCAGCAGGAAGCCGCTGATCAGCACCGTGCGCACCAGGGTCTCGCGTCCCGCCGGCAGGCGAATGCCCACAGGCTTGATGCGGCCCGTGGAGCGCAGGTACACGAACGCCGTAATCAGCACAAACAGCACGATGGCCGGCACCAGTTGCAGCGCCTTGGAGGCAAAGATGGCGCTGCTCAGCTGGCTGCTGAACAGGGTGCGCAGGCGCTCAGACAGGATCTCAGACAGCAGGCCGATCAGCACCGTCAGACCGCCGCCAGCCAGCAAGGCCGTACGCACGTTCGTTGGCACCAGGGCCAGCACGCCACCTGCCAGGCCGGCGCCCGTAAGGGCCAGCAGCAAGGTCAGGCTGCCGCTGCCACTAAAGGTCAGAATGTTGATCAGCTTGGGGGATACGTTGATAAAAACACTGCGTACATCCATGTTCTGTGCCAGCCACACCAACGCTACCATCACCAGGCCAACGCCCAGGCCGATCAGCAGCGCCTTGAGCAGGCCCAGCCATTTTTTGGCTTGGGGTGTCTCTTGCACGGCGCGGTAGGCAAACGCCGCGGTGGGGCCAAGGAACAAGATTTGCGCCATGGTGAACAGGCCGGTGATCACAAAGCGCTCGCCGAACAGCTCAACCATGCCGATGGCGCTAACGCTCAGCGTGATCAGGCTGGCCACCAGCCATTTCATTGCAGTCTTACGCAGGTCGAGGTCAGTAAGGAAACTCATCGCAACCTCTACGCTTTCTTTTCTTTCAGACGCTCACCCACAATACCTTGCGGGCGGAAGATGAGCACCAGCACCAACATGGTGAAGGCGATCACATCCTTGAGCTGGTTGAAGGCCGGAATGCCCAGGCTTTGCAGGAACAGGCTGGGGCCAAGCGATTCAAACAGGCCCAGGAACAAGCCGCCCACGGCCGCGCCGGGGATGCTGCCAATACCGCCCAGCACCGCTGCCGTAAAGGCCTTGATGCCGGGAATGAAGCCCATGAAGAAGTGCACTTGCTGGAACACCAGCGCATACAGCATGCCCGCCACACCCGCCATTGCGGCGCCGGTGGCAAAGGTCAGGCTGATCGTGCGGTCTACGTTGATGCCCATCAGCGCAGCCACATCTTTGTTCTCGGCCACGGCGCGGATCGCCTTGCCTGGGCGGGTGCTGCTGATGAAGAAGTTCAGCGCCACCAATACCACCATGGTCACAAAGATCACCAGGACGTGCGTTTTCAGCACCTGGGTATGCAGAAAGGGCAGACTGCCCTCCAACTGCGGAATGTCAGGGAAGGGAATAACTTGTGAGCCAAACAGGCCGCGGAAGTAGTATTGCCAGAAGAATGAAGCACCGATCGCTGTGATCAGCGGCATCAGGCGCGGTGCATACCGCAGCGGGCGGTACGCAATGCGTTCCGTCAGCAGCGAAATTCCCACCGAGATAAGAATAGAGGTCAGTGCAATCAGCAACAGGCTCGGAATGGGGTGGGAGGCCAGGTAGCCTGCGTTGGCCAGGGGAATGGCCACGGCCGAGGTGGAAGCGAAGATGCCTGACATAAAAAATTCGCCGTGCGCAAAGTTGATCATTTGCAGCACGCCGTATACCAGCGTGTAACCAATGGCGATCAGCGCATACATGCTGCCTTGCGCAATGCCAAAAATAATGAAGTCTTCCCAGTTACGAAGGGAGTAGGGGTTGCTGATGATGGTCTTGATCGTGCCCACCAAAATCACGGCCAGAATGGCAGCGCGCGCAACCCATAAGAACAGGTCGATCAAGTTGAGTTTTGCAAGGCGGTCTCTCATGCGTATGCTCCGGCGTAGGTACTACAGGCCCAGGGCTTGCGCCCTGGGCCTTTTGTTAAAGCAGTGTTTTTCTGCTAAGAACGCTGCGGCTTACGGCCAGATGGCAACGTAGTCGCCATTCTGGATCTCGTACACAGCAATCTTGGCGTCAGCGCAGTCACCGTACTCATTGCAGGTGAGGTTGCCAGTGATGCCAGCGTAATTCTCGGTGGCATACAAGCAGTCACGCATATCCTGGCGGCCGATCAACAGAGCGCCGTCGCTCTCCTTGGCAACCTGCTCCACACAGCTCAACACCATGTTGGTGGCGTCGAAAGCGTGAGCATGGAAGACGGAGATCGGGGCGGAACCGAAGTTGGTCTGGTAGGCCTCAGCGAAGCGAGTGTAAGTGTCGCCAGAGAAGGCCAGATCCGGGCCGGAGATGTACAGGTTGGCGGTGGAGGAACCAATGGCCTCAGCAGCGGCGGCGGAGAAGCAGCCGTCAGCAGCGCCACGGGCCGTGTTCTCCAGGCCAGCCACTTCCAGGGACTGGGTGGCCAGGTGGGCGCACTCAGCGGTGAAGACCGGGAAGAACAGGAACTCGGGAGCACCACCAGCGCTAGCAGCGATGGAGGTCAGCACCGGGCGCATGTCCGTGTCACCCACGTTCACAGCGGTGAAGGCAACCATCGTGCCGCCCATTTCCTCGAAGGCCACGCGGAACGCGTTGGCCAGACCCTCGGTGTACGGGTCACCGTCATGAATGGCGGCGGCCGTGGTCAGGCCGAGGGTGTTGTACACATAGTCAGCCATGGCAGCGCCCTGAACATTGTCGTTGTGGGCAGTGCGCAGGTAACCAGGCTTCCAGGCGCCGTCCGGGTCGGTCAGGGCCGGGGACGTGTTGGACGGGGAAACAACGGCGTAACCGGCGTCAGAGGCAATCTGGGCCAGGGGTACACCAGCGCCGGAGCAGCTGGTACCGATGATGGCGACAATGCTGGGGTCAGACACGATCTTCTGACCAGCGGTCTGACCGCCTTCAGCGGAGCAGCCGTCATCTTCAGCCTGCAGCTCAACCGCGTGGCCGAGCACATCGCCCTTGAACTCAATGGCGATTTCGACACCGTGCTGGGAGTCCAGACCCAGGTCGGCGTTAGCACCGGAGATCACCAGGGCGGAAGCCAAGCGGATAGGGGCACCCGCGGCAACTTCCACACAACCGATTTCGTCCGTACATTCAAAAGCAGTGGAGGCTCCACCGCCGCCGCAGGCAACCAGCACCAGGCCAGCTACCAGGATGGCGATCAAAGCCAAGAAACGCTTCGACATTCTTACTCCTCCAATAGAGTGGTTGTGAAGTACTTTGTTTTCCTAGGAAAGCAAAACAGGGTGGGTTTCAATGTCGTTATCTGGGTTACACCTCCATCTTTGTATTCTTATGTATAGAGGTGCGCATCAAACTCTTGCGCACCTCTAGGACATAGCTTTCTCATATTCTTTCATTAGCAAAGAATAAAAAAGAGATTGCGGATACTCATTGTACATATCCCGCAAATTCGGGTCAAGTTGCAATAAATGCTCAACTAATGGAAAACTAACTGGCGGCCCTAGCGCGCCACCCGGCAACCCGTTGCCCAACATGGTAAAATAGAACATACAGGTCATACTGGCCTGTCGTAACTGGCTCATTCACCCGTCAGGGGGCTTGGACGGGTCTACCCTGCCGATTGACGATACAAATTAAAAGCACGAAATCCGCAGGGCATTTATCCTAAGACACTTTTTTGTGGAGGCGTGAGTGGCAGCATCTGAAGCCAAATCCTATCAAGCTGAAAATATCCAGGTCCTCGAAGGCCTGGAGGCCGTACGCCGCCGCCCCGGCATGTACATCGGCGGTACCGATATCAAAGCCCTGCACCACATCGTCTACGAGGTGGTGGATAACTCCATAGACGAAGCCATGGCTGGCGTGTGTGACCGCATCGAGGTCACCATCCACAAAGACAGCAGCGTCACCGTGGCCGATAACGGCCGCGGCATCCCGGTAGACCAGCACAAGACCGCCAAGAAATCCGCCCTGGAAGTGGTTATGACCATGCTCCACGCCGGCGGCAAGTTCGGCGGCGGCGCTTATAAAGTCTCCGGCGGTCTGCACGGCGTGGGCGTCTCCGCCGTCAATGCCGTCTCCGAGTGGTGCGAAGCTGAGATCAGCCGTGACGGCGCCATCCACAAGCAGCGCTACGAGCGCGGCATCCCCACCGGCCCCGTCAAAGTGGTGCGCAAGCTCAAGCCCGGCGAGGGTACCGGCACGCGCATCACCTTTAAATTCGACCCCATCTTGTTCAAGGGTGACCTGGACTACCGCTTCGAGACACTGATGCAGCGCTTCCGTGAGATGGCCTTCGTCACCAAGGGCATCACCATCAAGCTGCTCGATGAGCGTGACAATCGCCAGATGACCTTCTACTTCGAGGGCGGTATCACCTCCTTCGTGCGCTACCTCAACCGTGAGCGCCAGGCCTTGCACCCGGCGTTCCACCGTGAGCAGGAGGTGGACGGCGTCATCGTGGATGTCGCCATCCAGTTCACCGATGCCTACACCGAATCGGTCATGGCCTTTGCCAACACCATCAACACGGTGGACGGCGGTACCCATATGACCGGCCTGCGCTCGGCCATCACCCGCACCATCAACGACTATGCTCGCAAGAACAGCTTGCTAAAAGACAACGATGCCAACTTCAGCGGTGATGACACCCGCGAGGGACTTACCGCCATCGTCAGCGTCAAAGTGCCCGATCCGCAGTTCGAGAGCCAGACCAAGGTCAAGCTCATGAACCCTGAGGTGCAAACGTATGTGGCCCAGGTGGTCAACGAGCACTTTGCCGAGTTCCTCGAACAGAACCCTTCTGGTGCGCGTGCCATCGTCGCCAAGTGTCTCACCTCGGCCCGCGCCCGTGACGCTGCCCGCAAAGCGCGTGACCTCGTCATCCGCAAGTCGGCCCTGGAGAGCATGACCCTGCCCGGCAAGCTGGCCGACTGCTCCGAGCGTGCCCCCGAAAAGAGCGAGCTCTACATCGTAGAGGGTGACTCGGCCGGTGGGTCCGCCAAGCAAGGCCGCGACCGCCACTTTCAGGCCATCCTGCCGCTGCGTGGCAAGATCCTCAACACCGAGCGTGCCCGCCTCGACAAGATCCTGGGCAACAACGAGGTCAAGGCGCTTATCTCCGCCCTCGGCACCGGTATCGGTGAGAACTTCAGTCTCACCGGCTTGCGCTACCACCACGTCATCATCATGACCGATGCTGATGTGGACGGCAGCCACATCCGCACGCTGTTGCTCACTTTCTTCTTCCGCTACATGGAGCCGCTTATCACTGAGGGTTATCTCTACATCGCCCAACCGCCGCTGTTCTCCGTGACCAGCGGCAAAGAAGTGCAATGGGCCTTCTCAGACCGTGAGCGCAGCACCATCCTCAAAGAGCTCGGCGCTAAAGCTGAAAAGGCCGGCGTGCAGCGCTATAAGGGTCTGGGTGAAATGAACCCTGATCAACTGTGGACCACAACGATGGACCCCGAGACGCGCAGCCTGCTCAAGGTCACCATCGAAGACGCTGCTGAGGCTGACCGCGTCTTCTCTATGCTGATGGGGGATGAAGTGGCCCCGCGCAAGCGCTTTATCCAAACCCACGCCAAGGAAGTCCAGAACCTGGACGTATAAAAGGGGATTGCCGTGAGCTACAAGCCCGCCAACTACAACGATCTCTCGCCCTATCTCATCGTGTCCAGCGCCAATGGGCTTATGGAGTTCCTCGAGAAGGCGCTGGGCGCCACCCGCATCCAGTCCTTTGAGCACGAAGGCCGCGTCAGGCACGCTGAGATGCAGGTAGGCGACAGTGTACTCATGCTCTGCGATGCCAACGAGCAGTATCCGGCCGTCAAGAGCGTCTTGCACCTCTACCTGGCCGATGTGGATGCTGCCTTCGCCAGCAGCCTGGCCGCCGGCGGCGTGGAGGTTCACCCGCCCATGCAGAACGAGGGCGAGACAGACCGCCGTGGCACTTTCACAGATCCCTTCGGAAACGTCTGGTCGATCAGTACCAAGATTGGCTAAAAGATAAAGAGCGCCGCAATTGCGGCGCTCTTTTTTTGTCCACCTTCTCCTGCAATGTAGGGGCCGCTCTCAGACCGGCCCGCTGTACGCATTGTCCACCCCCTTGACACCGCCGGCCAAATCCGCGCCTAGCGTCAAAACTATGGCATCTTTCTGCGCATGACTTTGGCTGAGCCGGCAACCGATAACATCGACCTAAGTGACCTGATCGACCTGACTGACCTAAGCGACACAAGCGACTTGACCTACAGCCCTGTCGCCGAGCTTGCGCTCATGCCTCGTATAATCTCGGCATGACCGCAATTAGACTCGATGGCAAAGCCATCGCCGCAGACGCTCGTGCCGAAATTGCCGCCCAGGTGGAGGCGCTCAACGCCACGGGTGGGCCGCAGCCCGGGCTCGCCACCGTCTTGGTGGGCGATGATCCGGCCTCGGCCATCTACGTGCGCAACAAGCACAAGGCCTGCCAGGAGGTGGGCATGCGCTCCTTCGGTTTCGAGCTGCCTGCCAGCACCAGCCAGGCCGAGCTGCTCGCTCTTGTGGCTGAGCTCAACCAGCGTGCCGATGTGCACGGCATCCTGGTGCAGATGCCGCTGCCGGCGCACATCGACTCTGCCGCCGTCATCGCCGCCATCTCGGTGCATAAAGATGTCGATTGCCTGCATCCTGAGAATGTCGGCTTACTGGCGCAGAAGGGCCGCCAGCTGCGCTTCCTGCCCTGCACGCCCGCCGGCGTGATGCACATTCTGCGCGTGGCCAATGTGCCTGTCGTCGGCGCCAACGCGGTGGTGCTGGGGCGCTCCAACATTGTCGGCATGCCGCTTTCGCTGCTACTGGTGCGCGCCGATGCCACCGTCACTATCGCCCACTCACGCACGCGTGATCTGCCTGCCGTGTGCCGCAGCGCCGATATCCTCGTTGCCGCCGTGGGTGTGCCCGAGCTGGTGCGCGGCGATTGGATCAAGCCCGGCGCCACCGTCATCGATGTCGGCGTCAATCGCATCAGCGACCCGGCTGCCAAAAACGGCAGCCGCATCGTCGGCGATGTGGCCTACGCTGAGCTGGCTCAGCGCGCCCGTGCCATCACGCCCGTGCCTGGCGGTGTTGGCCCCATGACTATCGCCATGCTGCTGCAAAATACGCTCACCGCTGCACAATAAAAAAAGCCGCTAGCTAGCGGCCTTTTTCTTAGCAGGCTTGCGTTTCGTGCGTTGTCTCCCGTTTTCCATTTCGTTGAACTCCAGCATGGCTTCCTTGGCCGCTGGCGTGGCCACTTTGTAGGCCGCCCGCGAGAGCGCTGTGGCTGCGATCGGCCCGGTGACAAAGAACAGGATCACCAGCGCCACCATGCGCGCCAGATAATTGGGGTAGAACAAGCCCGCCGCCAGGATCAACCCGCTGATGCCCATCGTGCCTGCCTTGCCAAAGGCGTGCATGCGCATGAACACATCCGGCAGGGTCAGCACGCCAATGCTGCTGATTAGCATGATCAGCGCTCCGATGCTGGCAACGATCAATACGATGATCTCACGTGTTTCCATGTGTGCTCCTTATTCGCCGTCACGCGCTTGTTCAAGATAGCGCGCCACCAGCACCGTGCCCACAAAGCCCAGCACTGCCGCCACCATGGCGATATCCAGCAGCATCGGCGCATCATGGCGAATGGCGATCAGGGCCACAATGCCCACCGCCTGCAGGGTGATGAGGTCAAACGCCAGGGCGCGGTTGGGCACGTCCGGCCCTTTGATCAGACGCAGCGAACCCAACAGAAAGGACAGCGTCAGCATCACCAGCAGAATATCAATGCCAGTATCAAACCAGTTCATGTTCCCAGCCTCCGCGGGTTACCAGCGCCAAGCGACGCTCAAACATATCCTTGATCTCGTGCCGGAACGAATCGGCATCCTTCACAAAGAAGCTATGGATGCAAACCACGTAGCGGCCCTTGGGGTCTTTGCGCAGGTCAATGCTCGTGGTGCCCGGGGTGAGCGTGATCATCGTTACCAGCACGGTGATCTCAAAATCAGTATCCAGCGTCAACGGCACGGCCACAATGCCCGGGTGAAATTCCAGCCGCGGGCTCAGGATCCAACGCGTTAGCTTGGCGTTGCTTAACACAATCTCCCAGACCATGAACAGCAGGAAGGACAACAGCCACCAGATGCGTTTGCCATAGCCACGGTGAAAAACCGACAGCGCCAGCGTGCCTATAACGAAACCGATGAACAGGTCAGCCGTGCCATACAGGGGGAAGAACACATACCAGAAGATGGCCAGCCCCACATTGACGATCAGCAGGGTAACGATTTGTTCGTTTTCATATCTCGTAGGCATACGTCCTCCTGCTAGTGCTCCGCGCCCAGCGGGGCAATGACATCCGTCGGCGCCACCGCCTGGATGTAGCCAGCACGGTCCAGCACCTGCTCGGCTGCCACTTGCGCCCAGCCAAACACCGGCGCACTGAAGATGCCCACTGCCAAACTGACCAGCACCAGCACCGTGATCGGCGCCGCCGTCAGCCAGCGCTGCGGCTTGCGCCACGGCATCGTGGTGGCTTCCACTGGCCCAGCGAAGCCGCGCTGCCACAAGCGCACCATGCTCATCAGCGTCAGCAGGCTCACCACCAGGCTCACCCCGGCGATCATCCACTGCCCCGAATCCATGGCCGCTTGCAGCAGGCCCAGCTTGCTTACAAAGCCGCTGGATGGCGGAATGCCGGCCAGTGAAAAGGCGGCTACGAAGAAGATTGCCGCCAGGTATGGCCAGCGCTTGGCCAGGCCACCCAGGTGCCCGGCCTCCAGCTTGCCGGTGCCCATGGTCAGCTCGGCCGCACCGCCGGCCAACAGCAGCGCCGTTTTTACGATCATGTGATGCACAATGTAAAAGATGCCTGCCGCCATGCCAAAGCCGATCGCCAGCTGGTTGCCGCTGGCGGCCAGGCCGAGGCCCATCGCCATGTAACCGACTTGGCTGATGACGTGAAAACTGAGCACACGCCGGATGGTCTTGACTGCCATTGCTCCAAAAACACCCGTCAACATGGTCAGCGCCGCAATCGCCAGGATGAACGGTTGCCAATTGACCAGCAGGTCAGGGAACAGCAGCGGGAAGATACGGAACAGCGCGTAGATGCCCACTTTGGTGAGCAAGCCGCCGAAGATGGCCGTCACCGCCGGGTGGGGCGTGTGATAACTGGCCGGCAGCCAGAAGAACAGCGGGAACAAGCCCGCCTTGCTGCCATACGCCACCAGCAGCATGCCGGCCAGCACAATGCGCAAAGACTCCGGCGCCAGCGCCATGCGTTCGGCCAGGTGCGCCAGGTTCAGTGTGCCCAGCGTGCCGTACATCACACCCGCCGTGGTCAGGAACACGGTCGAGGCGATGAGGTTGAGCACCACGTAGCGCAGGCCGCCATTGACTTGATTGGGGCGCCCGCCCAGGCTGAGCAATACGAAGCTCGCCATCAGCAAGACTTCAAAGAATACGTAGAGATTGAACAGGTCGCCGGCCAGGAAGGCGCCGTTGACGCCCATCAGCAGGAAGAGCAGCAGCGGGAAGAAGTTCATGCCCTGGCGCTCGTCCAGCGTGCCGATGGAGTACACCACAATTGCCAGCATCAGCAGCCCGGTCAGCGTGAGCATGATGGCGCTCAGCGCATCCGCCACCAGCGTGATGCCGAAGGGCGCCTGCCACGCACCGGCGTACAGCACGATGCGCTGTCCCTCGATGGCTGTGGTGCGCAGCAGCAACAGCGCCACCGCAAAGTTGAGCACGCTGGCCACCAGCGCCATGTTGCGCTGGAAGCGTATCTGGCGCAGGTTGACCCGCGTGGCCGCCAGCAGCGAGATGGCGGCAAACAGCAGCGGCAGGACTACCGGGGCGGCCAGCCAATTAGCGAACAGGTTCATCGGCGGCTCCGTTTGGATGGGTTAAGCTCGTTGAGCAGCACCACATCTTCCAGCCATTCGTAATCTTCGTCCACGCGCTCCAGTGTGTGTGCTGGTTGCATTGCAAACGGGTCATCGCTGCGGTCGGCACAGCTCTCGTCCATCGTCTCCAGCGAATGACGCCGGTGCAGCAACGCGATCATAAAAGCCACAATGCCGAAGCTGATCACGATCGCCGTCAGGATCAGCGCCTGCGGCAGCGGGTCCACAAACTGGCTGATGTCGCCAGTGAAGGCCGCTTTATCCACGATGATGGGCGGCAGGCCGCGCTCACTCACACCGGTGCCAAAAATGAGCAAATTGACCGCGTGCGTGAACAGGCCCAGCCCGATCACCATGCGCACCGGGTTGCGTTGCAGCAACAGGTACGTGGCGCTGGCCATCAGCACCGCCACCAACCCGGCGAACACTAAGGCGATCATTTGCGGCCTCCTTCTTTGACCGGGCGGCTGAGCTCCAATAGATACGAGGTCACGAAGGCGCTTACCACCAGGAACACGCCGATGTCGAACAGGGTCGGTGTGCCAAACTCCAGCACAAAGTCGCCCAGGTTCCACTTCCACCACACGCCTTCAAAGAACAGCGCATAGTTGCCCATGCCCACCAGCGCCGATAGCACGGCGATCAGCAAGCCGGTGCCCATCAGCGGCTGCAAGTACGGGCCGATGAGGCGGCGCACAAACGCATCGCCGCGCGCCATGATCTGCATCAGGAAGGCCGTGGCCACCACCAGGCCGGCAATGAAGCCGCCGCCGGGCGCGTTGTGCCCCGCCAGCAGAAAGATGACGGCCAGCATCAGCAGCACGGGGGTCAGGATACGGTCAAGCAGGGCAAGATATAACTCAGGCATCGCCGCGCTCCTTGTATTTTTTGTCAGGTGGAATGGGCCGCATGCGTGAGGAGCGCAGCAGGGCATAGCCGCCCAGCGCCGCCACCACCATCACGCTGATCTCGCCCAGCGTATCGAAGCCGCGGAAATCCACCAGGATCACATTCACGATGTTGCCCCCGTGCGCCGCGATAGCGTTCAGCGAGAAGTAGCTGCTGATGGTCTGCGCCAGCGGCTTGCCGGCGGCCAACAGCGCCATGCCCAAGCCCCACGCGCCCACCGCCAGGCTCACCAGCAGATACTTGAACGAACGCGGTTTGGGTTGTTTGGGATATGCATGATGGGGGATGCGATAAAAGACGAATAGCAGTAACACCAAGGTAAGTATTTCGACCAGGAACTGCGTCAGCGCCAGGTCTGGCGCCGAGAAGAAGACATAGATGAGCATCACCACGCTGCCCACCAGACCGAGGCTGATGATGGCGCTCAGGCGGCTTTGCGCCCGCGCGATCGCCAGCGCCGCCACCACCACCAAGAGCGGCAGCGCCACTTCATAGAATGTGGGGCTGGTGGCCCAATCCACGCGCAGGTCAGCCACAAAATCGCGGCTCAGCGCGTAGGCCACAAAGCCCGCCGAAGCCAGCAGCGGAATGCTGATCTGTGTCGGGAAGCTGGAGCCTTGCACGGTGCGCGTAGTCCAGCGTGCAAGGCGGTACAGCGCGTCCACGGTGCCGTCAAACACCGTTTGCCCTTTGAAATCGGGCGCTTTGGCGAACAGCTTGCGGATACCCTCGCGCTGCGTGAAGATCACAACACCCAGGGCAATCGCTAGCAAGCTGGTGAGGAAGATGGGCGTCCAGCCGTGCCACAGCGCCAGGTGTGGCTCCAGTGCCGCGCCCAGGATGGCGCTGCCCGCCGAGCCGAACAGCGCGCCTTCGATGGCTGAGAAGAAGAACGGAATCAGCGCACCCACCAAGGTGAGCGCCAGCACCGGCAGCACAAACAGCGTCGAGGGTGCGTGGTGCACCGTGGCCTGCTTCAGCGGCGAGCTGCGCCGCAGGAACGCCTCCCACAGCAGGATGAGGCTATAAGCCACAAACAGCGCCCCGGTGATCACCACCGCCACCAGGCCGGCCCAGCCCAGTTGGCTTTGTCCGGCTTCGATAAGGGCAAAGAAATTCTCCAGCAGCAACTCTTTGGCCACAAAGCCAAAGGTAGGGATGATGCCGGCCATCGAGATACCCGCCAGGATCGCTGCCGCGCCCACCAGCGGCAGGCTGCGTGCCAGCCCGGCCAGCTTGCGAATATCGCGCGTGCCCGTGGCGTGGTCTACGATGCCGGCCACCATGAACAACGGGCCTTTATATAGCGCATGCGCCAAAATGCCCACCACCGCCGCGGTGACGGCAACCTTCGTATTGAAGGCCAGCAGCAGCACCAGCACGCCCAGTTGGCTGACCGTGGCGTAGGCCAGAATGGCTTTGAGGTCATAGTGGCGTAGTGCAATCACCGCGCCCACCAGCATGGTCAGCCCGCCGACCACCAACAGCGCCCAGAACCACAACGGGCTCTCCGCGAAGGCCGGGTGCAGCCGCGCCAACAGGTACACGCCCGCCTTCACCATCGTGGCCGAGTGCAAATAGGCGCTGGCCGGGGTGGGGGCAGCCATGGCGCCGGGCAGCCAGAAGTGAAAGGGGAACTGGGCTGATTTTGTAAACGCGCCCAGCAGCACCAGCACCAGCATGGGAGTGAACAGCGCGTGTTGCGTCAGCGTGCCGGCGGGCAGGGCCAGCAGCCCGCTGAGCGAATACGTGCCGGCCATCTGGCCCAATAGCACGAAGCCGCCCAGCATTGCCAGTGCACCCATGCCCGTCACTACCAGGGCGCGGCGCGCGCCTTCTAGGGCATTCTTGTCAGTCAGCTTGAAGGAGATCAGCAGATAGCTGGTGATGCTGGTGCCTTCCCAAAAAACGAATAAGGCCAGCAAGTTGTCTGCCCACACCAGCCCCAGCATGCTGGTCATGAACGTGAAAAGCAGCGCATAAAAATAACCCAGGCGTGAGTTCTTCTCAAAATAGTAGCCCGCATATACGGCAATCGCCGTGCCGATGCCGGCCACGATCAGGCCAAAGAACAAGCCCAGCCCATCCAGGCGCAGATCCAGCGCCAGGCCAAACGCGTCTGACCACACACGTTGCTCGGTCAGGATATGGCCTTGGTACACACGACCCATCTGCGCCAGCAGCCAGCCGGTGACTAGCGCCGGGCTGAACGCCGCCAGCCAGCCGCCGTGTGCCCAGCGATGCGGGCGTAGCAGCCACAGCGCCGGGCCGCTCAACAAAAGTAAGAGGAGAAAAGGTGTCAGCATAAGTAGCTCACAGAGTAGCTCGCAGGGTTGCCCGTCCCATTTAGCCTACAACTAAATAAGCCGGAAGGTTTGAAAATCCTATTCCCTATGTGAGGTTTACGCACGGTTTGCACCGGCGCAAATTAAAACGAAGGCCGCTCGGCGTACTCGGCGGAAAGTGCCCATGTGGGGCACATTACGTCAGTTTGAACGTCGTGGCGGCCTATTGCCAAACGATGACGATGGAACTAATAAGTGAAATCAATCACTTATACACAATCCTAACAAACGCCACATAGCTTTGTCAAGCAATGGCGCGTTGGGCATTGGCGCACGATGGCGTATCATTACCTCCCTATGAGCACACTCCTTGTACGCAATGCCACCCTGATGGCCACCATGGATGAACAGCGCCGTGAGATACAAGACGGTGGCCTCTTCATCCGTGATGGCTTCATTGAACAAGTCGGGCCGAGCGCCGATCTGCCCACCCAGGCAGACGAGGTGCTGGATTTGCGCGGCCATGTGCTGCTGCCCGGCCTGGTGAACACGCACCACCACTTCGTGCAGATCCTCACGCGTGCCGTGCCCGCCGCGCAGAACGTCAATCTGTTCAACTGGCTCACCACGCTGTATCCCATTTGGGCTCGCCTCACGCCTGATGATGTCAAAGTAGCCACGCGCACCGCGCTAGCCGAGCTGGCCCTTTCCGGCTGCACCACCGCCTCCGACCATCTCTACATCTATCCCAACGGGGCGCGCCTGGATGACCAGATCGAGGCTGCCCTGCAAATGGGCCTGCGCCTGCAAGCCTCGCGCGGCTCGATGACCCTCGGCGAGAGCCAGGGCGGCTTGCCGCCCGACAGCGTGGTCGAAACAGACGCCCAGGTGCTGGCCGAAAGCCGCCGCCTGGTCGAAACCTATCACGACGCCAAGCCTGGCGCGCTCATTCAAGTGGTGCTGGCGCCGTGCTCGCCTTTCAACGTTTCGCCTGACCTGATGCGCGAGACGGCCAAGCTGGCGCGCCACTACGGTGTGCACATGCACACCCACCTGGCCGAGACGCAAGACGAAGAGCAATACACGCAGCAGCACTATGGCATGCGCCCGGTGGCCTGGATGGAAACGATGGATTGGCTCGGGCCGGATGTTTGGTACGCCCACTCCGTGCATGTCAACGATGCTGAGATTGCCCAGTACGCCCAGCACAACTGCGGCGTAGCGCACTGCCCATCCTCCAACATGCGCCTGGCCTCCGGTATCCCGCCGGTGCTCAAGATGCTCAATGCTGGCGTGCGCGTCGGCCTCGGCGTGGACGGCTCGGCCAGCAATGACAGCTCGCACCTACTGGCCGAGGTGCGCCAGGCCATGCTGCTGGCGCGGCTCGATGCCGGCCAGCGCGGCGCCTCGCTCTCCGGCGAGGATGCCCCGCCGTTGATGACCGCCCGCACCGCGCTGGAGCTGGCTACGCGTGGCGGCGCGGCCGTGCTTGGCCGCAGCGACATCGGCTCGCTCGAAGTAGGCAAGTGCGCCGATTTCTTCGCCGTCAACCTGCACCAGCTCGGCTTCGCCGGCGCCCTGCATGACCCGCTGGCCGCCCTTGTCTTCTGCGCCCCCGTGCAGGCCGATTACACCGTGGTTGGCGGCCGCTTCATCGTCAAGGAAGGCCATCTGCAAACGGCCGACCTTCCCGTCTTGGTCGAACAGCACAACCAGGCCGCCACGCGCCTGCTGAGTTCTTCCTAAAATTGGTATATTAATTCAATGAGGGGTCAAACATGACAAGGAATGACACAACTAATCTGCATATTGCTCTGCGATCTCATCAGTTCCTCTTGCCTTACTATATAAAGGCGGCAGAAGCTGAGGACTTCACTCTAGGATTGGATCGAGTGTTCCTGACCTTTCCTGATTGGAGAAGAAGCTTTTCTTTTTTGAAGGGGGAGTTACCTCTGATAGAAGACAAAGCTATTCAAATTAAAACAGAAGGCCAGTTTCTGTCCTTGATTGCTATCGATTTCCTTAGATTTAGAGAAGTGGCTAGTTTCTTGGAATTTGCCGAATCTGCAATTGAGATTATTAGTGAGAATCGCGATTACACCCTTAACTTGTTTGGGCAGTGGTATGCAGTTGCACAGGCGGCAAATCTGCAATTCTTTTCTAACTCAGCACGACTGTCCGAATACTTTTCAAGCCCAGCGACTATAGAAAATTGGTGGACGAAAGATAGACTTCAGACACCAAGCCACGAGAATTATATTCAAGAGTTGCATAATCTCCCTTTGCTGAACCAAGCCCACAGTAAAGTCTTGGAAGTTGGCTCTGGATATGGAAGAAATGCAGATTTACTTAAGTCATCTACATTTAGCCTGGTAAGCGATATCTCATTTCGTATGCTGCTTGGAAGAGCTGCCAATGAAAACACAGGAATATCTAGAGTGGTGTTTGACGTTCAATATCCCCCACTTCAGCCCGTAGAAAGCTTCAACCTAGTCATAATGGTCCAAGTGTCAATGCACTTGAATGATCCATTTAAAGTTGTAAGCGACTTTATTTCCAGGCAATTAGCTAAAGGGGGATTAATGTTAGTTGATTTCACATGTACGGACCTTGCCCTTGATTGGATCCAAAAGTCTCCGTTCACAAGACTGTATGGCGCTAAATTCGTAGAGCAGCAACTCGCCAAAATTCAGAGTTCATCAGTTATGCAGACACTGATTTGGCAAGAGAACCTCAATACTTTTTGGAAAGCTTTCGTTATAAAGAAAGGGTGAGCAATGCGTTTTATCGATCGTTTTTTGGGGCTGTTAACTCAGAAGAGACAGAATATACAAGAGCGTGAGACTATTGACTATGGAGATTCGCCTTTGCGGCTCACATACGATGCATACATACATGAGTATGAGTCTATAAGGAGAGAGATTGAGTTGAGACTTAAACTGCAAGACCAAGCAGTCAACTCTCTTTTCGTAATTACTGCGGCGATAGTTACGGCCACGGAGGTGTTTGGTAGTATTCAGCCCGCCACTATTAGTTTCTTAGAAAGATATCCAGAAGCCTTCCTTGTTTTTGCCATTATGGTGCTTTATTTTCCGCATCTAGTGGTGAAGAATAGCTATTACATAGCTGTTCTTGGAGCTTATGAAAATAACATTCTGTCCCCCAAAATAGATGCTATCGCTCGGATTCTTCCTAGCATGGACGTCCACTTGCAAAAATTCTCTGAATGGGAGAAAAGGGAGTTTCCTAAGTGGCTTCGCGGTGTCCTAAGGTGGGATGACTATAGATCAAAAATTATGTTTTCTGGAAATCATGCTGTCTTAGCAGCATTCTTAAGTGTTTTTGACAATCTAGTAGTGTTCCTACCTTCAATCACCTTTTTTCTAATCTATATCTTGGAGCATAAGATCTTCGAAATTGGTTTTAGGGAGACTGGAGCCTTTGCAATCTTTCTGATTGCTTTTTATATCCTAATTTGTCTTTCACTTATTGCGAACATGTTTATCAATGGCGCGGTCTATGTCGGTATTTCTAAGATAGAAAAGGGTGAAAAACGGAAAGCGTTGTTGCCAGAATAGAACGAATATACTTTAAGGGTTAAAGTTCAGAATCGATAGTTGCATATATTTGAATGGATTGAAGAGCTTGAAGACCTTGATCTCTAAAAAGATCGCCGTCGTCGCCGTAGGCGGCAACGCCCTGATCCAACACAAGGGCAAAGAAAGCATTGCTGACCAATACGCCGCCGCCAGCCAAACCATGGGCTATGTGGCTGAGATGATTCAGGCTGGCTGGGATGTCGTCGTCACCCACGGCAACGGTCCACAGGTGGGCTTTGCCTTGCGCCGCTCCGAGCTGGCCGCCAATGAGCTGCCGCCCGTGCCGCTTGACTATTGCGGGGCGGAAACCCAGGGCTGGATTGGCTACATGTTCCAGAAAGCCCTCAATAATGTCTTCGCCCAACGCGGCATTGCCAAGCACGCTGCTACGGTGGTCACACAATGCTTGGTGGATGCGGCCGACCCGGCGTTTGCTAACCCCACCAAGCCCATCGGCTCCTTTGTGGACGAGCAAACCGCGCAGAAACTACGCGCCCAGGGCAAACACGTCGTCGAAGACTCGGGCCGCGGTTGGCGCGAGGTTGTCGCTTCGCCACAACCCAAAGAGATCGTCGAGGCGCCCGTTATCCAGCAGCTCATCGAAAGCGGCTTCATGGTGGTGGCCTGTGGCGGCGGCGGCATCCCCGTCGTGAAAGAGGGCGGGGAGCTTAAAGGCGTGGCCGCCGTCATCGACAAAGACTTCGCCTCCAGCCTGCTCGCTGGCGAGATCGGCGCCGAGCTGTTGCTCATCTCCACCGGCGTGGAGCAGGTGATGCTGCACTACAACACGCCGCAGCAACGCGCCCTCGAACGTATCACCGTAGCCGAGGCGAAGCAATATATGGAAGAGGGCCACTTCGCCCCCGGCAGCATGCTGCCCAAGATCCAGGCGGCCGTGCGCTTTGTGGAAGCGGGGGGCAAGCATGCCCTGATCACCGATCCCGCCAATATCGCCCGCGCCCTGCGCTACGAGACTGGCACCTGGCTGACTGCCTAGTACCAGCCACGCTGGTACTAGCACTGCTAGCGTACTAGCCGATTAGCCGGTTTCAGCGCATAATCCTTCTTGAATGAAGACTCCCACTTATTCCGTCGTTGTACCCTTGTTCAACGAATCCGAAAGCTTGCCGGAGTTCATTGCCCGCACCACCGCGGTGATGGACGCACTCGGCGAGTCCTGGGAGCTCATCATGGTAGATGATGGCTCGCGTGACACCACCGCCGAGATCCTGCTGGTGCACGCCGCCAAGGCGGAGAACATTCGCCCGATTCTGTTCGCCCGCAACTTCGGCCACCAGATTGCCGTCACCGCAGGCATGGACTATGCCCGCGGTACCGCCATCATTTTGATCGATGCGGATTTGCAAGACCCGCCTGAGGTCATCCCGCAGCTCATCGAAAAATGGCATGAGGGCTTCGAGGTGGTCTATGCCGTGCGTCGCCAGCGTGAAGGCGAGAGCTTCTTCAAGAAGTTCACCGCCTCAGCGTTCTATCGCCTGATCAACCGCATCACCGATATTGAGATCCCGCTCGACACGGGTGACTTCCGCCTTATGGATCGCAAAGTGGTAGATGTGCTCAACCGCATGCGCGAGCACCA
This sequence comes from uncultured Anaerolineaceae bacterium, assembly GCA_964623375.1. Lineage (GTDB taxonomy): Bacteria > Chloroflexota > Anaerolineae > Anaerolineales > UBA11579 > JAMCZK01. The sequence goes on from CAZUTS010000001.1 coordinate 180,505, forward strand.
TCGCTTCCTGCGCGGCATGTCGGCCTGGGTCGGCTTCCGCCAGATCGGCGTACCGTATGACCGTGCCGCCCGCTTCGCCGGCGAGACCAACTACACCCTTGGGCGCATGATCAAGCTGGCGCTCACTGCCATCACCGGCTTCTCATTCTTCCCATTGCAAGTGTCTACCTATTTTGGCTTCGTCTCGGCCGCCGTGGCCTTGCTGGCCATTCCTGTTGTCATCGTTACGCGCTTGATGGGCAGCCAGGCCTTTACCGGTCAGGCCACAGCCCTCATCGCCGTGCTGTTCTTCGGCGGCGTGCAGCTCATCTCGCTCGGTATCGTTGGCGAATACATCGGCCGCCTGTACGACGAAGTGCGCGGCCGCCCGCTCTATATTCTGCGCAATAACCCAGACGAGCCCGTTAAAAAAGCTAAGTAGCTTATAGCTGTTAGCGATAAGCAAAGAGCCAGCCTGTCATTGCGAGGCGCAGGCTTGCCTGCGCACGAAGCAATCTGTCTTGCTCACACATCCTAAACTCGTGTCATTCCGAGCGAACGGCGCAGCCGCGAGGAGCCGCAGTGCATTCCTGCGGAAGAATCCGCTAAGTGCTGGTGCAACCTGCCGTGCATCTGAAAAATAAACAGCCACTTGGAATATCTGCCAGCAAGGATTCCTCGCTGATGCGGGTTCGGCGGTCTGGTGTAGTGCTTCTTACCCGTTCGGAATGACACGGGGGATTGTCATTCCGAACGAGCGGCGCAACCGCGGGAGGAAACCGTTAAGTGGCGGCATAACCTCTCACACATCTGAAATAGCAAGTTTTGGAAGAAGTGCCAGCAAAGATTCCTCGCTGATGCGGGTTCGGCGGTCTGGTGCAGTACTGCCTACCCGCTCGGAATGACACGGGGGATTGTCATTCCGAACGAACGGCGTAAGCCGTGAGGAGGAATCCGTTAAAGGCCTGATAAAGAAGCCTCACGTCTGAAATAGCGTGCATTGGGAATAGGTGCTAGCAAGGATTCCTCGCTGATGCGGGTTCGACGGTCTGGTGTAGTACTGCCTACCCGCTCGGAATGACACGCGGGAAGCAAAATCACCCTCAACAGGCGGCTACAATAAAGCCGACTAAAGCCGCGTATGCCTCAACGCCCATTACCCAACGATCTCATCCTCGTATGCATCCTGCCCAACCCGCGCGATCTTGACATCGCTCGCACCCTCGGCTGGTATCGCATTCCGCTCGTCAGCGGCCCGCAGATCATCGCCGCCGACCAGCTGGCCTTCTACCAGCCCGCCAGCTTTGGCAGCCGCAAATGGTGCATTGAGTACACTGCGCCGCTCAACGGCTACGAAATGGTGCTGCGCAAAGACCTGTTCAAAGACGAGCCCGACCATCCGCGCGGGATGAACGAATATTTCAAAATGCAGATTGGCAGCCTCTACAGCCTGCCGCGCCCTTTGCCCGCTGGCGAATGGAAGCGCATCACCTTTTTCTACACCACGGGTGACTTGCTCCTCGGCGCCGAAACGATTGCGGATTTGCAGGTGCCCTCAGAGCAGCGCGGCGTGCTGTACCGCTCGATTCGCGAGAAGGCCGTCACCGAGCAGGGCTACGACACACGCACCACGCCAGCCCTGCCCGTGGATCTTGACCTGTTGGCCCTGTTCGCCATCCGAGAGGGCGGCGAGATGTTCTTCGGCTCTGGCGGAGGCGATGCCTGATGTGGGTCTTGCTGCCCAGCCTGCTGCTGGTCGTTACCCTGCTGGCCCTGGTCGCCTTGCAGCGCTGGCGCCCGGCGTTCAAATCGTACTGGTTCGTAGCCATCGCCGGCGCCCTGTTGGCCGCATTGCTCACGCTCGGCTTGCGTTTCAGTTTGCCGCAGGCGGCTCACTTTCCGGGGTGGGTGCTCAGCGATGGTTTGCAATTCCCGCTGAGCTTCGGCCTCGACGGATTCTCCTGGTCGCTGTCATTCACGCTGCTCATCCTTCTGCTGGCCAGCTTGCTGCGCAGCGTGCGCCGCGCCTCTGACGTAAGCTGGCCGATCTGGATGCCCTCGCTGGCGCTGGCCGCCGCAGGCCTGCTGGCAGTGGCCGCCGCTGACCTGCTGGCCGTGGCGCTCACGCTGCTGCTGCTGGATGTGATGATCTTTGCGCAGCACAGCGCCTTTGCCCCAGACGAGGGGCGCGAGGCACTGCTGGAGCAATTTGCGCTGTCTTTGGGCAGCGTGCTGCTGGTGCTGGCCGCCTGGGCTACACCCGCCTCCTACGCCAGCCTGGCGTCGCTGCTGCTCAGCGTGGCTGGCGGTTTGCGCTTGGCCTTGGCGGCTGGCCCGCGTGAAGGCACGCGCCAACCCATGCCGGCTTTCACCGGTATGCTGCGCCATGCGCCGCTGGCAGCTGGCTTTGTCTTGTTGCGCTTTATCCAACCCTTCTCCGGCATAGCCTTACATCTCAGCCTTGTCTTATTGTTCGCGGCAGCCCTGCGCTGGGCTGTGCTCGCCTTGGCTCCCAACGCGCCGCTGCAGCACATGCAGCGCAGTGCGGCGGCGCTGGCCTTGGCCGCCGCCATCGCCGGGGCCACCAACGCCGTTCTCGGTTTTGGTTTGCTGCTGCTGTATGCGGAAACACTGGCGCGCCTTATCGGCCATTACCCTCAGTTGCGCCGCCTGTTCATGCTGGCGGGGGCGCTGTTGTTCAGCGGTTTGTGGTTCACCGCCGCTCAAGGCACTTCGGCTTTGTACAGCGCTCCGCTCAGCCCGCTGCTGTTTGCGGCGCTGCCCTTGCACGCCTTGCTGCTGCTCGGCATTGTGCAGCGCGCTGGTGCGCCCAGTGCGCCGCCCGCGCCGGATGAACCCTGGACCCTTGCCGTAGAAAGCATCGGCGCCGTGCTGCCCCTGGCTATGTTTGTGATCGCTGGCCTGATACTGCCGCTGCCTTTTGGCGGCAATAGCGCCGCCTGGTGGCCGGCGATTGTGGTGCTGGCTTTGCTGGCGGCGATCTGGGGTGGGCGTATATATCTGCGCCGCAGCGGGCGGCAGTTGCTGCCCCCGCACTTCCGCCAGCGTGTGCGCTTGCCGCAGTGGCGTCTGCCCGCACCGCGTCAGATCGCCGCTGGCCTCTCCGCCGCGCTGGCCGCCGTGCTACGCCTGCTTAGTAGCCTGCTGGAAGGCGAGGCGGGCTTGCTGTGGGCGCTGCTGTTTATTGCGCTGCTGATTTCAATTTTCTCGCAAGGAGGCTTGGCGGGCTGATGTCAGATTTTGTCGGCACGCTCGCCGTGCTCCTCCTGCTCATCACGTCACTGTATGTGCTCGTCAATCAAGACTGGCGTTGGGCTGTCGCCGCGCTTGGTTTGCAATACGTGTGGGCTTTCGTGCTCTTGCTGCAAGCCTGGCCTGCCGAGTTGGCCGTGGTCAAGCTGGTCACTGGCTGGATCGCCGCTTCGGTGCTCGGCCTGACGCGCCTCAACTTGCCAGAGCAGACGACACCAGACGGCAACGTGCCATCCGGCCGCGTCTTCCGCTTATTGGCGGCTGGCTTGGTCATCCTCATGGTGCTTGGCGCTGCGCCGCGGCTTATAGAATGGTCGCGTGCCTTTGGCATCTACCAGGCCTGGGGTGGTTTGCTGCTGCTGGGCATGGGCCTGATGCAGCTGGCCTTGCGCAACGGCTTCTTCCGCACTGCGCTGGGGTTGCTCACGCTCTTTAGCGGTTTTGAAATTCTCTACGCCGCGGTGGAGGGCTCTACGCTGGTCACCGGCTTGCTCACCGCCGTGAACTTGGGCATTGCCCTGGTGTGTGCTTACCTTCTCACCGCGCCTACGTTGGAGGCTGAAGAATGAGCTCGGCTTTCCTGTGGATTCTGTTGCCCATTGCCGTGGGCGCCGCCTTGCTGCTCTACCGCCGTAAGGATGACACGCCGCTGTATCTCACCACCGGCCTGAGCTTCATCCTCACCTGGATCGCCTGGCAGTTCCCCATCGATGTGGTCTTGCAGCTCGGCTCGATTTCAATTGAGATCGCGCCCACGCTCACCTTCCTGGGCCGCAACTTCACCCTGGCCGAGACACAGCGCTTGCTGCTCACCTTTATTTATCTTGCGCAAACCTTCTGGCTACTCGGAGCGTTCCTCACGCGCCCCGGCCAACTGTTTCCCGGTTTGTCGCTCATCGCCGTGGGCTTGTTCATGGCCGCGCTGGCGGTGCAGCCCTTCTTGTATGCAGCCCTGTTCCTGGCGGCCGCCTTCCTGGTGTGGGTGCCGCTTCTGGTACCGCCCGGCACGCAACCCGGCCGCGGCATGCAGCGCGCCCTGATCTTTTTGCTGTTCTCGGTGCCGTGTATTCTGTTCACCGGCTGGCTGCTCACCGGCGTGGAGGGCAACCCTGGCAATCTCGAGCTGGTCTTGCGCGCTGGCTTGCTGATGGCGCTCGGATTCAGTTTCCTGTTGGCGCTGTTTCCCTTCCACTCATGGGTGCCTATGTTGGCACAGGAAACCGCGCCGTACGTGCTCGGCTTCCTCACGTTCTTCCTGCGTGCAGTGGCGCTCATCTTCCTGCTTGGTTTTGTGGAGCGCTACGTGTGGCTGCGCGATAACCCAGCAATTTTCCAACTGCTACTCGCCATGGGTAGCCTGGGCGTATTCCTTGGCGGAGTGTGGGCTTCGCAGCAGCGCCATCTTGGCCGCATGATGGCCTTCGCCGGCATGCTGGCCACCGGTGGCTTGCTGCAGGCGATTGGCCTCGGCGGCGCGGCGGGAGTGCAAACCTTCTTTGCCCTCCTGCTGCCGCAGGCCTGGGTGCTGTGGGCGCTGGCCGCCAGTCTGGCTGTCTTGCATCGCCATACGCCCAGCTTGCAGTTGGACGAGCTCGGCACGGCGCTGCGCCGCCACCCCCTGCTGGCGCTCACTGCCGTGGCCGCCTTGCTGGCCCTGGCCGGCCTGCCGCTGCTTGGCCCCTTCGCCGCCCATCTCGCCATTTGGCACGGGGTGGGGCAGCAGTCAGTGGGCTTGCTGATACTCTCATTTTTGGGCAGCCTGGGGTTGCTGGCCGGCGGCCTGCGCCTGTTGCACGCCTGGCTCACCGCCGCGCCCGAGCCTCGCGCTTCGGTTGGCCCTGTGGAGCGCCTGCCGTTCAGCTTGCGCCCGGACATGGCCAACCCGTATGTGTGGGTGTTTTCCCTCATCTGGCTGGTCACCCTGCTGGGCTACGGGCTGTTGCCCTCGTTCCTGGCGCCGGTGCAGCGCCTGGTACTCATGTTCCCTCAATTATTCCAATAGCACTTTTCGCTATAATCAACCCCTATGGAAAAAGAGCAGCTTGAAAAGAAGGTGGAGTGGCTGGATGCAGAACGCCGCAAAGCCATAGCCGAGAACGAAGAGCTCAAGAAACGCCTGGATACGCTTGAGCGCAGCCTGGTGCGTTCGCAAAAATCCACCACCTCCCGCGCCGAAAGCAAAGCCAAGGTGAAATCCCTGGCTGACCAGGTGGCCGAGCTGGAAACTGAGCTCAAGGCGCAGACCGCCATCAACAAAGAGGTCAAGGACCAGCTGCACGAGCTTTCCACCCAGCGTAAATCCCAAGACAAGTCCCTGGCCCAGGAGCAAAAGGGCATCTCCAAAGTGTTGGATGATTTCCGCAAGGAGATGGCCGATCTGCAGGCTGTGCGCAAGAGCGTCAATGAGCACAGCCAGACCCTGCTCAAGCTGGGCGGCAACGTAGACCGCCTGCAGGATGTGGTGGTGGAAGTGGAGCGCGGCGAAGAGAAGCGCGCCAAGATCGTTGCCAATATCGAGAAGAACAGCCAGCAGGACATCAAGCGTCTGACGGAAATGCACGCCGAGGTGGCCGCGCTCATCAGTCGCCTGGATACTGCCGCCAAGCGCACCGAGCTCATTTTGGATGGGCAGCGCAAGGTGGATAAGCGCGTCGACGAAATGTTTGAGGCCGAGGAAGAGCGCAAGCAGGCGCAGCAGGGCTTCCTTGAACAGGCCGCCATGCAAGAAGAAGATCGCAAGCGCACCATGAAGGAATGGGGCAAGCGCTTCGAGATGGTGGAGCAGCAGTCCAACACTCTTGTGCGCCATCTGAAAGAACTTGAGACGACTGACCTTGCCGTCAAGCGCGCCCAACGCTCGTTCGATGAGCTGGTGGAGAAGATCAACCGCCGCGTGAATGAGCTAAGCGAAATTCAGCGCCTGGGCGAGCAGCGCTTCCGCCAGGAATGGTCCACCTTCCAGGCCGATGCGCAGAAGCGCTGGGCTAGCTTCACCCTCACCAATGAGGAGCAACTGCGCGAAGAGACTCGTCAGCGCGAGAAGCTAGTAGATCAGATCACTTCACTGGAAGATTCGCTGCGCGAGGTGCAGGATATTCTGCAGCACCTGCGTGACCAGTCTGAACGCAACTTGCAAGCCGTGTTGGAAATGGCGCGTGATTCGCTGGCCGAACACGAGCGCTTCCTGAGCAATCAGCGCTAGAACCAGCGGTTAGTGTTTAGTCAAGTTGAATGTAAAACCGCCTTGCTAGTAACACTAGCAAGGCGGTTTGGGTTTAAGCTAACAGCTAACAGCTAACAGCTACCTTCGCTTCGTCAAGCGTGTTACTAAGTTATCCAGCTCTTCATCCGAGTAATAAAACACGGTGATGCGGCCGCCTTTGCGGCTGTGCTGTAGGTTCACCTTGGTGCCCAGCGCGCTGCGCAGCTCGTCTTGCAGATCACGGATCTCCGCGCTCTGCCCGCCCTTGCTGGCCTTCTTGGGCTTCACGCCGCGCAGCTTGCGCACCAGCTCTTCGGTCTGGCGCACGCTCAGGCCCTGCTCGGTGACCGTGCGCAGCGCGGCGCTTTGCGCCTGGGCGCTATCCAGCGCCTTGAGGGCGCGGGCGTGGCCTTCGCTGATCTCGTCGTTGAGCAAGGCTTTCTTCACCGCCTCGCTCAGCTCCAGCAGGCCCAGCGTGTTGGTGATGGCGACGCGGCTCTTGCCCACGCGGCGGGCAATCTCCTCATGCGACATTTTGAAGGCGGTGTGCATGTGTTCGTAAGCTTCCGCCGTTTCCAGCGGGCTCAGGTCCTCACGCTGCACGTTCTCCACTAGCGCCAGCTCGACCAGATCCTGGTCGCTGGCCTCGCGGCTGACCACCGGCACGGTGGCCAGCCCAGCCAGCTTGGAGGCTTGCAGGCGGCGCTCACCGGCGATCAGGATGTAGCGCCCGCCGCCAGCTTCTTTGACGATCAGCGGCTGGATGATGCCATAGGTGCGAATCGATTCGGCAAGCTCGGCCAGTTGCTCTTTGGCGAAGTGCGTGCGCGGTTGGTGCGGGTTGGGCGTGATGGCATCCACCGCCACCTGCTGCACATCGCTCGGCTTGATGGCACTTTCAGACGGAATGAGCGAGTCGAGCCCGCGGCCCAGGCGAGATTTCTTCATGCTACGCAGTCACGGCAACTTTCACGCCGTCTCCTTCCAAGACTTCGAGCGCCAGCTCGCGGTGCGCCTCGGCGCCCGGCGAGTTGGGGAAATAGGCAATGATGGGCAGGCCGTGCGAGGGGGCTTCAGCCAGGCGAATGTTGCGCGGGATGATGGCCTTGAACGCCTCGTTCTTGAAATGGCTGCGCACTTGCGACACCACTTCGTCTGAGAGGCGTGTGCGGTTATCGTACATGGTGAGCAGCACGCCGCGCAGCTTGAGCCCTGGGAACAAGGCTTTGCGCACGCGCTCGATAGTGCTGAGCAGCATGCTCAAGCCTTCTAAGGCCAAGTATTCGCATTGCACGGGGATGATGATGCCGTCTTGCGCCGCCACCATTCCGTTGAGGGTCAGCAGACCCAGTGAAGGCGGGCAGTCAATCAATATATAGTCGTACTTGTCTTTGAGGGGCGCCAGCGCTTCGCGCAAGCGGTTCTCGCGCGCCAGCTCATTGACCAGCTCCACTTCAGCGCCGGCCAGCGAAGGCGAGGCGGGCAGCAGCGAGAGTTTGAGCTCAGGGCTCACCAGGATGCTTTCGGCGGCAGTGCGCAGGCCCATGATGGCTTCGTAGGTGCCGCTCTTCACAGTGGCCTTGTCAATGCCGAGGCAGGATGTAGCGTTGGCTTGCGGGTCGAGGTCCACCAGCAGCACGCGCTGCCCAAAGTGCGCCAAGTATGCGCCCAGGTTGATGCTGGTGGTGGTTTTACCCACGCCACCTTTTTGATTGACCAGTGTGTAGATACGCGCCATTAAGCCGCAGCCTTCGCTAAGAGATCAAAGAGTTCATCGCGTGTGGGGATGCCTGCCAACCCCACACGTGTAACGGCGTGGGCAGCCACCCGGGCGGCCAGTTGGCCAGCCAGGTTTGCATCTCCGCTGCGGTGCAATTGCAAAAAGAAGGTGGCGGCGAACACATCGCCCGCCCCGGTGGGGTCCACTTCGTCTGCCGGTACAGCCGGAATGTGCGTGATCTCGCCCTGCGAGTACAGCTGTGCACCGGCTTTGCCATCGGTAACCACCAGCACGGGGCACAGCGCCGCCATGCTGTCGATGCGGCCCAGGTCGCCGCCCACATCTTCTAGTCCTAGAATACAAGCGTCCAGCCGGCTGAGAGTGAGCTCGGCTTCGAGCCAATCGGCGGGCTGGATGCGACCATCCGCATCCCACTCGCGCAGCCAGCCTTGCGGCGTGGCGCAGCGCGTGGAGTCAGAGAAATAGCTCAGGATACGAGGGGAGACTTCTTGCGCCACCGGTGCCAGATGCACAATGGGCGTGCTGCGCCAGGCTTCGGGAATGAAGTGATAGTCCAGCTCTGGCGCCAACTGCGAAATGCGCTGGGTGCGTGCCCCGTCTACATAGCTGTTCTCGAAGCGCGTGCTGTGCTCAGCGCCGATGTTGTGGATGGCTACGCCAGCCAGCACATCGGCGGGCAGCTCCTCGCCCCATGCGGTGACGATGCCGGCGCGCAGGCCAAAGGCCTGCGCGGTCAGGGCGGCATAGGCGGCCGAGCCGCCAATGCGCGGCCCCTCCGGCGTGTCATCTATGGTGATGTGGCCAATGGCAACATAATCCACCGGCTCCATGCGATTACTGCGCAGCATGGCGGGATTATATCGTTTAGCCTCGGCTTATACGCTGCGGATGAAGCCCTCGAGCGCGGCGTTGAACTCAGCCGCCTGTTCCAGATTGGGCACATGCCCGGCGTTGGCGATGATGTGCAGTTGGCTGTTGGGGATGGCGGCTGCCATCGCCTCAGCCTCGCTCTTTGGGATCACCTGGTCATCCTCACCGTGCACGATCAATGTAGGTGCGCTGATCTGGCCCAGGGTGGGGGTGGAGTCTGGGCGGTCTCGCATAGCGCTCAGCGCCATCACCACGCCTGCGGTGGTGGCGCCGGCCATGATCGCCTTGAGCTCCGTGGCAGTCTCCGGCTGGGCTTCGTAGTTGGCGGGGGCCAGCAGCTTGGGGAACATGCCTTCGCCGGCCGGGGCAGGGCCTTGCTCCTGGGCGGTGGCAATGCTCTTGTCACGGTTGGCTTTGGCCTCGGCGCTGTCGGCACCGGCGCGGGTAGAGAGCAGCATCAGGCCGCGCAGCCGCTCAGGATAGAGGCGCGCGATCGCCAGGGCAATATAGCCGCCCATCGAGAGCCCGCCGATAACCGCCGGGCCGGTGATGCCCTGGGCATCCAGCGTATGCATGCAGGCCTGGGCTAGCTGGTCTACGCCAAAGGGAGGCTCGGCAGCGGGGGAGGCGCCGAAGCCGGGCAGGTCAGGCGCCAGGATATGGCCGGCATGAGAGAGCCCATCGAGCTGTGGTTTCCACATGCGGCTGGTAAAGGGGAAGCCATGGATGAGTAACACCGGGGTGCCAGACCCCTTGATTTCTACGTGCAGAGGGGATGTTTGTGTAGTTTCCATGCTAAAAGTGTAAGCGATTTCCTATAAATTCAAGAAATTTGCACCAAACCTTAGAAATTGTAATATCTCTGTTGACAAAATCAAAATACATGTTTATTATTCGCATATAAGGAGAAAAAAATGTTTATTTCTTTCCTCTCTCGTTTCAGATTTCTTTTCTAAGGCGCAATTTTCCTGATGCAGCCCTCACAAAGCCTGCCTGCCAAATGGCAGCGCCCTTTCTTCCAAATGTGGATCGGGCAAGCCTTGTCCCTGCTCGGCAGCCAACTGGTACAGTTTGCGCTGGTGTGGTACCTGACGCGTGAAACTGGCTCAGCTACAGTGCTGGCCACCGCTACGCTGGTGGCCCTGTTGCCCAATATCCTGCTAGGCCCGCTGGCTGGGTCCATCGTGGACCGCGGTGAGCGCAAGCGCATCATGATCCTGGCCGATGGGGCGATTGCGCTGGCCACGGTGGTGCTGGCGCTCTTGTTCGCTACCGGTGCCGTGCAGATCTGGCATATCTATGTGCTGATGGCGGTGCGCTCCCTGGGCGGCAGTTTCCATAGCCCGGCCTTTAGCGCTTCAACCTCGCTCATGGTTCCTAAGGAACACCTTCCGCGCATTCAAGGCGTGAACCAAGTATTGAACGGCGGCCTGAGCGTGGTGGCCGCTCCGCTGGGTGCGCTGTTGCTGGAGTTCCTGCCAACGCAGGGACTGCTGGCCATCGATGTGGTGACGGCGGCCATCGCCATTATGCTGGTGCTGCCGCTGGCCATCCCCCAGCCGGCCAAGGCCGCAGACGGCGCTACGGGCACGCAGGGCTTCTGGGCGGATTTTCGTGATGGCTTCTCCTATGTGTGGACCTGGCCGGGGCTGATGATGCTATTGGTGATGTCCATGCTCATCAATCTTTTGTTCAGCCCGGCAATTTCATTATTCCCATTATTGGTCACCAAGCACTTTCAGCAAGGGGCGGCCGAATTTGGCTGGCTGCAGGGCGCATGGGGGCTGGGCATTGTCTTGGGTGGCGTACTGCTAGGCATATGGGGCGGCTTCAAACGCCGCATCTATACCTCGCAGCTCGGCCTGCTGGGGTTGGGCATTGCTCTTACCCTGCTTGGCCTGCTGCCACCCAGTGGCTTTACGCTCGGCGTGGTGTTCGTATTGATGGCCGGCATGATGCTGCCGCTGTCTAATGGTTCGTTCTGGGCGGTGATGCAGGCCACGGTCGACCCAGCGCGCCAGGGCCGCGTGTTCTCACTGGTGATCAGCCTGGCCAGCGCCATGGCGCCGCTGGGCCTGCTGTTGGCTGGCCCGCTGGTGGATACCTACGGGGTGCCGCTTTGGTATCAGGTGGGTGGCAGCCTGACCATACTGCTAGGCGTGTTTGGTTTTCTAATTCCTGCAGTGCGCGATTTGGAAGATGGCCGCCCGCAATCAGCAGTATCGAACAAGGCGTAATGCGCCTGTGTATTTGAGGAGATCTATGACTTCTGAAGTGGATGCGTTAGAGCAAAAAAACTGGCAGCGCCGTTTCTTCACGATTTGGACGGGGCAGGCCTTTTCGCTGCTGGGCAGCCAGTTGGTGCAGTTCGCCCTGGTTTGGTATCTCACCAAGCAGACCGGCTCGGCCACCGTGCTGACCACGGCCACCCTCGTGGCGCTGCTGCCCAGCATCCTCATCGGCCCGTTGGCCGGCTCGTTCGTGGACCGCGGCAACCGCCGCCGCATCATGATGCTGGCCGACACGAGCATCGCCGTGTGCACGCTGATTCTGGCCGCCTTGTTCGCCTTTGACCTTGTGCAGATCTGGCACATCTATGCGCTCATGTTCCTGCGCTCGCTGGGCGGCAGCTTCCATGGCCCGGCCATGGCGGCCTCTACCTCGTTGATGGTGCCCAAGCGTCATCTGGGGCGTATTCAGGGTATCAACCAGATGCTGGGTGGTGGCTTGAATGTCATCTCTGCTCCGCTGGGCGCACTGCTGTTGGAGCTCTTGCCCATGCAGGGCGTGCTGGCGGTGGATGTGGTCACCGCCATGCTGGCGGTGCTGCCGCTGTTCTTCTTCCAGGTTCCCCAGCCGCCCAAGGCATCGCCGGATGCGGCGCCGACCAGCTTCTGGGAGGATTTCCGTGCAGGTCTGCGCTACGTATTCCTGTGGAGGGGGCTGCTGATCATCTTGCTGATGGCCACCGCCATCAACTTCATGCTCACGCCCGCCGGTGCGCTGACGCCCTTGCTGATCACCAAATACTTTAATGGCGGAGTGAAAGACCTGGCCTTGTTTGATGCGGTGTTTAGCGTCGGCGTGATCGCCGGCGGCCTGCTGCTGGGCGCCTGGGGCGGCTTCAAGCGCCAGGTGGCTACTGTGCTGGTGGGCATTATGGGCATTGGCTTGTTCTCATTCCTGGTTGGCGTTGTGCCGCCCACGGGCTTGCTGTGGGCAGTGGCCAGTATGTTTGGCGTGGGGTTGGCGGTGCCGATCACCAACGGCTCGCTGGGGGCTATCTTCCAGACCGCCGTGGAGCCGGGGATGCAAGGGCGCGTGTTCACGCTGATCGGCAGCGTGGCCACGGCCGCATCCCCCTTTAGCTTGATGCTGGCTGGCCCGTTATCGGACCAGTTTGGCGTGCAAACCTGGTATATGGCAGGTGGGCTGGTGTGTGTGCTCATCGGCGTGGCAGGCTTCTTCCTGCCACCTGTGATGAGCGTGGAAGAGGGCCACCCGTCAGGAAAGGCGGTAACGGCGAACTAGCCAAATTCGTTGGGATAGGTAGGTAAGAAGCTGCACCCACTGTGCGTCCTAGAGCGTAGGAGCCAGTGGACTCTGCCACTTCTCTCCTCCTCTTTGTTGGCAAGCGGGCGCGGCGAGGCGCCCGCTTGCGCTTTAAGGGGCGAGGGATTGGTGAGCAGGGAACAGTAATTGGTAATCAGCCGATTAGCTGCCTGCTGAGATGAATTCATAATGGCTTGGTCGGGGCGTAGCATGCTATGCCCCTACAGCGAATAACAAACTTAGTGTTCTTTGTGTCTTTGTGGTGAGGTCTTAGGTTCTGCAGGCTGTGCATGAAATGGAACAGAAAAACATCCGTGTTTATCTGACACTACGCATCGGGGTTTATCTGTGGATTTCTTACGAAACCGATATCTGCTCAACAAGGATCGGCAGGGCTGCCGGGTCTGGCAGCAGGCGGCCTTGCATGGACCACGGCCCGGTCCAGGTGATCTGCACCGGCAGCAGCTGCCCTTGCAGGCTGCGCTCGCTCTGCACAAACACCAGTTTGTTGGTTTCCGTGCGCCCTTTCCAGCGGCCGCGCACGTCTTCCTCGAATAGCACAGGTACCGTCTCGCCCATGTAGCGGGCATTGATCTCCGTGAGGATGGCCTCTTGTTGGCTGTCGAGCACCTTCAGGCGGCGCATCTTTTCATCCTCGGGTACGTCATCCAGCATGCGGCGGGCGGCCACGGTGCCCTCGCGCGTGGAGTAGCGTGCCAGGTGAGCTACGTCCAGCCTAAGCTCGGCCAGCAGCTGGCGCGTGCCCTCAAACTGCGCTTCGGTCTCGCCGGGAAAGCCGACGATGATGTCAGTAGCGATGGAGACATTCGCAATGATGCGGCGGATGCGTTGCACCAGGGCGCGGTACTCAGCCACGGTGTAGCCGCGCTTCATGTTGGCCAGCACTTCGTCGTGCCCGGCTTGCACCGGCACTTCAATGTGCGGCATCACTTTGGGCAGGCTGGCCACCGTTTCCAGCAGCTCATCGGTCATCCAGTTGGGGTGCGAGGTCAGGAAGCGGATGCGCTCGATGCCCTCCACGTCGCTAACGTGGCGCAGCAAGGCGGGCAGGGTGGGGCCATCCGGCACGTCTTTGCCGTAGCGGTCCACGATCTGGCCCAGCAGGGTCACTTCTTTTACGCCTTGCGCCGCAAGCGAACGGATCTCGGCCACGATCTCACCCAGCGGGCGGCTGCGTTCTACGCCGCGGCGGTAGGGGATGATGCAAAAAGTGCAGGCGTGCGAGCAGCCATACACCACGGGTACGTGCGCGCTCACCAGGCTGCCGCGCTCCTCGACGGGCAGCACCAGGTTGCCGTCCATCAGCTCGAAGCGCTGCTGCGTGTCGTGCAGCTCAATGAAGCGGCTGTCATCCTGCGTGAGGTGGGCCACCAGCGGCCCCGGGTCAGACGGCGGCGAGAACACATCCACAAAAGGCAGCGCCTCGCGCAGCTTGTCCTGGCCCTTCACCCCCACCATGCAGCCCATCAGGTTGATGGTGACCTCTGGACGGGCTTGCTTGAGCGGCTTGAGCGAGGTGACGCGGCCCATGGCCTTGTCTTCGGCGCTCTGGCGCACCACGCAGGTGTTGAGCACGATGACCTGTGCCTCCTCGATCACCGGCGTGGCCTGGTAACCCAGCCGCTCCAGCGCAGAAGCCACGCGCTGCGAATCGGCCACGTTCATTTGGCAGCCTTCGGTCCAGATGTGGTATTTCATGTGGAAAAGATTATAGCTATTTTCGGTGAAACAGCCGCGTAGCTCTGTCCATGGCACATCTGAGACAAGCAATCACCATTAAACTGGCTGTGATCCAGTCAAATTGAACAAGGACTTACCTAAATGAAAGACCTAAATCACTATGTCGAGATCTACAAAAAGGAGATGGAGAGGGGGGATATCCCGATAGCCTACGCAGGGTTGGTCAAATATGTAATGAGCCTGGGCAACACCCTTGCTAAAAATCTCTCCGATAAATATTCCTTTGGAAGCCTTTTGCAAGGGTATATGGACTATACCTATTTTTATTATTCAAATTCCTTCCTGAAGGAGAGGAAGCTAAAGATGGGGCTGGTGTTGAATCACCAGAAAGTTCACTTTGAAATTTGGCTTCTAGGACAGACGGCTCCAGTGCAAAAGAAGTACTGGAATTTCTTCAAAGATAAGGAGTGGAACGCAGGCAGAACAGAGATGCCTAAATACTCTATTCTCGAAACTGTGTTGATCGAGAATCCCGACTTTAGTGATCTAGATGCACTTTCTCTTCAGATTGAGGAGGGTTTAGTGCGCACTTCCAGCCAGATTGAACGTGATGTGAAATCAAGCCGGTTGGATTAGCAGACATGTGAGGGCGTCTTTTGGTTTGCGGTGTTGGCTTGGCTCAGTCTGCGCATAACTCCAGCGTGACGGTGTAATCGGCATAGTCCACCGGCGCTGAGGCCAGCGGGTACGGGTTTACCTCCAGCAGCGTGACGATGAACTCGCCCGCCGTGGTGACACTCGTGTCGCCGGTGGTCATGTTGCCCAGGGTCAGCATCGCCTCACGCGTGCTATCCCCTTCCGCGTGCCCAACGAAAGTTCCGCTGGTGCATGCGAACACTTAGTTTGTACTCAGCAAGGCTGGATACAATCATCCAATGCGTATTCGTAACATTGCTTTTGTCTTGCTCGGCCTGGTGTTGCTGGCCGTGCTTGTGTATCAGATCCCAGCCGTCAAAGAACGGCTGGAGTGGCGCCTGGACCTGGCGCAGGTCTTTGTGCGCAGCCGCCTGAATCCTGTTGGCGAGCTGCCGCCGCCGCAAGTGGCCATCAGCAGCCAGCAGGTCTTGCCAACGCACACGCCGGCGCCGCCCACGGCCACCCCGCAAGCCAGCCCCACGCCGTTGCCGGCGTTGATGGTGCTGCCGCCCCCGGCGCACATCACCCAGGGGCCAAACAACTGCGGCCCGGCCACGCTGGCGATGTACTTGCGCTTCTATGGCTGGGGTGGGGATCAATACACCATCTCGGATGTCATCAAACCCGTCTCAGCAGACCGCAATGTGAATGTGGATGAGCTGGATTATTACGTGCGCGTCAACGTGGGCGCGCTGAACACCCTGTTCCGCGTCAATGGCAGCCTCGAAATGATCAAACAACTACTGGCCGCCGGCATTCCCGTGATGGTGGAAAAGGGCCATGTCATTGAGATCGATTACCTCTTCAATGATGATTACTGGAACGGGCATTACGCCCTGGTCACTGGCTATGACGATGCGGCCGGCGAGTTTATTTTTCAGGACAGCTACAACGGGCCTGACCAGCGTATGGGCTACGAAGAATTTGATATGTGGTGGCAGCATTTCAACCGCGTCTACAACCTCGTCTTCCGCCCGGAGCAGGCCGCTACGGTAGAGGCCATCCTGGGTGAGGATTGGGATGCGCGTGTCAATCGCCAGAACGCCCTGCTGGCTTCACAGCTGGAAGTGGAGCAGCAACCAGACAATGCCTACGCCTGGTTCAACCTGGGCATGAACCAGGTCTACCTGGCGGATTACGGTAACGCCGCTGTGGCCTTTGACCAGGCGCGCGTGATCGGCCTGCCCATGCGTATGCTGCGCTACCAGTTCGGCCCCTTCTGGGCCTACTATCACACCAATCGCTTGGACGATATGCAGCAGCTCGTTGACTACGCGCTGGTGATCACGCCCAACTCTGAAGATGTGCTGCTGTGGAAGGGCTGGATGCTGCAGAAACAGGGTGACCGCGCCGGCATGTTGGAGCAGTTCAACCTGGCGCGTGAGGCTAACCCCAACTCCATTTATGTGCAGCAGGCCTTTGACTCGGTCAATCAGTAAGCCTTTCGTCCATCTTAGACCTTTGTAAGAAACGCCCACAGGGCAGTCATTTTCTTGACTGCCCTGTTTACGCTTGTTAAAATGAGGAATAGTGTGCTTTAGCACTCTCTTGCCGAGAGTGCTAAAAATTGCCAGAACATGACCATTCAACCTCTTAGCGAGCGCCAAAAGCTCATCCTGGGCCTCATCGTTCAGGATTTCGTTGAAAGCACCCAGCCGGTCGGCTCCAAACGCCTGCTGGATCAGTACGCGCTGGATTTCAGCTCGGCCACCATTCGCAACGAGATGGCCGAGCTCACCGAAGCCGGCTACCTGCGCCAGCCGCACACCTCGGCGGGCCGCGTGCCTACCGAGGAGGGCTTTCGCTTTTTCGTGGGTGAGCTGATGGCGCGCCAGGAGCTGCCGGCTTCGCTGCGCCACACCATCAGCCACCAGTTCTACCAGGCGCGCCACGAGACGCAGCAGTGGATGAAGCTGGCCGCCTCAGTGCTGGCCAACCAATCGCGCGCCGCTTCGCTCATCACCGCCCCGCAGACACAATCGGCGCGCTTCAAGCACTTGGAGCTGATTCTCACCACAGGCCGCCAGGTACTGATGGTGCTGGTGCTGGAGAACGGCCTGGTGCGCCAGCAGATGCTGGCCCTTAAAGATGCCATGGACCAGGAGCGTCTGAGCAGCACGGCGGACAAGCTCAACCAGCACCTGCGCGGCGTGACGCTGGATACCATGCAGCCGCCCGCAACCGCCATGGGCGAACTGGCCGGCGAGATCTTCAAGCTGGTGCAGGCCGAGCTGCAAAGTACGCAAAGCCCGCTCACCGGTGAAGTGCTGCAAGATGGCCTGACCAATGTCTTGGCCCAACCCGAGTTCAGTGATGCGGATGCCGCCCAGCGCGCCCTGCGCGTATTTGAAGAGCGCCCCATGCTGGCCGACCTGCTGGCGCAGACTCTAATGAACAGCGAGATCGGCGGTGTGCAAGTGCTCATCGGCGGCGAAGGCCGCTGGGAGGAGCTCAATGATTTCTCGCTGGTGCTGGCGCGCTACGGCACGCCCAACGCCGCCAGCGGTTACCTTGGCGTGCTTGGGCCGATCCGCATGGCCTATGGCCGCGCCGTCTCCACCGTGGATTATGTGGCTGGCTTGCTCAGCGGCATGATGGCTGAAACTATGAACACCCAGGATTGACGAAAGAACGATGGACGAAACAACACACACCCCCGAAGACGCGCAGACCAGCGCAACCGACGCGGCCGACTTGGGCCTGCAGCAGGAGTTGCAGGCCGCGCACGCCAAAGCCGCCGAGAATATGGAAGGCTGGCAGCGCGCCCAGGCCGAGTTTGCCAACTACAAGAAGCGTATGGCGCGTGACCAGGAAGCACAGGAAATCGAGATTCGCGGCCGCGTGATCAAGCGCTACCTGGAAATTGTGGATGACCTGGAGCTGGCCTTCAAGAACCAACCTGAAGCCGCCGCAGACTGGGGCCAGGGCATTGAGTTGATCTACCGTAAGCTGCTCAGCTTCTTGGATGCCGAAGGCGTGACCCGCGTAGACCCGCTGGGCCAGCCCTTTGACGCCAACCTGCACGAAGCCGTGGCGCAGGAACCCAACCCAGACTATGCAAGTGGCACGGTGAGCGAAGTCCTGCGCACCGGATACACCCTCGGCGAGCGCGTGCTGCGCCCCGCCGTGGTGAAGGTAGCACAATAACAACTGCACTTATTTGAGGAGACAAGAAATGGCAAAGATCATTGGTATTGACCTCGGCACCACCAACTCGGTGGGTGCTGTGATGGAAGGCGGCGAGCCGGTCGTCATCCCCACTGCGGAAGGCGAACGCGTCGTTCCCTCCGTGGTGGCTATCAACAAGAATGGCGAGCGTCTCGTCGGCCGCCCGGCACGCAACCAGGCCGTGGTGAACCCAGAGAACACCATCTACTCCATCAAGCGCTTCATGGGCCGCAAGTTCGATGATGCCGAGACGTCAAAGGCGCTCGAAGTTGTGCCCTATAAGATTCACCAGGCCAGCAATGGCGGCATCGAAGTGGAAATGGCCGACAAGCGCTACAGCCCGCCCGAAGTCTCGGCCATGATTTTGGCCAAGATCAAGGCGGATGCGGAAGCCTACCTCGGCGAGCCGGTAACCCAGGCCGTCATCACCGTGCCGGCCTACTTCAACGATGCCCAGCGCAACGCCACCAAGGATGCCGGCAAGATCGCCGGCCTGGAAGTGCTGCGCATTATCAATGAGCCCACTGCCTCCTCGCTGGCTTATGGCCTCGACAAGCAAAAGAATGAGATCATCGCCGTGTATGACCTCGGTGGTGGTACTTTCGATATCTCCATCCTCGATGTGGGCGATGGCGTCTTCCAGGTGCGTTCCACCAGTGGTGACACTTTTCTGGGCGGTGATGACTTTGACCAGCGCATCATCAACTGGCTGGCAGAGGAGTTCCAGCGCGATAATGGCATTGACCTGCGCCAGGACCGCCAGTCGCTGCAGCGCTTGAAGGAAGCCGCAGAGAAGGCCAAGATCGAGCTGTCCTCCCTGCAGCAGACCGAGATCAACCTTCCGTACATCACCGCCGATGCGGCTGGCCCCAAGCATCTGGTCACCAAGCTGACGCGCGCCAAGTTGGAGCAGCTCACCGAGGATCTGGTAGAGCGCACCCTGGTGCCCGTGCGCCAGGCGCTGAAGGATGCGGATCTCAAGCCCGGCGACATCAATGAAGTGGTGCTGGTGGGCGGTATGACGCGCATGCCTGCCGTGCAGGAGGCCGTAAAGAAGCTGTTCGGCAAAGACCCGCACAAGGGCGTCAATCCGGATGAAGTGGTTGCCGTGGGCGCCGCCATCCAGGCTGGCGTGCTGGGCGGCGATGTCAAAGACATCCTGCTGCTCGACGTGACTCCGCTGACCCTGTCCATCGAGACGCTGGGCGGTGTGGCTACGCCGATGATCGAGCGCAACACCACCATCCCCACCCGCAAGGCGCAGCCCTTCTCCACCGCGGCCGACAACCAGAACCAGGTAGAGATCAATGTGCTGCAGGGTGAACGCCCCATGGCGGTAGACAACAAGTCGCTGGGCAAGTTCATTCTGGATGGTATTCCCCCTGCGCCGCGTGGCGTACCGCAGATCGAAGTCACCTTTGACATTGATGCCAACGGCATCATCAACGTGGCCGCGGCCGACAAGGCCACCGGCAAGACCCAGCACATCACCATCACCGCCTCCTCCGGCCTCTCGGATGCCGAAGTGGAGCGCATGCGCAAGGACGCCGAGTCTCACAAGGCCGAGGATGATAAGCGCAAGGAGCTGGTGGAAGCACACAACACGGCGGACAGCGCCGTTTACACCGCGGAGAAGACCCTCAAGGACCTCGGCGACAAGGTGCCGGCGGCCAGCAAGCAGGAAGTTGAAGACCTGATCGCCAAGACGCGTGCCAGCTTGGGCGGCGAAGATGCCGCCGCGATGAAAGCCGCCACCGAAGCCCTGATGGAACGCCTGCAGAAGATTGGCGGCGAAGCCTACCAGGGCGGTGCTGCGGCTGGTGGCCCTGAGGCTGGCCCCGGCGGCGATGCGGATGGCGGCGCCGCTGGCGGCGAAGACGTTGTGGATGGGGAATTTAAAGAGGCTTAACTAGAGACATAGAGATTGGGAGATTAGAGATTAATCTCCAATCTCTTAGTCTCTTAGTCTCTAATCTCTAATAATTCGACCTGTGGCTACTAAAAAAGACTACTACGAGATCCTTGGCGTTGCCCGTAATGCCACGGCGGAAGAGATGAAAAGCGCCTTCCGCCGTTTGGCGCGCCAATACCACCCCGATGTCAACAAAGACCTGGGGGCCGAAGAAAAATTCAAAGAGCTGAACGAAGCCTACGCCGTGCTATCGGATGACCAAAAGCGCGCTGCGTATGACCGCTACGGCCATGCCGGTATGGATGGTTTTGGCGGCATGCCAGACTTCACCAACATCGATCTCAGCGATCTATTCGGTGAAATGTTCGGTTTTCCGTTCGGCGGCGGTGGCCGCCGAACACGTGACCGCAACGCGCCCGCCCGCGGCGCAGACCTGCAATACAACCTCACCCTCGGTTTTGAGGAAGCGGTCTTTGGAGTTGACAAGACCATCGAATATACGCGTGATGAGGTCTGCCACCATTGCAGCGGCAATGGCGCCGAGCCGGGCAGCAAGAAGCACACTTGCACCACCTGCGGTGGGGCAGGGGAGGTGCGCCGGGCGCGCGCTACGCTGCTGGGCAACATGATCCAGGTCACCACTTGCCCAGACTGTCGTGGCAGCGGTGAGCTGTTTGACAAGGCCTGCACGGTATGCACCGGCAGCGGCTTGGAGCGCAAACAGGTTCGCCGCGAAGTCAAGATCCCGGCGGGCGTGGATAGCGGTAACCAGGTGCGCCTGAATGGCGAAGGCCAGCCCGGCATGAATGGCGGCCCGCAAGGCGACCTGTACGTTGCGCTCAATGTGCGTAATCACAAATTCTTCCAGCGCCAGGACAATAACGTGCTACTGGACCTGGATATCAACATCGCCCAGGCTACCTTGGGGGCGGATGTCGAAGTTCCCACGGTGGATGGCCCGGCCGTGCTCAGCGTGCCGGCCGGCATCCAGCCCGGCAAAGTGCTGCGCATGCGCAGCAAGGGTGTGCCGCATCTGCGTGGCGGTGGCCGCGGCGACCAGTTGGTCATGGTCAATGTTGCCGTACCCACCAAGCTCAGCGCCGAGCAGCGCCAGCTCTTTGAGCAGCTGGCCGCCACCATGGGCACCGAGGTGCAGCCGCGTGAAAGCGGCTTCCTGGACCGGCTCAAAGACGCGCTGGGAGGCTAAGAGAAAGGCCACGCGACAAATTGTCAAATTTACTTGACATAATGTAAAGTTTCCTGTATATTGGGTGAAGGAGGCTTTCATGGACAACCATTCTTCTACAAACTCAAAGCAAATGAGCCAGGTAGCTATTCTTTTCTCAGTGGCCACCGTGTTCTGGATTCTGTTTGCTGACCCTACGGGGCCCTGGATTGCTGTGTCGGTAGTGTTGCCGGCCGTTACTGGATTGCTGGTTGTGAGCAGCCTGATACGCTCAATTCGCAAAATGGATGAACTGCAACGTCAGATTCATCTTGAAGCTCTGGCAATTGCCTTTGGTGCGTTGTCCGTTTTGGTCTTCATCCAGATTGGTTTGGCTCAAATTGGCCGCCCATTAATTTTCCAGCCAGGCGTGTTTCTGCTCATCCTGGAAGGGATGTGGTTGGGCGCGTATTTATGGGCCAAGCGCCACTACAAATGAAAAACCGCCTGAAAGTATTGCGTGCTGAACGCAACTGGTCGCAGGCCGAGCTTGCCCAGCGTGTTAACGTTTCACGCCAGACCATCAACGCCATAGAGACCGGCAAGTACAATCCAAGTTTGGAGTTGGCGTTTGCGCTGGCCGCAGTGTTCGAGATCAAGATCGAAGACGCGTTTACACCAGAGCTGCACACTTAGCAAAGCAAAAACTTGCATGCAGCGATAGAATCACCGAATGTTTCGGCGCATTCTTCTCATCGTCCTCGCGCTGGCCCTGCTTGTGGGCTTGCATGCCGGCGGCATGGCCGCCTTGCGCATTCGCCAATATGCCCATATCGATGAAACCCAGCCCGCCGATGTAGCCATCGTGCTGGGCGCGGCGGCCTGGCGCAACCGGCCCTCGCCGGTGTTCGCCGAGCGCATCAACCACGCCATCGAGCTCTACTCGCAGGGCTATGTCCACAACATCATCTTCACCGGCGGCTATGGCCGCAATCCGCAGATCGCTGATTCGGAGATTGCGCGTGACTACGCCATTCAGCGTGGGGTGCCCGCTTCGGCCATTTATGTTGAGACCAACTCAACAGATACTGAAGAGAATCTTATCGAAGCGCAAAAGCTCATGCAATCCCTGGGCTTTACCAGCGCCTTGCTGGTGAGCGATCCGTTGCACATGTACCGCATCCAACTCTTATCCGCTGAGATCGGGTTGGAAGGGTTTTCTTCGCCCACGCCCACCAGCCGTTATCGTTCCAGTATCGCCCGCGTGGTCTTCACGGTGCGTGAGGTGTATTCCTTGTTCTTGCACTGGTTGGAAGAAGTGCAATAGAGATGACGGCCTCCTGGTTGCGCATTGCGCTGGAAGTTGACCCCGAACAGGCTGAAGCTGTGTCTGAAGCTTTGGCGCGCTACATCCCCGGTGGCATTGTCATCGAAAGCACCGCCATCCAGGCCAATGATGAGGACGAGGGCAGGGTGGTGGGTAATCTGCGTGTGCTTGGCTACATTCCCAATGACGAGCAACTGGAAGAACGCCGCGCCCAGATCGAGCAGGCGCTGCGCTACCTGGCCCTCATCCAACCTTTGCCCGAGCCGCACTACGAGCCAGTGCAGGAGCAGAACTGGATGGAAGCGTGGAAGCAGCATTACAAGCCCTTCACTATCGGTGAGCGCTTGCACATCCTGCCCGCTTGGCTGGCGGCCGATGCTGCTGCCGATGACAGCCGCGCCATCGTGCGCATCGAGCCGGGCATGGCCTTCGGCACCGGCGTGCATCCCACCACGCAGCTGTGCCTGCTGCTGGTGGAGCAGTATGTGCAGCCGGGCAATACCGTCATCGATATTGGCTGCGGTTCGGCCATCCTGGCCATCGCCGCAAAGAAGCTGGGGGCCGGACAGGCGGTGGGCGTAGATATTGACCCGCAATCCATGGATAACGCTCGCCAGAACGCCGCGCTCAACAATGTAGACATTGAAATCGGGCTTGGCTCCGTAGACGAGCTGCTGGCTGGCCACTACAGCCTGCAACAGGCGGATGTAGTGCTGGCCAACATCCTCGCTCCCGTCTTGGTGCGCTTGCTTGCCTCTGGCATGGGCCGCCTGGTTGCGCCGGGTGGCACGCTTATCCTGTCGGGCATTCTGAATGACCAGGAGCCGCAGCTACGTCCCGCGTTGCAGGCTGCCGGTTTTGCGATTGTGGCTGAGCAGCGCAGTGGTGATTGGCTGGCCCTGGCCGCGCAAGTCCTCACCCGTTGATTTTCCACAGAGTTGGCTTACGTTCCCCCCTCCCCCTTAGGGAGAGGGACAGGGGTGAGGGCTGCTCTCGCTTAAACTCTTATAATCTTCTCGATGCAAGTAGACGTCTTCACCCTGTTTCCCGAGCTCTTTCCCAGCTATCTCAATGCCAGCATCCTCGGCCGCGCTCAACAGGCCAACCTGCTGTCAGTGGGCGTGCACAACATTCGAGACTACGCCACGGACAAGCACCAGGTCACCGACGACACGCCCTTCGGCGGCGGCGGGGGCATGGTGATGAAGCCTGAGCCTATCTTCGCCGCGGTCGAGTCGGTGCTGGGCACACCACCGGCTGCCCCAATCATCCTGCTCAGCCCGCAGGGCCGCGTCTTCACGCAGGCGGTGGCGCAAGAGCTGGCGCTGCACCCGCGCCTGGCGCTGATCTGCGGCCGCTACGAAGGCGTAGACGAACGCGTGCGTCAGCACCTGGCCACGGATGAGATCTCCATCGGTGATTTTGTGCTCACTGGCGGCGAGCTGCCCGCCCTGATGCTGATCGACGCCGTGGCGCGCAACCTCGCTGGTGTGCTTGGCCAAGCCGATGGCGCCCTAACGGATTCACATGCCACCGGCCTGCTTGAAGGGCCGCACTACACGCGCCCCGCTGAGTTCCGCGGCTGGGGTGTGCCGCCTGAGTTGCTCTCGGGCGATCATGCGCGCATCACGCGCTGGCGCCGCCAGCAGGCGCTGCGGCGCACCGCAGAACGCCGGCCTGACTTGCTTGCCAAGGCGGAGTTGAGCGCAGAGGATCAGAAGCTGTTAGATGAGAGTGAGCAGTAATCAGTGAAGGGTAAGCGGCAAAATACCTCTGCCGTTCCTGCTCACTCCTCACTCCTCACTGATTCCACTGCTCGCCTATTCCTTCCCCTTCTCACTAACCGCTTAACCCACAACAGGTAAAATCCCTGCATGTATCTGCGTGGTTCACGCTGGCATATGCAGCGCCAGCGCAACAAGCGCCGTTCAAACCCGGCGTTCATAGGCTTGCTGGTGATGCTCATCCTGGCAGGTATTTACTTCAATAATTATGTGATTCCCACGATTCCGTTGCCCACCGCCGCTACGGCAACACCCACGCGTGACCCCGAATCTCTCCTCAGCGCGGCCAGAGATGCCTTTGCTGAAGGCAATTTGATCAACTCCATTGAAGGCTATCAGCAGGCCATCATGCTCTCGCCAGGCAACCCCTCCATATACTTGGAGTTGGCTCGCGTGGAGGTGCTCTCCGGCCGCTATGAAGCCGCCCAGACCTCTGCTTCCAACGCGCTGTTGCTCAGTCCGGATAACCCCACCGGCCACGCCATATTAGGCTGGACCCTGAACTACCTCGGTGACCGCGCCGGTGCCGAAGCCTCCCTGCGCCGCGCCCTGCAACTGGATCCTAACAGCGCGCTGGCGCACGCCTTCTATGCTGAGCATTTGGCGGATATGCAAGAGTACGAGCAGGCCGGTGAGGAATCGCGCACCGCGCTGGAGCTGGACAGCACCTTGCTTGAAGTGCGCCGCGCACGTGGCTATGTATTGGAAACCACCGCCAATTACGAAGAAGCTGCCTTTGAGTATCAGCAGGCCATGGCCATCAATGACCGCATTGCCGGCCTGCACCTGGCGTTGGGGCGCACTTACCGTGCCATGGAGCGCTACGATGAGGCCATTGAGCAATTTGTGATCGCTGATTCACTCAATCCCGTTGACCCCATCCCGAATACGCAGATTGGTCTCATTTACATCACCACGGGCGAGTTCGGCCGCGCGGTGCAGGCCATGTTGCAGGCCGTCTCGGAGGAACCGGGTAACCCCATCCGCCACGGCAACCTGGGCGTGGCCTATTACCGTAATCGTCAGCCGGTCGAAGCCATCGAAGCGTTCACCTTGGCCATTCGTGGCGGCGTCACTGAGAACGGTGTGCCGGTACAGGGCTTGCCCTTGCAGTATGGGCAGGTGGCTGCTTTCTACTATATGTATGGTCTTTCACTGGCCCGTGAGGGGCGTTGCCCCGAAGCACTACCGATTGCCCAGGGGTTGATTGCCGCCGTTCCCGAGGATTTGATCGCGGTGTCCAACGCCAACGAGATGATCACCATCTGCTCGGGGGGTGGCTAGCATGCGAGTCCCCAGCCGCCGCTACCTGTTCCATAACCCAGGGCGCCAATCCAACCCCTGGCGCCTGCTGCTGTGGGGTGCCTTGATCATCATGGGCGTTACCGCCTTGCGCGGCATCCAGTCGGGCGAAATTCAGCCGCTGTTCATGGCCACACCCACCGCCACGCGCAGCGCCACCTCCTACCGTGAAGAGGGCACCGCCTTCTTCAACGCCGGCAACCTGGACGCGGCCATCAGCGCCTATAAAGATGCGCTAACGGCCAATCCCAGCGATTACGTGGGGTGGACTGAGCTGGCGCGCATTCAAACCTATTCAGCCAGCTTGCTGACCCAGGACCGCCGCCGCACGCGTATGGCCGAGGCGCGTGAGAGCATTGACAACGCCATTGCGCTCATGCCGCAAGACAGCATGGCCAATGCAGTGAAGGCCTTCGTATATAACTGGAGCGGCAGCTCCGCCAGCAACGCCGCCGAGCGCCAGGCCTTCGTTTCCGAGGCTAGCACCGCCGCCATTCTGGCGGTGCAAATGGACAACCGCAACGTGCTTGCCCAGGCCTACCAGGCCGAGATTCTGGTTGACCAGCAACAATATGACCAGGCACTGCAACGCGCCCAGATGGCCGTGGCCCTAGATCCCAACTCGATGGATACGCGCCGCGTGTATGCCTATGTATTGGAGGCCAGCGCTGAGTATTCCGCGGCGATTGACCAATACAAAATGGCCGCCGAGTTGGCTCCCAACATGACCTTCCTCTACATCTCCATTGGCCAAAATTACCGCCAGCTGGGCTTGCATGACCAGGCGCTGGAATACTTTGACCGCGCCGCCACCATCAACAGCGTCTTGGGCATCAGCGACCCGCTACCGTACATCGCCATCGCCAAGACCTACTCACGTGACGGTGAGTTCTATGCCGCCGCCCTGAATGCGGAGCGCGCCATCGAGCTCGACCCCACCAACCCGGATTGGTACGGCCAGCTGGGTATCGTGCGCTTCCGCTCGCGCAACTACGAGGGCTCGATCCCCGTGCTGCTGTGTGCCGTCAACGGCTGCTCAGCCGAAGGCAATCCGGAGGAGGGCGTGGCCGTAACCGGCATGTCTCTCAATGACGCCACGCTGCCGTATTACTACACGCTGGGCTCAGTGTTGGCTGCGCTCGACCAGTGCGGTGATGCCTTCCCGGTGCTGGAGGCGCTGCGTGCCTCGTATCCCACTGACCCGGTGGTGATGGGTATCGTCAATGAGAGCACTCAGGTGTGCGCCAACCTGGCAGCACGCTCAAGCTCGCAGCCCACTGCTACACCGCAGCCGCAATCCACCCCGTCGCCTTAGGCTAGGTGGGGCGGTCAGCTCCACTTCAACATCAGAGATTTCTCAGAAATCCCATAATTGGCGTCTATAGCTCTTGACTGGCTTCTTGAAGCTGGTATTATTTCCCCGCTTTAGCACTCATTCCAATAGAGTGCTAACTGTGGCGAGTATCGTTACGAACTCCCCACGCATCGAACAACAAAACTTTTTCTAACTGTTTTAGGAGGCATTGTATGGCTCAGAATCTCAAACCGCTCGCCGACCGCGTCTTGGTGGAGCCCATTGAGGACGAGGAAATCACCGCCGGCGGCATTGTGCTGCCCGAGACCGCCAAGGAAAAGCCCCAGCGCGGCAAAATTCTTGCTGCCGGCCCGGGTGGGCGCGATGAGAGCGGCAAGGTGATCCCGATGGAAGTTAGCGTTGGCGACACCGTGCTGTTTGCCAAGTACGCCGGCACCGAGATCAAGGTTGAAGGCAAGAAGCTGATGATCTTGCGCCAGTCTGACCTGCTGGCCATCGTAGGCTAGTTTCGCTGCCTCATACTACGAATTAATTCAGGAGAATCAGATTTATGGCAAAGCAACTCGTCTTTTCTGAAGAAGCCCGCCGCCACCTTCTGCGCGGTGTGGATGCCGTGGCCGAAGCCGTGGTAACCACCCTTGGCCCCAAGGGCCGCAACGTGGCGCTGGACCGCAAGTTTGGCGCGCCCACCGTCACGCATGACGGTGTGACCGTGGCCAAGGAAATTGAGCTGGAGAACCCATTTGAGAACATGGGCGCTCAGCTGCTCAAGGAAGCTGCATCCAAGACCAACGACATCGCCGGTGACGGCACCACCACCAGCACCCTGCTGGCGCATGCCATCGTGACTGACGGCATGAAGAACCTGGCCGCGGGCGCCAATCCAATGCTGCTCAAGCGCGGCATCGAGGCTGCCACCAAGGCCGTCTCTGACGAAATCAAGAAGCAAGCTATCGAGATCAAGACCAAGGCCGACATTGCCAACGTGGCCTCCGTCTCCGCTCAGGACCGCACTATCGGTGAGCTCATCTCCGAAGTGTTCGACAAGGTCGGCAACGACGGCGTCATCACCGTGGAAGACTCCCAGGGTCTGCAGTTCGAGACCGAGTACGTTGAAGGTATGCAATTTGACCGCGGTTACCTCTCCGCCTACTTCGTCACCAACCCGGAGACGATGGAAGCTGTGATCGAGGACGCCCAGCTGCTCATCCACGACAAGAAGATCAGCGCCGCTCAGGACATGGTGCCCCTGCTGGAGAAGCTGGTGCAGACCGGCAAGCGCAACCTGGTCATCATCGCTGAGGATGTGGACGGCGAAGCGCTGGCCACCCTGGTGCTGAACAAGCTGCGCGGCATGCTCAACGTGCTGGCCGTCAAAGCCCCCGGCTTTGGTGACCGCCGCAAGGCCATGCTGCAGGACATCGCCGTGCTGACCGGCGCCACCGTGATCTCTGAGGAAGTGGGCCGCAAGCTGGAATCCGCCACCCTCGAAGACCTCGGCCAGGCCGAGAAGGTCGTCTCCGACAAGGACAACACCACCGTCGTAGGCGGCAAGGGTGACGAGAAGGCCATCAAGGGCCGCATCGAAGAGATCCGCGTCGAGAAAGAGAACAGCACCAGCGACTACGACCGTGAGAAGTTGGACGAGCGTCTGGCCAAGCTCTCCGGCGGCGTTGCCATCATTCGTGTTGGCGCTGCTACCGAAACCGAGCTGAAGGAAAAGAAGCACCGCGTGGAAGATGCAGTCTCCGCTACGCGTGCTGCCATTGAAGAAGGCATTGTGCCGGGTGGTGGCGTGGCTCTGCTCAACGCCCGCAGCGTGCTTGACAAGCTGAAGATCAGCGGCGAGGACGAGAAGGTTGGCGTAGGCATCGTGCGCCGTGCCCTCGAGCAGCCCATGCGCCGCATCGCCCAGAACGCCGGCCAGGATGGCTCTGTCATCGTGGACGGTGTGCTGCGCAAGCACGAAGAGACCAAGAGCAAGACCATCGGTTTCGATGTGCTGGCCGAAGACTTTGTGGACATGGTTGAGAAGGGCTGGATCGACCCCGCCAAGGTAACGCGTGGCGCGCTCGAGAATGCTGCTTCCATCGCAGCCATGATCCTCACTACTGAGGCGCTCATCACTGACAAGCCCGAAGAGCATGCGGCTCCCGCCCCTGGCGGCGGCCACATGCCGGAGTACTAGGCCGCCTAGTAGGCTACACACAAGACTTAACACAGGCTCAAGCGGCCCCGCACAACGTGCGGGGCCGCTTTTTATTGTTTGACTTCATCTCATGTGCACCTCATCTGCCCGCTTGTAAGCACAGGCCACCAGGTGCTATAATTGATGAGTTATTTGAAATTGTCGGCCTCGCATTTTGGCCTTTTCTGGCTTTGCTAACAACTAGCAGTACCTGATGAGATCATTACCCCGGCCGTGGACCACGTGTCGGGGTTATTTTTTGTAGTACGCGTTTCAAGCAACACCAATTGAACAAGAGAAAGGGCAGGGCCGTTGCGCGCCTGGCGATACTTCGCCCGCGTACGGTTCTGCGAAAGGTTATTTAACAAAATGAGCAAGAAAAATCAAGCCAACGTGCGCCGCGGCGCGCTGCGCATCATTCCGCTTGGCGGCTTGGGCGAAATTGGCAAGAACATGACCGTCTTCGAGTTCGGAGACGAGATCCTGATCGTGGACACCGGCATCATGTTTCCGGAATCAGACATGCTGGGGATCGATTACATCATCCCTGACTTCAAGTACCTGATGGATAAGAAACATAAGGTCAAAGGCATTGTCATCACCCACGGACATGAAGACCACACCGGCGCCATTCACCATGTAGTGGAGCAGATCAACGCGCCCATCTACGCCACCCCGCTCACCAAGGGCCTGCTGGAAGTCAAGTTGGCGCGCGGCGGGCAATCTGGCAAGGTGAAGGTGCACGAGGTCAATGCCGGTGACACGGTGCAGATCGGTGTGTTCAAGGTGGAGTTTTGCCACGTGTGCCACTCCATCCCCGATTGTGTCGCCCTCGGCATCACCACGCCGGCTGGCCTGGTGGTGCACACCGGCGACTACAAGCTGGATCACACGCCGGTAGACAACTGGCCCACAGACTACGCCAAGCTGGCCGAGTTTGCCGGCCGCGGCGTGCTGGCCATGCTGGGTGATTCCACCAATGCGGACCGCGCCGGTTGGACGCCCTCTGAACGCGTCATCGAGCCTGCGTTTGACAAAGTGTTCCGTGAGGCCAAGGGCCGCATCCTGGTGGCCACCTTCGCCTCGCTCATCTCGCGCATCCAACAGGTAGGCGAAGCCGCCTTGCGCCATGGGCGCAAGATGGCCTTCGTCGGCACCAGCATGCGTGAGAACGCCAAGATGGCCAAGCAGCTCGGCTACCTGGATCTGCCGGACGAGCTGCTGGTGCCCATCGATGAGGCCCTCAAGCTGCCCCAGCATGAGGTGGTGCTAATGTGCACTGGCTCACAGGGTGAGCCTTCCTCGATCGTTGGGCGCCTGGCCACCGGCACCAATCGCCAGTTTGACCTGCTGCCTACGGACACGGTGGTGCTCTCCTCGCATCCCATTCCGGGCAATGAGGAAAGCGTTTCGCGCACTATCAACAAGCTCTTCCAACGCGGCGCCCATGTGGTCTATGACCCCGTGGAAGCGGTGCACGTGTCTGGCCATGCCAGCCAGGAAGAGATGAAGTTCATGCTGAACCTCATCAAGCCCAAGTACCTGATTCCGGTGCACGGCGAGCTGCGCCATCTGCACCAGCACGCCGCCATTGCGGAGAGCCTGGGTTACTCCGAGGACAATGTTGCCATTGTGGAAAATGGCCAGGTGATCCAGTTCAGCGCTGGCAAGATGTTCCTGGCCGAGCGCATTCCCGGCGGCCACGTCTTCGTGGATGGCTCCAGTGTGGGCGACATCGGCCCGGCGGTCATGCGTGAGCGTGATGTGCTCTCGCGTGAGGGGTTTGTGCTGGTCAACATCAGCATCAATCGCCAGAGCGGCAAATTGCTGCGTGACCCCGAAATCATCTCGCGCGGCTTTGTCTACCACCACGATGAAGAGTTCATCAACGATACGCGCCAGAAGATCGAGAAGACCCTGGCTGAATCCAATGGCGATATGCAGCAACAGCTCGAAAGCAAGCTGCGAGACCATTTCTTTGGCCTCACCCGCCGCAAACCGATGGTGTTTGTGGTTGTGAACAAGAACTAGCCCAACACAGAGACAAAAAGAGCCCGCTGCATTGCAGCGGGCTCTTTGTTTTGGTGAACTCAGGCTACGGGGTGACCGTGGGTGAAGGCGTCACCGTGGGAATGGGGCCGCTGGTGCCCTGCGGTGTCGGCGAAGGGCCGGGCGTGGGCGTGATTAGCATCACGCGGATCGTGAGCAGCTGGCCTACGAAGATGTTGTTGGCGTTGTCCAGCCCGTTCTGGGTCAGGATGTCGTCCACCGTGCTCAGGTAGCGTTCGGCGATCAGGGCCAGCGAGTCGCCCGGCAGCACCAAGTATTGGATTTCATCGCCGCGCCGCAGATTCTCCGGCAGGGGCGTGGGCTCAGGGAATTCCATATTGGGGTCAGGAATGATCAACTCCTGGCCCACCTGGATCACGCTGCTGTTATTGAGGCCATTCAAGATCATGATCACGATGTACTCCACCCCAAACTGGTCAGCAATGCTGGAGATGGTGTCGCCCGGGGCCACCTGGTACAGGAAGGGGGCCGAAGCGGTGGGTGAGCTGGGGATGGCCGTCTCGGTGGGCGTTTCGGTGATCGTCGGGGTCAGGCTGGGGGTCAGCGTGATAGTGGGGGTGGGGGTGTCGCTGGGGAAAATGCCGCCAATGCCGCCGCCGGAGTACCAGCTGTAGGTGGTGTAGCAGCCGCCTACCACCATCACCAGGGCCAGCGCCCCCAGGATGTAGGCCAGGATGTTTGAGCGTCCGCCGCGGCCACGTCCGCGCGTCAGCAGCTTGTAGGGTCCTTTTGTGGTCATACGTCTCCGTTTAGTCGCTCACAAGCTGCACAGAGCCAAATTCGGCACAAAGCCTTGTGCGTCTTTTTGGCCCCTGTAAGCTGCAATCTTGTGGGTGTAGAGGGATTCTACCCTCAGGGTATGAAAAATAGATAACAAATACCGCTATTGGCTGACCACGATCTGGCCCAGCATCCCGGCTTCTTCATGGCCGGGGATGCTGCAGATGAAGGTAATCACGCCGGGCTGCTTGATGGTAAAGGTGATGATCTCTACATCCCCGGGGGAGAGCAGCACCTGTACATCCAGATCATCGATCTGGAATACATGGTCCAGCGCGCCCTCGTTGCGCAGGGTGAGCTCCACGGGCTGGTTGGCACGTATCTGCATCTCGTGCAGGCTCCAGAGCATGTCATGTGCGGTGAGGGTAAAGCGCTGTGGCTGCGGCAGACAGGCCGCCAGTGCGGCAACCAGCAGGCCGGCAACGATGAGCAGTTTGGGCAACTTGAGCATCGTGCGTATTATAGCCAGCTAGAACTCACCATTGAATGGCTCGGCGTAGCCGGTGAGCTCAACGTAGCCAGAACCGGCTACCGCCTGCCCATTCTGGCTGCCAGCAATCTCGATGGCGCCTTCCCAGTAGGTGAAGGTGTGATTGAGCTCCTGGTCACGCAGGAAGGGCGTGATCTCCAGCGTGAGGTCATGCGCCGGCAGGCTGAGTGACCAGCTGGCCGGGTATTCGGCGCCTGAGTGCGGGCTGCGCCAGGTGGAGAGTGGCGTGAGCACAAAATCCTCGGCGAAGAGCTGCGTGGTGCTGCCATCCGGCGCCACCAGCGTGCCGCTGGAGCGCGGGGCAACGCTGCCATCCGCACGGCGCAGCTGGTAGACCATCAGCTCGTAGTCGCTATCCAGCTGAATGGAGAACCAGTCCCAGCCGGCGATCTCGCTGGTCAAGACCGATGTGCTGAACTCGTGGTCCTTCCAGCTTAATCCGCTCAATTCAAAACGCTCATCGCCGATCTGCAGGCTGCCCTCAGTGAGCAGGCGTGTCTGGCTGTAATAGTAGGAGGCATTGCCGGGCTCATCGCCCTTGCGGCTGTAGCCGCGGTCGCCCTGCAGGATAGGCCCTTTGGCGTCTTGCAGACTCAGCTCCAGCACCACGCCCTCGGCCTCGGCGTGCAGGGTGAAGGTGCCTGGCCCGCTGGCCTCCGCGCGCCAATCTTCCAGCCACACCGCATACGGCTCACCCTGTGCGCCGGCCAACCCGGCCGCGCCGCGGGAGAAGCGCTCGTGGCTGTAGAAGGTGCTGGCCTCCACATCCGTGACGGTGAAGTGCGCCATATAGAGCTGGCTGGCCGCCCACTCACTGCTGCGGGCAGGCAACTGGTCTGGCGGCAGAATGCCGCGGCGGAAGAAGGTGAGCTGGTAACAGAAATGGCGGCCGTCGGCGGTTTCCAGGTTGCCGGTGTAGTACCACCACTCGGTTTGAAAGTCGGGGTGCGGGCCAAAGTCTTGCGGGAAGCTGAAAGCGCGCACGCCCTCGGCGCGCGCAAAGCCTTCGATGATCTGCGGCGTGCTTTGCACGGAAGCGTTCAGGGTCTGCGAGCGCGCCGGCGGAACAAAGGCCAGGTAGGCAACGGCTGCCAGGGCCAGCAGAGCTAAAAGGGCAATACCAATTCGGCGCATCAGTCAAACCTCATGGCATCGGCGGCACTGCGGCGGCTGGCGCGCCAGGCGGGGTACAACCCGGCCAACAGCGCTGCGGCAATGGCCACCAGCAGAGCATCAATAAAGGGTTCAGTTTCAAAGTGCATGCGCAAGGTCCAGCCGAAGGAACGGCGGTTGATCAGGCCGAGCAATACCTGGGCAATGATATAGCCCAGTGGCAAGGCCAGCAGGCCGGAGAGTGCGCCGATGAGCCCGGTTTCCAGCAGGGTCAGCGACCAGATCTGGCGCACCGTCAGCCCGATGGCTTTGAGGATGCCCATTTGGCGCTGCTTCTCCAGTTGCAACGAGAGCATGGCAGAGAGCACACCCACAAAGGCCACATTGGTGGTGATGATGTGCAGAGCGCTGCTGATGAGGAAGGTGCGGTCAAACACGCTCAAACTCTCGGCACGTAGGGTGCTGTTGGAGCGGATGTGCAGCAATTGCTGCGGGCTGAGTTCGCGTTGCAGTTCGCTCACCAGGGCGTCTACATCTGTACCCTCGGCTACTTCTACTGAGAAGGCGGTCACGCTCTGGTCGCCCCAGATCTGGCGGTAATTCTCCAGCCACATAGTGATGTTGCCGCGGCTCGAGGTGTAATCGCTGAAAATGGCGGCGATCTGAAAGTCTTGCGGCCCGTGCGGTGTATAGAGTGTGATGCTGTCGCCCAGGCCGAGCTCCAGGCGGTTGGCCAGCGGTTCTGAGAGCAGCACGGCGCCGTCTTGTACGGCTTGCCAGACTTCCTCGCCAGAGCCCTCGGCGGCGAAGTAGACCTGCTCGTTGCCATCGTCGGGGTTGTTGTTAGCGGCGACCATCAATGGGCCGTGGGGCGAATCCACCATCACGTTGCGCAGATAGCGCGCCGAGGTGATGCCCGGCCAGCTTTCGAGGCGGCGCAGGGCATCGGGCTCAATCGCTTCTTGCGGTTCGCTGATGCTGGCGCCCGCTACAGACCCGTAAATGTCGTCACGCAGGATGACTTCCATCCAGTCCACCACGCTGGCGCGGAAGCTGCTCACCATCAGGCTGCCGCCGATGGTGACGGCCACCGCCACCATCAGCGCCGCCATGGCGGGCGAGGTGCGGCTGGCCGAGGCAGAGACTTCGCGCGGCGCCAGGCGGCCCAGTGGGCCGATGAGCGGCGCTAGCACGCGTGCCAGCAGAGGCATGCTCACCTGCATGATGAAAGGCGCTACCAGCGCCGCACCGATGACCACGCCAAACATAGCGCCAAAGCTGGGAATGAGCTGCAAATTGAGCCGCGCCAGCGCCAATGCCGAGGCTATCGCCAGCAGTGCTCCCGCCACACTGGCTTGCGCCAGCGTGCGGCGCGAGACGCTCTCGAGCTGTGAGCGTGACAGCGTGCGGCGTGGCGGTGATTTGGCTGCCTCCCACGCCGGGATGATGGCGGCCACAAAGGTGGCCGCCATGCCCAGCAGTGCGCCTTTGAGCAGGCTCTGCGTGGGCAAGCTGACCTCGCGCACGGTCATGGTGTAGAAAACGTCATTGATGGTCTGCGAGACCAAAGCCACCGAGCCGCGCCCCATCACGATACCGAGCGCCAGGCCCACCAGTGAGCCAATCACGCCCACCAGTAAGGCCTCGCCCAGCACGATGACAAAGATCTCGCGGCTGCTCACGCCCAGGGCGCGCAGCGTGCCAAAGGATTGGCGGCGCTGCACGACTGAGAAGGTGACGGTGTTGTAGATGAGGAACACACCCACCACTAGGCCGAGCAGGCTGAGGGCGGTGATGTTGGTGCGGA
Organism: uncultured Anaerolineaceae bacterium; assembly: GCA_964623375.1. GTDB lineage: Bacteria > Chloroflexota > Anaerolineae > Anaerolineales > UBA11579 > JAMCZK01. The sequence goes on from CAZUTS010000001.1 coordinate 215,940, forward strand.
AGGCCGTGGTCATTTGCTCCACGGATTGGTTGCGGCTCTCCGATTGCAGCAGCACGGCGCCTTCAGGCAGGCGCGCTTCCAGCTCGGCGATGATCGCGGTGCGGTCCTCACTGGGCAGGATGAGGTCAATGCGCTCCAGGCGGCCCAGCCGCCCGCTGAATTCTTGCACTGTGGAAATATCTGCCAGGATCAGGCCCTGCAAGGCCTGCGCGCTCAGCGTGTCACGCGGCTGCAGCAGCCCGGCCACCACAGCGGGCAGCATGATGCCATTAATGTTGAGCTCCAGCGTATCGCCCTCGGCCAGGTCGTACTGCGCCGCCATGTCGCTGGATAGCAGCACCGCACCGGGGATGGCGTAAAAGGCCCCCAGGGCGGCGGTGGGCATGTCTTCGTTGTCACCGGCGATGTAGCTGCGGAAAGGTTGTTCGGCGAAGGGGTCGATGCCCATTAGTTGCAACGGGGCGTTGCCCAATTGCGGGGAGGTGACCATTTGGCTGACCACGGGCGCCATGGGCAGTTCAAGGCCGGCGCTGCGTAAGGTTGTGTAGGTTTGCTCGTCGAGGCCCAGCGGCCCCGCTGAAATATAGTGAGTGGCTTTGCCGGCCACAGCTTCCGTGCTGAGCTCAAAAGCCTGGGCCGCGCTGGCGTTGGCAATATCCACGCTCACCGCCACGCCCACGCCCAGGGCGATGCCCACCAGCATGAGCAGGCTTTGCAAAGGATGCGTGAGCAGATAGCGCCCGCCGACCTTGATCAGGCTGGGCGCTAATGCCGGGGGTTTCATCGCTGGGCTGGCTCACTGACCAGCTTGCCCTCATGCATGCGCAGCACGCGGTCCGCCAGGCGGGCATTCTCCAGATTGTGGGTGGCCATCACCAGGTTTTTGCCAGCCTGGCGCGTGAGCTGCTCCAGCAGCGCCATGATGTGTGTGCCGGTCTCCTCGTCCAGGTTGCCGGTGGGCTCATCGGCCAGCACCAGCAGCGGGTCATGCGAGAGGGCGCGGGCAATCGCCACACGCTGCTGCTCGCCGCCGGAGAGGCGGTCTGGGAAGGTGCTCTCGCGCCCGGCCAGGCCCACCTGGGCTAGTAGCTCGGCCGCACGGGCTTGGGCTTGCTTCAGTGGGATGCCGCGCAGCTCGGCCGGCAGAGTGACATTCTCCAGCACAGTGAGCGTGGGCAGCAGGTTGAAGAATTGGAAGACGAAGCCAATATGGTTGCGGCGAAAAAGCGTGCGCTCGGCCTCGTTCATGGCCACAAGATTCTGCCCCTGCATCCAGATCTCTCCCGCATCCGCCAGGTCAATACCGCTGATCAGGTTGAGGAAGGTGCTCTTACCGCTGCCGGAGGAGCCCAACAGGGCCACAAACTCACCGGGCTGAATTTCAAGGTCTACGTTGCGCAGGATTGGGCGGCGTTGCCCCGCTTCCTCATAGCTTTTGGACAAGCCGCTGATACGGAGTAGGGCAGTAGGCGTACTCATGTTCGTTTGTTAATATTATCACAAACAAAGTTGCAATGGCAATGGCTGCGTATCTGTTAGGTAAAATGGGGGGCGCTTCACTCGGCAGTTCCCCCACACCTATGTGAAGACCCGGATGCAGAAAGGGTATTTGCGCGCGTATGACTGACTCACTAGCAAGTGAACATGAATCCCTGGTTGAGAAGCTCGAAGGCATTATCAAGACCATTCCCCCTGGCCACGTAACCCTGGCCAAGATCATGGACATCATCGGCGCTGATAGCCTGATGCTCATCACCATCTTCTTGTCGCTCATCTTCCTCATCCCCGTATCCATCCCTGGCGTGAGCACGGTGTTTGGCAGCGGCATCTTGCTGATCGGCGTATCTCTGCTGTTCAGCAACAAGCTGTACATGCCCAAGCAGATCCAGGAGCGCCCTATCTCCAGCGAGAAGCTGGTCAAGGGCATGAACGGCGCGCTGACCTGGCTGCGTCGCCTGGAAAAGATCAGCAAGCCTGGGCGCATTCCCTGGCTGGCCACGGGCGCGGCGCTGCTGAACAAGCTGGGCTATATTCTGGCGGCCCTGCTGCTGATGGTGCCGTTTGGCTTTGTGCCCTTCAGCAACACGCTGCCGGCGATCGCCCTGATCTTCTTTGCGATTGGCAGCATTCAGAAAGACGGCCTGAGTATTCTCTTCGGCCATTTGATGAACATCGCCACCATCGTTTACTTCGGCGCCCTGATCGCGGGCGGCGGCTGGACGGTGATCGAGCTGCTGCGCCTGATGCAAGGCGGCTAACCCAGCTTCTTCCTGTCATTGCTTCGTGCGGCTACGCCGCTCTCGCAAAGACAGCTTGCGTACAAAAAAGCGCCGCAATTGCGGCGCTTTTTTGTTGCGTTCCCTTTGCCTTTGCGAGCGAGTGAAACCAGCGAAGCAATCCCCGATGTGGCTTTTGTAACTCTGCCTGGGGATTGCTTCGTACGGCTATGCCGCTCTCGCAAAGACGGCGGCTACTTGAGCGTGCCAGCGATCTCGCGGGCCTTGCGAATCATCTGATTGGTGTAGCCCCACTCATTGTCGTACCAGGCGAAGATCTTGATCAGGTTGCCGTCCACCACCTTGGTCATTTTCATATCGATGATGCAGGCATGCGGGTCACCCACGATATCGGAGGAGACAATCTCATCATTGGTGACGCGGATGATGCCTTTGTAACGGCCGTTGGATTCGTCGGTGAGGATCTTGTTGATCTCCTCGGCGCTGGTGTTCTTCTCGGTCAGCATCACAATATCGGACACCGAGCCAACCGGCACGGGCACGCGCAGCGCCACGCCGTCAAACTTGCCCTTGTACTGGGGCAGCGCCAGTGTGGTGGCCTTGGCCGCCCCGGTGGTGGAGGGCACGATGTTGGCGGCGGCGGCACGGCCGCGGCGGAAATCGCCGCCCTTGCCACCGGGGCCGTCTACCAGGCCCTGGCCGGCGGTGTAGCCGTGCACGGTGGTCATGATGGCTTTTTGGATGCCCAGGTGCCGGCCGATCACCTCAACCACCGGGCTGAGCGAATTGGTGGTGCAGCTGGCGCAGGAGATGATGGTGGCATCCTCGTCAGAGGTGTTGACGCCAAATACCACCGTGGGCACATCCGTGCTCTTGGTGGGGGCGGAAATGATCACGTATTTGGCGCCGGCTTCGATATGCTTCATGGCGTCGGCCTTTTCCGTGAAGCGGCCGGTGCTCTCGATCACAATATCTACGCCCAGGTCCTTCCAGGGCAGGGCGGCAGGGTCTTTCTCGCTCAGGAATTTGAAGCTGTTGTTGTCGACATGCAGAGTATTGCCCTCGGCGCGCACATCCTCGCCAAAGCGGCCATACACGGTGTCATATTTAATGAGGTAGGCGATGTTCTCGGGTGAGGCGATGTCGTTGACCGCCACCACTTCCAGATTGTCGTCCTCCAGGGCCAGGCGCAGAGCGGCGCGGCCGATGCGTCCCAGACCGTTAATTGCGATACGTGCCATAGTGTTTCCTCCGGAAAAGAGCTAAAAGTTCAGTGAATTTGAGCCATTATAGTGCGCTTTGCCAGTGGCTGAGCAGTGAGCAGTGACCACTGCTCAGGGTGTCGTTTGTACTGAATGCTAAAGTGAACAGTAAACGGGGAGCAGTAAACGGGTTTGGTTTGTTCTAGCTCAGCGAGTTGGCTCCCTTTTGTGCTCCTCACTGGTCACTCCTCACTGGTTCTTGCTATTCCATCATGGAATAGAGTCGTGCTATACTGCGCGTATGGCCATCCCAGTACCAGACGAAACCATCCTCGGCATCCTGGCGGCAGAGCCGCAGCACGGTTACCAGCTGCTGGCGCGTTTTCAATCCAAGGCCGATCTAGGCAGGGTGTGGACGCTAAGCACCAGCCAGCTCTACGCGGTGCTCAAGCGCCTCGAAGCCGATGGCTTGATCCGCGGCAAGACTGTGCAAAGTGGTGATGCCCCGCCGCGCCGTGAATACAGTTTGAGCGCCGCCGGGCGCAGGCGGCTGGATGCCTGGCTGGAGGCGCCGCAGCTCTCCGCCAGTGTGCGCCAGGTGCGCGTGCAGTTCATCAGCCGCCTGTATGTGGCGCGCATGCTCGGCCGCCCCACGCAAGCGTTGGTAGACGCGCAGCGCAGTGTGTGCGAGAAGCAGCTGGGCCAACTGCAAGCCGCCCACCAGGCCGCCCCAGATATGGAAGCGCTGGTGCTGGATTTTGTGATCGGCCAATTGCAGGCGGTCATCGCCTGGCTGGACCACTGCCAGGAACACTTGGTAGAGATTTCCCCTTCTATATAACCTCTAAGGAGACGTATGAAAGCTCAACGCATTTTGTTGTTGCCTATTCTGGCACTGGCGCTGCCATTCAGCGCCTGCGCCGCCCCAGCGCCGGTGGCCACAGCCGCACCGCTTGAACCTACGGCCGAAGTAGTGGCCGCAACAGAAGTGCCCGTAGTCACCACCGAGCTGGTGGTGATGGCAGCCAGCTCGCTTACGGATGCATTCAATGAATTAGCCGATGCCTTTGAGCTCGCCAATCCCAATGTTGAGGTGCTGCCTAACTATGCCAGCTCCTCTTCATTGGCCACGCAAATTGTAGAAGGCGCCCCTGCGGATGTGTTCGCTTCCGCCAACTTCACACAGATGAACGTGGCTGTGGATGCACAACGGATTGAGGGGGAGCCCACCGCATTCCTCACCAATCGTCTCACCATCATCGTGCCAGCGGATAACCCGGCCGGGCTTGAGACTTATGCCGATCTCGGCAACTTGGGGGTTGCGCTGGTGCTGGCCGCTCCGGATGTGCCGGTGCGTGACTACAGCAACCAGGCCATCGCCCTGATGGGCGATGCGGACTGGCAGGCGGCCGTGTTCGCCAACCTGGTGTCCGAGGAGCCCAACGTGCGCCAAGTGGCTACAAAAGTCTCGCTGGGTGAGGCGGATGCAGGCATCGTCTACACCTCGGACGTCACGCCGGACATTGCCAGCAGCGTGCTACAGATCGCCATTCCGGATGAGATGAACGTGATCGCCAGCTACCCCATCGCCGTGGTGAAAGATGCGCCGGCCGGTGATGTGGCCCAGGCCTTTGTTGACTTTGTGCTCAGCCCAGAGGGCCAGGCCATCCTGGCGAAGTGGGGCTTTGGCCCACGCCCGTAGCCTGTTATAGAAGAAAAAAGAGCCGGCATTTGCCGGCTCTTTTTTATTTGCTGGGTTTTGCCCAGCGCAGGGTGAGCTCCTCGCGCTGGCCAAACAAGGCCACATGGCGGTTCAGCGAACGAGTCAGCACCCACAGCCCCAGCCAGTTAGGCGTGATGAGTTGCAGGTGCAGGCTGGCGCCTTCGACGCGGGCTTCGCAGCGCCCGCGCTTGAACTGGATCCAGCCTTGCTGGGCGTCATACTCAGCCGGGATGTGCAGTTGATAATGGTGAAACAGACGCTTAAGGAATCCGCTGGGATCCTTGGGTTGGATGATGGCTTCTCTGATGATCATGGCCAGAGTGTATTGCAAACGCCAGAGAGTTTCTATCCTCGTGCGAAGGATGAACTTCAATCGAGTGGAAATTTGGAAGAGCGGAGTTCCGTTGCTCGGCGAAGCCGAGTAGGAAGTCCCTCTTCGGCAATGCCCTTCGCGGATGTGTACCCAACCAACCACCGCGCTGGAGTTGCGTTAGTCCGCGTAGCGGACTAGCAACTCCTTTAGCAGCGGCGTCAGCCGCTGCGTATGCCCCTACTGCGATTCGAACGCAGGCTTCTGCCTCCGGAGGGCAGCGCTCTATCCACTGAGCTATAGGGGCGCAACTTTGCTGGCAAGGGGCATTTTATCATGCTGAGTTTTAAAGCTCGTTATAATGCTTTGAGGGCGGCAATCGTTATATGAAGAAACGCCGAAGTCCATCGTGAATTAAAAGAACAATGCCATCAGCCCTTCCCCTCAGGCTGATGGCACTAGCTATGCAAATTAATTGCTGAGCTTGTAAGGTTATACGGGGTTCTGTAATATATTTGAATGGTCACGAGTACTCTGAGCATAGACATTTGTACTTACTCATTGACGCTGTGGAGGCGGGCACAGAATGAGCGCTGAAGACATAAACGAGCACGCGGTACGCGTTGGCATTTTGGAAGATCATCACACTACAGTGGATGGCTACACCTATCGCTTGTCTCACTACCCCAACATCAAGCTGGTAGCCACGGCACGCAATGGCGAGCAACTCACCAAGCTGCTGCAAGAGCATGAGATCGATGTGCTGATATTGGATGTTGTTGCCCCAGCCGCCGAAGGCAGCACCGCGCCGTATCCGCTTTTCAACGTTCTGCCCAACTTGCGCAAGCAGTATCCGCACATGGCCGTATTGGTCATATCCGGCCATCGTCACCCCACCTTGATCCGCTCTGTGATGGAGGCTGGCGCACGCGGCTACATCGTTAAGACGGATGCAGCCGCGTCGCGGCGCCTGGGGGAGATCATCACCTCGATCGCCAGCGGGGGCATGTACCTTTCCGAGCAGACGGTAGAGTCACTAGCTCAAAAGAACGGTAGCGCAGATGACATTGATATGCTCACTGACCGTCAGCGCGAGGTACTCTCCATGTGTGCGGCCAACCCTGGAATGCCCACCGATGAGCTGGCCGGCAATCTCAACATCGCCCCATCTACGGTACGCAACCTGCTTTCCAGCAGCTACAAGCGTTTGCGTGTCAACAACATGACCGCCGCTATCTTGAAAGCGCGTGAGCTCGGTCTGATTACCCCGCTGGATGATCTGTACGAGCTTTAGCTCGCCGCGCCAACTGAAGCAAACAAGTGCTCGACAGGCGCAATAGCATGCGCCAGGATCTGATGCAGGGGTGAGGGGTTTGCCAATGGCAGGGTGGCGATCAGCGCTTCCAGCTTGTGCTGCCGTGTAATCAATTCATTCACACAATAGCTGATGGCGCCACTGCGCACCAGGATCTGCTGTGCCTCGCGCAATGCAGCGGGGTCTTCCACCTGGCTGCGTAGCTCCATAAAGCGCTGCTGCTGTGGGTGCGGCACCAGCTCGGCAAACAGCAGCGGCAGCGGGGCGCGGCCTTGCAGCCAATCCACATTGGCCGGCTCCGCCAGACAGTCGTTCAAGTCATCGTGAATTTGCATCACTTCCCCAAACAGGGCGCCAAACTCGCCTAGCGCGGCCGTGAGCTTGGCATCTGCGCCGCCGTACAGCCCGCCCAGGCTGAGCGCGGTTGAAAAATAGGGTGAGCTCTTAGCCTTGGCGACTAGCCAGTAGCCTTCTTCGGTATGGGTGTTTTGCACATCCAGGTCTTGGCCATAGGCGGTGCTGCCCATCAGTCGCGCATACAGCGTTGCGCTCAGCGTGGGGTGCGCACAGGGGTAACGGTCCAGCACTTGCTGGCCCAGGCTAGTCAGGCCGGTGGCCAGGTTAGCCGTACGCCCGGCGCCTAGCTGGTGGTACTCACCGCGCGGGTCCTCGTCCAGAATGTCGTCGATGAGGATGATGGCAATGTGCGCGCAGGTGATGGCGGCCACCGCGGGTATGGCTGCGCTTTCCTGGCTGCCAGCGGCCAGGCAGCCGGCAATCGGGAAATCCCAGGCCACGGGTGGCTTGCCGTCCGCCATCTTGAGGGTGCGCTGCAAGAGCGGCCATTGCGTGACGGCGGGTTGTTCCAGCAGTAGCTGAACAGCAGCATGATAGGTTGTGCCCATGAAAACTCCCTTGATTGTCAACGATGAGGTCAGGGCCGGCCACATAGTGGCCGGCCCTGAGTTTCACTTACTTGGCCTCGGCCCAGGCATCCCAGGCCAGCTCGCTGCGCACAGCCTGCACCTGCTCCAGGCTGGCTTTGGTGATGCGCAGCAGGCTCTGCAGTTGTTCTGCCACTGTGGGGGCGGCAATGTTTGTGTAAAATGCTTGCATAGACATCGTAGTTTCCTTTCAAATGTGAACAAATGGTGGTTTTTGATACGGGTGTCAGTGTTGGTGCTCGATGGGCATCACCTCCCTGCGTAAACACCGTAAGGTTATGAACAGCAATCAATCCGCTCACCCCCTTAGGCAGTTCATCCTGCCGGCCCTGGTACTGTTTGTTTTGTTGCTGTTTACTTATGCACGCTTCTTTTCCATTCCCTATATTGGTTTCCAATACGATCCAAGCGGCGAAATAGTGGATGTATTTACTCCTGAGGCCTCACGCGCGCTGGAGTTGGGCGATCTGCTTCTTGAAGCCAATGGAGTCACACAGCACGAATACCGCAGCAACCTGTCCACCCCCTGGTTTTTTGACGTACACCCCGGCGATGTATTGGACCTGCGTGTCCGTACCAACGGAGAGGAGCGCCAGCTTCAGCTCACCGTGTCCGGGTTCAACCTGCCCGAATTCATGGGGCGGCTCATCAACACCTGGTGGCTGAGCTACGTGTTCTGGTTTGCCGGCGCCATTATTTACTTCCATGTGCGCCCGCAGGATGTGCGTTGGCGCCTTCTGGTCGTGTTCTGCTACGTCACTGCCGTGTGGCTGATGGCCGGTTCACTTTCACGCTACGTAGTCTTTTTTAGCCCAGTAGTGTTCCGTATGGGTATCTGGTTATCCCTGCCTGTATACCTGCATCTGCACTGGAACTTTCCGCGGCCGTTCCCGCGCCTGCCTCACCTGGTATGGGTTGTGCTATATGCCACCGGGATTGGTTTTGCCATCTTACAGGCCCTTGGCAGCCTTGATCTTTACTGGTTTGGGTATGCCCTGTTCGTTGCCGTGGTGGGCAGCCTGCTGATGCTGCTGGTGCGTTTCTTTGCCAACCGGGAGGAACGCCGCGAGGTGGGCTTTATGCTGGGCTCATTTGCAATTGCCTTGATTCCTACGCTGATGCTGGGGCTGGCGACTGCCCAGGACAGGCTGCCCTTGCTGAGCCACGGCAGCGTGTTCTCGCTGGTGGCCTATCCAGGCGCCTATTTGTATGTTGTGTACCGCCGCCAACTGGGTGGGATGGAACTGCGCGCCAACCGCCTGATTTCGGTGTACCTGTTCCTGGTGCTGCTCTTTACCGGCACGCTCATTCTGGTTTCGTTGTTTGCTCCACGCCTGGAGAACCCGCAGGAAATTGCGATTGCCATCCTGGGCACTGGCCTCATCGTCTCGCTTTTCAATGTCTTTGCCTTCGAGCGCTTCCAGCGTTTTGTGGAGCGCACCGTGCTCAAGATCCCGCAACCGCCAGAGAACATGCTGCAGGGGTTTGCCAACCTCATCTCCACCAGCCTTACCCGCCATCACCTAGGCAGAACCCTTGAGGAGCAGGTGCTGCCAGGCCTCTTGGTGCGCCAGTCTGCTTTGCTCCATTTTCAAGCTCGCTCCAAAGAGCGGCAGCTGATCTATCGTCAAGGGATTGAGTTCGCAGACCTGCCCTCTGAAGCTGTTCAGCAGCGTCTGCTTTCCCTGGGCACGCGCCCGCTGGACGAAGACGGCGTGCCTGCCTGGGTGCAAATGAGCCTCCCCGTGCGTGCTGGTAACCAGACGCTGGGCTTGTGGCTGCTGGGGCGTAAAGACCCTGATGACTATTACTCCTACCTTGAGGAGCGCTTGCTGCGCTCGTTGGCTGACCAGACTGCCATCGCCCTGGTGAACATTCAACAGGCCGATCGATTGCGCGCATTGCACCAACGCGATATTGACCAGCAGGAAGACCGCAGTGCCTTCCTGTCGCGTGAACTGCATGATGATGTGCTGGCAGGCATCAATGAGCTCGTAGCGCTGGCCCAACAAGGCCAGGAAACCCCCTTGCATGAACGCCACCAGGAACTCAGCGACACGGTGCGCCAGCTGATTTACCGATTGCGCCCCGCCATGTTGGACTTTGGTCTGTACCGAGCATTAACTGAACTCGCCGACACCATAACCTTGCGCCTAGACGGTCAGGTGCAGATTTCGCTGATGCTCCCAGAAAGCAACCACATGTACGACGGGCATGTGGCAGAGCACGCTTACCGCATTGTCCAGCAAGCCGTGGAGAATGCCATCCGCCACGGCCAGCCGCAGTTCATCAACATCAGCGGCGTGCTTGAGCCAGAGCGCATTGATGTGTTGGTGGAGGATGACGGCAAGGGCTTTGATGTTCAGGGGCCCAGCCTGCCGGATCTGCTGCGGGCGCAGCACTTTGGCCTGGCCAGTATGAACGAACGTGCTGCACTCATCGGTGCGCAGCTTGCCATTCATTCCAAACCTGGTGAAGGTACGCAAGTGCGCCTGCAGTGGAAAAACGAATAAGTCTATTCAGTTGTTAACGTGGGGCGGGCAGTTGTACTGCCCGCTGAGCCACAACAGTAGCAACAAAAAAGAGCCTGACGTCTGTCAGGCTCTTTCGATTTTCTGTCACTACTTCCGCTAGCGCGGAATGATCACGACTTTGCGGCGCGGTTCCTCACCAATGCTCTCCGTGGTCACCTCGTCGCTCTCGCGCAGCTCCAGGTGGATGATGCGGCGCTCGGAGGCAGACATGGGCTCCAGGGTCTGGCGGCGGCCAGAGGTGACAGCCTGCTTGGCCATCTTCTGGGCCAGCTTGCGCAGATTGTCATCGCGGCGTTGGCGATAGCCGGCCACATCAACGATGATGTGCGCGGCACGGCCGATCTCTTTGCCCACGATCAAGCGGGCAATCAGCTGCAATGCCGAGAGGGTTTCCGCCTGGCGTCCGATGAGGAAGCTCAGATCATCTCCCTGAACGTCCACCAGCAGCGGGGCGGCTTGCTCCGGGTCATCCGGCTCGCCCAGGCTGACGCTGACATTCGCGTTCACACTCATGTGCTCCAGTAGGGTCAGCACGGTGGCACGCGTGATGGCAATCGCATTCTCGGCTTCTTCGGCGGTGAAGGGCTCGTTGCCAGCTGACGGGCTTTGGCGCAGGCGCGGGCCGCGTGCGGGCGCGCGGCTGCTGGCAGCAGCGCTCGGCTTGGCCAACCCTTCACGCACTATCAGACGCACGCGGGCTTGGCGGCCGCCCAGGCCCAAAAAGCCTGTGCCGCCTTCATCCAAGACTTCTACGTCTACCTGGGTGTCTTCCAGACCAAGCTCTGCCAAGCCCTTTTCGATGGCTTCATGCACCGTAGGGGCAATGACTTCAAGATTTGTGCGATGTTCCATTCAGTTACCTACCTGAATTCTACTTTACTTAGTGGTGGTGGCAGCGTTTGCAGGGCGGCGGCGCATCAGCCAGGCCTGGGCAATGCCAAAGATGTTGCTCACTGCGTAGTAGATCGACAGGCCGGAGGGGAACACCATCGAGATATAGCCCATCATCAAGGGCATGGTCAGGCTCATTGAGCGAGCCATCTGGGCGCTCTGGTCGTTCGCATCCGCCGTTGCCGGGGTCATCATCTTGCTCTGCAACCATGTAGTGATCACCACGACGATGGTCAACACCGGGATGGCAAAGGGCAGGAAATCGAGATGCAGGCGCTCAGGCTGGGACAGGTCCATCCACAGGAAAGTGCTGTTCAGCGGCATCAGTTCTGCCGCGTTGGGCAGGGCAATGCCACGCGCAAACTCCAGCAGGGCCAGCGGAGTGGCCGCCAGCGAGCGCTGAATGGACCAGTACATGGCGATAAGCAGCGGGAACTGGATCAACGAAGGCAGGCAGGAGCTGAATGGGCTGATGCCCTTCTCCTGATAGAACTTCATTTGCTCCTGGGCCAGCTTCTCACGGTTGTCTTTGTACTTGGCCTGGATCTGCTTCCAGCGCGGGTCGCTTTGCAGCTCCTGCGTCATACGCGCGCTCTTGAGTTGCGAAACCGAGAGCGGGTAGGTGAGCAGCTTGATCAACAGCGTGAAGACGATGATGGCCAGGCCGAAGTTGTTGCCGAGGATGTCATACAAAAAGACAAGAACGTTGGTAAACGGGACGATGATGATATCTAGCATGGCTGTCCTTTGTTACTGCTGGGGGAATTGCCAAACACGCGTGCCGCTGTCGTTCAGGGCAATCAGTGTCGTTGTATTGTTGTGCTGGGCAACCAGGATCAGGTCGCCCGCGGCCACGGCGGAGCCATACAGCTCGGTGCCGAAGTCCTGGTTCCAGAGGATGTTGCCATCCAGGCCAATGGAGAGCACGCGGCCAGCTTCGTTGATGACATAGATGCGCTCGTTGATCACCAGCGGGGTGCCAGTGAGCGAGCCGCCGGTCTCCAGGCGCCACAGTTCGGCGCCGCTGGCCGGATCCAACGCGTAGAGGATGCCGCTCAGGTCGCCCACCAGCAGTTGGCCTTCGTGCAGCGCAGGCGTGCCCCACACCCAGCCATCCGTGGTGAAGCGCCACAGCACCTCGCCAGTATTGGCATCCAGCGCCAGCACTTCGCTATTGAAGGTGCCGGTGTATAGCACACCTTCGCTCAACAGCGGGCCAGATACCAGCGTTCCACCGGTATCGCTTGACCACAACTCTTCACCGCTGTTGGCGTCCAGCGCGTACACAAAGTGGTTGAGCGAGCTGACATACACCACGCCGTCGGCCAGGGCAGCCGTACCCCAAAGCGGGTGGCTGGTAGCAAAGGTCCACAGCAGAGCACCTTCACTGTCCATCGCATACAGCTGATGATCAGCATTGGCAGCATAAATGCGCTCGCCATCCACCAGGGGGGCGGCGATGTACTTGCTATCTGCCTCTGCCAGTGACCAGGCTTGGCTGCCGTTGGCGGGGTTCAGTGCATAGAACACAGCATCGTAGCCGCCGAAGTAGAGCTGGCCATTGGCCAGCACGGGGTCAGCAAAGGTGGAGAAGTTTTTGTTGTTCTCGGTGGGGAATTCCCACACCGGGGTGCCGCTCTCAGCATTGAGGGCGGTTACCTTGCCCTGGTAAGCCAGGTAAACCTGGCCATTGGCCTCGTTTACCTCGATGCCGGGCCAGGAAAGCGGCGGCACAGTACCGCAGGCGCTGAGCGCCAGGCTGAGCAAGCCCAGTAATGCAAGTTTAAGTACGGTGTTTTTCTTCATTCCTCTTCCATTTATGGCACCGGGTCGTACCCGGTGTTTTTGTTGAATGGGTTGCAACGCAGCACGCGGTGGATGCCAAGGCCAAGGCCTTTGAGCGCGCCGTATTTATAAATGGCTTGATAGGTGTAATGAGAGCAGGTGGGGTAGAACATGCAGGTGTTGGCTGGCAAGGTGCGTGACCAGGTGGCCTGATAGATGCGAATGGGGATCAACAATAGGAAGCGCGGCAGGTTTTCCAGCGTGCGCGGCAGATCGCGCAGGGCCGGATCGGGCTGCTCGTGAATTTCGGCGTGGTCGTGCGTCAGGTGAGTACTCATATCAGTTTCGCTCGTCGCAGTTGACGTTCAAGACTATTCTGCACTTCAGGGCTGCCAGAAGCAAGGATGGCAGCTCGTGCGATCAGCACCAGGTCATGGCCTGGCGCGATGCGCTCCAGCAGCGGCTGGGCCGCGGCACGCAGCAGGCGCTTGGCGCGGTTGCGTTGCACCGCGCCGCCCACGCTGCGCCCGGCGGCTACACCCACGCGCACCTTGTTAATGTCATTTGCCAGAACTACAAGCACAACAAACGGGTGCGGGTATGACTTTCCCAGTCGCCGCACCCGTTTGAAATCGGCTGGTCTGCTGAGGCGGAATCCTCGCTTCACCGATGGTCAAAGGCCTGCTCTCGCCGTCAGGCGGTGGAAGATAGGCGGGTAACGCGCCTATGCGTTCCAGTTAACCTTCTTGACGTGGTTATTGGCTTTCACCGTCAATGTCTTGCGGCCTTTCAGACGGCGGCGCTTCAAAACATCCTGTCCCGAGGAGCTGGACATGCGCTTGCGGAAACCATGCACGCGCACGCGGCGGCGCTTCTTGGGCTGATAAGTTCTCTTAGGCATCTTCTATCCTTGCTTTTTTATAAGTCTAAACTAACGAGGCAAAATTATACCCGTACTTTCGTGCAAAGTTGCACAGGTTCAAGTTTGCTGCTGTCAAGCCGTGGTTGCGGCTATAATGCCTCTACGCCCTATTCTTGGAGGAATGCATGTCTGTTGGAGAAAGCCACACATCTGAGCACGCTAGCGGCCTGCAGGCCATGGATGTATTTGTGAGCCTGTTTGGCGCTGCGGTGATCGCAGGTGTCGTTTGGTCGTTGGTGTTTGGCGTATTTGCCGGCGCCGCCTATGGATTGGAGTACTTCGCCGTGGAAGTGCCCCAGCTGGCCGCCGACGGCCTGCGCCTGGCGGGTAGCGTGCTGCCCTGGCTGGCGGCTATCCCGGCGGCCTGGTTCAGCTACCAATTTATTGTCCGTTTGCCCTAGTCTTCGTCTTCTGGAGCAATTTGGCCAGGCTGGATCACTTCCAGCACCTCGCCATGCAGGTTGATGCGGACTTTGAAGCCGCTCATACCCAGGTAGGTGCGGCTGGCCTCAGGCAGCCCCTGAGCCAGCACCTGGTCAAATTGCTCATCCACATTCTTTAGCTGGTTGAGAATGGCGGCCTGGGTGAAAATGTCATCCTGGCCCATCATCTGCGCCGCTTGCTTGCTCAGCTCTTCTTCGTGCCCAGCCAGCATTTCGCCCATCTGGCGCAGCACGGCGCGGTCCACATCCTCGGATGCGATGTGGCGCATGAACCCCTGATCATTGACGATATAAAAGGCTTCCTGGCCTATGTGAGTGGTATCTACGGGCTGGTCGAACTCGTCTACGACCAAGCCGCTGAACAGTGCGTGGTTTGCCATGCCCTATCTTACTCAATCGCCACAGCCAGCACTGTTAGCGATTTATAAAAAAGCGCTAGTAACGCACTTTTACTAGTAGTGCACCTGCACTGTGGTGCCCACGCTGGCCCAGTTGAACATCCACTGGGCGTCTTCGGTGGTCATGTTGACGCAGCCCGCGCTCATCGGCGTGCCGAAGTTGTTGTGCCACCAGGTGCCGTGGATACCGTAGTCTCCGTAGAAGTACATCACCCAGGGTACATCCCGAATGTAGTAGCCCGGCCCGGACATATCCTGGATACGTACTTTGATCCAGATCTTGAAGGTGCCAGTGACCGTAGGCGTGGCCGGCCGCCCGCTGGAGATCACGAAGCTGCGAATGAGCACGCTGCCTTCGTAGGCTTCCAGCGTTTGGTTGGTCAGGTTGACATCGATCCAGCGCTCGTTGGGGCCAACCCCGCGCGGCACTTCGACAAAGTGCTTTTCTAGATTGCTGGTGTCTGCCCCCAGCGTCACCGTGGGTGTGGGGCTGGGGGTCAGCGTAGGCGTAGGCGTCAGCGTTGCCGTGGGCGAGGCGGTGTGCGTGGGGGTATGGGTGGCCGTGGGCGTGCTGCTGGCGGTGGGCGTGCTGGTCTCCGTGGGGGTGGAGGTGGCCAGCAGGCTGTCGATGCTGTTGGCCGCCGCCGCGCTAACGAAGCGCAGGCCGTCATCCACTCCTGGCGGGCGCAGCCAGGCGAAGAGGGCAAAGGCCACGGTGAGCCCGGCCAGCGCCATCAGCGCCAGGCTGGCCCAGCGCGGTGCGGCCGTGGGAGCTGCCGCAGCGGCGTGCTGCGCAGGCTCGCCCGCCTGGCGTTCTTCGGCCCAGCGCATGGCCTTGCGTGCCCGCGTGGAGCGCGGGTTGGCACGCAGCGCTTCTTTCAAATAGGCCAGGCTGGCCACTGGGGTGGCCATGGCAGCCAACAGCAGCCAGGGTTCTTCCTGCTGCGGGGCCAGCTTGGCGGCTTGGCGCGCCAGGCGGCGCGCCTCGGGCTTGTGGCCGGCGGCCAGCGCGGCGCGTGCTTCCACACACAGGGTGTGCCAGGCCGCGGCCATCTTAATTGTTGCCCTCCGGCGTGGTGGCGCTTTCATTGTAGATGTAGCACAACACACCTTGGGCAATACCCTCCGCCACCAGGTCCGAATTTTGCGTCAGGATCTGGCGGTCGAGATTCAAGAAGCCGGTCTCGATAATGGCGGCCGTGGTGTTGTGGTGAATTTCATTGAAGGTGTGATAGTTGCTCATGTGCGCCGTGATGCTGCTGGGGTGATAGCGCAAGCCCGTAGCCGCCTGGTAGCGGTTGCTGAGGCAGGCGACCAGGCGCTGCGCCTTCTCCGGCGCAGTGCTGGCCAGGGAGGAAGCCACTTTGAAGCCCGTGGCGTTGTCATCAATGTACTCACAGGTATCGGCATGGACCGAGACCAGCACCAGGGCGTTGTAGCCCGGCAGCTTGTCGTCATACTCCTGCAGCAGGTCAACGTCAAAGCCGGCGCGCGTCAGTTTCTCTTGTACGCGCGTAGCTACATCTAAGTTGGCTTCCACTTCGGTGAAACCGTCAACACACACCGCGCCCGAGTCGTTGCCCCAGTGCCCGGCCACAATGCCGATGATGGGGCGTGGCCGCGGGGTGGGCGTGGGGAAGTTGCTGTTGGCGGCGTTGCTGCTGTTGAACTGCGCTGCCACCCATTCAGTCAGCCCGGCGGGCAGCAGGCCCAGCGGTGTAAAGGCAGTAAACAGCGTGGCCAGCACAGCGCCCACGGCCAAAATGGAACTGAGCTGGCCGAGCAGATTCATGCTGGCACGGCGCACCCGCGGGCGGCGAGCCGCGGGCTGCTCTACAGGTTGGCCTTCAGGCGGAAGCTCATCATGCAACATGGAGAATTATGCTACCCCGAATCTGACGGCGCACCAATAGCGGTTTGCGCCTGGCACGCCATTTGCACCAAGCGGCCTGGTGGCAGGGTTACAATGCCTGTATGCAACAACAGAGCCATGCCGGTGCTATTTCGCGCCCAAACCCCACCCAACTTCGTGATGTGCTGCGCTTCTGGACCACGGGCGTAACCATCGTTTCAGCGGCCCATCAGGGCACGCGCCACGGCATGACCGTGAATTCATTCACCTCGCTGTCTCTCGAGCCACCGCTGGTCTCGATCTCGCTGGAGAAAATCACGCGCACGCATGAAATTGTGCGCCAGGCCGGCCGCTTCGGCGTGAGCATCCTCTCGGCGGCGCAAAGCGAACTGTCCAATCGCTTTGCCGGCCGAGAGAACGAGCAGACCGATCGTTTTGAAGGTGTGGGTACCTTCGCACTCGAGACGGGCAGTCCGCTGCTGCAAGAAGCGATCGCCTATTTTGATTGCCGTGTTGCCGTGACGCACGATGCGGGCACGCACACCATCTTCATCAGCGAGGTGCTGGCGGCTGGCGCGCTGCCTGACAGCGCCGAACGCCCGCCCTTGGTGTACTTCAACCGCGCCTATCGCAATCTCGCAGAATAAAAAAAGAGCCAGCAAGCGCTGGCTCTTTTTTGTTGTTTGAATCCGCTACTCACCCCAGCGCAGCTCGCGGCCAAAATCCACCAGTACTTGCAGCGGGCGGCCATCGCTGTGTGCCAGCACGATCGGCCCGGCGCTGCCGGTGGCGTTCTGCACCACCAGCGCCAGGCTGCCATCAGCAGCCCACAGCGCCTCACGGATACTGAAGGCATCGTCACGCAACTGGCTGCGGCTGCCGGCGCCATCCGCCGCTGAGCGCACCATGTACAGCGGCAGGTCACTGTCTGGCAGGTCTACCGAGCTGGCATAGAAATACTGCAAATCTCCGTTGGGCAGTTGCAGCGGCCAGCCCACGAAGTGATAAGCCTCATCGGTGTGCGGCTCGATCAGCGCGGCAGGCTCGCCTGTGGTCACATCAAAGCGCCACAAGCCGGGCTCCACCAGTCCTAACGCCAAACTGGCCAGCAGCACGCTCTGGGTGTCTGGCGCCCAGCTAGCCTGGCAGCACAACACCGCTTCGCCCTGCAAGCGCACGAAGCTGCTGGTGCTCGCATCCCATATGCCCAGGCCGCTGCCTTCTGGGCTGGCAATAGAGACCAGCAACTGCAAGCCAGACGGTGACCAAACCACTGGGCTGTACAACTCCACTGGCGTGATGCTCTCGCCGTCCTGCTCAATTTGATTCTCAAGCACGCGCAGCGCGTTTCCGCTGGCCAGGTCAAACAGCCACAGCCCGCCCTGAGCATAGGCCAATGTGGCGCCGTTGGGCGCCAGGCGCGGGGCGCGCACCGCTTCCAGGTAAGCGAACGCGGCGCTGCTGCTATCTGCGCTGGCGTTGTCTACAAGTATTTTTGGAGACTCATCACCATGCAGATAGATGCGGTTCTCAATGCGATAGACCAGCGTGCCATTGGGCGCCACATCAAACTCGGCCACCGTCTGTTCAGCCTCGGTCATCTGTTGCAGCGAGACGCCATCGGCGGCCAATCGCCACACCGCCGCGCTGCCTTCGCGCTCACTCAGAAAATACAGGGCGTGTGGCAGCAGCTGCGGCAGCTCCGTGGCCGTGGCGCTGGGGCTGGGCAGCGGCGGCAAGGTGGCCGCCACCTGCGGGCTGGTGGGGTAGGTGCAGCCCACCAAGCCAAGCACTATAGATAGAAGAGCAGTTGCACGTAGTAGGGAACGCATAGCGCTGTCGTTTCGTTGGTTAAGCATGCCTAGTTTAACAAAAGCGCACTGCAAGTGCTGTGATGTGCCATATGCTAGAATCGCGGGGCACTTTTCATCGCCCGGAGGATATTAATGAGCACACCTGCAACCAATGTGAACGGCATGTATTTTGAGGATTTTGAAGTGGGCCAGAAGCTGTCTACGGCGGCCCGCACCGTTACCGAAACAGACATTGTGATGTTTGCAGGCCTCACGGGCGACTATAACCAAATTCATGTAGACGCCGAATACAGCCAGACCACACCCTTCGGGGCGCGTGTGGCGCATGGTTTGCTGGGCTTGTCATTTGCCTCTGGCTTGATTGTGCAGACCGGCATCATGCAAGGCACCATCATGGCCTTCCGCGAGATCAATGAATGGAAGTTCATCAAGCCCATCTTCATTGGCGATACCGTGCACGTGGAAACGGATGTGCTGGTCACCAAGGCACTGCCGCGCATTGGCGGCGGCTCCGTGAACCTGCAGCTTGAGCTCAAAAATCAAAAAGACGAAGTCCTGATGAAAGGCGTGTGGACGGCTCTCTTCCTCAGCCGCCCCAGCTAACCCATCATGCCCGGCCGCACGCCAGACGATCCCCAAACGCCGCCCGAGAAGCAGCATGGCGGCGAAGGCGCCAGCGACCGCTTCCGTCGCCTCTCGGCGTCTGGCGCACAGCCCACCACCCCTGACCTGAGCGATACGCAGCCCAGCCAGCCGATGCGCGCCGGCGTGCCTGCTGACCTGCCTCCAGATGAGGCGCCCACCATCTTCGGTGAGCCGCTCGGCCCTACCGATTTTCCCGCCCCGCCGCCGCTGGGGCACACGCCCTCCGGGCCGCGCCCGGCGATGGATGAGTTCGGCATGCCCTTGCCGCGCCGCGTGGCCGAGGTAGACCCAGAGGCCACCCGCGTCAGCCGCGCCGCTTACACTGGCCCCAGCCGCCCACAGCCTAGTGGCGCAACCCCTCGCGCCACGGCCAGCCAGGGCGGCGGCGCGGGGGCGCGCTTCAAGCAGTGGTGGCGCGGCGTGGGCCGCATGGGCTGCCTGCCGCGTGTACTGGTGTATGGCGGCATCGCCGGCATCCTGCTGGCAATGGCCAGCCTGGCCTTCGCCTTCTATGAGTACTACACGATAGCCTCCACGCTGCCCTCGGTGGCGGATCTGCACGCGCGCAGCTCACAGTTTGAGACCACGCGCATTTTGGATGCCAACGGCAACCTGCTCTACGAAATTCTTGACCCCAATGCGGGCCGCCGCACCTATGTGCCGCTGGAAGAGATCTCTCCCTTCATGCTGGCCTCCACCATCGCCGCCGAAGACAAGGAGTTTTACAACCATCCTGGCTTCAACGTGATGTCGATTGCACGCGCCTATTTCCAAAATCGCAGCGATGGCGAGATCGTCTCCGGCGCCTCCACCATCACCCAGCAGTTGGCGCGCATGCTGCTTTTCTCGCCGGAGGAGGCTGCCCAGCGCACCTACCTGCGTAAGGTGCGCGAAGCCATCCTGGCGGCGGAGATCACGCGCCGTTATTCCAAAGACGAAATTCTTGAGCTCTATCTCAACGAAATTTACTTCGGCAACCTGGCCTACGGCGTGGAAGCCGCCGCCGAGACCTACTTCGGCACCACCGCCAGCGAGCTCACCCTGGCGCAGGCTTCGTTCCTGGCCGGCCTGCCACAGTCGCCTTCGGTGTATGACGTGTACACAAACCGCGAAGCGGCGCTGGGCCGCCAGCAAACCGTGCTGCGCCTCATATACACGCTGAGCGCCGAGGCCAATTGTATCTACGTCAGCAACAGCCCGGAGCGCGTGTGCGTCTCGCTCGACGAGGCCGCCTCGGCCGGGCTGCAAATGATGGATTACACCTTCCACCAGCCGGGGGTGGAGATACGCTATCCGCACTGGGTGCACTACATCCGCTCGCTGCTCGAAGCGCAGTACGACCCGCAAACCATCTACCGCTCCGGCTTCACCGTGTACACCACGCTGAACCCTGAGCTGCAGGACATGGCGCAAAGCACGCTCAGCCAGCATGTGGCCACGCTGCAAGACAAGAACGTGGGCAGCGGGGCGCTGGTAGCCATTCGCCCCTCCGATGGGCACATCCTCGCCATGGTGGGTTCAGCAGACTTTTATAACGACGAGATCGATGGCCAGATCAATATGGCCGTCTCTCCGCGCCAGCCTGGCTCTTCCATCAAGCCGCTCACCTATGCCGCCGCCTTTGAAAAGGGCTGGACCGCCTCTACGTTAATCTGGGACGTGGAATCCGAGTTCCCGCCCTCCGGCCTGGACAGCGACACGCGCCCGCCTTACATTCCGCTCAACTATGACCGCCGCTTCCACGGCCCGGTGACCGTGCGCTCTGCGCTGGCCAACTCGTTCAATGTGCCTGCCGTCAAGGCACTCGATTTTGTGGGCATCTACGACAACCCAGACACGCCGGAGGAAGAAGGCCTGGTGGCCTTTGCCCACCGCATGGGCATCACAGACCTCAGCAGTGACCAATATGGTCTGGCGCTCACCCTGGGCGGCGGTGAGGTCAAACTGCTCGACCTCACCACGGCCTATGCCGTGTTTGCCAACCAGGGCCGCCAGGTGACGCCAGTCGCCATCACGCGCATCACCGATTTCCAGGGCAACGTCATCTTCGAGGCACCTGAGCCCAGCGGTGAGCAAATTCTGCGTGAGGAGCACGCCTTCCTCATCAGCTCCATCCTGTCTGACAATCAGGCGCGCACCCCCATGTTTGGCAGCAACTCCTTGCTCAACCTGCCGTTCCCTGCGGCGGTCAAAACCGGCACCACGGACGACTTCCGTGATAACTGGACCATGGGCTACACCCCGGACATCGCCATCGGCGTGTGGGTGGGCAACCCAGACAATACCGAGATGGAAGGCACCAGCGGCCTGAGCGGCGCGGCGCCCATCTGGGCCGATTTCACCCAGCAAGCCGTCAACTATCTCACCGGCGGCAACTCCGGCGGCTTTGTGCGCCCTGGCGGTATTGAAGAGAGAGTTATCTGCACCATCTCTGGCGCAGAACCCTCACAGTATTGCGACAGCCATCGCCGCGAGTATTTCGCTGTGAACCAGCCGCCGGCCGATCCCGATAATGATCTGTGGCAAGACGTGCTGGCGGATACCTGGACTGGCTTACAAGCCTCAGGCGCGTGTGGCAACCGCTTCACTGAGGAGCGCTTTGGCCTCAATGTGCAAGACCCGTGGGCGATCAAGTGGCTGACCCAGAATGGCGAAGGTCGTGAATGGGCTGAGGCCAATGGCTTTGATGACCCTATCTACTTTTCGCCTGAACGGGAATGCCGCGACACGGACCCGCGCCCCTTGCTGGATATCATCATCCCGCGTGACGGTGAGCACTTCAACCAGCACGAAGTGCAAGTGGTGGTGCGCGCCGATGCCACGCAGAACTTTGAGCGCTATGTGCTGGAGTGGGCGCGTGGCACCAATCCGGATGATCACGATTGGGAAATGCTGGCCGAGGGCAATGCGCCCATCCCGCAACAACAAAGCATCTACACGTTGCCTTTGTTTGAGATGACGCGTGGCGCCATGTCGCTGCGGCTGAAAATGTTCAGCTCGCAGGGCACTTACGCCGAATACGAGATTGTGATCCACAACGATATGCCCGAGCCTACGGCCATCCCTACCGCTACGCCCACGATGACGCTGACGCCTTCGGCTACGCCCACGCCAACCAACACGGCTGTGCCCACTGAAACGCCGACCGAAACGCCTACCGAGACGCCAACACCCTAACTAGAGCAGCGGGGCTTGCAGTGCGTCCACAGTGAGTGGGTCCAAACGCGCCGCATCTGCGATGCTCTCGGCGGTCAGCGCTTCGGCAGCCAGTAGGCGACGCACGGCGCGGAACTTGAGGAAGCGCCAGCCGTCGTCTACGGCTTGCGCCAGCCGCGGATCGCGCTGCAGCTTGAACAACGCCAGCGGCGCGCGGCGGCCGGGCAGCACCACCAGGCTGTTATGCGCGGGGGTGGCGGCGCGCAATATCACTTCACTTAGCAGCGCCGAAGCAATCACGTAGAAGTTGAATACCGGTTCGCCGTTGCGCAGCCAGCGCAGCGGCGCGTCTTCGCCCTCATCGATGCTATAGCCCAGGCGTTGTCCCAGCGACCTGAGCGCGGCACGCATCTCGGCCAGGTCGGCACGGCGTTGGCGCGGCTGGTCTTCGGGCGCCAGTTGCCACAGCCCGTCTTGCTCCACCGCGTAGGATTGCAACACGGCCTGCATCAGCGCAGGGTGCGGGGTGAGCAAGCCCGGGAAGATGGCGCATAGTGCACCGTCGTGCGCCAGCGTATCTTGCGGCGCGTTGCGCAGCAGGCTGCGCACCACGGCCATCTCCACCCGGTCATCGAGCGCCGTGCGCTCGGTGGCAGGAGCCTTAGGCCACCATAGGCCGCTTTCGGGGTGGTCTGCGTTACCGTTGTACTGCACAAAATCGCCGTGCATGGTCAGTGAGGTTTCGATCTGCCGGCGTGTGTGTGTGAATATCTCTCCCGGCTCCTTGACCTCGGCGCTGACCCCCATTTGGGCTTGCTTGTTGAGCAGATTCAGCGCCGCGGCTTGCAAGTACTCATAGGCGCTGGGTTGGCCGCGCTCCTTGAGCGTGTATTGCGCGGCGCGGCGCACGGCCTCCGCCTGCGCTTCACTGGCGGCTTGCGCCGCGCCTTTGCGCAGCAGCAGCTGCATCTCAGCTGCGGCGTGGCGATAGGCCATGCCGTGAATGCGCAGGCCGGCCAGGTTGGCGGCTACCGCCACGGCGGCCTGCAAGCCGCTCTCGCTTTCGGGCAGCAGCGCCAGCACCGGGGTCTTGTCGGCTATGCACTCCGCCACCGCTGCCAATGCTGCGTGCAGGG
This sequence comes from uncultured Anaerolineaceae bacterium, assembly GCA_964623375.1. Taxonomy (GTDB): domain Bacteria; phylum Chloroflexota; class Anaerolineae; order Anaerolineales; family UBA11579; genus JAMCZK01. The sequence goes on from CAZUTS010000001.1 coordinate 239,247, forward strand.
CTTCGGTGTGCCAGGCGAAGTCATAACGTTTGCGGCGCAACACCAACACGAACGGGCCAATGGCCTCGCGCCCCCACAACCAACCCGCCCACAATGCACACAGCGTCCAGAACGCCGGCGCCGGGCGCGGAATGCTGGTGACCACCGCTGCCAACGGCAGGTCTTGGATCTCAGTAGCCAGGTCGCGCATGCGGCCTTCGTAAATGCACACGCCGCCGCTTTCGGGCGGGGCGGCTGGCCACAGCGTCACTGGCAACGGTTCGCTCGCCTGCGCCCACAGCGCGATCGAGCGTTCCATCTCGAACCAAATGTTGTACTCGCGGAACTGGGGCGGGGCGTTGAGCTGGCGCGGGCGCAGACGCCCGCTGGGGTGCGCCCACAGCTTGGTGGCACGGTCGCATGCGCTGAGCAGCAGTGCAGACAACAAGCGTTGCTCGTCTTCAGTGGCATCCAGACTGCTCATACGGTTGATGATTGTGATGAGCGCATAGGCCGCCCGCGGCAAGTAGGCTTGCAACGCTTCTTCGGCGTGCTGGCGGTCAGTGTCGTCTTTGGCGGCGATGCGCTCCAGGGCGCGCGCCAGCGTAGGCCCGCTCATATGGTGTGCGGCGGCGCGCGCTTGGTCGTGCTCATCGCAAGGGAACTCGCCCTCCGTGCCGCATTGCGGGCAGTGCAGCAGTTTGGCGTGCGGTGCCTCGGCTTCGCGTTCCCAGATGAACGCCTCGGCCGGAATTTGCGTCTGGCAACCCGGGCACTCGGTCAGATACAGCTCCAGGATGGCGGGTTCCAGGCGCTCGTCGCCGCGGCGCGCCGCACCCAGCATAGCCAGCGCGGCGGTCAAGGCCTCGGCGCTGGGTGGCTGGGCGTGCATCTCGATCAGAAAGTGAGCGATGGGGTTGTTGGCCGCCACCAGCACGCGGTAGCCGGCACGGGCGGCTTCTACTGCCCAGTGGGGCGAGGCGCCAAAGGGCTCCAGCACCCAGCTGCCGGGGGCAGCATGCTGCTGCAGCCACGCGCCCGCCACCCCGCGTGGCACAGGGGGCAGGTAGCGCTCCAGCGGGCTGGGCGGGTGAGGAGTACCGATCAGGAAGTTGTCAGCTTGGGCCATAGCTGGCCTTGCGTTAGCTACTTATTTTCAGGGATACGGCGTGCTTTGATATCCTGCTCGATGCGTTCTTGCAGGTAGATCTTGATCAGCGATTGATAAGGCACATCGCGCTCATTTGCCAACTGGCGCAGTGTATCCAAAAGGGTTTCTGGCAACCGTAGCGAAATGGATTTCGTAGAGGGCTTGAGCTTGGGGAACAGAACGCGCTCGGCCTTCTTCCAATCCAGATACTCAGTTGAATCATGCTCGCTCCAGAACTGGCGTTCCTCATCTTCGCTCTTGAACTTAGGAATTGCCTTGCTCATACACCTTGCGCTCCTTCCTGCTCATGTCTCTGGCTGAAATGACCCGTATCTTTTTCTTTCTAACAGTAAATGCAATAAAAAGGCGACGCTGGTTTTGTGTTTGGCCCAGCACATAGAAACGGGTTTCTTTTTGTGAATGCGCTTCGTCATCCGCCACAATCAGCGGAAGATTGAAAAACACTTCTTCACACTCACTGGGCAACACCTGGTGATTCTGCCAATTTTTGGCTGTGTTGTTGTCATCCCACTCAAAGCCAATGATCTCTGCAAAATCGACCATCTACGTATATTACTATAATATACGGCTAGTTTGTGAGGGCATCCTTAGGCGGAAAGAACTGCAAAATAGCAGGCGTGACCTGGCTGAGGTCTTGTAGCCCCGCACAGAACTGCTGGCGCAAGGCCGGTGCGCCAATGACCAGTGCAGGCACCGGGTTATTGGTGTGAGTACGGCGCGTCAGGTCTTCCATATTGCCGTGGTCTGAGGTAATGAGCACCAAGCCCTCCTCATCGTTCCAGGCTTCTAGCAGGCCGCCCATCACGCGGTCAAAATTCTCCAGCAGGCTCACCGCGCCTTCGTGGTCTTGCTTGTGGCCGGCATAGTCACTGGGCCAGAATTCGAAGAAGGCCAGATCGTAGCTGCGCGTGACCTCGGCCAGGCGGCGGCCCGCCTGAGGCGGCGTATGCAACGGTGCATCGGTAAAACCGAGCTGCGAGCGCCAGCCCTCACCGGTGAAGTCGGCAGAGAAGCCATCGCCGTGTTGCATGTCCTCGTGCGTCTTGAGCGCAATGCCGGCGCTGGTGACGGCCAGCGGGATGGCAGAGAGCAGGCGTTTGCCGCTCTCGATGCCCTTGAAATACATCGGCGGGTAGGCGTTGAGCAAGGTGCTGCGATAGCCGCGCTGGCTCAGTTGCTTGAACAGATTGTCTTCGTTGATGACGGCTGCTACAGGTTTATTGGGTTTGGGGCCGTAATGCTCGCCTACAATTTCAGGCACATTCTTGCCAGTGAGCAGGGCGGCCTGCCCCGTGGCCGATTGCGGCAGGCCGGGCATGCCCAGATTGGCGTCCAGGGCCAGCAGGCTGGCGCGCTCGGTTTCGAGAGGAGTGCTGCCGGCTACCAGGCGTGCGCCGCCCAGTAGCGCGTCGATGTTAAGGGTCTTGGCGGCGGCGAAGGGGTTGGTGGCTGGGTCGTTCTCCCCAAAGCCAATTCCATCCATAAACAGAAACAGGAACTTCATATTCCGGTCTCCAGGGAGTTCTGAGCTCGGCGTGAGCCGAGCAGAACTCCACCGCGTCGGCGGTTTGTGCCGACGCAACCATCCATGAACATAAAGGAGAAATGCATGCGAGCGATTGTAGCCGCTTTGCAGTTAAAGTAAGCATATGCGGACGTTGTCATTCCGAACGAAGCCGAAGGCTGAGGAGAAATCCGTTGAGGTGCACTGCTTTCCTACAGATGCGATGGAGTAGAAACCAGCCGAGTACGGATTCCTCGCTGCGCTCGGAATGACATGATTTAGTTAGCTGGTACTGATTTAAATAAAAAAGCAATCGATCAATTGATTAATCGATTGCTTTTGATCAATTCTCTATCCCACGACACGCAGCTCGCGCGGGAAGGTGCTCAGTGAGCGCGGGCCATCGGCGGTCATCACTACGTCATCTTCGATGCGCACGCCGCCGCGGCCGTCCAGGTAGATGCCCGGCTCCACGGTAAAGCTCATGCCCTCGGCCAACGTCAGCATATTGTCACCGCGCATGTAAGGCTCCTCGTGGCCCTCCATGCCCAGGCCGTGCCCGGTGCGATGCGTAAAGTACTGGCCGTACCCATTGTCCTCGATGGCATCACGCGCCGCCTCGTCCACCACGGCGCACGCGGCGCCGATGGCGGCGGCTTCGCGGCCGGCTTGGTTGGCGAGCTTGACGATCTCATAGATGCGCTTGAACTCTTCGCTGATCTCGCCCACCGCAAACGTGCGCGTGAGGTCGGAGAGGTAGCCATTGTAGGAGGCGCCCCAGTCGATCAGCAACAGGTCGCCGGCTTTGATTTTGTAGTCGCTCACGCTGGCGTGCGGGTTAGCGCTGTTGGCTGCCGCGGCCACAATCGGAGCGAAGGGCAGCTCTGGGTCGCTGCCCAAGGCATACAGCTCCTGCACCAGGATGCCGGAAATTTCCCTCTCGCTCATGCCGATCTTGATCTTCTGTAGCGTAGCTTCCAGGCCACCCTCGGCGATCTCAACTGCTTTTTGCATGGCGGCAATTTCACCGGCGTCTTTCAGTTTGCGCATATCGGCGATCAGCTCTTCGGCGATCGGGAACTGTGCACCGGGGAAGGCGGCTTCCAGGTAGCGCAGCTCCATCACGCGCAAGCGCAGCCCTTCCACGCCTATTTTCTTGGCCGGCCCGATCAATGCAGCCGCCTTGTCAAAGGCAGCTTGCCATTCAACGGGATTCTCGCCGTAGGTTACCGCGTCCAGTGCAAAGCCTAAGTCGGCCAGCTTGCCCTTCTCAAAATCAGGCAGCACCATCACCGGCGTTTTGCCCGCGGCCAGCAGCAGCACCGCTGGGCGCTCCATCAGGTGAAAGTGCAGCCCGCTGAGGTAGACCTGGCTCGGCCCGGCGTTGAGCGCCACGGCATCGAAGCCGCCCGCGCTGAGCGCCTGGCCCAACTGAGCCTGGCGGCGGAGAAGATTTTCGGTGGAGAAGGGATTGCTCATGTTCTGACTCGATTCATAGGGTGGAGTAGTAGGGTGGATTATATTTGATGATAGCCTTGAGGCTTAGCCTGATGTACTTGCTGGCTGTGGAGAGATATGTTTCGATTGGAAGAATTGGATCAAGTGGATTATGGCCGCAAAATGCAGGCTATCTATGCCGGGGTGCGTGACCGCCGCATTCCGGCTGAGCAGCGCTGGCAGTACTGGGTGGCGGCGCGCAATGAGCTGCTGGGCGGCCACCCACAGTCGCCTGTGCCTGCCGCGCAGCGCGCCCACTTTATCAACCTGGCCTACTACGCCTATGACCCGGCCTTGCGTTTCAGTGTGGATGTAGATGTTGATGTGCAGCCCGAAAGTTTCCCGGTGGGCGAGGCTCACATGCAGCGTGTGGGCCGCGTGCACTTTCCCATCGCCGGCAGCACGGTGAGCCTCAGCCTGTTCGCCTTGCAAGGCTATGGCGGCGGGCTGCTGCTGCCGTTTGCGGATGCCAGCGCCCCCAGCGGCCGAACCTATGCTGGCACGCGCTGGCTGCTGGATACACCCCACGGTGCAGACCTGGGTGAGGAACACGGCAAGCTGGTGCTTGATTTCAACTTTGCCTACAACCCGGCCCGCGCCTACGACCCCGCCGCGCCGCGCTACGATGCCCCCGCCGAGAACCAGTTGGCGTTATCAATTCCTGCGGGTGAGCAGGTCTACCCTGTACCAACTGCATAACTGGAAAATGGAGAGCGATATGTTGGATTGGAGCAAACTGATACTGGATGGGGGTGCACTCACCATCCTGTTTACCGGTGTGGTGCTGTTCATCGCCATCAACAGGCCACGCGTCTTTTTGGTGCCGGGGGAAGTGCCGCCCGATATTCTGGCGAAGGCTAAACGCCTGACGGCCAAAGAGAAAGAGCAATCCAAGAAGGCCATGTTTCCACTCATGGCCATCTTGGTTGGTGGCACGCTGTATTCCACCTATAGCTTTGCCCAGCAAGGGGATGCGGGTTTCATCCTCCTTTTTTTGCACGCCTTGCTTATCCAGCTGATGATCACCACCTTCGACCTGGTGTTCATCGATTGGCTGATTCTCAACACGGTCACGCCTAGATGGTCAGTCTTCCCCGGTACAGAGGGGTTGGCGGGCTACAAAGACTATAGTTTCCATGCCAAAGTGCATCTGGGGCTGCTGCCGCGGCAGATCGGCGGTGCGGCGCTCATCGCCGCCATTGTTTTCGCCCTGACCCGCTGGTTGTAAAAAAAGCCCCGCAGTTGCGGGGCTTTTTATTGCTAGCTTGAACCAAGCGCCTCTCTGAGCGACTCTTCTTCGCTCTGGCTCTTGATGGTCACATCAGGAATTTCATCCTGCACTTTGCGTAGCCGCGGGCTGCCCAGCGCTATCACTGTGATCACCAGCACCAGCAGGCCGATCACGGCAAAGAACAGCGCCATGCCGCGGCCTGGCCCCACGCCCACCAGCTGGCCGATAAGCGTGTCGGCCAGCGCGCCGCCCGGCATCAGGGCCGGGCCGAAGACACGGTCCACCAGCGGGCCGGAGAGCAGGATGGCAATCGGCGCGGTGAATTGCGCCAACATGCGCCGCACAGAGAACACGCGGCCCTGCAAGTCCGGCTCGGTTTTGCTTTGCCACAATGCCTGGCTGCTGCCGTTCATGATCGGCAGCACCAGCATGGAAAAGAAACCGGTCACTGCGATTAGCGTCATGCTGGCAGGCAGCAGCAGGAACATCAGCATCACGCCCATCCACAACCCGGTGCCTAGCACGCCCAGCACACGCTGCTTGGGGCCGCCCCACGCGCTCATCACAAAAGTGCCCACCAGCATGCCGGCGCCCACGATGGAGCCGACCAGGCCGGCCTGCGCAGGTGTGCCCAGGTCGAGCAATAATGGCGTCCACAGTGGTTGCAACATGGTGAAGAACAGGTTGATGCCGGCGAAGTACATCAGCAACTGGAACAGCCCCGGGCGCTGGCGAATGTAGCTGAAGCCAGTACGAACGCTGGCCATGATGGAAGGTTTATCCGCCGCTTCTTGCTCCGTGCGCACAGGTTCGGGAATACGCACATACAGCAGCGTACCCACGGCGAAGAGGAAGGTGAGGATATCGATCATGATGATGTTGGGGATGCCCCAGGTGAGGAACAGTGCCCCGGCGATGGCCGGCGCGGCCAGTTGCGAGATGGCATCTGCCATCTGCACCATGCCGCTGGCGCGGCCCAGCTGCTCTTGCGGCACCAACATCGTGGTGGCGGCGGAGTACGCCGGCCACTGGAAGGTGCCGAACAGCGAGGCCACAAAGTTGGCTACGTAAATGTGCCAGATCTCAAGGGAGCCGCTCAGGAACAAAGCCAGGATGGCGATAGTGGTCAGGCCCGCGCCAAAGTCGCTCAGGATCATCATCCAGCGGCGCGGGAAGCGATCCACCAACGCGCCCGCAATGGGCGAGAACAGCACACCAGGCACAGTGAAGGCCAGGATGCTCATGGCGAAGGATGTGATCGAGCCAGTCTCCTGGTACACATACACACCCATGGCGAAACCGGTGAGGCCGGACCCCAGCAGGGAAACCAATTGGCCAAACCAGATGATGTAGAAAGTGCGCATGTTTTGTGCGCTGGCAACAGGGGATTTAGTTGTCATACGTCTCTTTGGGGAAGGGTGGCGAATAGGGCAAGTATACTGCGCGGCAGGATTGCTTTCTTGACAGCCACCCTGTGGCGCAGTAAAATGCTCCCTCTGTACGCTAGGGCCTGTAGCGCAGTTGGGAGCGCGCATCAATCGCACTGATGAGGTCGAGGGTTCGAATCCCTCCAGGTCCACTGTGCGATAGCTGGCACTGCACTGGCACTTTAAATCAAGCTGGCGTTCCGTTGCTCGGCGAAGCCGAGCAGGATACGCCACAAGCATGGCGCAGCCATGCGTATGGGCCCATGGCGCAGCTGGGAGCGCGCCTCAATGGCATTGAGGAGGTCGAGGGTTCGAATCCCTCTGGGTCCACTAGCAAGACAAGTGAATAGTGACTGGTGAGTAGTGAACCGGTCACGCCGAGCAGGAGTAGTAGGTTTCGCTTTACGCTCATATAGAGAGTTGGGTGAATAGGTGCAAACCCGGCACGCGTAAACAGCAAGCTGAACTCGCCTGCCAGCCTTCTCCGGCGCGGCAACGGGAACGCCCGATACAGCGTCAAAGAGCGGTCGTGCGCAGGATCTGCGCAGGCAAAGCGGGTGGTACCACGGGAGTTTTACTCTCGTCCCGATGCAAACAAGCATCGAGCGGCGAGAGTTTTTGTTTTAAGCGGTAATTTGGTAAACAACAACTAGAGAGTAGTGATTTGCTTACGCTTATGGCTAACAGCTAAACGCTAAGCGCTAAGCGCTAACAGCTAACAAGGAGTTTTATGGCAGAGAAGTACACCCCGGCCGAGATCGAGGCCAAGTGGCAGCAGAAATGGGAAGCTGATGGCATCTACCATGCCGATATTGACCCGGCGCGCCCCAAGCACTACGCGCTCACCATGCTGCCGTACCCCTCGGGCAACTTACACATCGGCCACTGGTATGCCATGACCCCGTCAGACGCTCGGGCGCGCTACATGCGCATGCGCGGCCACAATGTCATGTTCCCCATGGGCTTCGACGCCTTTGGCCTGCCCGCCGAGAACGCTGCCATCCAGCGCAACATCCACCCTAAGAAGTGGACCTATGCCAATATCGAGAACATGCGCAAGCAATTGCGCAGCATGGGCGCCATGTTCGATTGGCGCCGTGAGGCTGTCTCCTCTGACCCTGAATATTACAAGTGGACGCAGTGGTTCTTCCTGCAGTTCTACAAGCACGGCCTGGCCTATCGCAAGATGGCGGCGGTGGACTGGTGCCCCAAAGACAACACCACGCTGGCACGCGAGCAGGTGGTGGGTGAAAAGCGCGTCTGCGAACGTTGTGGCACGCCTGTTATCAAAAAGAATTTGGAGCAGTGGTTCTTCCGCATCACCAACTATGCTGATGAGCTGCTGAACTTTGTGGATATGGATTGGCCGCAGCAGATTGAAACGCTGCAGACCAACTGGATCGGCCGCTCTGAAGGCGCCACTGTGGCCTTCAAGACTGAAGGTGGCGATGAATTCACCATCTTCACCACCCGGCCGGATACGCTGTGGGGTGCTACTTTCATGGTGCTGGCGCCGGAGCATCCACTGGTGGCCAAAGTCACCTCGCCGGACAAGCAGGCTGAGGTGGAAGCCTATGTGGCCGAAGCCACGCGCCAAACTGATATTGAGCGTGAGTCTACCGAGAAAGAAAAGACCGGCGTGTTCACCGGCGGCTACGCCATCAACCCGGTCAGCGGGGAGCGCGTGCCGATCTGGACCGCTGACTATGTGCTAATGACCTACGGCACCGGGGCCATCATGGCCGTGCCGGCGCACGATGCGCGTGACTTCGCCTTCGCGCGCAAATACGGCCTGGAGGTGCGCCCCGTGGTGCAACCGCAAGGCGAAACCCTGGACGGCGCCAGCATGACCCAGGCCGTCACTGCTGATGGCGTCATGGTCAACAGCGGTCCGCTCACGGGCACTGCCGCGGACAAGGCCATTGCAGACACCATTGTCTTTTTGCAGCAGAAGCAGGTTGGCACGGCCACCGTGGGCTATCGCATCCGTGACTGGCTGATCTCGCGCCAGCGCTATTGGGGCGCGCCGATCCCGATCGTGTATTGCAAGGACTGCGGCGCCCAACCCGTGCCCGAGGACCAGCTGCCGGTGGAGCTGCCGGAGGATGTGGAGTGGACGCCCACCGGTGAAAGCCCGCTGAAGCTGCACCCCACCTGGAAGCACACCACTTGCCCCAAGTGTGGTGGCCCCGCCGAACGCGACACCGACACGATGGACACCTTCATGTGCTCCTCGTGGTATTTCCTGCGCTACCTGAGCCCGCACTACGACAAGGCCGCTTTCGATCCCAACGAATATGACTACTGGATGCCAGTAGACACCTACACCGGCGGCGCAGAGCATGCCGTGATGCATTTGCTGTACGTGCGCTTCTTCCACAAGGCGCTGCGTGACATCGGGATCACCGAAGGCCACGAGCCGATGCTGCAACTGCGCAACCAAGGCCAGATCCTGGGGCCGGATGGCCAGCGCATGAGCAAATCACGCGGCAACGTGATCGACCCGGATGAGCAGGTGCGCCTCTACGGTGCCGACACCGTGCGCGCCTACTTGATGTTCGGCTACCGCTGGAACGAGGGTGGCGCCTGGAGCGACGAGAACATTCAGGGCGTGGTGCGCTGGATGCACAAAGTCTGGACCCTGTTCACCGAAGGCGGGCGGGGCGGCGGCAAGCCAGAGGCTGCCGCTGCCAAAGCGCTGCGCCGCAAGGTACACCAAACCATCCAAAAAGTCTCGCGTGACCTGGAGACTTTTGAGTTCAACACCATCATCTCGGCCTACATGGAGCTGGCTAACAGCATGACCGAGCTGCGCACCAAGGCCGAGGGTAGTCCGGAATGGGAAGAGGCCAAGGATGTGTACCTGCGTCTGATGGCGCCGGTCACGCCGCACGTGGCCGAGGAGCTGTGGGCACGCAGCGGCAAGCCCTACTCTGTGCATAAGCAGAGCTGGCCTGTAGTGGACGAGGCCGCCGCCCGCGAGGATGAGATCACGTTGGTGGTGCAGATTAACGGCAAGCTCAAGGACCGCATCACCGTGCCCGCCGGCATCAGCGATGAGGAAGCCAAGGCGCAAGCCCTGGCCAGTGAAGCGGTGGCCAAGGCGCTGGAGGGCAAGACCCCGCGCCAGGTTATTGTGGTCAAGGGCAAGCTAGTCAATATTGTTGTATGATGCAGCCAAGGGCTGCATGGGCTGGAGACGACCCTCAATAGATTCAAATGAATCATCACACAGCAGCCCGCCATATTGGCGGGCTGCTGTTATGGTGGTACTAGGCGCACTTGGCTTTGGTGTACTGCTGCGCGATGTGCCCCTGCTCGGCTGGGATTGGTTTCACACCATCCGTGCCGGCGGCGATATTGATACCTGGTATCCCGGCTGGACTAAACTACTAACCCGCCCATTAGCCATATTGCCCTGGCGGTGGGGGTTGGCGTTCTCCAACGGACTCACCCTGGCCGCTGTGGCCATCCTCACCTACCAACAACGCCGTGATCGCTGGAGCACCCTGGGTGCAGTGATGGCTGTGCTCAGCCCACCGGTATTGGTGTTGCTCTGGGCTGGCAATGTTGATGGCTGGGCTTTGCTAGGCTTTATGACTTTGCCCTGGGGTGTGCCCTTGCTGCTCATCAAGCCCACTCTCGGCGCTTTTGCTCTACTTACTCGGCGTACCTGGTTCTTGGCGGGTTTGATTTTCGCCGCCATCACGCTGCTGGTTTGGGGCTGGTGGCCAGCGCAGTCCATAGGCATGCACGTAACCGGCGGCAACCTGCACAGCTCCTCCAGCATGGGCTGGTACATTCTCGGCTGGCCGATTGGACTGTTGGGGTTGGCCTTGCTTTTCTTCACAAACCGCAGAGACCCATGGCACATGATGGCGGCTGGAGCGTTCGTGATGCCGTATGTATTCCCATATCATTTCATTATTTTGTTACCAGTTATAGGGCGTTGGGGTGGCTTACGCCAACTGCTGGTTTGGCTGGCGGCATGGTTGTTATTTGTCTCTTTCATCATGGGTTACGACTGGGCCTGGGCAGGCTATATCTTCCCCATGGTGGTGTGGATACTCATCTATACAGAAACTAAGCCTGAAGAGACTTGGCTGGCGGAGCTCAAAAGAGTGGTGAGCAATTTTTGGCAAAAGAAAGCCGCGTAAGACAACAAAAAAGAGGCGGAATTTCCGCCTCTTTGTGATTACTTCGCGGCGCCCAAACGCGCCCGTTCTTCGTCGGCGATGCTGGGCTCCAGCTTCTTGTACAGTGGCGCCGGCTGGCGCAGTTGGCGGCCGCCTTCCAGTGCGCTGGGGCGCCAGTGGCCGGGAATGGCCGCAGCGCGGTAGCGCAGCACTTCGTGCTCGCCGAGAGAGTCGCTGATCGTCTCGGTGTACTGCTCACCGAACAGCGGGGCATGGTAGCCCAGCATGCTGTGCAGCGCCTCGGCGCTGTGCGGCAGGAACGGCGCCAGCAGCAGCTTGAGATTATCGATGGCGCGCAGGGCGGCGTAAATGGTCAGCCCGGCGGCGTGCTTATCGGTTTTTACTTGCGCCCAAGGTGCTTGTTCGTCCAGGTAGCGGTTGACCTCGCCACACAGGCGCATGGCCTCGCCCAGCGCGGCGCGCAGCTTCACATTCTCGATGAATTGGCTCACACTTTCGAAGCCAGCCTCCACCGTGGCCAGCACGGCTTCGTCAGCCGGGCGCAATGCGCCGGGCTGCGGTACCTGGCCCTCCCAGTGGCGATAGGTGAACGAGAGCACGCGGTTAGCCAGGTTGCCCCAGGTGGCCACCAGCTCGTTGTTATTGCGGCGCACAAAATCATCCCAGTCCCAGTTGGCATCACTGGTCTCAGGCATGGTCACGGTCAGGTAATAGCGCAGGGGGTCAGCGTCGTAGCGCGTGAGGAAATCCAGCCCCCACACGCCCCAATTGCGGCTGCCGGAGATCTTGCGGTCTTCCATGTTCAGGAATTCGTTGGCGGGCACGTCATGCGGCAGGTTGAGCGGTTTGCCCTCGCTGCCCTCGTAGGTGCGGGCGAACTCATCGGCCACGCCGATGAGTTCAGCGGGCCACATGATGGCGTGAAAATCAATGTTGTCTTTGCCGATGAAGTAGTAGGCGCGCGCCGCCGCATCTGTCCACCAGCGGTGCCAGTCTTCGGGCTGGCCGTTGAGGGCCGCCCACTCGATGGCCGCCGAGAGGTAGCCGATCACGGCCTCGAACCACACGTAGAGGCGTTTGCTGTCCCAGCCTTCTTCGGGCACGGGGATGCCCCAGTCGAGGTCACGCGTGATGGGGCGGCCATGCAGCCCTTCGCTACGGATCCAGCCCAAAGAGCGGTTGACCACGTTGGGGCGCCAGTAGCCTTGGCGCTCCTCGAGGAACTGCACCACCGGCCCCTGCAGTTTGCCGAGGTCGAGGAAGTAGTGCGTGGTCTCGCGCAGCTCCGGGGTCGAGCCGTCTTCTTTGGCACGCGGATTGATCAGTTGCGTGGAGTCGAGCACGTTGCCACAGTTGTCGCACTGGTCGCCACGCGCACCATCAAAGCCACAGATGTAGCAGGTGCCTTCTACGTAACGGTCGGGCAGGAACTTGCCCAGGCTGGGGGAGAACCACTGCTGTTGCGTCTCGGTATACAGGTAGCCGTTCTTCTTCAGCGCCAGGAACATCGCCTGCGAAACGGCGAAATGGTTTTGGGTGTGCGTGCTGGTGAATAGGTCGTAATTCAAGCCCAGCTTCTGAAACAGCTCCAGAAAACCAGCGTGATAACGTTTGTAAACAGCCTCAGGGCTTACGCCCTCGGCATCCGATTTCACTGTGATGGGGGTGCCGTGCGCATCTGAGCCGGAGACCATCAGCACCTGGTTGCCTTTCAGGCGGTGGTAGCGTGCAAAGATATCGGCAGGCAAGTACGAGCCGGTGAGATTACCGACATGAATTTCGGCGTTGGCATAGGGCCAGGCAACGGCAACGAGAATTGGTGTAGTCATATTCGTTGTGTGAGTATACAACGAGGTGATTGTGGCTGATTATTGAATCAAGGCAGTGAACAACGGCACCCAATACGGGTCAATCAAATTGGCCAGCGTGCCCCACATTAACCCCAGCAGCGCACCGCCAATGACATCACGCGGGTAGTGCGCGCCCACATACATGCGCGTGAAGCCCACCAGCGCCGCCACGGCGTAGAGCAGGATGCCGATGCCAAGGCCGGGCTCAAAATGGTGATACAGCAGCGTGGCCAGAAAGAAGATCTGCGAGGTGTGCCCACTAGGGAAGGAGCGCCCCGGCTCACGCCAGCCCACTACGCGTGCTTTGGGATTGGTGATGAACGGGCGTGCCCGGTCAGTGAGCGCCTTGAGCAGCTCCACCATGATGGAAAGCGACAGCACGCCCAGCGCCAACTGGCCAGACAGGCTGGGGTTGGAGCGCATCAGGTACAGTGACAGGCCGATGGCCAGCGCACCGTTACCCAGTTGGCTGAAGGTGCCCAGGGCAATATCCAGCCAGCGCGGGCGGCGGCCGCGCAGGTTGAAGAACAGGAAGACGCGGTTATCGATCTCCTGCCCGCGTGCCCATAGCAGCGAGAGCGCCAGCAGGCCTAGTACCAACATGGGCACGATCAGGTTGCGCTGCAGGGTCAGGGCGCGCCACAGCACCTCACGCTGCTCCGTGGGGGCAAAGCTGAGCAGATAGATCAAGCCCGCCAGGCAGGCCACAAAAATGGCGATGCGGTAGGGCAGGGGGCGCTTGTGCGATGTTGGTTTAGGCTGTACTTGCTCTTGCAGGCTCTCTACTTGTTCCTGCAAGCTTTCAACGAGGGGCGGCGGCGTGGGTGTTTTCTTTCTGGGCATGCGATGAATAGCTCTATGTCTTTCTGCGGGCTTTGCGTCCGGCGATCACGGTGAGCGCCTTGGGCAGCACCTCTATGTGTGCCGCCCCGCTGCCCAACTCTACTCCATCGGCCATGATCTTCATGGCCGGCTGTGAGTCTAGCTTAAGTTGCTTGCCCCGAAAGTGTTTAACCGATTCTTGATCTAGATTGCCCGCCAACGAGCGCAAGGCGAATGAAACCAGATGCAGCTTGGTCATGTCAGAGAACACGAAGACGTCCAGCTTGCCGTCTTGGTGCGAGACGCGCGGGTCGATCTCCATGTTCGGGCCGATGTAGCGCATGTTGGCCACCAGCGCCATGTGGCCGCTGGCGCCCACCGTGCGCGCCTGGTCCAGGCGCAGCCTGGCCTGGCTGGGTTCGGCGGCCATGAAGGTGCTCACCCACTCGCCCACGCGGGTCACATCGCCGTGCTGCAAGTCATCTGTGATCTCGTACATGTCTGACAGCAAGCCGATGGTCACCAGCTCCAGGAAGTAGCGCGTGCCGCCGGCGCTGCGCGCCTTGCCCACATCAATGCGCAGCGGCTTGCCCTTGCGCAACAAGGCCACCGCCGCAGGGATCTCGGAAGGGATATGCAGGTTGAGTGCCAGGTTGTTGCGTGTGCCTATTGGGATAATGCCCAGGCGCAGGCGCGTGCCCACCATGTGGTGCGCCACGCTGTCCACCGTGCCATCGCCGCCGGCCACTGCGATGATGCGCGTACCGTCTTGCACAGCACGGCGCACGATCTTGCGTATGTCCACCTCAGGTTCAATGAGATAGACCTCAGGCTGGATGTTGTTGGCCTGCATCGCCAGCAACACATCCGCCAATTGCTGCGCCGATTGCTGCTGGTTTCCCGCAATATGGTTGAAGATAAGTTTTACTTTGATGGGCGTGGCCATAGCATCGCGAACGGGTGACGGGTCTGCGCGTTACAGCAGGTGCCACCACACCAGGCCGTACAGGTTCACCAGCACGCCGGCCAGGATGAGGCCGCGCGCCAGCAAGCTCAACGGTGAGCGCATGGCGCTGGCCAGCAACACCATGACCGGGATCATGAAATCGAGGCTGAAACGGTAGCCGAACTGCCACCAGCCCGTGTTGTAGTACAGCAGCAGCGGCACCACCAGCAAGGTCAGCGCTGCCCAGGCGCCAGCCACCAGTGGGGTGCGCTTGCGCGCCCAGACCAGATATATGAGGGCAGGGGTGGTGATGAGCAGGCTGAGCCCGTCGCCATCCGGCACTAGGCGGCGTGCCTCAGCGTCCCACACCGGCAGCGAGAACAACATGGCGCGCAGGTTGCGCAGGATGTAGTGCGGGTGGAACTGGCCATAGGTGTCCAAATCGGCCTGTAAGCGCGGGTTCACCACGGCGTTTTCGTAGCCAAAATCGAGCGGGCTGCCAAAACGCGCCTGGTTGTAGGCCAGCAAAGCGGCAGCTACCAGCAGCACGGGCAGCGCGGCCTGCATCCCCCAGCGCAGGTTGTTGGATCGAAAGCCTTCCTTAGAAGGCTTTCGATCCATCAGTACAATGCCCAGCAGCAGCGGGAAGCTCAGCGCTACGTTGGGCCGTGCCGCCACTGCCAAGCCGAGCATCAGCCCGGCCAGCCAGGGGGGGCCGCCGCGCAGCGCCACGTACACCGCCAGCGCCACAAAGGTCACCGTGCAGATCTGTGCCGCGAACCAAACCTGACCCAAGGTCGAAACATACCAATGCACGCTGCCCACGCCGAACAGCGCCGTGAGCCACACATTGTCGTTTGGGCTGAGTTGCGTCCAGCCGCGGGCGGCCAGCTCGCTGAGGATGAGAAACACCAGCGCTACGTTGGCTGCCCCGAACAGGGCGGTGAATATTACGGTATTGAGCGTTTCCACGCCGAAAGCGGCTACCCACGGCAGCATCAGCAGGGCCGGCAGCGGCGGGAAGGGAACATACCACTGCCCGTTGTGCAGGGTTAAGTCGATCGTGGCGGGTGGGTCAATCAAATACAAGCGACCGTGCAAGAACGCATCGGCCAGTAGATTGAAATATGAGGCTGCTGAGGTCTCCATCTTGCCCCATATGGACACGGGGAGCAGGTACGCTGTGAAAGCTGCGGCGAAGCATAGCAATGCCAGTATGTGCGGTCGCTTCATTCAAATAAATCCTTAGGCGCTAAGGCTATCATTACTTTCTGGCCGGCGGTAAGAATAGAGTGCCGCAGCACGACCAGATACTAATCCTTGCAAGGTATACTTGTGCGAAAGGGTACAAATGACTGAAGCCAGCACTCAAGTATTGGATATTACTCAAGCAGCCAGCGAGAAGATCGCCGAGCTGATACGTACACGTGGCAAACCAGGTCTGGCCGTGCGCGTGGGCATCCGCGGCACGCTGCCCGGCGGTGGCTACCAGACTGAGTTCAAGTTCCAGGATCGCCAGGCCGCCACGCCGGATGACATCATCCAGCCCACCGGCGAGTTTGATTTCCTCTTCGCCCCAGATGTGGCCGAGAAGGTGCAGGGCTGCCGCGTCGATTATGACGACCAGCGTTACGCCGCCGGCTTCAACATCGAATACCCGCCCACGCCCTTCGGACCGCCCGCTGATCGCGTACGCACGGACTGGACCGACCCGCTGGCCGTTCAGGTGCAGCAGGTCATCAACGAATATATCAACCCCGGTGTCGCCGGTCACGGCGGCTGGGTGCTGCTCACCGACGTGCGCGGCACCGCTGCGCACGTGGAGATGGGCGGCGGCTGCCAGGGCTGCGGCCTCTCGGCCGTCACCTTGCGCCAGGGCATCGAGCGTGCCATCATGGAAGCCGTGCCTGAAGTCACCGAAGTGGTGGACGTCACCGAGCACGGCGAAGGCGAAAATCCCTACTACTCCCAAGATGCGGCCGAGGCCATGGGCGCCTCACCGCTGGCGTAAACCACAGAAACTTCCCATTAAGACAAAGGACACAAAGAGTACTCTTTGTGTCCTTTGTCTTATTAGGGGGTGCGTGCTCGCACTCCAATAGCCCTGTCATCCTGAGCGGGGTTTTTACGCCCTCACCGGACCGCTGAACCCAGACCAGCGAAGGATCCTTGCTGGCATATCTTCTGCGTAAGGCAGATTTATCTATGCACCATCGAGGATCCCTCGCTGCGCTCGGGATGCACGATTGTCTTCCCTTAGAAACTACGCCAGCCAGTATTCTCCGCCAGCACGCTGCATCAACTGCATCTCGATCAGGCCGCGGCGCAGGCTGGCCGTGTCTTCGTGCAGAGCGGCCAGGATCTTGTTGACCTCTTTTTCAGGATAGCGCTTGCCCGGCTTGAACAGCGTAGCGGCGTGGCGCAGTATCACCTCAAACTTCTTGCGCTGCACCGGCAACGCTTTGAGCTTGCCATCCGGCCCGCTGAAGTTGCGCATCACGGCGCGGTCATAGGCTTGCATATCTACGTCGTGTGCTACGGCCGGCAGGGTCTCTTTGGCCAGCAGGCGCTCGGCCATGCTCTCAAGCCGGTCCTTGCGCAGCTCATAGATGCTGTAGTGTCCCTCGGCACGCGCACTCACCAGCCCGGCGCGTCCCAGCACCGCCAGGTGGTGGGAGACCGTCGGCTCGCTGAGTTCCAGTAGGCTGGCCAGCTCTTCCACCGCGCACGGCCCCTGCGCCAGGATGCCGGCGATCTTGAGCCGCTTGGGCTCAGCCAGGGCTTTGAAAAAATCCAGTAGTTCTGTTTCTGTGCTCATGTCCCTCGTCTAATTAATTAGATATATATCTAATTATATTGACCAGTCAGAATGTGTCAAGAGCGTGTTTGCCATCCCGATGAGGCGTGAGCTTCAGCGCGGCCGAGGAGTCATCCGCAGTTGCCTGTCATTGCGAGGAGTATGCTCCGCAGGAGCTGCGCAACGAAGCAATCTTGCCTGGTTCTAAGGACTGAGCCCAGATTGCTTTGTCCGTTCCAGTGCTAACGCGCTGGAACACTCCTCGCAATGACAACACGCCAACAAAAAAAGCCGCTCTACTGAGCGGCTTTTTTCTTTATGTCTGTCAACTGTTGACTATCAACTGTCAACTATCAACTGCCCTGCACATAATCGCGCAGTTGGCGGGCGCGCAGCGGGTGGCGCAGGCGGCGCAGCGCCTTGCCTTCGATCTGGCGAATGCGCTCACGCGTCAGACCGAACTTCTCGCCCACTTCCTCCAGCGTGTAGTAGCGCCCATTCTCCAAACCGAAGCGCAAGCGCAGGATGCGTGCTTCACGCGGGCTGAGCGTACCCAGTACCTCGTGCACCTTTTGCTCCATCATGTTCTTGTAGGCCGTCTGGCTCGGGCTGGGGCTGTTCTCGTCTTCCACGAACATGCCCAGCTCAGAGTCTTCTTCATCACCTACCGGGCTCTCCAGCGAGAGCGGCAGCCAGCTGACGCGCAGCATCCAATCGATCTTGCCTACGTCTTCTTTCATCTCTTTGGCCAGTTCATCCAAAGAGGGCGGCTGGCCGTTCTTCTGCTCCAGCTGGTGAGCGGTCTTGTACAGCAAGCGGATGCGATCGATCATGTGCACCGGCACGCGGATCGTGCGCCCCTGGTCGGCAATGGCCCGCGTGATCGTCTGGCGAATCCACCACGTCGCATAGGTCGAGAAGCGGAAGCCGCGGCGGTGGTCAAACTTGCTTACCGCTTTCATCAGGCCCAGGTTGCCTTCTTGGATCAAGTCGAGGAAGGGCACGCCGCGGCTCATGTACTTCTTGGCGATGCTCACCACCAGGCGTGTATTGGCGCGGATCAAATGGTCACGCGCCTGGCGGCCGTCCTCCACCACCGCTTCCAGCGCGGCACGCCTGCCGTCTTTGGCGGGCAGCTTCTTGAGCTGGCTGATGGCCTTCTTGGCCGCTTCCATGCGCTTGGCTAGGCTGACCTCCTGCTCCATATTGAGCAGCGGCACAGCCGACATTTCCTTGAGATACAGGCCCACAGTATCAATGACTTCATCGGCGGGCAGCTCGTAGGCCTCCGCCGCGTCGGCATCCGGCTCGGTGGTGCCCAGGGCGGCCAGGCTGTCGTCGTCGGCATCTTCATCATTAATGTAATGCCAGCGCAGGCGCTCAATGTCCTGCAGCTCGTCCGGCATAAAGCCGCCGGGGCTGCTGTGGTTGCTCAGCTCCTCGAGCGGGTTATCTTCGAAGAGTACGGGTTGCTCTATCGAATCATCATCAGGGTGGGACTGAAAAGACATAACTCCTCCTTGCGGCAGAACTCGTGGACTACCGAGCTACTCTTTTGGGTCCAGCAGGTCTTTTAACGCTGCAAAACGCGGGTCTTGGGTTTCTTCAGGCGAAGGGTCTGGCTCGGCCGGGTGCTGGGCGTGGCCGCAATCGTGCTCGTTGCGGTTGGCGCCGCACTCGATGCACAGGCCCTTGCAATCCGGGCGGCACAGGGGGGTGATGGGCAGGTCCAGCAGCAGGTACTCACGCGCCAGCGGAGCCAGGTCAATTTGGTGGCTGGGGGGCACGAGCAACTGCGAATCGGTGACCGAACGCTCGTCAAAGGCGTAGAGTTCGGTGAAATCGGTGGCGATTGCCAGCTCAAAGGGGTCCAGGCAGCGAGCGCAGTCAGCCTTGGTGCGGCCGCTGAGCAGCACCTGAGCCACCAGCCCCTGTGGGGTGCGGCCAAACGTGACGCTACCCTTGAGATCGGTGACGGTGAAGTCATCCGAAAGCACCATTTCGCCCACATCGAACTCGATGGTGCGGCTGTAACCAGCATCGGCTTTGACCAAAAAGCCGACATTTATGCGTAGAGGGTTACTTTTTGCCATTTTTAACCAGTTACCCGAGTGAAAATGCCGCTCGATTCAAAAAGAATCCTTTGCGACCGTGATTGCAAAGGATTCTGTAAAACTTTTGTAGATTATAACAAAAATTGCAGAATCGGTCAATTACCTGCCGAAAATGCAGGGTGACTCAGCTGAGTCCGCCTGTTAGTGCGGTTTAGGTACTATTTCCTAGAGTCTTTGTTCTGAATCCGGCTGGCAGTTTACAATGCTGCCATGCCTGATCTGCTGATCGCCACCAACAACGCCGGCAAAGTGCGCGAGCTGCGTGCTTTGCTGGCCGGCCTGCCCGAAGTACGCCTGCTCACGCCCGCTGAACTCGGCCTGGCCCTTGACCCGCATGAGACCGGCAGCACCTACGCAGACAATGCCGCCATCAAGGCGCGCGCCTTTGCCCAGGCCGCCGGGCTGCCCGCCCTGGCGGACGACAGCGGGCTGGAGGTAGCGGTGTTGAACGGCGCCCCCGGCGTGCATTCGGCGCGCTATTCACCGCAGCCGGGAGCCAACGATGCTGACCGGCGCCACTATCTGCTCCAGCAGCTCGCTGCCCTCGGCCAGCCGCAGCCGTGGGCGGCGCGCTTCGTCTCTGTGGTGTGCCTGGTCCTGCCCGACGGCACAGTTCACTTTGCAGAAGGGGAGTGCCGCGGCGAGATCATCCCCCACGAGCGCGGTACTGGCGGCTTTGGTTACGACCCCATCTTTATAGTGGAAGGCACTGGCTGCACCATGGCGGAGCTCAGTTTTGATGACAAAAACCAGCTCAGCCACCGCGCCCGAGCGGTGCAAGGCTTGCGCGCTCGCCTGGCGCAGCTATAAAGCGTTCTCTACAAAGACACAAAGGTCACGAAGAAGCAGATCAAAAAGAAAATTAAAGCGCAGTGGTTACTTTGTGCTCTTTGTGCCTTTGTGTTTGCTTTTTAGTTTGTGCGGCTATAATCAGATGAATCAACAACTCACTGGACTAAGGACTTATTGAATGACCTACGAAGAAGTGCTTGCAAAAGCGGTGGCGGAAGGCGCCATTCGGGCCTTCCGGCTGAGTGAGAACACCGCTTACGCCTACCGCCTCAAAGACGGTAAATATGAAGCCCGCACCTTGCTGGCCAAGGAAGGCAACTGGAGCCTGGGGGCCGTGTTGGTGAGCGGCAAACACGTGGGCCGTACGCCGGATGGCTGGTATCCCGTTGTTGGCCTGCCGCACCGCGCCCAGCCGATTGGCGATGAAGCCGCCGAGAAGAACGCCGGCTACACCAAAGCCAGCCTGCGCCAGTGCTACAGCTGCAAGCAGTTCAAGCCGGAAGCAGGCTTTGCCCGCGAAGGCGGCGACTCGCACCGCAACTGGGAGTGCAACGAATGCTATGACCGCCGCAAGCGCGAATGGGCCATGTTGGCGCCCACCCGCCGCGGTGATTTTCTGGACAAAGACACCCTGGTTTCGCCTCCGCCCCCGCAAGGAAAGATATAAGCATGTCGCTACTCAAACTGTTTGCCATTGCCCTCGGCGTGATGGGCTTTGTGTTTTTGCTGCAAGGCCTCGGCCTGACCGCCAGCTTGTTCCCCAGCTTCATGGATAATGACCTGCGCTGGTCGCTGGTGGGTATCGTAGCCATGATCGCTGCCGTGTTCCTCTGGCAGCGCAAAGCATAAATACGCCTTATCGCTCTAAGCAAATGCGCTGCTTGCCAGCGCATTTGCTTTAACAGGAAGTTTTACAAATACGCCAAAATCAGTACCATTAATGGAAGGTTTTGAGCATTTTCATCGTTATAGTTTTGAAGTTATCGCGGCACTGCACTACCGTTTGGAGGACTTGTTCAATGCGACACCGTATGATTCTGATATCTTGTTTGCTGATCGTTGCCGTTGCTCTGACCGCTTGTGGCGGCCAGAGCAATGATGAGGCCATTGCCACTGGCATTGCCCAAACGTTGCAGATCAGCCAGTTAGAGACTGCTGCTGCCAACAATGGCAGTAATCCGGCCGAAGCTTCCCCTGTAGTTGAGGAAACCTCACAGCCCGAAGCTACCGATGTGCCTGAGATTGCGCTGGTCTCTGTATCCACGGACACCAACTGCCGCTCCGGCCCAAGCCAGCACTACAAGCTGATCGCCACCGTTCTTGTGGGGCAACAGGTCGAAGTGCTCAAGACCTTCTCTGGGTCTGACTATGTTGTCGTGCGCAATCCGGCTGGGGCCGGCGATTGCTGGCTATGGCTGCGCTATGCAGACACCAGCGATTTCAGCGCCTTTAACCTGCCTACGGCCACCCAGCCGCCCACTCCCACGCCCACCATCACGCCGTCTCCTACACCCTCGTATGACTGGTCAGGCAACTGGACCATCCGCGTGTTCCACGGCGGCGTGGAGCGCACTGGCGCTATGAGCTGCTCTGTGAATGGTATGAGCCTCACCTGCAGCGCCGTCACCAACCCCGGCAACTTCACCTATTCCTTCACCGGAACGATTGACCCCGGCCATCAGACCGCCGCAGGCAGCTTTGGTGGCACCGGTAGCGGTAACTGGCAAGCGCGCATCCCTGCTGTGGGGTCCCCGCAGTTCATCGGCAACCTGGATCAGGGCTCCTGGGAATTCTGCGGCACTCGCTCGGGTGGCTTCCCCAACCCCTGCAAGTGGCCCTAAACATATTGATCTTTTGAGGAGAGAGAAAATGAAGCAGCAAAGACACGTTTTCATGTTTGCGATTGTGCTGTTGGCCTTGTTGCTGGGTGCCTGTGGTGGCGGCCAGGACACGGAAGCCGCCATTGCCACGGGCATTGCCCAAACCCTGCAGATCAGCCAGTTGGAGACGGCCGCGGCCGATAACAACGGTGGCCAGGCGACCCAGGCGCCCTCGGGTGAAGCCACCGCGGAAAGCGGCGAGCCCACCAGCACCCTGGTGCCTACGCTGGGTATGGCCTACGTCTCTGTGACGCAGGACACCAACTGCCGCTCTGGCCCGAGTGTGGCCTACCGGCTGATCACTACCATCACCGCTGGTCAGGAAGTTGAAGTCATCAAGACCTTCTCGGCGTCCGACTATGTTGTCATCAAGAACCCTAATGCGGCAGGCGATTGTTGGTTGTGGTTGCGCTACGCCACGGCCAGCGATTTCACAGCTTATGACCTGCCCACGGCCACGCAACCGCCCACACCTACAGCCACACTGACCCCGACGGCCACGCCGAGCCCGGTGCCCAGCTTTGCAGGCACGTGGACCAACAAGACCAACAATGGTGGCCTTGCGTACTCGAACAGCATCACTTTTTCGATTTCAGGCAATAACATCAGCGGCAGTACTGACTGGATAGGGGATACATATGTGTTTACCGGCACAGTATCCGCCGATGGTCAGCAGGCCAGTGGCACCTGGAATTCTGGTATCAGCAGCGGTGCTTGGGTAGCTTACCTGTTGAACAACAACCAGTTCAATGGAACCATCGGTGGTAGCTGGTCGTTCTGTGGCTGGCGCGATGGCGCCAGCGAACCCGGCACCTGCTTGGCGCCGTAATCGATTTGCGTTTAGTGTTTAGCGAGGTGGCGCCTAAGGCGCCACCTCGCTTTGTTTCTAATCTGATTTCCTGTAGCGCAGGGTAAGATTGGGCTTCCGTGTTTGGTTTGGTACGTTCGGGAGGAAGACAATGACAGGGAAAAAATCGACTCTATTCATGGTGGCGGCCTTCGCGCTGCTTTTGCAGGCGTGTGCCCCCGCAGATGTTTCCGGCCTGGTGGCCACGGGCATCGCCGGCACGCAGCAGGCGGATGCCTTGCTGGCTGAGGCCGATGCCGCCAACCAGCCCGCAGCAGACACGCCTACGGCTGCCGCGATGGCGCCGACCGAGCAGCCGACACTGGAGCCCACCGCTGCGATCATTCCGCAAACGGGCGGCGGCGCAGCCGTGCTCACTGTCACTCAGGACACCAACTGTCGTTCCGGCCCGGGCGCAGGCTACACCTGGCGCAGCCTGGTGCCGGCTGGCACCCAGGTGGAAGTGCTCAAGACCTATAGCGGCGGCAACTACGCCGTGATCGCCGACCCCAACGGGTCTGGCGAGTGCTGGCTGTGGCTGGGCTATGCCACCCACAGCAGCTTTGCTGACCTGCCTGAGGCGGTCAAGCCGCCGCTGCCAGTGGCGCAGACGCTTGCTCCCACCGCCACCCCCGTCTATATCTGGGTGGGCGAGTGGAATGTGCGTGTGGTGGACCGTGGCTCTGGCATGATTCGCAATGGCGTTATCTCCTTCCATCGCTCGGGTGAGGTCATCACCGGCACGGTGACCCTCGCACCCGATAGCATCGTCTATGAGCTGGCCGGCTCGATGATGCCCGGCCACGTCAAAGTGGCGGGCGACTTCACCCAATCCACCAACAAGGGCGGCTGGGCAGCGACGATGAACCCTAGCCTGGTGCAGTTCTCCGGCAATATCAACGGCATCTTCGAGCTGTGCGGCTGGCGTGCTGGCAGCCAAATGCCCAATACCTGCTACGCTCCATAAACGCAGCACCTGCAATTTCAAAAAAAAAAACGGGCGGCTCATCAGCCGCCTGTTTTTTTGTTGTTATTTCAGGGCGCGGCTGGCACGATTCTTGTATAGTCTCTCAGTAACTCTAAAAAGACAAATGGAACGCGCTATGAAAATTTCACGAAATCATGCCCTGCTTTTGATAGCCTTTGCCCTGGTGGTGAGCGCCCTTGCCTGTGTGCGCTCCGCGCCGCTGGGCTCCAATGAGGATCCGGCCCAGGCCACCGAGAAGGTGGCGCAGACCGCCGATGCTCAGATCCAGCAGACGCTGGATGCTTTGCTGGGCCAGGCCACGGTAGCCAGCGCCGCTACCAACACGCCGCTGCCTACGGCCAGCGCCACCCAGGAGCCGACCTCGGCTCCCACCACGCCCACCGTCACATTGGAGGCCGCCCAGCTCACCGCGCTGGCTGCCGCGCTGACCCCGCAAGTGGCCACGGCCACGCCGGAATCCACTGCCACGGCAACTGGCGTGCCTTCCACCTCCACGCCGCCGTGCTATGCAGCCCGCTATGTGTATGACGAATCCTTCCCGGATGGCACACGCGTAGACCCCGGCCAGTCGATGGCCAAGACCTGGCGCCTGCAAAATGTGGGCACCTGTGATTGGCGTGCCGGCCAGTACGAGCTGTTCTTCAGCAGCGGTGACCGCATGAATGGTTCTTCTCCGCTCACCATCACCTATGGTGTGCCGGCGGGCGGCTATGCCAACTTCACCGTCAACCTTGTCGCCCCGGCCACCCCGGGCACCTACCACGGCGACTGGTTGCTGCGCTTCGATGGTTCGCAGCAGGTAGGCGTTGGCCCCGACTACAATCTGCCCTTCTGGGTTGAGGTTGTGGTGCGCGGCGCTACGCCCGCTCCGTAGACATACGTACCGACACATTAAAGGGCAGCCCCTGTAAGAGGCTGCCCTTTTTAATTGCCCGTCTTGCCGCACCAGTCGTTTTAAAGTAGAGTACTTACCCATGCGCACGAGTGCATATCTTTTAATTGTCTTGTGCCTGCTCACGGCGTGCACCCTGCCCACCAGTAGCGGCGCGCCTCAGGGAACGGGTCCGCTTGCACAATCACAGCCACAGCCTTCGCCAACCCCGATCAGCTTTGAGGATGCGCTGGCCCGTGCGCAAGACGCTTCCAATAATGGAGACTGGGAGACGGCGCTGGCCTATTTGGACGCCGCGTTGGTGGCCGTGCCTGATAACGCCCAGGCGTTACGCCAGCGCGGGCTGACCCATCAGGCGGCTGGCAACCTGGAGCCAGCTCTGGCCGACCTGAGCCGTTCGCTCGAAGTCGACCCGGCCCAGCCTTCAGCCTATGTGAGTCGCGGCTGGTTGCTGGCACAGCAGGGGGATGTAGCCGCCGCCCTTGCCGATCTGAACCATGCCATCGAGATCCTGCCCACCTATGCCCAGGCCTACCGTAACCGTGCCGCCCTGCATACCAGCGTGGGCAACTTCACCGCTGCCAGCTTTGATCTGCAGATCTATCTGGGCTTGGCGCCCAATGCGGCAGACGCCACCGTTGTGCGCGCTGAACTAGCAGAGCTGCAGCAGCAGACCAACGCCCAGGCGGGCGATGCCGGCCTGCTCTTTGCCGATGATTTCTCAGACCCTGCCAGCGGCTGGTATAGCAATGGCGGCCCGGAAACCCAGGCGCAATACGTAGAGGGCGGCTATTTGCTGGGGCACAGCCAACCAAATTCGGCCGTGTGGGCGCTGCCCGGCCGCATCGTATCGGATACCCGCATCCAGGTTACGGCTACACGTGTGGGCGGGGATGACGACAACTTCTTTGGCCTGCTCTGCCGTGTGCAGGGTACGGGGCAAAGTGGCGATTTTTATGCCTTTATCATCAGCAGTGACGGGCATTTTGGCATTGCTAAGAGCAGTGGCGGCAGCTTTAGTCTTATCGGGCAGGAGCTGATGATGCGTCACATGGCGATCCACCAGGGCAGCGAACCTAATGTGATCACTGCGATTTGCGCAGGAAACCGCTTGGCCCTGTATGTAAATGGGGAATTTGTGGCCGAAACCAGCGATGATACCTATACGATAGGACAGGTGGGCTTGATCGCAGGCACCCTCGATATTCAGAGCACGCAGATTCTGTTCGACGATTTCAGTAGTCACCGCGAACCGTAATAGACATTCGCCTAGTGAAGGTAAAGAAAAGCCCCGCAATTTGCGGGGCTTTGCCGTTGTTTTAGTCGATCACCACAACGTCTTGCGCTTGAGGGCCTTTATCGCTGTCCCCAACGACAAACTCCACCCGTTGGCCCTCTTTCAGGGTTCGGAAGCCATCAGCCACAATAGCGCTGAAGTGGACAAAGATGTCTCCACCTGAGTCACGCTCTAGAAAGCCGTATCCCTTAGCGCTATTGAACCATTTGACCGTCCCCTTTTCCTTCTCTGCCATGCTGAAAAATCTCCTCTCCGATGAAAAGCAAGGGCCGGGCTCCTTTTCCTAGCCGTGCTGGCCCAGGACAATCTCGAGCTCTCGAAATTGTTTAGCAGGATTGTACTTATCGCTTATATCGTGTCAAGCAGAGAGGTAATAGCAAAACACTCCCGTGTTCAGAGGTGTGGGAGAAGGTGCGCACGATGCCAGCCAGCCCAGCGGAAGCTGAGCCAGTGAGGTTCTTTTGTGCTCATTTGTCAGGAGCGATTGTGATAATGGTGGTGCTGATGAGTTCTTTGAGCGCCTGCTCTATATCAGAGCCGATTGTCAGACTTTGGTCTTTGGCACTGGTATCGCCGCTAAGGAGGAAAGCTGGCTCCTCGCTGGGGGGATTGATCGATACGCTCACCGCGGGGGCCACCGGAACCACCGGCGACACCAGCTGAATACTGCCATCGGTTGGCGTGGAGAGCGGAACTTGAACTGGGTTATTGGTGATCAAGCTTTCCACCGTGGGCAGGATAGTGAAGAAATCGTCCACCGTGGAACCCGCTGCTTCCAGCACAGTTTGCATCTGCTCACGTTGGGCGTGCAGCACGGTCTGTGCGGAGAGGGCGCGGTCTGGAAGGGCTTCCAAATCACGGCGCAAAATTTCCAGGGAAGAGGCATAGGCGCTCAGGGCATCCGGCACGCGGTCTGCATCGCCTTCAACCGCCAGCAGCTCTTCGAGGCGGCGCTGGGCCAGGCTCAGATCTGCCTGGACAGGATTGCTATGGAGGGAGCGCCATACCTGCTCACTATACAGTTTGACGGGGTGCAGCACATCGCCCGGCAGGGCGCTCTGCGCCATGGCTGTGGTGGCGGTCATCAGGGTGAATACACACACGGCGGCCGTGGCGGCCATACGCAGCACACTCAAACGGGGCGCGTAGGCACGCGGCCGGGCGGTCATGCGTGCCTGCAACTCGGCGCGGCCACGGTTTTTGGCCGCCGGGCTAAGCCCGGTTGGCTGGGCGCTGCGCACCTGCAGCGCAGCCTGCAGCAGCGGCCCCAACACCGCGCGGTATTGGGGGTAGCGCTCCAGTGCCTCTTCGGGGGTCATGCCCTCTTGCACCAGTGTGAGTGCCCGTTCCAGGGCAGTATCCAGGTTTGCCACTATGTCTCCATCAGCTTGGCCAAGGTCTGCAAGCCCCGCATTTGCAGCGCCCTAACGGCCCCCTGACGTTTTTCTAACACTTTTGCGACTTCTTCTGTGTCTAATCCATGAACGAGCTTGAGGGTAAGCACGTTACGCTGGTCCTCGGTCAGGCTCTCCATAAGCTCAAGAATCTTCTCTGCCTCTAATTTAATCGCTACGCCCTCAGAGACCGAGTGTGAATTCTTGTCCGTGGAGTTGATCGCCGCCTCCAGCGGGGCCACCTCCTTGCGGGTGCGGTAGTGATCGATGACTGCGTTGCGGGCAATGCGGAACAGCCAGGCGCGGAAGGGTAGCCCGCGTTGCTGATAGTTTCCCAGCTTTTCCCATGCCCTGAGAAAAACTCCAGACGTGATGTCTTCGGCCGTTTGCTGGTCCTCCACCCGGATGTAGATGAAGCGAAAGATGCTATCTATGTATGTGTCGTAAAGCAAGGCGAAGGCTTGCTGATCGCCTTGAATCGCTTCGCTGACAACTTGCTCTTCACGAAGGAGTTGTTTTGAATTTGCCAATTGGCGAACCGTTCTCTTTGTGGCCGGTACAGTATATCGTAAGCGTAATACCCGGGGTATAGACCCGTTTAACTATCTAGCGCAGCACACAATACCCTTAATCGGCGCATAGCGACTGTGTACATTTGTACTGTTATTTGAGCGCCATTATTCCGAATCAGGAGGCCAGCGTGGATTACGTACAATCCCTAAGCAATGAACTGCCTCAGGTGGCGCTGTTTTTGCTGGTGATCGCGATTGGAGTGGTGGCGGGGGCTGCGGTCTTGTCATCCCGCCGGCAGGATTAGTTCAACTGGTCATCCACCGCCTGCATGAAGCTGCTCACGCGGTAGGGCTTGTTAAGCAAGCCACTGAACCCATCCCCCCCCAAACCTGGTTTCATCGTGCTGGGCGGCGTAGCCGTGCAAGCCAGTACCGGCGTGCTGTCCAACCCGGGAATGACACGCAGGCGCGCCAGGAAATTGCGCGCATCAATATCTGGCAGCCAGTAGTCATACACAATGAGATCAGGTTTGTGCTTTTGGGCTAAACGTAGGCCTTCTTCCCCCGTGGGTGCCACTAAAACCTCATGCCCATAGCGACGCAAAATCTGGGCTGCCAGCTCAGCGCTGTCTGGCATGTCCTCAACAACTAGAATCTTTGGCATTTTCTAAAAATTCCCAACCTTGCCTAGGGAGCAGATAACTAATCCTAGCACGCCAACCTTCGCTATTCACTATCATTTTTGTCAGAACTGGAGCCAAGTTACGTTAAGCGAAGGCGGTCGCTCCTTGTTGTGGGGAACACGCTGCACATCAGATAACTGACAGCCAACTTTTGGCCATGCTAGAATTTTTTAGTGCTAGCAGTTGTCAAAACAGTTGGGCGTTCCATTGATAGACGAGACATCGTCGGGGGTCCTCTAGAAACTTTGAGAAAGCAGGCTCCGGAACATGGCTGAACGCGTAACTGGCGAAGTCAAAGTGGGTTAACGCCACCAAAGGTTTTGGCTTCATCACGCGGGACAATGGCGAAGATGTGTTTGTACACTTCAGCGCCATTGTGGGTGATCGCTACCGCTCTTTGGAAGAAGGCCAGCGAGTTGAGTTCGTTGTTGTCCAGGGCCAAAAGGCCCTCAGGCCCAAGACGTAACCCCTGTCCCCTCCTAGACCCCATTGATGTAAGCCTAAAAAGCGGCATCACACATGATGCCGCTTTATTTGGCTGCGCCCGTTTATACTCGTGCGCATGAAGCCTGCCTGGTTCGCCCTGCTGCTCTGCCTGCTGATGGCATACGGCCTCCCAGGAGTGATTGATGAAGCGGCGCAACAGCGCTCTATTACGACAACAATGATTGTTTCAATCATGGGCAAGACTGCCCAGACTTGGCCAATTCCATTTTTCTGGAGCCGCTGCCTACTGAGGCTGAACTGCTGCCCCGTTGGGAGGATAGCGTGAAGCACCTGCCGCCTGACCCGCTGCGGGGGAATGCAATGAAGCCCGGGCGCCCTGCCTCCAGCAATTGGCTGCTGATCCTGCCCGGCCTGGTGCTGACCCTGCTGCTGGGGCTGCCGGTGGCCGCCCTGCTGCTGCAGGGGCTCGATGGCGAGCTACTGGCCCGCCTGGGCCAAGCCCAGGCGCTGGCGGCGCTGCGCCTGAGCCTGGCCACCAGCGCGGTCTCGACCGTGCTGGCGGTCATCGTTGGTACGCCGCTGGCCTACATTCTGGCGCGCTGGAAGCTGCGTGGCCGCGCCCTCATCGAGCTGATCGTCGACTTGCCGCTGGTGCTGCCGCCTTCCGTAGCCGGCCTGGCGCTGCTGTTGGCCTTTGGCCGTCGCGGCCTGCTGGGCGAAAGCCTGTTGGCCTATGGCATCAGCCTTCCGTTCAGCACGCTGGCGGTGGTGTTGGCCCAGTTGTTTGTGGCCGCCCCGCTGTTTGTGCGCTCGGCGCGGCTGGGATTCATGAGCGTGGATAAGCAGCTTGAAGAATCGGCCATCACTGAAGGCGCTACCCACTGGCAGCTCTTCCGCTATGTAATGGTGCCCACAGCCGGCACCAGCCTCATCGGTGGGGCGCTGCTGTGCCTGGCGCGTGCGCTGGGCGAATTTGGCGCCACGTTGCTGTTTGCGGGCAATTTGATGGGGCGCACGCAGACCATGCCTCTGGCCATCTATGTGGGGCTGGAGAGTGACCGCGGCGTGGCCATAGCGCTCTCACTGATCTTGCTGGCCGTCTCCGCCTTGCTCTTGGCGCTGCTCCGCACCCTGGAGCGCAACTGGAGCCTAGGCTAGTGGCTAATGTTTGCAGTCCTGAGACAGCAAGGAGCCTTCCTAAGTGGCGCGTGGCCGTTACCTGGGACGCCTAAAGCTGCGCCCCTTGCCGCCCGAGCTGGCCGAGCGCTACCTGTTGGAGTGGCACCCGCGCCAGCTGGCCTTGCAGCCTGAACAATTCCCTGAGTTGACCTCGCAGACTATTTTTCACAACGATCTGCCGCTAGAGGTGGAGATCGGGGCAGGCTCAGGCGAGTTCGCCTGCAGCCTGGCCGCCGCCGACCCGCGGGCCAATGTCCTCGCCATCGAGCTCTCCAACCGTGCCGCCCGGCGGGCCGCCTGGCTAGCCGCTGAGGCGGCGCTGCCTAACCTTAAGGTGCTGCGGGCGGATTTCAAGCTCTTAGCGCCTAAGTTGCCCGCAGCCGGCTGGCGGCGGGTGTATTTGCACTTCCCTGACCCACAGCTCAAGGCGGCAGACGCCAAGCGCATCATCTTTACCCCCCAGTTTCTGGATGCGATGGCGCACACCCTACAGCCGGGCGGCGAGCTGAGCGTGGTGAGCGATAAACCCAGCTTCTTTATGCAGATGCTGGAGCTGGCCGAGGGTGACGGGCGCTTTGCCAAGACCCACCCTGAACGCTACCTGCAGGGCTTTGAGCCGCCGGTGAAATCACGCTTTCAGTTGATCTGGGAGCGCAAGGGCAGAACCTCCCACCAATTCATGATCAAACGCCTGTAAACGGCAAACAAAAAGCGGCGCATGCGCCGCTTTTTGTTACTGCCTGTAGTGCAACCGGCCTTAGGCGGCCGGTTGGGTCTTCTTCAGTACCGGCAGGCCGGTCTTCATCTCGGCTACTTCGTAGCCAGCGGGCACCGCATCCACGGAACCTTCCTTAACTTCTTTGGCGAAAAAGTACAAGGTGGTGGTGCCGCCGCTCTTGTTCGGCTTGGAGCGGGAGTGCAGGTAGTACGTGTTGCCTTTGGAATTCGTAAATGAATACGCCATAGTCCTCTCCTTTATGAGGTCTGGGGATTTGCTACGGGCGTATTTCCCGAAGCAGATTAAAGTTTAACACCCGTAACGCGCAGGTGCAAACAAAAAATACCCCCTAAAATTAGTACAAATGTTTGACTTTTTAGGGGCTGTGTGGTTGCGTTGGGGGCGCGTTGCGCTTGGGCGTGGTGGGCAGCGGTTAGGCTTTGCCGCCCTTGGCGGCTAAGGCCTTCTCCAGCCGGGCTACAAAGGCATCATGGTCGCCGCTCTCCAGCCTCTCACGGGGGATGTAGAGCATCTGGTCGCTGTGGGTGAGCAGCCAGGTGCTCTCGGCACGGTACTGCACCGACTGGATGTGCTCTACAGGGATGCTGACCTTCTCGCCGCCCTGTGAGATCGAGAGGGTCTTGCCCCGTAAGCTCATCGTGGTGGCTGGCGCCTGTGGGCCAAAGAGCCGCTCACGGCGTAGATAGACGAGAAATACGTTGAACAGGGGGCCAAGCGTAGTAGCCAGACCACGCCAGAAGACGTACAGGCCCACCACTACGGCAGGCAGGCGCAGCCACAGGCTGTTGCTGCGGTCAAAGATGACCACAATAATGAGGGAGCCCAACAGCATGATGAGCGGCCCGCTGGCAGCCCGGCGCAGGGTCTGCACCCCGCCGCCGTAGTAGGTAGCCAGGTAATTGTCGGCAAACTGTTCGAAGGTGGGGAAGTAGCTGATCTTCATGCCTGCGTCTCCGGCGGCTCCGGGATGCGCACGCCGAGCACCTCACCGCGGGCGGTTTCCACGCCGCCGGCCAGCAGGCGGCAGCGCACAAAGGTCTTGCGCCCCTCGGTGCGCTCCACGACAGCCCGCAGCTCCAGCGGCTGGCCGTTGAGCGGGGTGGGCTTCAGGTAATCTACCTTGAGCGAGCCGGTCACGTAAGTGATCAGCGGCTGGCTGCCAATGTCGCGGCCTTCCTCGCGGTGGGCATAGGCCATGGCCAGGCCGATGCTGTGGCAGTCCATCAGCGTGGCGATGATGCCGCCGTTGAGCACGCCCTTGTGCCCGCTGAAGTAGTCCTCCGGCAGGAAGTGGGCCACGGCCTCATCGCCTTCCCAATGGCTCTTGATGTGCAGGCCGTACTCGTTGTTGCGCCCACAGCCCCAGCAATCGGCGCGGGCATCTAGATATTGGTCTTGAAAGGGAATTATGGAAGGGGTGCTAGACATGCCCCAAGTTTAACCGCGCCGCGCTAGTGCAGCAAAACTTCGGTGACGTCTACCAGGTGGCTGCGGTCTTTGATCTGCTGCGGGCCGAGCGCCTGGGTCTTGAACTGGCCGCGCACGGCGATGGCCGTCTCTGGGCCGAGCAGGATGCGGTTGGGGCGTGCCAGTGTCTCCAGCCCGGCGGCGACGTTGACGGCATCGCCCACCACGGTGAGTTCGACGCGCTCCTTGGTGCTGACGTAGCCGGCCAGCGTGTTGCCGGTGTTGATGCCAATGCCAATATCAATGTTGCGCTGGGCGGTGCGGTAGCGTGCCTCGATCTGGCGCAGGATCTCCCGCGCGGCTTCCACGGCGCGGGTTTCGGGCTGGCCCTTGCCGCTCATGCCGAACACAGCCATCACGCCGTCACCCAGATACTTGTCCAGCAGGCCGCCGTATTGGAAGACGATATCGGTAATGTCTTGATAGTAACGTTCCAGCAGTTCGCCAAAGGCGCGGGCGCCCATGCGCTCGGCCAGCCCATTAGAACCGGCAATATCTACGAACAGCACCGTCAGGCGTTGCTCGCTGAGCGCCGGCAGGTTGCCGGTGTTGAGGTAGCTGCGCAGCAGGAACTCGGCTTCGACCGGGGCGACGAAGCGCTGCAGCAACTGGCGGATGCGCTGCTCTTCACGCACGCGCTCCATCAGGCTGACGCGTTCGATGGTCAGCGCCGCCAAGTGGCTGACCGCCACAGCCAGCTGCATATCGCGCTGGCCGAAGTAGCGCGTGTTCTTGCGCGTCTTGAACAGGTAGATGAGCGCTATCGGCTTGTCGTTGCTCATCACCGGCACGCACAGCACGGTGTGCAGGCTGAACTGGCGCGAGGTGTTCTCCAGCAGACTGCGCGTCTGCGGATCCTGGCTGGGCAGCAGGATAGCGCTGCGCTGATCGATGGCGGTTTGAGCGATGGTGCGCGGGAAGCCCAGCTCCTCCAGCCGCGAGAAGTCTTCGGCCAGGATGACTTCGCACTTGTCTGCGCCCAAAGTCACTTTGAGCAAGCGGCTGACTTCTTTCAAGGCTACATCTACATCCAGCACATTGT
This sequence comes from uncultured Anaerolineaceae bacterium, assembly GCA_964623375.1. Classification (GTDB taxonomy): domain Bacteria; phylum Chloroflexota; class Anaerolineae; order Anaerolineales; family UBA11579; genus JAMCZK01. The sequence continues at coordinate 272,901 of CAZUTS010000001.1, forward strand.
TGAGCTGCTGGATGACCTCGTAGAGCAGCATGGCATGGTTGTCAAAGGATTCGAGCAGCAGCTCGCGGCTGTAGGGCTGCAGGCCGCTAGCCGCCATCTCCTGCTCCGGGCTGGGGGATTGCTGCGTGATGAGCAGCTCATACAGGCCGATGCGCACTACATCATTAGCGCTGAGCTTGAAGTCAAAGCTTTCCGTGAGGCGGCGGCGGTTGATGTAGGTGCCGTTGCGGCTGCCCAGATCACGGATGGTGAGGGTGTCCATGCTCTCATCTAAGAAAATCTGGGCGTGCAAGCGCGAGGCGGCCTCGTCTGAGATCAGGATGTCGTTGTCTTGCCGTCGCCCGATGCTGTTGATGCCGGGCTTGAGCAGGTATTCGCTCGGCTTGCTGTCTGGCGAGCGCACGGTAAGGGTCCACATAGGCGAAAGTACTTTCATTCTACGGGGTTCGCCAGGCGCGTGCAAGCTGCTGTGTCACGGGCGTGCAGCGGGCACGCGAATATATAATGCCGTGATGACTACGCTGCGTCTGCTTGGGCTTGCGTGTTGGCTGGTTTTGCTGGCGGCTTGCGCGCCTGCCGTTGTGCCGCCAGCGCCAACGGCCAGCCCGGCGCCCACCAACACCGCACTGCCCAGCGCCACCCCCTTGCCGAGCCCTACTGCGCCGGCGGTGCAGCAGTGCCAGCGCCCCAGTGACATGCACCTGGGCTTCGGCTTCCCGCGCTCGGAGCACCGCTTGCCCTCGCTCGGCACGGTGAGGGCCATCGTGCTCTTCGCCGATTTTGCCGATGCGCCTGCCACGCGCAGCCCGCAGGATGTGTTCGCCATGCTCTCGCCGCAAGCCGAGGAGTTCTTTACTGTGCAGTCTTACGGCCGCTTGGAGCTGCAGTTGCAGCCGTATTTTGTCTGGCTGCGCCTCAGCCAACCTTCGGCCCAGTATGGTGCCAGTCTGACCAGCTACTACGAGCATCTCAACTTTCTGCAGGAGGCGGTGAACCTGGCCGATCCCGTGCTGGATTTCTCACAGGCGGATGCGGTGGTGCTGATCAACAACCCTGACGCCTACGAAATTCAATTTGGGCCAACCTACACCGGCTTTTTGGATTCGGGGCTGACCGCCGATGGCGTCATCATCCCCAATGGCATGACCTCAGGCACCGATCTGATGTACTGGGGCTACTTGTGGCTCAATCACGAGTTTGGTCACAGCCTGGGCCTGCCTGACCTGTACGCCTATGGCGAGTACAACGAAATGTTTCCTTACACAGGCGGCTTCAGCGTGATGGGTGACATCTTTGGCCACGCGCCGGAGTTGACCGCCTTTGAGCGCTGGATGTTGGGCTGGTTGGATGACGAGCAGGTGTATTGCCTGTCGCCCGGGCAAACGGTTGAGCTCACCTTGATGGCCATCGAGCAGCCCGGTGGCCTGAAGGCGCTGGTCATGCCGCTGGATGAGAGCCGTCTGCTGGTGGTGGAATCGCGCCGCCAGTTGGGCTTTGATGCGGCGATGGAGGAGCCGGGAGCGCTGGTCTATATCGTGGATGCCAGCGTGGCCAGCGGTTACGGCCCCATGCTAGTGCTGCCCCAGACCCCGCAGGATATGCGTCTGGGGCAGGCTACCCTGCAGCTTGGCGATGTGCTGGATGTGGAGCAGCTCACCGTGCGTGTGCTGGAGCACGGTGAGCTGTATGACCGCGTGCAGGTCAGTTGGCAACCTTAGGCACATCTGCCGGACCTAGCTGATACTCCATCACTGTTTCCACTTTAGTAATGCGCCCCTGGTGGGCGCCGCAGGTGATCAGCCATTTGCGCTCCAGTTGGCTGGCCTCGATGCGCGTGGTGGTGCAGCCACAGGCATAGTGCTCCACACGCGTCACCTCAACCTCTACGCTGCCTGTTGATGTGGCTTGCTGTTTTTTGTCCCCCATACTGTTGTCCCCCTGTGAGTGTGATTTCGTCGCTGTTGCTTAGGGCTTTGCGCCCAATTTCAGTGAGCGGTGCATATTCGTCTGGGTGCATCGCCGCCAGGATATCGGCGGCAAATTCGCCGCGCCAGTCATAGCGCGCCACTTTGGCCAGGCGCATCATCAGCAGCGTGTCTGGCAGGTACAAGCGGTCTTGCCAGTTCTTGATGCTCTGGTAGCTCACGCTGCGGCCAATCGGCTTCAGCGCCTGGCTGAGCGCCTGGGCGAACTCGCGCAGGGTGGCAGGTTTGTAGGCGCTGCCCGCCAGGCTGCGGTACTGCTGCACGATAAGAGCAACAGCGGTCTTGCTGCGGTGGGTGGTTTTTAGGATAGCGACCATAGAACGATTGTTCTATGATAATAATTTGCCCCGCAAATTTTTACAAGTGATGTCAAGCCACTGGACAGTTTTGGGTGGCGTTACCCTGCAGCTATAATGCTGCTCATGCAATTTTTGAAGCAACATAAAAACTGGCTCGCCTTGATCGTGCTGGTTGTTTTATTTGCCGCTGTGCGTGTGCCGGGGCTGGGGCGCTATGTCACTATTGATGAAGTCTTCTGGCTCACAAAATCAGCGGATCTGGCTGTGGCCGTGGAAGAAGGGCGCTGGGCGGATACCGGTCTGGCCGGCCACCCCGGGCTGACCACCGGCTGGGCCGGTGTGTTGGCCATCAACAGCTTGTTGCCCGACTTTGCCAGCAACCCACCTGAATTCATTAGTGATTTTCATTTACGAAACGCCTTTCGTGAGGCGGGGTACAACCCCGTGCAGGTGCTGGCGGCCGCTCGCCAGACCATGGTGATCTTCAACACTATCGTTTTTGCTGCGCTGGTGGTCTATCTGTTTAAATTATGGGGTGTGTGGCCCGCCAGCGTGGCCGCGGCCGTGCTGGCACTGGACCCCTTCATGATTGCGCACCAACGCCTGCTGCATCAGGACGGGCTGATGGCCGGGCTGGTGCTGCTCTCGTTGGCCGCCTTTGCCGCCCACCAACGCAGCGGCAATTATTGGCACGCCGCGGTCTCTGGCCTGGCAGCGGGCCTGGCCTGGCTGACCAAATCACCTACTTTGCTGCTAGGCCCGTGCATCCTGGCCTTGGCGGCCTGGCAGCTGTGGCAGCAACCGGCAGCCCGCCGCCGTGTGCTGCTCGGATGTGTGCTATGGGGGCTGGCTGCCGCGGCGATCTATCTTGCGCTGTGGCCCAAGATGTGGGTAGCGCCGCTGGAGGCGCTGAGCGGTATGTGGAGCTATGCCGCTGAGACGGCCAGCGGTGAACACAGTGGGCCGATCTTCTTCAATGGCCAGATGTATCCCACGGGTGAGCTGGGGGCAGGCTCGACATACTTCTATCTATATACATTGCTGTGGCGTGCCACACCAATCGATTGGCTTGGCTTGCTGTGCGCGCTGGGTTTCGTCATCGCCTGGCGCAAGCAGACCTCGCCGCGTGGAGCTGTGGCGGGCCTGCTGGGCTTTGCGCTGCTGTTTGTGCTGGCAATGAGCATTGCCAGCAAGAAGTTTGACCGCTACATGCTGCCAGCCTACGCAGCCTTGATCCTGCTGGCGGGCTGGGGCCTGGCGCTGGCGTTGCAAGCGTGGCGCACGCATGCCTGGCCGCGCACCGCCGTGGCCGTAGCACTAGTCGGCGCACAGGCAGCCATGGCGGCCAGTGTGTTCCCGTACTATCTCAGTTTCTACAACCCGGTTTTGGGTGGCAACACAGCTGCCCCGCAAGCGATGATGCTGGGCTGGGGGGAAGGGCTGGATGAGGCGGCCACGTTCTTGAGCCGTCAGCCAGACATTGCGGAGGCCAGCGTGGCCTCATGGTACAGCAACGCCTTCAATTTTCAGTTTCCCTATCAGGCGGATGATATTCCCATTGCGCTGGAGCTTGGCGACGCACAGTTGGCCGACCTATTGGCGCATGATTACGTAGTCATCTATGTGCACCAATGGCAACGCCACACGCCACAGAACTTGCTGGATGCGCTGGCTGACTTGCAGCCGGTGTATACGGTAGTTGTGGATGGAATTGAGTATGTGAGGATCTATCAGCTATCAGCGGGTAGCAGTCAGCCTTAGGCCCATAGGCGCCATAGTGAATGTCGCGGACGGTGCAGGGGTTTAGCTAATCGCTAATCGCTAAACACTATCAGCTATTCCCGGCTATCCCACAGCGGCTCACGGATGCCGCGCTGCAAGTTCTCATAACGCGCCATCACAAATAACGCATCAGACAGCCGGTTGAGGTAAGTGACCGATTCGCTGCGCACTTCATCCTGGCGCTGTAAGGTGACCAGGCGGCGTTCGGCGCGGCGGCACACTGTGCGCGCTACCTGCAAGGTGGCCGCGCCCAGGCTGCCGCCGGGCAGGATGAAGTTCTCCAGCGGGCCCAGCTCGCTGTTCATTTCGTCGATCAAGGTTTCCAGCGCGTCCACATGGCGCTGTTGAATGCGCGGCACCTTGAACTCTTCGGCTTCATCGGGTGGGAAGGAGAGGTCACTGCCTAAATGAAAGAGCTGGTTCTGAATGGGGGGCAGCGCCTGGCTGAGCTTCTCGCACAGGCCTTGGGCCAGCGCCATGCCGATGAACGAATTAAGCTCATCGACCGCGCCGTAGGCGCGCACGCGGGGGTGGTCCTTCGGCACGCGCTGCTTGGTGCCCAGCGCGGTGGTGCCGTCATCTCCGGTCTTGGTATAGATCTTGGTCAGGCGTGGCATGTGGGGATTATAGCTGGGCGCGCTCTGTTATCATGCCTGCATGCGTGCAGACGTGGCCGGCTATGCGATCTTCTCCCGCTGGGTGCTTTTACTGGCCTTAGCCGTGCACCTCTCGCTGGTCGGGGCTGGCGTCATCACCATTCCGCTTGTGGTAGTGCTGGGCGGCTTGTGGAATGCGCTGTTAACCATTCGCTGGCTGGGCAACAAGACCGGGCGCCATCAGCACGTGTTTGACATTGCTGGCGACTTTATCTTTGCGATCGCCATTTTTTACTTCAGCCGCACGGTGCTGGGTGCGCTGACCTGGGTGGGCATCTTCCCCGTGGTCAGCGCTGCCTGGGCGCTGGGACTGGGCGGCGGGTTAGCGGTGGGCGTGCTCACTGCCGCGGCCTTTGCTGGCCTGGCCACGGTGGATGTCCCGCTGGCCGAGATACCGCTGCGCTTGCTGCTGCCGGCGCTGGTTTTTCTAGTGGTGGGTAGCTTGCTGGGCTTCTGGGGCCGCCAGGTGCAGTTTGGCCTGAGCGAGCGCCATCAGAATGAAGACTACCAACGCCGTGAAGCGACACGCCGCGAGCGTGAACGCACGCAGGCGTTCTTTGCCATAACCCAACAGATGAATTCCAGCCTGGTCTTTGAGCAGGTGCTGGAGAATGCTCTGGATGTGGGCACTAAATTCTTCATCAATCGCAATGAGAATGTCACTCGCACCGCGGGGGGCGTGCTGCTTTTTGATGACGACGGTCTGCGCGTGGCGGCGGCCCGCGGCCTGGCCGGCCAGGATATTGGCCGCAGCCTGCCCGGGCAGCAAGGCGCATTGGCCGAGCTGCAGCAGCTCGGCGAGCCGCTGCATGTGGCCGACCCGGCCAGCGATGCGGAGTTCAAGCTGCTGGCCGGGCTGCACAATAGTAAGAGCTTGTATGCCCTGCCGCTCGTCTCCGGCTTGGATGTGTTCGGCGTGCTGTTCTTTGCTCACCCCGAAGCCGAGTTCTTTGACGCCGAGCGCTGCGAGCTGGCGGCGATGATTGCCCGCCAGTTGATGAGCGCGTTGCAGAACGTGCAGCTCTACGAAGCGCTTACCGAAGAGAAAGAGCGCATCGCCCACATTCAAGATCAGGCGCGCCAGCAGTTGGCGCGCAACCTGCATGACGGCCCCATTCAAAATGTGGCCGCCATCGCCATGCGCATCAACCTGGTGCGCAGGCTGATGCCCAAAGACCCAGCGGCCGCTAGCGAAGAACTCTACAAGGTAGAAGACCTCTCGCGCCGCACCACAAAAGAGATGCGCCACATGCTCTTTACGCTGCGCCCGCAGGCGCTGGAAGCTAGCGGCCTGGCGGTAGCGCTGCAAGACCTGGCTAAGCACGCCCAAGAGAGCTACGGCATCGAAGTGCTAGTGGATGCGCCCGAAGGGTCAGATGGGCGCATGGATCGCGGCAAGCAAGGCGTGCTCTTCTCCATCGCCAGCGAAGCATTGGACCGAGCTCAGCGTGAGGCGCAGGCGCGTACGGTGCGCATGCAGCTCACCCGGCTGGAGGGCAACATCACTTTGTTTGAAGTGCAGGATGATGGGCATCTGCGCCAGCCGGGCGCCGGGCTGGATATTTTGCAGGAGCGCACCAATCTCATCAGCGGTGTTCTGCGCTGGGATACGATACCCGCGGGCGGCACGCGCCTGCGCGTGTGGGTGCCGCTCACCGAGCAGGCCACTGACCGCCTGCGGCGCGGGGAGCTGTAGTGTCATCGTTGACCTCGCCACAGGTCTTGCGTGCCGTGGGGGCCGGCTGGTTGATCTTCTTCCTGCTGTGGTTGCCGTTTGAAGATCATCATGTGCTGTTGCCGCTGATGCTGGCGATTGATTTGTGCGTGTGGTTGGCGCTGCGCCTGTGGAGCTTTTGGTCTACACTCAGCGACGTATTTCTGGCCGCGTTGCTGGCTGGTGCGTGGCTGGCCGCTGTGCCCGTGTTCGCATTGGGGTTGATGTTCTTCAAGGGTGGGCTGCACGGCCACGGCTTTCCGGATTTTGCCTTGCAGCAGTTTGCTATGGTGTTACTGGCAATCCCTGTGTGTGCCGCACTGGGTGCCATGCTTGGGGCAGGCACATACCTTGTGACTCAGAAGAAATGATGGTCTAGGGGACTGAAGGGGCAGTAGATCGCATCTCGGGAGGCGTGATGCCGAGAAGCGGGGAGCTGTACTACACAAGCCAAGCGCAGCGTGCCAGAGGCATGCCCGCGCTGGTGCTGATCCATGGAGCCGCTGGCAGCTCAGCCAGCTGGCCGTATCAACTTCGCCGTTTGCCGGGCTGGCAGGTCTTCGCCCCTGATTTGCCCGGCCACGCCAACAGTTCCTTGCTTGACCTCAAAGGCTCATTGCAAGCCTACGCCGATAGCTTGTGGGAGTGGGTAGATACGCTTGGCCTGGAGCAGGTGGCGCTGTGCGGACATTCGATGGGCGCCGCGATTGCCCTGCACATGGCGCAGCGTGCACCGCAGCGCACCATCGGAGTGGCGCTGCTGGGGGCTGCGGCAAAATTTAGCGTAAATCCCCAATTGCTTGAAAAGCTCTCCATGCCCGCCCGCCAGCAGGATGCGGTGCGCAATATTGTGCAATGGTCCTTCGCTCGCCGGGCGCACAATGCGCTGCGCCTAGCGTATACGCGCCAGTTGATGAACACGCCAGCCGATGTCTTATATCAAGACTTCAAGGCCTGCACTGAGTTTGACATCAGCGCCGCCAAGGCTGCCTGGCGCGGCCGCACCGTGATCCTCAGCGGGGCTGAGGATCAAATGGTGCCGGCGCATCTATCGGCAGCCTTGGCGGCGGCTTTGCCAATGGCTGAGGAGCATATCGTGGCGGATGCGGGCCATATGCTGATGCTGGAGCAACCTGAGAAAGTGGCCGAAATTGTCGAAAAGACCTTGCAGAACTGGAAATGATATTAAAATTTGCTCTTAGCGATGATAGGACGTTTTCAGCGCTGGTTAGCCCTGCCCACATTTGAGAATTCAGACCTTCAACGACGGGCTGAAATTCTATTCTCTATTCTGGTTGTATTGGTGCCCACTACAGCTGGGTTTGTTATCGCCTTCCTCCTCTTCGCCCCAGAAAACCGCACCAGCCATCTGGTCACTGCGGCCATCCTCATTGCTGAGATTATTTCACTTATATTCTTGCGCCGTCGGCGGGTGGTGGCTGCGGGTATGGGCATGTTGCTGCTCATCTGGTTGTGTATCACCGTCTCGGTCTATCTGGGTGATGGCATTCGCAGCGTCGCCGTTCTCGCACAGATCCTCATAGTGCTCATGGCCGGCCTGATGGTCAATCGCTCACTGGCCTCAGGCTTGGCTGCCCTCACTGTGCTTATCAACTTTGTCATTATGCGTCTGCATCAGCAGGGCCCCCGCCCCGCCATCCTTGTATTGGATGCTGAGCCCTATTGGATTGCCCAGAGCCTGTTCTTTGTGATTGCGGTTGGGCTGGCCTATGTATATGTGCGCGGCTTGAACCGCGCCTTTGCCGCAGCCCAGGCCATCGAAGACTCGCTGCGCGAGAGTGTGGATGATCTGCGTGCAGCACAGGCCAAACAAGCCATCGAGCAAGATAGGCTCAGCCGCCGAGAGGCGATCCTGGCCACTGTATCGGTGGCGGCCGAGCGTCTGTTCCGCGGCGGCTCGTTCGCTGAGAGCATGAGCAAGATCGTGCAATCCCTGGCGGAGGCTACTGGCGTAGACCGGGTGCGTATCTTCGAGAATGTCGTCAATCCGGGCGGCGACCTTATGTCGCATGAGTTGTACGCCTGGGCGAATGAGAACGTGACCGAGTTTATGCAGTTGGGCCGTTTCAAGACCACTCATTTTCGCGAGTCTGGTTTGCTGCGCTGGGTGGATTTGCTATCCAATCATCAAATTCTCAAAGCCAATGTCGGCGACCTGCCTGATCTTGAGCGGCGGCGTTTGCAATCGCAAGGGATTAGGTCCATCCTGGTGGTGCCTATCTTCGTGGGCAAAGAGTGGTGGGGCTTTATCAGCTTTGATGAGATTAAGACCGAACGCACCTGGTCTCCAGAGGAAGAAGATGCCTTGCGCGGGGCAGCCGGTATCCTCGGTGGCGCCATTCAACGCCAACGCGTAGAGCGCGCCCTGCACCGCAGTGAACAGCAGTACCTTGCCATTTTGCAAGACCAGATTGACATGATTTGCCGTTACACTCCCCAAGGCCAGATCACATTTGCCAATGAAGCCTACGAGCGGTTTTTTGGTCTGCAGATCGCTGGTGCGGGGAAACGTATGATTTGGGACCAGACGTTGCCAGAGGGTCGCGAAGCGCTGGCAGCAAAAATCGCCAGAATTGGCCCAGGTGTTCCTTCGATTGCTACGCGTAATCAGAACCGCCGTGTGGATGGCCAGTTGCGCTGGGTGGAATGGGCTGACCGCGGCATCTTTGATGAGTCTGGCGTGCTGATCGAGGTGCAGGCCGTTGGCCGCGATATAGACAACGAAGTGCATCTGCGCCAACAGCTGGAGCGCAACCTGCGCGAGACCGAAGCCCAGGCGATGACTGATGAACTCACTGGCTTGCTCAACCGCCGTGCCATCAGTGAACGTGCCGAAATGGAGTGGCAACGTGCTTTGGCGGATGGGCAACCGCTGAGTTTGATACTTATGGATCTGGATCATCTCAAAACAATCAATGACACCCACGGCCACCTGGCTGGCGATGAGGCATTGCGTACCATTAGCAACCTGCTGCAGACCAGCCTGCGCCGCAATGATTCGGCTGGCCGCTGGGGTGGCGATGAGTTCATGCTGCTGCTGCCCGGCGCCGAGTCGCAGGTGGCCCAACAGGTGGCCGAGCGTTTGCGCCAACGCATTCATCGCAGCTATGTGCGTTTGGCGGACGACACCCAGGTGCAGCTGCAGGTCAGTTTAGGCGTGGTGTCCAGCAGCGCAGGCGCAGGGCAAGCCGAAACGCTGGATCATTTGTTTGCTGGCGCCGACGGCGCTTTGTACAGCGCCAAGCAGGCTGGCCGCAATCGGGTAGGGGTGGCCTAGGTATGCAGGCAAAGCGCCGGCTGCGCGATCTTCTGCACCTCAGCCAGAGCGGTGACATCTCAGATGAGATGCGGCCGCGCTACTTCTGGCTGGTGTATGTCATAGCGGCAGTCATGATTCCCTTGGGCTGGGCCTTTAGCGGCCGAGTGCTTGAGGCGCCTGCCTTTGTACGCCTGTTGCAATTGCTCAGTATTTTCTTTCTTGTTTTGATCGGACTGGTGGGGCAGCAGGGCAGAATTTTCTTTGCCACCAACCTGATGCTGTGGGCATTTTGGGCATTGGCCACTATTGTGGTGCTCATTGAGTCCGATACCAATACTATTTGGTTGGTGCCACAGTTCCTGCTCATCGTGCTTACACGCCTGCTCTTGAGCATGCGTATTGCTTTTGCCATGGCGTTGTTAACCTTGTTGCTGGACTTGGGTATCTTTGCGCTTTCACTATACAAGTACCTGCCTAGCTACTTCATGCAGATGACGCAAGATACCGAATGGGCGCCATTGCTGATCAGTTTTATCTCCACTGTGTTTATCTTTCTTCTGGGCAACATGGTATTGCGAGACAGCCTGGCGCAGGCGCGCCGCAATGAGGGCCGCTATCGTTCTTTGTTTGATCGCACCAATGACGCTGTGTTCCTTATCGATCCTGCGCTGCGCTATTTGGATGTCAATAAGCAAGCGGCTGCGTTGCTTGGCTACGAGCCGCAGGAGCTGGTGGGCAAGCCTATGTCTGAAGTGATTGCGCCGACTGAAGTCACCGCGATGAAAGCTAACTTTGCGCGCCTGCAGCGCGAGGGCATGATCCCTTTGTTTGAGCGCACCATGATCCGCAAAGATGGCAGCCGCATCATTACGGAAGTGGGCATCTCGCTGGTCAGTGATGAAGATGGCCAGCCGCTGTATCACCAGAGTGTGGTGCGTGACATCACCGAGCGCAAGCGGCTGGAAGACCAGTTGCGCTTCTCTCTCGAAGAAATGCAGGCGCTGGCCATGCAGGATTCGTTGACCGGCCTGCTCAACCGCCGCGCCGTCTCCGAAAATGCCGAGGCGGAGTGGTTCCGCTCGCAGCGCGAGAATCGCCCGATGTGCGTAGTGATCATTGATCTGGACAATCTCAAGATCATCAACGATAAGTTTGGCCATGCTATGGGCGACCAGGTGATCCTGGAGCTGGCACGCGCCATCAAGACGCAGCGCCGCCGCTATGATTGGGCTGGCCGCTGGGGCGGTGACGAGTTCCTGCTGGTCTTGCCTGGCGCCACGCTGAGTGAGGCGGCCGAGGTGGCCGAACGCGTGCGCAACCTATACACGCAAAGTCTGCTGGTGGCCGATCTGGGCGAGGATGCCTCGGTGAGCCTGGGTGTGGCCTGCTACTCAGGCCGCAAAGGCGACACCACCGATATTGCCACGCTGCTCAACCAGGCTGACGAAGCTTTGTACAAGGCCAAGCAAGAAGGCAAAAGCCAGGTGCAGATGTACCGTACGGAGGAATAAAAAGCGCCGGGCAATATGCCCGGCGCTTTTTTGCAGCGGTGAAATTAGTTCTTGCCGCCGAAGGCGCCCAGCAGGCCGCCTGCGCCACCCAGTACACCGGCAATGCCGGTCAGTGTGTCGGCGAAGGGAATCTCAACGCCGAAGTACTGGAGGCCCATAAGAAGGAAAAAGATGGCTTGCAAAGCAGTGGTGGGTTTCTGAAGGTTCATCAGAATCTCCTTTTGGTGGTTATACGGAATACCGTACGTATAGATATAAACACTTCGTTTCTGTTCAGGTTGCGCGGTTTTTCGGCGTGCTATAGTTGTGCCTGTTTCTATCTGGAGGCTGAGTGTTGAAGACGCGTGTACTTGTTTTGTTGACATTTGTACTGGTGAGCCTGACGGCCTGCGGGCAGGCGCAGACGGCCGAAGCCCAGCCCACCCGGGTGCCCTTCCAGATGGCGGGCGAGAATTTCCTCAACGCCCCGCAAGATTTCCTGCTCCCAGCTGATCTCACCAACGGCGCTTATGCGCTGATGAGCGCAGGCACCGAGTCGCCCAATAGCCGCATCCTGGAGCTGCGCAGCGATGGCCAAGCCTACATTGCCGCCACCGGGCGCCTGGTGGGCTGGCAGCGCCAGCTCGACCGTGCTGCTGGCGACGGGCCGCTGTATCTTGTCAATATCGTCAATATCTATGAAACCGCTGATGGGCCGCTGGCTGTGCTAAGCCGCGAATGGCACGCGGACGTATGGAACCGCCTGGACAACGGCGAGCTGACCCTGCTGCCGGACCTGCCCGGTGTGGACACCGAGCACCTGGTGTGGCAGGATGCAACGGGCGGGATTGGCGTAGAGATCGCCTATCACAACCTCTATCTGCTCCTTACTGGCCCAGGCGATGGCACGGACCAGTACGGCTTTTTTGCTGAGTTGGTGCCCCTGTACCTGGAGTGGATCAAGGCAGGGGAATAAGCTACTTGGCGCGCTGTAGAAACAGGTTAATGTTCTCCAGTGCGTCTTCTCTCTGAGCCCAGCGCCTAACCTCGCTCAAGTTGACCTTGTGCTTCTTGGCGATCATCACGGCTTGCTCAAGCGATTGGGTATCGTTCCAGTAAATATAGGCGGCCAGTCTTTCCTTAGTGCAATCCGTTGCAGAAAGCACGCGCAGTAAGCCTGTTTCCATTGGCACTTCATCTACTGTGGTGATGTGTTCCTCTCCAGCGGTTAATGGGCCAGGCAGTACTTCAACTAACTGCTGGCTTTGTGGGTGGACATAGTACTTGCTGCGATTTTCAAAGCCAATTTCATTCATGGCCTTATTTAGAGTTTCAGTTTTGGGTAGCCACTCCGCAATCAGATCAATGTCTTTTGAGACGTATTGTGGGCCAACGTAGAATGCAACGGCAGCACCACCCGAAAGAACCACAGAGATACCCTTGCTGGCTAGATGTGTCTGGACGTAAGCGGCCAGCTCAGCCTGGGTCATCTTACGGATCGACTTCATAGTTCTTTCCCTTGGCGTCGAGGTCGTTCCCTGCGGATTAGTAACTTATCCTGCATACTTTTCGGATAAAAGGTCAGTGCTTTTTGCAGCAGTGCCTGCAGCTCTCCCCGAAAAGGGTATCTGGGATTGAATGTGTACACGCGGGTGCGACCCACATTTTTGGAGGCTAGCACACCACCATGTTCAAGGCGTTGCAACTGTTTCTGGATGCCGCGTAAGTTGGCAGAATAAAAGCGCGCAATCTCATAGGCATAGCCTTGACCCCTCACCTCGATAAAGGTGAGCACTTTTTCTGTTTCAGTACTGCCAAGTAAGGGTGCAAGCATATATACTACCTTTGGTAGTAATATTACTACTAATAGTAGTAGTGTGTCAAATGAGAGGAGAACAAAAAATCCCGCCTAACGGCGGGATTTTTGTTTGGCAGCCTTCTTGACTGCTTTCTTGGCCACTTTCTTTGTAGCCTTCTTGGCAGCCTTTTTCTTGGCTGGGGCTTTGGCTTTGCTTACGGGTTTTGCCGTAACCGGGGCCGCGGCCGGAGTGCGGGTGAGCTTGAGCACCAGCGCGCTAAACAGCAGGAAGAGTACAGTGATCCCCACGCTGTAGAGGGCCACGCCACCATAGCCACCCTGCTTAGCCGGGTCAAAGAAAGAGTAGGGGTACCAATTCACAAGCACCCCGCGCACCAGGCTGTAGAGCAGATACCCCAGGGGGAAGATCAGCCAATAGGCCCAGGTATTCTTGGGCAGCTTCTGCTGCGGAGGGTAGATCAACCAGTCCAGCAGTGCCATGACGGGGTTGATGTAGTGCACCACCAGATTGTTCCAGGTGAGTTCGGAACCCAGGCTGCGGCGCAGCAAGGCCTCATACACGAGGCCGACGACGAGGATAAAGACAACCGAGCCGCCGCGCAGCATCTCTTGCTTGACGGTGGGCTTGCGGTTTTGCAGCAGGGTCCAGGCCCCGCTGAGGTACACAAACACCAGAATAATGTTTGTGAGATGGGTGAAGTAGCTAAAGAAATTGACCACCTCGCCGCCCATGCTTCCAAACTGGCGAATGAGCGCTGCGATGGTCGCTACTCCGAGGATGATGCGAAGAGCGATGATGAATTTTCGTTTGTCCATCCCGCCATTGTAGATGAGGAATTGACTGTAGGCAATTGGCAAACGTCAGCGCCGCGCCAGGCTGCGGAAGGGGTTGGTGTGCAGCACGCGGCCAATCGGTTCGCTGGCCAGGTGGCCGCTGCCCACATGCAGCATCCAGGCCACCGCATCCAGCGTATCGTCATGCTCGCCCTGTGGCCAGCGCAGCCATTCCTCGCGAAAGCTGCGCAGGAACGGCGTCTCCACATCCGCTACGCGAGCGCGCCCGCTTTGAAACAGCGGCGCCATGCCGGCCTCGAAGCGGCGGCCTTTGCTTTTGCCGCCCGGGTGCAGCGGCAGCAGCGGTAGGTTGGAACTGCGCAGCATGAGGTGATAAAACTCCTCGCCTTTGCCCACCGCCTCTACACCGATCATCTGAGTTGAGGGATATTGCGCCGCCAGGGAGCGTAGTTGCTGCTCGGCTTCGCCCTGGCTGACGTGGGCGCGGAAGCCATCCACCAGCACGATGCCGCCACCCGGCAGCACGCGCCCGATGGCCACGGCAAAGTAGTCGCGCTTACGCCCGTCTAACTCATCCGCCGTGCTGGCGTAGTCCACGCCCATCACCACCGGCCAGTTGATGTGCAGCTTCTCGTGAGGGTAGGGCTGCAGCCATTCGGGGCGCAGGTGCAGGCCTTGCGCCGCCTTGAGGTCTAGCAGGTACATGCGCGCAAACTCCGCTTCGCCGCTGAGCTGGCGCAGCTTGCGGATGGCCGCTGCCGGGAACTTGCTAGCCCACTGCGAACGCTTGTTGCGCAAGATGGGCGTGCTGGCGCTGTGGAAGCGGCCCGTGGCGGCCAGGTAGGCCAGGGCGTCATTGTCACGCCAGGGCGTGCCCACCACCAGTTGCCAGGTGTCTGGCGTGGCGGTAGGCAGGATGGTGCCGGTGAGGATATTGATCACCATCTCCAGCTCGCGTGCCGAGCGTGTGTTGTTCTCATCGTGAATATCATCCAGCAGTAATAAGCCGGTGGGGTGCTTGCCGATGACGGCGCGTGATTTGTAGCCGAGGCCCAGCAAGGTAGGGTCCTTGCCTTTTTCACGCGCGCAGATGGCGCGCCATTCAGCATAGCTTGGCGCATCGGTGTTGTTGACCTCGTAGCCGTCGGCGCCCCAGCTCACTTTGCGGTCAGGCCGCACTGCGGGGAAGGCTTGCTGCCAGCCCGCATTGTGTTCGATGAGTTCAGCCACCTGGGCGGCGGTGTCACTGGCAGCGCGGTCACCGGCTTGGATGATGAGATGGCTGCGGTGCGGCTGCAGGCCAATGCGAAAGGCGGTGAAGGCGGTGCTGAGCGTGGTGGTTTTGCTGGAGCCGCGGAAGGCGGTGACCACCAGGCCTTTGTTGGCCGCCCGCGCCGCATACAGCGGCTCGATCCAATCGCGCATGGCGTGTTTGGGCAGCGGCCGCTGGTAGATCTGCTCGTAGAAGTGTGCAAACCCTGCTGGGCTGTCTTGTGTAACGGTCCCCATGGTTCCCCTTGCTCAGAATGCGAGTTCTACTGGTAACACGGCTTTGCTTTCCGCAGCTTGGATTGGCCGGCATCATCAAGTTGTTTGACCGCCCACGAATTCACCGGGGATGCCCGAGCTGATTTGCCTGTCGCAACTCAGATTCAAATCTGCTATAATTTTCTGCGTACCTAGACCCTGCCACAGCAGGGTCTTTTTAATGGAAGAACTATGCAAAAACCTCGAAACGATCTTAGAAATATTGCCATTATTGCCCACGTAGACCACGGCAAAACTACCCTGGTAGACGGCCTCCTTCGCCAAGCACGCGTGTTCCGTGAAAATCAGCAGGTGGCTGAGCGCGTCATGGACTCGAATGACTTGGAGCGCGAACGCGGCATCACCATCCTGGCCAAGAACACGGCCGTGCAGATCACTGACCCGGCCAGCGGCCAGTTGGTCAAGATCAATATTGTGGACACGCCCGGCCATGCTGACTTTGGCGGCGAGGTGGAGCGCGTGATGAACATGGTAGACGGCGTGCTGCTGCTGGTAGACGCCGCCGAAGGCCCGCGCCCGCAGACGCGTTTCGTGCTCAAGAAGGCCCTGCAGATGGGCCTGCGCGCCATCGTGGTGATCAACAAAGTAGACCGCCGCGATGCCGACGTGGAGCGCACGCTCAACGAAACCTTTGATTTGTTCATTGACTTGGGCGCTACCGATGCCCAGGCGGATTTCCCCGTGGTGTATGCGGTCGGCTCGCAGCAGCGTGCCGGGCTTACGCCCGACCTCGGCGCGGATCTGCAGCCTCTGTTTGACACGATCCTCAAAGAAGTGCCGCCGCCCATGGTGGATGCAGATGCGCCGTTGCAGATGCTGGTCACCACATTGGACTATGACAATTACCGCGGCCAAACAGCCATCGGTCGTATCTTCGCTGGACGCATGAAGGTGAACCAGCCGGTAGCTCGCCTGACGCTCGATGGCAAGAATCTGCCTGAGGTACTGCGCTACCTGTATCTGCAAGACGGCCTGCAGCGCGTAGAAGTGCAAGAGGCCAATGCTGGCGACATCGTCGCCGTGGCAGGCCTGGAAGGTATCGCCATCGGCGAGACGCTAGCTGACCGCGAGAGCCCCGTAGCCTTGCCCGCCATCACGGTGGAAGAGCCCACGGTGCGCATGGCCTTCGGAGTCAACACCTCACCGTTTGCCGGGCGTGAAGGCAAGTGGGGTACCAGCCGCAAACTGCGTGAGCGCTTATACAACGAGTTGCGCAGCAATCTCTCGCTACGTGTAGAAGACACCGAAAGCGCCGACACGTTTATTGTGTCTGGCCGCGGCGAGCTGCATCTCGCCATCCTCATCGAAACCATGCGCCGCGAAGGCTATGAGTTCCATGTCGCCCGCCCCGAAGTCATCCTCAAGACGGATGGCGAGGGCAATACACTGGAACCGTATGAAGAAGTGCACATTGAAACCAGCCCGGAGACTGCCGGTGTAGTGGTGGAGATGATGGGTAAGCGCCGCGGCGAAATGCAGCAAATGGTGGAAGGCCCCGGTGGCAGCACGCTGATGACCTTTGTGGTGCCCACACGTGGGCTGCTCGGTTTCCGCCAGCAGTTCCTCACGGCTACACGCGGCCGCGGCATCATGAACACGCTCTTCGCCGGCTACCGCCCGGTGGCGGGCATCATCACTTCGCGGGCGCGTGGTTCGCTCATTGCCTATGAGACCGGCACCGCCGTTACCTACGGCTTGCGCGCCGCCGAGGAGCGCGGCACTCTGTACATTGCCGCTGGCACCGAAGTCTATGCCGGTATGGTGGTGGGCGAGCAGCCGCGTGAAGGTGACCTGGAAGTGAATGTGTGCAAGACCAAGAAGCTCACCGGTGTGCGTGCCGACAGCCGTGGCGAAATCGAGCAGCGCCTCTCGCCGCCGCGCATCATGAGCCTGGACGAGGCCATCGAACAACTCTCGGATGACGAGCTGCTCGAGGTCACGCCGCAAAGTTTGCGTATTCGCAAGAAGCTGCTGGATATGAACGAGCGCGGCCGCCAGGCCAAGCGTGCCAAGATGGCACTGGAATAGAAACAAAGCCCGAGCTTACTGCTCGGGCTTTGTTGTTTTGTCGCCTTGTTCCTTTGCAGGGAAAAGGGTGTTCTTGATCAGGAGCGCCAGCGCCAGCAGGGTCAATCGCCAACCCTGGCTGGTGGAGAGCTCATGCCATCTATTCGTTAGCTGTTCGAGGCCGGGTTCCTCGTGCTGTTCGTGCTTTGTCATTGCCCGCCTTAAGCATTTTCTCCACAGTGGTGATCAGTTTTTGTTGCTGCTCTGGGTTCAGTTTGCCCCAGTTGCGGGAAATGAAGCGCAGCTTAGGGTCGGGAATTTGCAGCCCTAAGATGTCATACACTTCCACGCCCAAACGTTTGGCCAGCCTGTGTACGTTGTCGCCGCTTGGTTTCCTCACCCCGTTCAGATAGTGGCTGAGAAGGGGAGGGGAGATGCCCAAGTGCGATGCAAACTGGGCCAGGGTTGCGCGTTTGCCGCGTGCGCCTTGCCACGTCAGGTACTTTTGTTCCAGCCAGGCTGGGAAGTCTAGAGTGTCCATGTTGGGTGCGATGTTAAATCCTCTTCCGATATGGCTGTCCCCTTCCCCTTCCTGGTGGATTAGACAATAGTTGACGTACTGTGCGTGTATAAGTAATATACCTGAAGTTAATCACCCGATGGGCGGAGCTTGATGCGAGTATTAAAGATCGTCGCTTTTATAGCCATTATTGCCTTTTGCGCGTGGGCACTGTGGAGCAGCGTGGCGTCAACGCCCACCGTGATTGCGGCGGTGCCCACGCCGGAGTGCTCTCCTCAAGCACTGCCATCCAGCTATTACAGCCTCAACAATTCACTGCGCGCTTTTGATGATGCTCTGCTGTTAGCAGTTAACCTGCCGCGTGAGCAGGTGGTGCAACAGGTGGAACGCTTGCAGGAGTTGCGCCGCGGAGTGGAGCAAGAGCAAACTCCGCTGTGCATGCAACCCTTCAAAGCCAGCCTGCTGGCCTACATGAACCGCGTCTTGGAGTTACTGGTGGCCTTTGTGAGTGGCGCCACTCCGGATTCGGTGATGCGCGGGTTGGCGGAGACTGTTGAGCTGCGCGCACCCATCATGGATGCTATCGCCGCGCTGACCGGGGCTACGGTGACCCCGTATCCTACTGCGCGGCCGCTCCCTGAAGGCACCGAGGAAGCCGGCTCCAGCATCCCGGTGACCGGGGCGCCGGGCGCCTTGGCGCTGGTGACCCACGCGGAGGGCGTGAACCTGCGTGAAGGCCCCGGCGTGAACTACACCTTTGGCGTGGTGGTGCAATCGGGCAGCCAGTTGCCTGTGGTGGGGATAGATGCCACGCGCCAGTGGCTGCAGGTGCAGACCGAGGACTTGAGCGGCTGGGTATTTTTGCCCCTGGTGGAGCTTAATGTCTCGCCGGACACGCTGCCGGTGGTCGAGACCCCCTGAAATTCGACTATTAACTCCTTGACAACTTTCTAAACTGTTAGTACATTTAATCTAACTCACATTTTTGTTAGGTGACCGGCCGCCTTGGGGAAACACTTCGCCGCCTATTCGGGGGTCACAGCAAAGGACAATGTATGGACTCCAGTTTTCGTTTTAAGCTGTTGAGCGCGGCGATGGTGTTTGTGCTCATCTTCTCGTTGGCCGCACCCATCACGGTGTTCGCCAATGAGTCCACCCCTGAGGAGCCTACAGAAGAGGCACCCTTGGGGGAAGAAGCTACTGAAACACCTGAAGCATCACAAACTTCTGAAGCTACTGAAACACCTGAAGCATCACAAACTTCTGAAGCTACTGAAACACCCGATGCAACACAGACTTCTGAAGCTACTGAAACACCTGACGCAACACAAACCTCTGAAGCAACTGAAGCCCCCGAAACCGAAGAAGAGCAATTGAGTGTGGCGGAAGTAGTGGAGGTGCTGGCTGATACTGGCACCGTGCTGCTGGACTCTGAGGGTGTTGAGATCCCGCTGACCTCGGAAGTAGCTGTTGCGGCGCTAACTGCGCCGGATCCAATTGGTTGTCCACCGGGTGTCGTGCCCACCACTTGGGGTGGTACTGGTGTCATCGGTGTGGACTGTACCATTTCGTACTCGTCTATTCAGGCGGCCATCAATGATGCGGCGGTGACCACGGGCTGGACGATTTACATTGACCCAGGCACGTTCTATGAGAACGTGAATGTAAGCAAATCGGTCACACTGCAAGGCTCTGGCCAGGGCGTTACGATTGTCAAGCCGGCTGTTACTGACGTGAACACCTGCCAGGGCTCATGCCCCAATGCTACCAATACGGTGATATTGGTCTCGGCCAATGGTGTCTCCATCTTTGATCTGACCGTGGATGGTGATAGTGACTTGCTGAACAATGGTCTTACCAAAGGTGGCGTAGATATCAATTCTCACAACGGCATCATCACCAACACGCACACTAACCTGACTGTGGAAGATGTCACTGTGCAGAACGTGTATGCGCGTGGTATCCAGATGGGCAGCAGCAACGGTACCTTTAACTTCAGTAACAACACTGTAGACAACGTGCAGGGTGATTTCTTCTCCATGGGTATCTTTGGATATACCAGCGGCGGCGTGATCGACAATAACCAAATCAGCAACGTGGGCGATGGCATTGCCCTCAACTGGTCCAAGGGTACTCAGATCACCAACAACACCGTGACCAATGCCGGTTCTGGCATCCACACCGATAACACCAATGGTGCGGATGTGATCAGTGGCAACACCATCACCAACGGCAAGACCAACTCTTACGGCATCTTTGTGTTTGCGCCGTACGAGCAGGTAACGGTGAAAGACAACGACATTAGCGGTGTGTACTACGGTTTAACCCTGTCTGGCAACGGCAGTGGCGACCCGTTAAACGACATTCAGTTTGAAGGCAACGAGGTGAATGCCAGTGTGGCTGGTGCCTATATCACCTCAGATGTATGGAACTACTTCAAGAGTGATGTAAAGACAACGTTCACAGACAACACCATCTCTGGTGGCAACTATGGCTTCCTGCTGGAATCGCAAGCCGCGGCTGACTATGTGCCTGGGTACTATGGCGCCAGCAGCTGTTCCGGCGGTGATTGTGTTGTGGAGCTAACTCTGGTCTGTAACACCATCAGCGGTGGCATCTTTGAAGCTACCGGACTGGGCTTCTGGAACGGTGATGTCACGCCTAACTACAACGGTGTCTACCTTGTAGATGACAGCGGTAATGTCTGCACCGTGACCCCCCCCACCACGTCCAGCACGGGTGGTGATGGTGGCGCGGGTACTCCGCAGGTTGTGCCGCCATTGGGCGGGCAGGGCGGTCTGTTCATCCCGGTAACGGGTGGCAACACACGCATGCTGAACTTGGATCAACCCGGCACGCAGGCGCTCTTGGCGCTGGTGGCGAAGAGCAGCTTCCCATTGCAGGCGGAGGATGGCCTTTACACCTTCACCTGCGTGCTGAAGAGCGTCACCACGCTCACGCCCGATCAATACATTGTGCAGGGTGACAAGACGGTGACCTCCGTGGGCCAGTGCAGCTACTGGGTTAACGGCGTAGAACGCACCATGACGCTGGCACTGACTTATCTCGGCCAGGGTGGCAGCTATGACCCCGGTGATGTGCTGCTGGTGGGCTTGAACGAAGCTGAGTTTGGCGCCTTCGCCAACAGCGGCAACCCCTTCGATGCCAACAACTTCATGCTGGCCAGCTCGCTGGAGCTGAAGGGCAAGACCTTCACTACCGATCTGGAATCGGCAGAAATGCTCCAGGCGCTGGAAGATGTGGCTAGTGTGGACGTGCCGCTGGAAGAGCAGGATGGCGAGTACAACCTCTCCTGCGTGCTGGAAGGCGTGACGGAGCTTGATGAAGCCATCACGCTGGAAGACGGCCAGGCAGTGACGGCGCTGGGCGTGTGCAGCTATCTGGTGGGCGGTGCCAAGCACTCCGTGCTGGTTGCGCTGACGCTGGAAGGCAAGGATGGCTCGTACAGCCCTGGTCAGGTGCTGGCCTTAGGCCTCTCCGGTGACAACGTGGCCAGCTTTGTGGGCACGGGCAACCCTGAGGACCTGAACGATGTGCTGCAGCCCTCCTCCATCGATCCTGACGGCAGCGTGAACTAAGGCTAGCTGAGGCTTAAAAACAAAACAGGGTCGTGCACTGCACGACCCTGTTTTTCTTTTAAGGGCAGTATGTTAGCTGTTGCCTTCCAGCTGCTCAAGACGCTTGCGGGCACTGATGTCCAGCGAAAGGATCATGGCGCCATCGGGCCAGGGCAGAATGTTGAGGTCAAACCAGCCTTCGCTGCCGTCTGGGTAGGTGAAATGGTTGAGCATGCGCTGGGGCATACCGCTTTGCATCACCTCTTTGAGGCGGGCAAACATCTCGGTGTTTTCGATGCCGGGGTAGGCTTCCATCATGGTCTTGCCAAGCAGGCTATCCCAGCTTTGCTTGCCCTGCTCGAGAATGACCTCATTGAGGAAGAGATACTTGAAATCGTGGCTGATGATCTGGCAGCCCTCGAGCAGGCGGTTGAAGAAAGCATAATCTTGCAGTGTGATGCGGTCTTTTTCCATGTATTCCCACCGATGCGAGTACAGTGTGCTGCTTTTGCAGTATCTTATAATAGCGTGATACGAGGAGATTTCCAACTATGATGCCAATTGGTGATGACAACAGCGGCCGCCGCAGTACGCCTGTGGTGACCTACGCATTGATTGCGATCAACGTAGTGGTGTTCCTGCTGGAGCTGATGCTGGGGGATGCTTTTATTGTGGAGTGGGCCTTTGTACCGGCGCGCTTTGTGCAGAACCCGTTCTGGGAATCCACGACCATTTTCAGCGCCATGTTCATGCATGCTGGCATTGTGCATCTGGGCGGCAATATGCTGTACCTGTGGATCTTTGGCGACAATGTGGAAGACAACTTTGGCCACGTCAAGTTCCTGATCTTCTATATCCTCAGTGGCATCGGGGCCACGTTCTTGCAGTTCTATTTCAACCCTGCCTCCAACATCCCTAACCTGGGCGCCTCGGGCGCCATTGCGGGCGTATTGGGTGCCTACCTGGTGATGTTCCCCGGCCGCAGCGTACGCGTGCTGCTGGGCCGTTACATCACGCAGATGAATGCGCTGATCGTGATCGGTTTTTGGTTCGTGCTGCAACTGTTCAGCGGTCTGGGCTCGTTGGACCCCAACGCCGCCGATACCGGCGGCGTGGCCTACATGGCGCACATCGGCGGCTTCATTGCAGGCCTGGTGCTCTCGTTCATCTTCCGGGATGGCAGCCGCCTGCGGCAGATCGCGCCGCCAAGCGGCGGACGGTATCTGGGATGATAAAAAGACGGCCTTTTTTAGGCCGTCTTTTTTACTTTTCACCACAAAGACACAAAGAACACAAAGTAAATCTTTGTGTACTTTGTGTCTTTGTGGTTAAGGATTTGCTTGACAGGGACAGTGTAATTCTGTTGATTGTCGAGTTGATGGCTACACTGCCAAAAGGGGGAACTATGCAAGAGCTATCACACTTTCAAAACATTGCTTCACACATGATTGCTGCTGACCGCGAGCGCGATGAGATGCTGGGTGCCATGGATGCCATGTGGCACAACCGCTGGCAGCTGCCGCCGCCGCTGCAGGCGGTGGGCTGGGTGCACAAGGTGGTCAGTACCGACCCGCACGATGCCGTGCGGGCCGGCACGCGTGTGCTCAGCGCGGTGGCGCCGCGCATCCGCGTGCAGCCGCTGGGCGAGGGTGCTCAGACCCAGCGCCAGGCCGAGCGCATGGAACGGGCGCTGGCCTGGCATTTCCGCAATGCCAGCCGCCGCCGGCGCGCCAATGTGCTGCGCGATGTCGTGCTGAGCGCGCTGCTGTATGACGAAGTGGTGGCGCAGGTGATCTACCTACCCGCCCAGCAGCAGGCAGGCCAGTTGCTGGGGGCGACGGCTGGCGGTCCGGGCGCCGTGGCCAGCTTGCGCTATGGGCCCTTTGCCATCATCGTGCGCAACCCGCAACATGTGCATGTGCGCTACTCGGATTGGCAGCCGGAAGCCGTGCTGCTGACGCAGGTTATGCGCGTGGACGAGGCGGTGGCCTTTTGGGGCAGTGCCTTGGCCGAGAAGCTGCCCAAGCCGCGGCGTGCACGCTCTGGCAAGCGCAGCGAGGAACTCAATTACTGCACCATCTTCGATTACATGGATAGCGAGCAGCGCGCCGTATGGGCGCTGCTGCAGCCGGATGGGGCTGCGCTGGCCGAACCGGCGGGCAGCGAGCAGGCGGCCGCCATCGAAATTCTGCGCGAGGCGCACGGCCTGGGCTTCCTGCCCTGGGCGGCGAAGGTGGGCGGCACAACGCTGCACAGCGGCGGCTTGCAGCGCATCCCGCTGCTGGCCTCGATCTATCAATCCAAGCAATGGGATACCCAGAACATCGTGGAGACGCTGTTGGCCTCCGAAGTGATTGCTTACGCCGCGGCGCCGCGCCTCAAGGTGGAGGGGCCGAGCGCGGAGGTGGATGTGGATTATGGCGAGCCCGGCCGCGTGGTGCATGTGCCGCCGGGCCACCAGCTCAGCCCGTTGGCCGCGCCGGGGCTGGACGAGAGCCTGGCGCGTATTGCCGAGCGCGTAGCCGAGCGTATGGGCAAGAGCACGGTGCCACGCGTGCTGCAAACGGCTGATTTCCCGGGCGGCACGGCTTTCGCCACACTCAATCTGGCGACGCAAAGCGGCATCAAAAGTCTGACGCCCTACAAGGAGCTGGCGCAGGATGCGCTGGCCGAAGTGTTCCACCTGATGCTGAGTTGGGTGCAGCACAGCGGGCAGCCGCTGAACGCCTATGTGAACAAGCGCGGCAAACAAGAGTCGATTGCGCTGGACCCGGCCGAGGCTGACCTCACGCAGGTTCTGATCGATGTGGAGCTGACCGCAGATGTGCCCACGGACCGCATGACGCGTATCAACGCCGCCAGCATGGCCGTGCGTGACCTGGGCTACAGCCGTGAGCGTGCGCTGGAGCAGATCGGTGAGACGGATGCGAAGGAAGTGATGGCGCAGGCCGAGCAGGAGCAACTGGCCGCGGCGCGCCTGGAGGCGCGCAAGCGCCGCCTGCTGGCGGAGGCGGAAACAGCGCAGCCCAGCCGCCGCGGCTTTGACCCGGCGGCAGGCGGCTTGCCGCCCGTGATGGCTGACCCCGTAGGGGTGGCCGGCGCGAAGACGGAGAGCTAAGCGCGCATCTTGGCCGCCTTGTCATTCCGAGGCGATATTTTTGAGATTGTTGAGTTGTATAGGTCAGCTAGCCGAGGAATCCTTTAGGGCAACAAAAACCAGCATCTTTTGCAATGACCTAAAGGATTCCTCCTCGGCCTGCGCCTTTGGCGCAGGCCTCATTCGGAATGACACAAAAGTTAGCTTGTAGAGCGTAGCCACAACGCGTTTTTACATCGTGAGCCCAATATCGAAGGTGGTGGAGTAGCCCTCTGCTTGAGGCGTTAGGGTCAGCAGAGTCTGCCCCCCGCTCTGGCCGTAGATGCCATCCTGGGCGTTGCGCAGGAAACTGCCCGCTTTGGCATAGTCGGCCTGGCTGGCAAAGATCTGCTCCGAGAGCGCATCGTCAAAGAAGACTTGCGAGGTGAAATCAAAGCCAGACTCCGCGGGTGGGTAATTGCGGATTTTGAAGTGGATGTGCACGGCGCGGCCCTGATACCAGCCGGGGTAGATGGTGGTGAAGCGCGCCAGCCCGTTGGCATCGGTAATTTGGTAGCCGCGCAAAAATTGCTTGCCACGCTGGTCTCCAAAATTACCGTCACTGGCATCCGAGTAAGCGCCTTGCGCATCGCAATGCCAAATATCCACCATCACGCCCGGCAGCGGCTGGCAAGCATTGTCCTTCACCGTGGAGACCAGGAAGGTGAGCGCCAGCGGAACGCCGGGGCGCACGCTGCCGTCGCTGGGATCGCTGCGCACGTCAGCGCGCTCCAGGCGCTCGTCTACGAAGTACGGCCCCTCGGTGAGCTCCGGGCGGGCGATGCAGGCAGGCAAGCTGCCTGCGCTGGCCTGTGTGCCTGCGGTGGCGGCCGCCGTTGGGCTGCTGGCCGCGCTGGTGGAGGTGGCGAGGGCTTGCTGCAGGCTGCCCGCTTCCGGCGCACAGGCTGCCAGCAAGGCGGCGCCACTCAGCCCAAACAGGGTGAGCGCCTCGCGCCGCGAGAGGATTTGACCTATGGGTTTGTCGTCGTTGTCCATGCTTGCATGCTACAGCGGCGAGATGAAAACAAGCTGTGAGTTGCGTGCTGCGTGCGCAGCACGCAGCAGAGCTACTCAGCTTCGCTGAGCGACGCTTCTGCAAGCCAGCGGTTATCCAGCGTCAACAATCCATGCGGGCTACTTCAATGCTTGGCGCGAGGGAACAGTCCACGCGCTGGGGTGTTGCTCAAAGCCAATGCGTGGATAGTAGTCCACAGCTTGAGGGGCGGCCAACAGGATGATCTTGGCCTCGGGGTGCAGGGCTGCCTGGGTCTCACGGATGAGCTGCTTACCGATGCCGCTCTTTTGCTGGTCGCTGCGCACCGCCAAGTCTGATAAATAGCAGCAATACGCCCAATCGGTGACGGAGCGGGCGATGCCCACCAGCGTGTCGCCATTCCAGGCGGTAACGGTGAGGTTGGCGTTGGCCAGCATGGTGGCCATACGCTCGCGGTCGTCCACTGGGCGGCGCTCACCCAGGGTGCTGGCGCGGTATAGCTCAATGGCTGCGTCTACATTTAATGGGGCATTGATGCGGTACTCGGTGGCCATAGATCTCCTGTGTGGCTTGGGACAAAATGCCACTTAAGAAGGGATAATAGCACCTAACTTAGGCATGTAGCTCTCCCGTACGCTAGTAGCACTATTTGCCTTCTTAGGGAGAGCCATGCAACAGAGAAAACGCGTTATTTCCATTTTGTTTGTAGTGTTATTGGCAGTTTTGCTTACCGGGTGCTACTCGCTGGAGCGTGAACAGGTGGCCTTGCAGGCTACGGTGAGCGCCATGCAGGACCAAATGAGTGGCACCGGGATGGGCGATCATGACATGGGCGATATGAGCAGCGACCCGGTCAGCCAGGCCGAAGTGCCTGATGGCCCGGCCGATGTCTCCTACACCCTCACCACCGGCACGAGTGGGCACAACCTGGTGTTCATCGGCGTGGGCGGCGAGATCGATGGCGTTATCAACCCCACCTTGATCGCTGAGCCTGGCGACATTGTTGAGATCACCCTGGTGAACGCCGAAGCCGTGCAACACAATTTGCAGATCGACGAATTTGGGGTGGATACAGGCTTCCTCACCGCGCAGGGCGAGGAGCAGACAATCAAGTTCCTCGTGGATAGCGCAGGCAGCTTCACCTACTACTGCATTGTGCCTGGGCACCAGGCTGCGGGTATGCAGGGCACGCTGCAAGTAGGCAGCGGGGATAGTGCCAGCGCTGCCACCGTTGTCAAGAACCCGGCAGATATTCCCGCATCGGTGGGGGCGCGTGGCCCGCAATTGGTGCAGGCCGAGCTGGTGGCGCAAGAAGTTGTCGGCCAACTGGCTGATGGCACCACCTATCCCTATTTCACGTTCAATGGCAGCGTGCCTGGCCCCTTCATCCGCGCCCGCGTGGGTGACACGGTAGAGGTTACGCTGCGCAATGAAACCGGGAGCGCCTTCGTGCACTCGGTGGACCTGCATTCCGCCACGGGCCCGGGCGGCGGCGGCGAAGTATCGCAGGTGCAGCCCGGTGAGACCAAGGTCTTCACCTTCACGGCGTTGCAACCCGGCATCTATGTGTACCACTGCGCCACGCCCAGTGTGCCGCATCACATTACCAGCGGCATGTTCGGGCTGATCCTTATCGAACCTGAGGGCGGCCTGCCGCCGGTGGACCGCGAGTTCTACGTGATGCAGAGCGAGATCTACACCATCGAGCCGTTTGGCACGCCGGGTGAGCTGACCTTCAGCCATGAGAAGATGGCGGATGAGGAGCCAGAATACTTTGTATTCAACGGTGCGGTGGGTGCCCTGGGCCTGGCCAGCGAAGACTTCATGCTGAACGCCAACGTGGGTGAAACGGTGCGCATCTACATGGGCGTGGGCGGGCCGAACTTCACCTCCTCCTTCCATGTGATTGGTGAGATCTTTGACCGGGCGTATGCCTTCGGCTCGCTGACCGCGCCGCCGCTGACGGATGTGCAGACCATCAGCGTGCCGCCGGGTGGGGCGGTGATGGTTGAGTTCGGTGTGGATTACCCCGGCAACTATGTGCTGGTAGACCACGCCCTCAGCCGCTTGGAACGTGGCCTGGTAGGTATCCTGCATGTGGAGGGTGTGGCCGACCCGAACATATTCAAAGAAGGGCCAGCCAACCCGTAAGGCAAGTTGAGTGAATCAAAAAAACAGCGCAGAGAATCCTCTGCGCTGTTTTTGATTTAGGTGAGGCTCGTTACTGCCTCGAGCGGCGAAATGAGATGGCCATTGAAATAAAGAACAGCAAAATGGCAATGCCATTGAGCATGCCTCCCCACCGACGGATGCTGGCATCTTGCAGCAGATTGCCGATGATGCGGATCACCAGGGAGGTATGCAGCAATGTCAGCGGAGCGTAAAGCACCGGATGGTACACAGCTACGCGCGCCAGGATGGCAGGCAGGATGATCGGCCCGTGGGCAAAGACCATCGAGAGCACAAAGCCCACGAACAGGCCGTGCCAGTAAGCATCATAGATCAGACCCGCCACCTGCGGGCCGTAGAGCAGGCCAAGGATAGCGCTGAAGGCCATCCACACATAACCCAGGCCCAGCGCGCAGGCAATGTAGCGCGGCAGCCCTGTGCTGCGCAGGGTCACGCGCACCACATCGTAGCGCACGAACCACAGACTGAGCGCCAGCAGGCCGATGTTGTAGACGCGTGCGCCGAGGGCAAAATCGAATGCCACTAGAATCGCGCCCACAAGCACGGCCGCAGTAGCCAGTAGGAAGGCGGACTGCGCGGCGCGGCTGGGGCGCAACAAGCGGCCGAGTTCCAGACGCTCGCCGGCGATGGTGAGCACCAAAAAGGCAGCCCACCAATACACAATGATGGAAAGCGGCAGGCCATAGACCCAGAGCAAGTTGCCCACCAGCCAACTGGTGGCGCCAAGCGCCATGACGGTGGTGTAGTTGGCCGGGGCTTGGCGCACGATGAGCCAGCCGATGATGCTGAAGCTCAGGCTGGCCAACGTGATCAGCAGGCCACCGGGCAGCGAGTGGCCGGCTACCAGCAGCAGGCCACCCACGGCGCTCAGCACTGGGCCGAAGTACATCCAGCGGCGGCCGAGGGCCACGGCGCGTTCCAGAGCAATGAGGGTGCCAAAGAAGCCGCAGATCATCAGCGGGCCGTGGGCAATGGGCAGCTGGCTGGGCAGGCTGGGCAGCGCCCAGCCGATGCGCGCCAGGCCGGCCAGCACGGCCAGCACCAGCAGGGCCACGCTGCTGACCAGGATGGGCAGGCGGAATTTTAGGTGTGGAGCATTCATTGCCTGTAGTCTACTGCGCTTTAGCCGCCGGGCCTGAAAAATTCTTTCAATTCTTTAAGCTTTGAGCATTGCATTTTGGCCTCAACCTAATAAAATACTCAAAATGACGGTAGATGGAGACTGTCCTGTCCCAGCTGCTTTGGGGGAGATACTCCCGCGGGAGTTGCTCCCATGGGAGCGAAGTGGCGAAACTGTACGGGCGAAGTCGTGGCCACGGCTGCGGAACCCCAAGTACAGTTTTTTTGTTTAACAATGTTTAAGGAGAAAGAGAGAATGACATTGAATAAAAGCAAGAAAGTTGTATTGCTGTTGGCGCTGGTAGCCATGCTGGCTGCTTGTGGCGGCAGCGCAGCGGCCCCCAACACAAAGTTGGTGGTGCTGGAGTGGTCGGGCTATGAGGAACCCAGCTATTGGGAGCCATTTGCCCTGCAACACCCGGACATTGCTCCGGAATACAGCTTCTTTGGTGAAGACGCTGAGGCCTTTTCTAAGGCACAGAGCGGCTTCCAATTTGATGTAGTGCACCCCTGTGGAAGCTGGTGGGGCTTGTACGTGGAGGCCGGCCTGGTGCAGCCTCTGGACGTGTCGCGCCTCTCCAACTTTGATCAGCTTTTCCCTGAGCTGACCCAGCACGGTGTCTTTAACGGCCAGCAATACTTCATCCCATGGGATTGGGCGTACGAATCCATCACTGTGCGTACGGACCTGGTGGACGAAGTGCCGACCTCGTGGGCTGACCTGTGGGACCCGCAGTACGCTGGCAAAGTGGCCATCTTTGACTCGGGTGAATCCACCTTCCTGACGGCGGCGTATGCACTGGGCTATGACCCGTACAACACCACGCCGGAGCAGCAGGAGGAAATCAAGCAGCACCTGATCGCGCTGAAGCCCAACCTGCTGACCTACTGGGTGGATTACACCGAGATCAACCAGCTGTTGGCCGCCGGTGATGTTTCCGTGGGCGCCAACACCTGGAACGATGCCTGGGCCACCCTGGCCGATGAAGGCTACGAGGTGGAGTATGTGAACCCCACTGAGGGCCGTATCAGCTATGCTTGTGGCTTCGGCATCGCTGCGGATTCCACCAATGTGGACCTGGCGTATGATTACATCAACGCGCTGATCGATGCGCAGTCCAACGCCAACATGGCCAATGACTTCTACTACGGCGCAGCCAACATGGAGTCTGTGGCCCTGCTGGACCCGAACCTGGTGGAAATCTTCCAGTTCGATGATCCGGCTGTGCTGGCGAGCAGCAACTTCCAGCATCCGCTGACGCAAGCCCAGCGCGAAATGATGACCACCATCTGGAACGAAGTGAAGGCTGGTCAGTAGCTCGCAGAGTCCTCGCGGGTGACGTAATTACTGACGCAAACGGAGCAGGGCGGGTATGGCAGAATGCCATTGGCATACGCCATCGGCACATGCCACCCGCCCTGCTCTCTGCTAAGGATTTGGAATGGAAAACAAGCGCCGACTTTTTACCCTGATCACACCGCCTTCGGTGTTTCTGTTGCTGTTCTTCATGGTGCCTTTGGTCATCATGGCGCTGTATGCGTTTAAGTCCAGCAGCTTTGGCCCGCTGTTTCCACTCTCGCTCAATGCTTTCAATAATTTTTTCTCGAACCCGTCTTATTTTGTTCTGCTGTTGAACTCCAGCCAGCTGGCGCTGCTGACTGCAGTGTTCTCAATTGTGCTGGCCTACCCTGTTTCGTATTATCTGGTCTTCTACACCGGCTCGCGCCGTGTGATCCTGCTCACACTGCTGATTTTGCCGGCGTGGATCAGCTATCTGCTGCGCGTGTTGGCGTGGAAAGTGATCTTGGGGTCTGAGGGTCTGCTCAATCAAGTGCTGATGAGCCTGGGCCTCATCCAAGATGGCTCGCCGATCTTGCTGTACAGCCAGGCGGCCGTGCTCATCACGCTGGTGTATGTGTGGATCCCGTTTGCGGCGCTGCCCATCTTCGCTGCCATGGAGCGCATTGACCCGCGCCTGCACGAAGCCGCAGCTGACCTTGGCGCCTCGCCCAGCGTGACCTTCTGGCGGGTTACCTTCCCGCTGACCATGCCGGGTGTGGCCTCGGCGTTCTTCTTTGTATTCATCCCCACACTGGGTGAGTGGGTCACCCCCACGCTGGTGGGTGGCGTGAGCGGCATCATGTACGGCAACCTGATCCAGGACCAGTTTGGGCGTGCGCTCAACTGGCCGCTGGGTGCGCTGATGAGCATGGTGCTGTTGGTGCTGGTGGGCGTGTTCAGCTACGTCTTCAACCGCTTTATCCCGATTACTGAAGTGCCGGTGTCTTCCTAAGGCGCGCGTGGAAGGGATGAGGACACGCTGATGCGACAAACTGGCAAGTGGTTGGGCTTGGGCTATTACATATTGCTGCTGGTGTTTTTGCAGCTGCCCATCCTGCTGTTGATTGTCTTCTCGTTCAATGATTCGGTGCTGCTAGTCTTTCCCTTGAAGGGATTTACGCTGCAATGGTACCGAGAGTTGCTGCAAGCCACCGAGCTTATTAACGCGGCCAAGAACAGCTTGATCATTGGCCTGGTGTCTTCGGTGGTGGCTACGCTCCTGGGCAGCGCTGCGGCGATTGCAATTGCGCGCTACAACTTCCCGGGGCGCGAATTCTTCTTGAATATTGCCACGCTGCCGCTGGTGATCCCGTATGTGGTGCTGGCGGTGGCTTTGTTGCTTATGTTCCAGGCCTTGAATGTGGAGCTCAGCCTGACCACCATCATGATCGGCCACACCATCATCAATATGCCCTATGTGATGCTGATCGTGGCGGCGCGCCTGTCTGGCTTTGCCAACAATCTGGAAGAAGCCGCCATGGACCTGGGCGCTACCTACTGGGGCACACTGATGCGTGTGACCCTGCCCATTTCCATGCCGGCATTGGTGGCGGCGTTCTTGTCTTCGTTCACCATGTCGTTCGATGAGTTCTCGCTGTCGTTCTTCCTGGCGGGAACGCAGAATACGCTGCCGGTGTATTTGTATTCGCAGCTGCGCTTCCCCAGCCGCCTACCGCTGGCCGTAACCACGGCCGCGGTGGTTATCATGGTGTCTGTGGTGATCTTGCTGTTTAGTGAATGGTTGCGGCGCATAGGAACGGGAAAGCCGTCTAGGGATTGATATGCGCCGCGTTGGAGAACGGGTTTGTGGCTTCGTTGTAACAGACAAGGTTTACCCGTTCTCCTCGCAGGAGAAGTAAACGGAGTGGCGATTGCGGCGCATAGGAACGGGAAAGCCGTCTAGGGATTGATATGCGCCGCGTGGGAGAACGGGTTTGTGGCTTCGTTGTAACAGACAAGGTTTACCCGTTCTCCTCGCAGGAGAAGTAAACGGAGTTTTGGTTGCGGCGCATTGGCGCGGGCAAGCCGTCCAGAGATTAGTGTGCGCCGCGTAGCATTGAGGACGGGAAAGCCGTCTAGGGATTGATATGCGCCGCGTAGCATTGAGGACGGGCAAGCCGTCCTGGGATCAGTGCGCCGCAGAGCATTGAGTGAGATAAACAGAATTGGGCAATAAGAGCCTATGTTTCTGAAGGAATGAGAATGAACGCGAAACCATTGGCAGTAGAACTCAAAAACGTAAGCAAAGTCTTCTCCGGCGCGGGGCGCGGTGAAGGGCTGATGCACGCTGTTAAAGGCGTGGATCTGGAGATCAAGCAAGGTGAATTCTTCACCATGCTTGGCCCCAGTGGTTGCGGCAAGACCACTACTTTGCGTATGATCGCCGGCTTTGAGTTCCCCACCAGTGGTGATATTTTTCTCAACGGCCAGCTCTCCAATGATGTGCCGCCGTACAAGCGCCCGGTCAATACCGTGTTCCAAAGCTATGCGCTGTTCCCCCATCTCACGGTGGCGCAGAACGTGGGATTTGGCTTGGCGGTCAAGCGTGTACCCAAGGGTGAACGCGAAGTGCGCGTGCGCGAGGCGCTGGAATTGGTCAAACTGGGGCAGCTGGGGGAGCGCAAGCCCAACCAACTCTCCGGCGGGCAGCAGCAACGTGTGGCGTTGGCGCGCGCGCTGGTGAACCGCCCGGCGGTGCTGCTGCTGGATGAGCCGCTGGGTGCGCTGGATCTCAAGCTGCGTGAGACGATGCAGCACGAGCTCAAGGATTTGCAGAAGCGCGTGGGCATCACCTTTATTTATGTAACGCATGACCAGGAAGAAGCGCTCACCATGAGCGACCGTATCGCCGTGATGAGCGAAGGCCGCGTGCAGCAGGTGGGCACGCCTGAGCAGATCTACAATTTCCCGGCCAATCACTTTGTGGCTGATTTTATTGGTGACACCAACTTCCTGGAAGGCAAGGTGGTATCGCTGCATGAGGATCGTACCGTGCTGAAAGTGGGGCGTGAGGATGTTACTGCGGCGCGGGCCAACTTCCCGCTGATGCCTGGTGACAAGGTCACCATGGTGATCCGCCCGGAGAAGCTGGCTGTGGCACGCGAGCTGGCGCCGGCCTTGGCGCCGGGCGCTGAAATGCCGCCGCCGGCGCCAACAAATCCGGCCAGACCGCAGCCGCCGCGCGTCAACGCGGTGATGAACGCCCGCGTGCTCGACTCTGTGTTCCTGGGTACGGACACACGCGTAGAGGTCTCGCTCAAGGGCGGTACGGAGCTCACCGTGCTGGTGCGCAATATGGACGATGACGATGAGTTCAAGAAAGGCGACAAGGTCGTGGTGACGTA
Source organism: uncultured Anaerolineaceae bacterium (assembly GCA_964623375.1). GTDB lineage: Bacteria > Chloroflexota > Anaerolineae > Anaerolineales > UBA11579 > JAMCZK01. The sequence continues at coordinate 306,499 of CAZUTS010000001.1, forward strand.
TGACGCGTCAGACTCGCGCTTGCTGCCGGCGGCGCAACTGGGCACGACCGAAGAAACCTATATTGGCACCGGGGAGCCGGCCAGCGGCACGCCAACCCCGGCTGCAAAGTAGGCACGATGGAGAATAAGAAAAGCTGCCCGCACGGGCGGCTTTTTTTTGTTAGGTGATGGCTTTGACCTTGAGCTGGCGTTGTATGGACTTTGGCGGAAAGTAAGCGATCGAAATAACAGGAACAGGCCGAAGTGATATAGAAGCCGCTCAGCGGTGCGGCGTTGATGTTGGATGAGGGGAGTGTTGGTTAACCTGTCACTGCGTTAACAAGCAGATGTTTGCGGACCAGCGCGGGCGGATAATAGGCGAAGTAGATCAGCGCAAGGGCCACAATGCCGACCACACGCTGGGTGAGCTGCCACCAGGGCAACTGGGTAGTGAGAATGTTAAAGAGGTACAGCACGATGGGCATGATGTAAGGGAAACCAAAGAATAGGAAGATGCCCGTCGTGATCACCAGGGAACGATAGCGCGCGCTGCGCTCGGTGAGACTGAAATACAGGCGGAAGAAAGCAGCACTGGCCAAGATGGGTGGCAGGGCGAAGAGTAGCAAAAGGCCAACCGGATACAAGGGGCCAGGCGTGTGCGCGTATTCTATGAAGACTTGCCATGTGGAGAGGCTGGCACGCACGGGGACGAAGGCCACTACGGTGTAGACCAGGTACAGGCAGAAAACGATGTAGAACCCGGCCACCCAGCGAGATGGGCGCCAGCTGCCGGTGTAAACATACAGCAGATAACTGAGCAAGCCCCACATGGCCCCGCCTACGGCAAAGGTGCCCAGCACGCTGAGGATGACAAACAGATACAGGCTGCTGACGCCCCACAGGCTGAGCAGCATGGAGAATGCCATTAGCGCGGAATTGAGCGCCATGCCATACCACCAGACGAGGAACGCATCCCAGGCGCGTTGATCTTTGGCGCTATCGTATCGCTTGGCTCTGAGGCGCAAGCCAATAAACAGGAACAGTACACTTGTGAACAGGTGCACCAGAATGGCGATTGTGGGTGAGGTCATATGAGTCGGGCGGCGCGTGCGGCTAGCGTAATGCTTGCTCTCTCGTTGATTTCCGTTAAAGGCAGCAGACTTGCCTTAAACTCGTTCTGCCCGATGGGCAAATCGGGCGTTTGGCTTTCTTGGATGCGCTAGCGCTTGGTTTCCCATCTTCTCACCCTATCAAGGATGATAGTTGAAATTCAAATTCCCTCCAATGACCTTGCATAATTGTTAGGTTGTTGTCCAACGGCTTGATAGCGCGTGGCAATATAGCTTGGCAATGGGGCGCTGTGCTATACCCTGCTGCGAAAGGGGGAAACATGGACACAGAGGCAGAAGTCTCCTTGCCAGCACAAGAGCCGGCGTCAGCAGGTGTGGGGACGAGTAAGAAGCAGCAACGCATTGCCGATATTGTGAAAGCCCAATTGCGAGAGGAACTGGTGGAGGTGCTGGAAACGCGCCTGGAGCAGTTGGCGGCTGAGCGCGGCAGCGCCAGCGAAGGTGACGCACCAGCCCAGCTGCAAGTGCTGGAGGCTTTGCAGCACGCGGGCCTGGAGCGCGCGCCGGGTGTGCAGCAGTTGCTGCAGCAGGCCCAGGGCGGCGAGCCGCAAGCCGAGCTCAGCGCCCTGGCAGACCTGGCCAGCCTGGCCCTGGCACGTATGGCACAGGTGGGCCGGCTGGCGCCGCGTGCCAGCCGCGCCATCCCGCCGGGCGGGGCAGGTGCGGCTGCGCCGGATGCGCGCAGCGAGTATGCGCGGCGGCTGGCTGCCCTGCGCCCGGGGGACCTGGGCGCGCTGCTGGAGCTCAAGCGGGAGTTTAGGAGAAGGGGGTTGGAAGTTTACTAAATGAGTAGACATGGAGATTGGTAATTAGTAACTGGTGGTTGTTACTAGTTGCTCGTTAACTCGACTAGCTGACTGCTAATGGCTAACCGCTATCAGCTTACAGCCAAAAGGGGGATGTATGGCAATATACGATGGAATGAAAACAACCTATGCAGACAGCGCGGCGCAGGCACGCGTGATCAGTGATGTAGTGCAAATGATCGACCCGCGTGACACGCCGCTGTTGGCGCGCTTGGGGTTGGATAGCGCCCGCGAGAAGTTCAAGATCCGTATGAACGGCCACAAGGTTGAGCTGCTTGAAGATGAGCTTGACCCGCTGGTGACCGCCGCCAACAACGGCGAGACGATTGACGCATCTGACACCAGCTTTGTGGTGGCGGATGCCTCGGTGTTTCAGGATGGGCATGTCCTCCTGATCGATGCGGAGTACATGGTGGTCAAGAGTGTGGACCTGGGCACCAACACCATCACCGTGTACAGTCGCGCCTACGGCGGCACGAATGCCACTCATGCAGCTACCGCGCCGATCCAGATCACGGCAATGGCTCGCCTCGAAGGCGACGATGCCGACTACGGCCCGCTCACGGCGCTCAACGTGCCGTTCAACTACACCAGCATTTTTCAGAAAGCGGTGCAGGTGAGCGGTACGCAGCAGGCGATTAGCCAGCACGGCATCGAGGATGAGTTTCAGTACCAGGCCAACAAGGCCATCCCGCACCTGCTGCGCCTGGTGGAAGGCGCAGCCTTCCACGGCGTGCGTGCGGCTGGCTCGGCCAGCACGCCGCGCTCGATGGGCGGCCTGGGCAGCTTCGTCACCAACAACAGCGTTGACGCCGGCGGCGCTATCGCCAAGGCCGATGTGGACGGACTGATGGAAGAGATCGTGATGGATGGCGGCAACCCGGATCTGCTGGTGATGAACCCGCGTGTGGCCAATGACTTGCGCAGCCTTCTGGACAATAGCACCTTCGTGCGCGTGGGCCAGGGCGAGAACAAGCTGGGCCTGGACGCGGTGGAACGCGTGGTGACTCAGTACGGCGAGCTGGAGCTGGTGATGGACCGCTGGTGCCCGGTGCACACCGCCTACGTGCTGGAGAGCGGTAAGGTGGGCTTCTACACCTTGCGCGGCTTTGAGGCCAAGGAGTTGGCGCGCTCGGGCGACAGCCTGAAGGGCGAGGTGGTGGGCGAGCTCAGCCTGCTGGTGGCCAACAACAAGGCACACGGCAAGATCACGGGCATCACGACGTAGTGAAGAATGAGCGGTGAGAAGCAGTGATGCGTTTGGCGGCACGGGGATTTAGCACACCCGCGTGCGTCTGATAAACAAGTACTGCGCGTGCTTCTTACGATTGGCCCAGGCGAGGGGGAGCCTGGGCCCTTTTATTAGCTCGTCTGCTGTTGGTTGACACACGCTGCTTGACATCCGCCCCCAGATCTGCACAAACCGCAGCCTGCGTGCTATGAATGCCGCATGCTGCGTTGTTTAACGGCGCGGCAGTCTAAGGGGGATGTATGTCGTACACGTTGAGTGAGTTGCTTCAAGACGCCTATATGGAATTGGGCCAGCTGCGCCGCGGCCAGGCCAGCGGCGGCAGCGCCAGCACGCTGGTGGATGCGGCCGAGCTGGCTGGCCAGCGCGAGGATGACTGGAAAGGGGGTACCGTCTTCCTGGCAGCCAGCGGGATGCCGCCGGCGGGTGAGTTCGCCCGCGTGGCGGGCTTCGCCGCCAGCAGCGGCACGCTGACGCTGGCGGCCAGCCTCAGTGAGCCCGTGGAAGCGGGCATGGCCTATGCGCTGGCCTCGGCGCAGTACCCGCTGGCAACGATGCTCGAGCTGGCCAACAGCGCCCTGCGCGGGCTGGGTGCGGTGCCCCAGGTGGATGAAGACGTGCTGCCCTCCAGCAACAATACGCTGGCCTGGGCGCGCCGCCGCCCACTGCGCATCGATTATCTCGCCGTGCCCGGTGTCAGTGCGGGGGACCCGTGGCGCACCCTGCACGATTGGGATTTTGTTCCGGCTGCGCCCGGCTCGCCCGGCGTGGTGCTCTTCGCCGACCTGCTGCCTGCGGGGCGGCCGCTGCGCGTGTGGTATCTGGCAGCTCACCCGCGCCTGGCGGCGCACGATGATGTGCTGGCCGAAGCCATCGCGCCTGAGCTGGCCGTGGCGGCGGTGGCCGAGCGTGCCTTGCGCTGGCAGTGTGCCCGCCGCGGCGGCGATGCCAAGTTGGGCCTTCTTTGGCAAGAGGCCGCCGAAGAGCTGCAGGCCGCTCGCCGCCGCTTCCCGATTTGGCGGCCGCAACGCGCCGCTCGCTTGCTGCGTCTGCGGGGGCAGGCGTGAGCGCGGGCACACGCGTGTATGCCGGAGCCAGTTCGCCAAGCCATGAGCTCAGCCTGAGTGATGGTGTGCTCACCTGGGGCTTACGTCTGGAGGGTGGGGCGGCGGGCATCAAGGAAAGTGTGCTCACGCCTTCGGGCTTGCGTCTCAATTGGGTCAGCGGCTTCGGCGCCTGGGAGCCCGGCCTGGCGCAGATCGAGCAGCGTGATTGGAGCGGCGGCCGCGGCGCGGCGCGCTTTAGCACGCAGGCCGCCCGCCGTTTCTATGACAGCCAGGAGGCGTGGACTCTCACGCCGGGCCGCGTGCACGCCACGCCGCAGTGGCGTTATGTCAGCGGCCTGCGCAACGCCGCCCAGCGCCTGCCGGGCGATGTGCGCTGGCAATCGCTCATCGGGGCGCAACGCAGCCTGGCCGCCGCCTTCACGGTGGGCGCCGAGGGGCTGGCCGCCAAGCAGGCGCGCGTGTGGCTGCGCCGGGTTGGGTCGCCGGGCGAGCTGACCCTGCAACTGCACGCCGATGCGGCCGGGCAGCCGGGCGCGGTGCTGCCTGGTTCAACGCATGCCATCACCCAGGCGGATGTGGGCGATGTGGTCAGCCAGTTGCGCAGCTTCGATGTCTCTGGCTACAGCACGCCGCTCAGCGCCGGCAGCTATCACCTTTCGCTGCGCGGCGCCGCGGCTGATAACGCCAGCAACCATTGGGAGATCGGCGTGCAACGCCGCGCCAGCGGCGGTAGTAGTTCGCCGGATGGCAGCACATGGAGCGCTACGGAGTTCTGCGCCTACTACCGCGTGCAGGATGCCGAGCAGGCGCGTAACTTCGTGTTCTTTGAGTTGCAAGGTGTGCTCTACGCCGCCGACCAACGCGCCGATGCCACGCCATCGCATGTTTACCTCAACGGTGAACGCGGTGTGACCACCAGCGGCGCGGCCGCCGCCCTCACGGACACCAACAAGAACTGGCCCGTCGATCACTGGGCCGGCGCGTGGGTACGTATCCTGGCGGGCAAAGGCGTGGGGCAATCTCGCCACATCACCGCCAACAGCGTCAGTACGCTCAACGTGGTCAGTTGGGATATCGTGCCGGACACCACCTCTGAGTACGCCATCTACGCTACACCTCACTGGCGTGACATTTCGCCAAGCTCGGGTGATCTCATCGATGGCATCGTCAGCGATGTGGCCGTGCTCAACGGGCAGGCGCTGCTGGCGCAGGGCAGCAGTGTGACGATCTTGCGTGTGCGCTTCAATCCGGCCGCCTCACCGCCCAAGCATGAGTTTGATGATGATGGCAGCAACACGGCGGATCTGGTGCATGTCTTTCAGCACACAGAGTTCGGCCCGCAGGTGTGGCGCGGCTTCATCGCCAGCGCCGAGATCTCACGCGCCGCGCCCACCGCGTGGCTCACCGCGCTCACTTTTGGCTCGGCCATCAAGCTGGGGGCGGATGGCCAGCCGCTGCACAAGCTGCTGGACTACAACGGCCAGCTGTGGGCGCTCAAAGCCAACAGCGTGTGGGTGCTGGAGCGCAACGAGCACGTCTCGCGCCACAACTTGGGCTTGGAAGCCCTGCCGCAGGTGGCGGGCAGTATCGCGACGCGTGTGTGGGAAGACAAGCTGTGGCTCGGCTGGGGCAGCCGAGTGCTGGTCACCGGTGCCAGCGGTCTGGCCGATGTTGGCCCGGGCCGCGGCGAGGGCTTGCCCGCCGGACGTGGTGGCCGCGTGGCGGCCCTTTCGCCGTTGGGTGCGGGCCGCATGGCGGCAGCCATCGATGCCGGGCCGGGACACTCCAGCGTGCTGGTCTCCGACGGCGATGCCTGGCATGAGTTGCTGCGCGCCCCGCAGCCCGGCCTGCGCATCAGCGGCCTGCATTGGCAGGCCTGCCCGGGCACGGCGCCGCGGCTATGGATCGCCATGGGCGGCGAGCTGGCCTATCTTGACCTGCCTGCCAGCGGCGACAATCCGCTGGGCGATGCCAGCCTGCGCTATCAGCATGAAGGCGTAATCGTTGGCAGCACGATTGATATGGAGGCGACACTGCTGCCCAAATTCCTCACGCAGCTCAGCCTGGTCAGCCGCAATCTCGGCGAGGGCGCCCAGGTGGAGTTGGACTATCAGGTGGATGGCGAGATCGGCGGCCCGCGCTGGCGCCAGGCGGGCGGCTTCTACTCCTCGCCGGTGGACACCCTGGCGTTGAACACCGGCCAGATCTTCGCCTTTCGCCCGCGACTGCGTTTACTCAGCCAGCGTGCCGATGCCCCAGCCACCGTGGAATCAACGCTGCTCGAAGGCTTTGCGCGCACGCCGCAAAAATACCAATGGGAGCTGCGCGTGCGCCTGGGCGAGTTGCAGTTGGATGGCCGCGGCAACCTGGACCCCAAGCCGGCCGCCTTCCTGGCCTGGCTGCGCGCTGCGGCGCGCAGCGCTGCCCGTATTCATATGCGCTCGGTGTGGACGGCGCTGGATGACACCTACGTCATCGTCGAAGCGCCGAGCCTGCAGCGTGAGCTGGAAAGCGAAGGCGGCGTGGCCGTGGTCAAGGTGCGGGAAGGGTGAACCGAGTGAAAGATGGGAATAGTAACTAGAGATTGGTAATTGGAGATTCGTTAGTAGCTGTTGGGTTTAGCTGAACGCTAATAGCTAATAGCTTAGGAGGTCTTTATGTACAGCTTCATCTACAACGCTGGCAAGCTGGCTTTGCTCAAAGGGCAAGTGCAGCCGCTGGCGGATACACTGCGTGCCGCACTGGTGACGGATGCCTATGTGGCTGATAAAGACGCGCACCAGTTCTATGCAGACATCAGCCATGAGGTGACTGGCACCGGTTACACGGCTGGCGGCAAAGCGCTCACCACGGTCTCGCTGGCGCAAGACAATGCCAATGACCGTGCCGCCTTGCTGGCCGATAACGTGGTGTGGCCGGTGGGGGCATTTACTGCCAGCGCTGCCGTGCTCTACAAAGACAGCGGCAGCCCGTCCACTAGCCCGCTGCTGGCCTACATGAACTTTGGCGGTGATCACACCGTGAGCGGCGAAGACTTCAACCTGGAATGGAGCCCTGAGGGCGTGATCTATTTGGGGGAGTAGTAAAAGTGAGCCGTGAGGAAGTGAACAGTGAACGGGTTATGGCGGCAGTGATTCTAGGACAATCTCCTGCTCATCCTCACTGTTCACTCATCACTTTTTTCGAGGGAGGATTATGACAACGTGGATAGATGGATTCCTGGAACAGAATGAAGAGCTGGCCGGGCGCGAGGTGGCGCGCAGCACACACGCCACTCACTTTGAGCTCGGCGGCGGTGTGCGCCGTGCGGTCATCACCGCCGCGCCGCAGCACTTCCGCAGCGCGCAGGGCTGGCAGGCCTATGACCTCGGCTTGCGCCAGGATGCTGCGGCGCGCTGGGGCGCGCCAGGCGCCGCGGTGCGCCTGGCGCCGGATGGTACGCTGAGTTTCAGCGAGGGCAGCGCCTACCAGCAGCGCACACGCAGCGTCGGCGTGCTGGCCGATGGCGTGTACACCCCGCTGGCACAGTTGCCCGATGGCCGTGCCGTGGGCAGCAGCCTGCGCCGTGAAACTGGCCTCTTTCGCCATGAGCTCACCCTGACCGAGCACGGGGTGAAAGAGTCCCTGTTGCTTTCGGCCTTGCCAGATGGAGTAAAAAACGGCTATCTGGTCTACGAAACGCTGCGCCGCGGCAACGCCCAAGGGCTGCTGTTCTCGCCCGGCAGCGCTGTGGATGCTGGGGGCCGCTTTTTTGCCGTACACCACTTCTCGGCAGAAGGCACAGAATTCACTGGCCTGGCGCTGGAGGATGTGGCGCGCGCCAGCTTCCCGCTGGTGATCGACCCCTCTGTGTTCTTTGGCGCAGTCAGTGATGGCAACATTGCAGGTTACGCCGCCAACTACTACGTGGCGCGCAGCACCTCGGTTTCGTATGATGTCGGCACGGCGGATATGTACATTGGCCAGGCGTACGAGTCTGCCATTCCGCGCTACTACGCTTTTCGCTCGTTGCTCAAGTTCTCGCTGGCTTCATTGAATCTGCTGGCTGAGATCTACGCTGCCAATTTGCATCTGGCCTGCATGGGGGATTCTTCAGCACTGGCCGATTTTGATCTGCAGATTGTCAAACAAAACTGGGCGGCGCAGGATCCACTGAGCAATGGCAACCGCGAGGCAGCCTATGACGGGTGTCTGGCTGGCGCGGCGGATGTTGTGTGGCGCAACACCAGCGGCCTGAGCACTGGCGTGCTGTTGCCCAGCCCTCCGTTGGATATCAGTTGGCTGGTGCCGGGCGCCACAGCGTACTACAGCCTGCGCAGCAGCCGTGATGCTGCGGGCAACCCGCCGCCCGGTAATGGCAATGAGTATGTGCGCCTGGCCTCGGGGCTGCATGGCACGTTGGCCATGCGCCCGGCGCTGGTGGTGGATTACTTCGCCGTGCCCAGCGCCACCGGCACGCTGGTGCAGCCCAGCCCGCGCGTGCGTTTGCAGGATGCGCGCATCAAGCTGCGCGCCCGCCGCCGTAAGACGCTGCTGGCCGCTGAACGGATCACAGGAGGGTGAGATGGCAGACAAAAGTGTGTGGCTGATCGATAGCCCGGTCAGCATGGTGGCCGGCGAGCAGATTGCCTACAGCGTGGATTGGCAGGGCGCCACCAGCGTGGGCGCCGCGCAAGCCACGGTGTATCGCAACGGCGCGGATATCAGCAGTGAGGCGATGGATGCAGGCGATGCGCACATCATCACCGGCAGCGTGCTGACGCTTAAAAAGCTGCGCGCCCTCGATGCAGATGGGGGCGCGAGCTATGTGGTGATGATTGCTGCGGTGGTGGATGGCAACCACGAGCGGCGTAAGCTGCGGGTACAGGTGGTTTCGCCGAGTGCGGAAAGTTAGCTGTCCTTCATCTGTTTGTAGCGCAGGTAGGCCATAGCGAGCGCCCAGGCGATCAGCCCGGCCATCACGCCCGGCACAATGTCGCCGCGCAACAGGCCCAGGGTGACGCCAACGCCTAAGCCAAACCACACTGGGTTGATGCGTGAAGGAGTGCCTGCCACGGCTTACTTGCTGCTGCCAGACATGGCCGCGCCGGAGCCAGCGCCAATTGCCACGCCAAGCGCAATACCCAGCGCCAGGTTGTCGAGCGCCAGACCCAGGGCTACGCCGAGGGCAATGCCAACACCCATGCCAATGCCCAAGGAGCGACCGCTGGCCTCCTGCTTGGTGGGTTTGCTGCTGGCGGGCTTGGTGCTCTTGGAAGCCGCCTTGGTGGCGGGTTTCTTTGCTACGGTCTTCTTTGCTGCAGTCTTCTTTGCGGTTTTCTTGGTAGCCATTTCTCAATCTCCTTAGCGGGATTGTAGTGCAGATTTTGTGGAGGTGTTACGCATGGACTTGGCAATCTTGTTCGAGGCCATCAACGCTCTTGGGGTGATTGGTTTACTGGCCTTTATGGTGATGGCTTTTTATCGAGGGGATGTTGTGGCGCGCAGTGTGCTTGACCGCATTCTGAGCCTGTACGAGCAGCAAATGGGCGAGTTGAGCGAACGTATCCTGGCGCGCCTGGAGGAGGTGATAAGGAAGGGATAAAGGTTTGCCTGAAGCGGTTTCTATCTAAGGGGAATGAAATGGAACAGACTTTGTATTGGTTGGTGGGTGCGTTGGGCGTGCCCTTGGTGAACTGGCTCAAGCAGCGTTGGGGCACCCAAGGCCGCGCCGCTATGTGGCTGACCACGGCCGTGGCCGCCGTGTTGGGCGTGGTGGCGAGCCTGCTCAGCCAGCAGATTGGTGCCGGCAGCCTGGAGCCGCAAGAGCTGCTGGCCGCCTTCGGCCAGGTGCTGGCCGCGGCTACCTTGGCGTACAAGCTGCTCACTGACTAAACACACTTATGGGGGCAGGCGTCGCAGACGCCTGCCCCCAGCGGCGCGCTTTATGCAATAATCTCTGTATGGACTTTGCCATCGTTGATCTCTCAGCCTTACCTGCCGCAGCCCGCCAGCAAGTGGCCCAGATATTGGTGGATGCCTTCGCCAAAGATTGGCCCAGCGCCTGGCCAAGCCTGGCAGAGGCCGAAGCCGAGCTGGCCGACTTCAACGAGGAGACTCTGTGCCGCGTAGCTGTGCGCGGGGAGCAGGTGCTGGGTTGGGTGGGCGCCATCCCAGAATACGATGGCAACGTGTGGGAGCTGCATCCGCTGGCGATTGCGCCAGCGTACCAGCGTCAGGGCATTGGCCGTGGGCTGGTAGCCGACATCGAGGCGCAGGTGCGCGCCCGCGGCGGGCTGGTGATGATGCTGGGTTCAGATGATGAGAGCTACATCACTTCGCTCGGCGGGCAAGACCTGTTTCCTGACCCACTCAGCAAGCTGGTCGTGGCGGCCACCCGTTCGTCTTCTACCGCAAGCTCGGCTACAGCCTCATCGGCGTAGTGCCGGATGCGAATGGCCCCGGCAAGCCAGACATCTTGATGGCCAAGCGGCTGGCGCCATGACGCGTGAGGAGTTGTATGCCTCTGCCCAGGTTGTTCTGGCCGCTCACGGTTACCAGCCCAGCCAAACAGCAACAGAATTGGACCTTGTATATCAAGGTGATGCGGGCGCACTCGGTGTGGTGTTGCTGGCCGCCCAGCCGGATGCCTTTGCGCACTTGCGCGCCTTTGAAGACGGCATGCACCGCCTGTTGGCCGCCCGCCAGCAGCAGCCCAGCGGCGTGCTGGCGCTGGCGATCGACATGCATGGCGCGGCGCAACCTGATCTGCCCTCGTACCGCCGCGCCCTCAGCAAGTATCGCAGTTCCGTAGTGTTTGAGGATGCAGGCATCGGCCTGCTGCTGCTGGGGCACCCGCAGCACGCCAGCCGCTGGCTGCCGCCTGCAGAGGTCAGCCCGTTCTTGCGCCAGCTGGATCGCTGGCTGCTAGCAGGCCGTTAACCTGCTGGCAGCTAGCTAGGCTAACTGGCTAGCCAGTCTTTGAGCTGCTTGGCTGTCCAGGTGTTGATGACATCTTTGGGGGTCACCCAGCCGCGGCGAGCCGTGGCCACACCGTAAAACAGGAAATCCATATGGTCTGAGTGGTGCGAGTCCGTGTTGATGGAGAGCTTGATGCCCATCTCGATGGCGCGGCGTGCTTGCACATCGTCCAGATCCAGGCGGGCAGGGTTGGCGTTGATCTCCAGCGCCGTGTCGGTTTCGGCGGCGGCTTTGAGCACCGCGTCCATATCCAGGTCTGCACCCTCACGGTCGGGCAGCTTGCGATTGGTGGGGTGGCCGATGATATCCACGTGCGGATGGTGAATGGCGGCCAGCATGCGCTCGGTGATCTGGGCGCGTGGCTGGCGCATGCTCTGGTGGATCGAGGCCACCACAATATCCAGCGAGGCGAGCACCTCATCGGGCAGGTCCAGCGTGCCGTCTGCGCGCACTTCAACTTCCACGCCATGCAGCAGGGTCAACTGGTCGCCCAGTGCCTTGCGCACCTGTTCGATCTCTTTGCGTTGCTCCAGCACCTTCTCCGGCGTGAGGCCGTTGAGGATGCCGATGGCGGCCGAGTGGTCGGTAATGGCCAGCACCTTGTAGCCGTGCGCAATGGCGGCATCGGCCATCTCACGAATGCTGAGTTGGCCGTCGCTCCAGGTGGTGTGGCTGTGCAGCTCGGCTTTGATGTGCTTGACCTCAATCAGCTTGGGCAGCTTCTTTTGCAGCGCCAGTTGGATCTCACCGCGGTCTTCACGAATCTCGGGCGGCACCCAATCCATGCCCAGCATCTGGTAGACCTCTTCCTCGGTGGCGCACAGGATCTCGCTCTCGTCTTCCTTGAGGAAGGACTGGTCAGACAGCGAGAGGCCGATGTCCAGCGCCATCTCGCGCAGGCGCACATTGTGCTCCTTGGAGCCGGTGGCGTATTGCAGCGCGGTGCCGAAGCGTGCTGGCGCATGCACCCAAATTTGGCCACGCATCCCGTTGTGGAACTCCACCCCGGATTTGACCGTGCCGCTGCCGGTAACGCGTGCTACGTTGGGCGCCGCGGTAAAAGCTTTGATGACCTTCTCCGGGTCGGTGGAGGAGACCAGGATATCAATATCACCAATGCTGGCGCGCATGCGGCGCAGGCTGCCGGCCACCTCGGCGCGCTTCACACCCTTCACCTTGCGCAGGCTTTCGAGCAGTTCCTGGGCGAAGGGCCACACCGTGCCCAGCGGCAGGCGGCCGCTGCGGCGGCCGAGCGCCTCGATGCCGGTGAGGATCTTCGCCTCAGACTTGGCGCCCATGCCGGGCAGGTCACGCAGTTTGCCGTCCAGCGCCGCAGCCTTGAGCTCGTCGATGCTCTTGATGCCCAGCTCTTTGTAGAACATGGCAATTTTCTTAGGGCCAAGGTCAGGAATGCTCAGCAGGCTGGCCAGCTCTTCGGGCACTTCCTTCTTGAGTTTCTCGAGGAAGCTCATCTGGCCGGTGCTGAGCAGCTCATCAATCTTCTCGGCGATGGCCTTGCCAACCCCGGGAATCTCCAAAAGTCCCTTCTGGCCGCCTTCCTGCCAGATCACGTTGACATCCCGCCCTAAATTGGTGAGGTTTTCAGAGGCTTTGCGGTAGGCGAGGGTCTTGTAGACCACCTCGCCCTTGATCTCGAGCAGATGGGCAATCAGTAAAAAGGTATCGGCGAGCTCTTTATTGGTCATTCAGGCATTATACGCCCAGGCCGTATGCCCCGTGTTATAATCTCTGCGCTTCCGGCTGTATTTGTATGGCGTTCGCAAGAACGCCGTGTTTATGTGAGCAGGCGGCAGTCCACAATGGAAAGGTGGTGTTAAGTTTGCCCAAGGTCGTTCTAAGGCCCGGCGAGTCGCAAGGCTCCCTGCTGAAGCGCTTTCGTAAGAAAGTGGCCCGCAGCAAAGTGCTGAGCACGGTGCGCCGCAAGCGCTGGTTCATTTCACCCAATGAGCAGCGCCGCATGGAAAAGCAAAAAGCAATCCGCAAAGCGCAGCGCCGGCTCTCTGGCTGGAAGCCCAAGCCAAGGCCTACCTCTTCCGGTTCTGCCTAGACTTAACCATAAAAGCGACCCTGTGAGGGGTCGCTTTTTGTATCTTTACCATCTGCCGCCCCGCGCAGTATCATCTGGGGCACATGAGTTGCACTAAAGCAAGGAGAGATATGTACAAGCGCATTGCTGTTTTCGCCCTGGCGGCCCTCATAGTGGCTGGTTGTGGCGCCGCCCCCGACGGTGGTTACCCTGGTCAGTATCAGGCCAATCAGGACGCGCAGATCTTTAGCCTGAGCCTGGATGGCAATGGCAACGCCAACTGGTCACAGGTGGCTGAGAATGCCCAGCCAAATGGCGCGCTGCAAGGCACCTGGATCGGCAGCGATGACACGCTGGAAGTGAAGCTGGACAACCGCATTCTCAACTTTGCCCGCGAAGAGGATGACTCGCTGGTGCTGGTGGATGACCGTGGCGGCGATAGCCCGGCCGGCCTGGCGCTGCAGCCTATCAGCCAGCTGTTGGGCACGCGCTGGGTCTGGCTGCAGACCGTAGTCAACGGCCAGACCACGCAGCCCAGCACGGCGGATGCATTCGTGCTCACTTTTGACAGCTCTGGCAATGCCAGCGTGGAAACCGATTGCAATGGCGGCGGTGGCGGCTTTGTGGTTGGCCCGCAACGCCAGCTCAGCTTGCCCATGCTGATCACCACGATGATGTTCTGCGAAGGCTCCAGCGACGGCGACTTCTACGCCCAGCTTGGACTGGTCGAGAGCTACAGCCTGACGGCTGACGGTGTGCTGGAGCTGCACCTGGACGGCGACGGCGGCACAATGGAATTTTCGCCCGAAGCGTAGTTTTACGATGCTAGAGCTACGCCCCAATTGCGAATGCTGCAATACGGACCTGCCGCCTGACGCGCAGGCGTATATCTGCTCCTTTGAATGCACCTTCTGCGCGGCCTGCGCGCATGACAAGCTCAAGTTGGTGTGCCCCAACTGCGGCGGCGGTTTGGTGACGCGCCCGGTGCGCCCTGTTGAAAAGCTGGCACAGTATCCAGCCTCCACGCAGCGCGTCTACAGGCCGGATGGCTGCGCTCCTGAAGCTAGCTAACCTCTATTTCTCTTTTTCATATACCGATCTGGAGTCACCGTGGGTAACACGCTGCTGTACATCATTCCTGTTTTGATCTGGGGCTCTACCTGGCTGGCAATCAAGTTTCAGTTGGGCGTAGTGGCGCCAGAGCTCTCGGTAGCGTATCGCTTCCTGCTGGGCGCGCTGATCCTGTTCGCCTACAGCAAGTGGCGCGGGCTGAACTTGCGCTTCAGCCGCAGCCAGCACGCCTTCATGGCGTTGCAGGGTCTGCTGCTGTTCTCGCTCAACTATGTCATGGTGTACTTCTCTGAACTGTATGTCACCAGCGGCCTGGTGGCGGTGCTGTTCTCGGCCCTCATCGTTTTCAATGTGCTCTTCGGTGCGCTGTTCTTGCGCACCGCCGTCAGCGGCCGCATTTTGCTGGGCGCCTTTGTGGGCGTGTTCGGTGTGGCCCTCATCTTCTGGCCCGAGGTGGCCGGCCTGCAAATGCAAGGCACGCGCCTGCTGGGGATTACGCTGGGCATGCTGGCGGCGCTCTCCGCCTCGCTGGGCAACATCGTCTCGGCGCGCAACCAGCGCGCCCAACTGCCGGTGATGCAGACCAACGCCTATGGCATGCTGTATGGCTCGTTGGCTACGCTGGCCTTTGCCGTGCTACGCGGTACCGAATTCACCTTCGACCCCTCTTTGAGTTATGTTGGCTCGCTGCTGTATCTGGCTTTGTTCGGCTCAGTCATCGCCTTTGGCAGTTACCTGACCCTGCTCGGCCGCATCGGCGCAGACCGTGCCGCCTACGTCAACGTGCTCGTACCGATGATCGCGCTGGCGCTCTCGGTCATTTTCGAGGGCTTGCAACTGGGCTGGTTTGAGTTCGCTGGGGTGGCATTGGTGCTGCTGGGAAACGTGATTGTGGTCAATAGGCGCCAGCGCGCAGCGAGTGCCTAACCGGCACTTTTGTACTAGGAAAATGGCGCATGACGCAAAAACCTGTGCTTGTTTTAGGCTGTGGCGTGTCTGGGCTGAGCAGCGGCATCTTGCTGTTGCAGGCCGGGCACGCCGTCACCATCTGGGCGCGTGAGCTACCGCCACACACCACCTCCAACCAGGCCGCCGCGCTGTGGTTTCCGTACCTGGCGCAGCCCATAGAGCGGGTGGGCCCGTGGGCCAGCCGCACGCTGGCCTTCTTCAGGCAGCACCTGCTGCCTGACCCGGCCAGCGGTTGCCGCCCGACCCTGGTGCAAGACCTGTATGCCCACCCGGTCGAGACGCCCTGGTGGGCGGGAGCGGTGGCGAGCTATCGGCGGTTGGCGGCGGCCGAGTTGCCCGCAGGCTATGTGGATGGCTTCGAGACAGAGTCGATCGTCATCGATACTAGCGTGTACATGGATTATCTGGTGGCCTGGTTCCTCCGCTTGGGCGGGCAGATCGTGCAGCGCGAGGTGAGCAGCATAGAAGAGGCTACTTTTGAAAACGAGCTAGTGGTGAACTGCACCGGCCTGGGCTCGCGAGAGCTCTTTGGCGATGAGAGCTTGCACCCCGTGCGCGGCCAGGTGGTGAAGGTGCACCCGAACGGGGTGGTGCACAGCATCTTGGACGACGAAGGCCCGAACGGGCTGGGCTACATCATCCCGCGCAGCGCCGATGTGGTGCTGGGTGGCACAGCGCAGGCCGATGATTGGGATACCAGCGTGCGCCCCGCAGACCAGGCCGAGATTCTACGTAAGGCCGCCAACCTGCACCCGGCCTTCGCTGAGGTAGAGATCGTCTCTGCCGGCGTGGGTTTGCGCCCGGTGCGGCATGAGGTGCGCCTTGAGGCCGAGCGCATCGGCGAGGCGATCGTTGTGCACAACTACGGCCACGGCGGGGCGGGCTTTACGCTCAGTTGGGGATGCGCGGAAGAGGTGGCTACTGCCTTTTACCTATCTTCTTTCCAGGGAGGGGAGTAGTTCCAACAATCTCAGAAGTTTTATAGTTGATTGTTAGCAACTCTGTTTCTGTGTATACAAGCACTCCTTCCTTCCTCCATGCATCAAAGAAGGAACTAGAAATAGCTTCATCTGCAAGCCATTTAAAATTGGGCCAGAGGAACTTTTCAGCACCATTTGTTTTCCGTCTATGAACTACCCATTTTTGGAGAATAATCCAAGACCGAATTATTGAATCTCCATAAAGCTCAATTGCATCATTCTTGTTAACGAGATTGCTTTTGACTAGATAGGCTGTCAATTCAAGAGAATTGCATACGGTTTCAAGAATCTTAAGGTGCTCATCATTCTTAGCCCATTTAGAGACGCTTTCAGCATTGATTAACTGCCGCGTATTTGAATAGACCCATCTCCGCATGTCTCGAAAGTCAGGACGGTTGAATCTTTCAAATAAATCTGAAGTTCCAGAGATTCTGAGTTGATTAGATGCATTTTTGAATTGTCTTAGGGCGATGGTACTAGTGACAATGGCTACAGCGAGTAACCCAAGACTTCCAATGGCTTGCAAAACCGGCATGAACTTCAGGTAATCGTCAAACATTTAGTTATCCTCCCTTGAATCCTCCTTTAATTGTAGTTCAAACTTAGAGCATTGTCCGGATTAACAATCAAACAAAAGAGCGCTGCATTCGCAGCGCTCTTTTATTGTCATATCTTTGTGGGCAAAGATTTACTTTGTGTTCTTTGTGCCTTTGTGGCTCGCAGTTCTAGCGCCCGGCCAGCGGCCCCGCGCCCTTGATGGCCGCGCTCGCCGAAGCTTCGAAGCGCTTGAAGTTCTTGTGGAACTCGGCGGCCAGCTTGGCGGCCTGCGTGTCGTAGGCGGCTTTGTCGGCCCAGGTGTCACGCGGGTTCAGCACTTCGCTGGGGACATCCGGGGCGCTGGTGGGGATGGCCAGGCCAAAGATCGGGTCGGTCTGGGTGACGACACCATCCAAGCGGCCTTCCACGGCGGCGTGCACCATGGCGCGCGTGTAGCCGATCTTCATGCGCTTGCCCACACCGTAGGGGCCGCCGGTCCAACCGGTGTTGACCAGCCAGGCCTGCGTGTTGTGCTCGGCCATCTTCTTGGCCAGCATCTCGGCATAGATCGTGGGGTCCCACACCATGAACACCTCGCCGAAGCAGGCCGAGAAGGTGGCCTGCGGCTCAGTGACGCCGCGCTCGGTACCGGCCAGTTTGGCGGTGTAGCCGGAGAGGAAGTAGTACATGGCCTGCTCGGGCGTCAGCTTGGAGATTGGTGGCAGCACGCCCCACGCATCCGCGCTCAGGAACACGATGTGGTTGGGGTGGCCGGCCATGCCGTCGGGGTCTGTATTGGAATTGAAGTTGAGGGGGTATGCAGAGCGGGTGTTCTCGGTTATCTCGTCGCTATCCAGATTGAGCGTTCGGTCCGGATTGAGCACTACATTCTCGAGCACGGTGCCATAGCGGTGCGAGGCGGCCCAGATATCCGGCTCGGCGTCCTGCGAGAGCTTAATGACCTTGGCGTAGCAACCGCCCTCAAGATTGAAGACGCCGTTCTCGCTCCAGCCGTGCTCGTCATCACCGATGAGGGCGCGCGACGGATCTGCCGAGAGGGTTGTCTTGCCCGTCCCAGACAGGCCGAAGAACAGCGCCGTGCGGCGGTCGCTGCCCACGTTGGCCGAGCAGTGCATCGAGAGCACGCCTTGCTTGGGCAGCAAGTAGTTGAGCGAAGAGAAGATGGATTTCTTGAGCTCGCCGGCGTAGCGCGTGCCGCCGATCAGCACCATCTTCTTTTCCAGGTTGAGCACAATGAAAGTGCCCGAGCGCATGCCATCTGTTTTGGGGTTCGCTTGCAATTCGGGGGCGTGCAGTACGGTGAACTCGGCATCGAAGGTGCTCATATCCAGCTTGTGGCGGAACATGTTCTTGACGAAGAGCATGTGCCAGGCCGAGGTGGAGACGAAGCGCACCGGCATTTCGTAAGCCGGGTCGGCGCAGGCATACACCTCACGCACGTACAGCTTGGGCTGCTTGTTGAGGTAGGCCACCATCTTCTGGTGCAAGCGGTCGAATACTATTTCACTGACCTCAACGTTGACGTTGCCCCAATGCACATCGTTCTCGCTGTAGCTCTCGCGCACCACGAAGCGGTCCTTGGGCGAGCGGCCGGTGTGCGGGGTGGTGACGGCGTTCAGCGGGCCGGCTGCGGTGAGCACGACTTCGCCATTGCGCACGGCGTGCTCGTAGCTCTCCGCCGTGTTGAGGTTGTAGAAGGCTTTCTTGAGGTTTAGCACCGTGCTGCCTTTGGCCGCAGGTTTGCGAGCGGCTGTCTTTTTGACAGCTACTGCCTTTTTGACAGGTTTGGATTTCTTAACTGGAGTGGTCTTGGTCTTGCTGGTGGATTTATGCAGCTTCTTCTTAGCCGGCATTCAAGCTCCTCTAGCTTTTGGTTGTGGAAACAGCCTAAAAATTGTATCAGCAATCCATAGGCGGTTAGAATCGCTGCGGCGAGGACGTAATGAAACATCAGATGAATAATGGCAAGAAAAATGAGCTGGTCAACACTGAGGAGCTGGAGCGCAGCCTGCGTGCCGCGCTGGAGCGCCGCCAAGGCGCCGCCCTCAAAACGGCACTGCACGGCCAGCACCCCGCCAATATTGGCGATGTGCTGGAACGGCTCAACGTAGCCCAGCGCCGCCGCGTCTTCAACGCGCTGGATCTGCCGCGCCAGGCCGAGGTGCTGGCCGAGCTGGCCCCCAACCTGGTGCGCGACGTGGCCGCCCCGCTGAAGGTGGGCCAGATCGCCGCCATCGTGGATGCTATGCCCATGGATGAGGCCGCCTACATCATCCCCATGTTCCCGCGCCGCCGCAGCGCCATCCTCGAGGCGCTGGAGCCCAGGCACGCCCTTGATATCCAGCGCCTGCTGCAATACCCCGTGCACAGCGCAGGGCGCATGATGACCGAGAAATTTGTGCGCGTGCACAAAGACTGGCACGCCGCCGATACGCTGGTGCGCCTGCGCCGCATGAATGCCGATGTGGAAACGCTGAATGATCTCTACGTGGTGGATGATGAAGAACGCCTGGAAGGCGTGGTCTCGCTGCGTGAGGTGGTGGTGGCGCCGGCGCGCAAGAAGCTGGGCGAGCTGATGAATACCCAACTGGTCAGCGTGACTCCCGAAACCGACCGTGAAGATGTGGCGCGCTTGCTCTCCCACTACGATTATCTGGCCATGCCTGTGCTTGACCCCGGTGGGCGTATGCTCGGCATCATTCCCGTGGACGATGTTATCGATGTGCTCGCCGCCGAAAGCACTGAGGATATTTTGCGCTTCGGTGGTGTGGAAAGCGGCCCGGTAGACCAGCCCTATTTCACCATCCCGCTCAAGACGGCCATCTCGCGCCGCATTGGCTGGCTGCTGCTGCTGTTTGTGGCCGAGACGCTCACTGGTATGGTGCTGCGCCATTTTGAGAGCGAGCTGGCCGCCGTGGTGGCGCTCTCGTTCTTCATCCCGCTGCTGATCGGCACCGGCGGCAACACCGGCGCCCAGACCGTCTCCACGCTCATCCGCGGCCTGGCGCTGGGCGAAGTGACCCTGCGCGATAGCTGGAAGGTCGTGGGCCGCGAGCTGCTCAGCGGCTTGCTGATCGGCCTACTGCTGGGCAGCGTGTCGTACATGCGCGCCAAGTTCTGGGGCTCCAGCGATGCGCTGGCGCTCACTGTCTCGCTCTCCGTGCTGGTCATCTGCACCTGGGCCAATACCATCGGCTCGCTGATCCCGCTGCTGGCACAGCGCTTCAAGATCGACCCGGCCGCAGTCAGCGCCCCGCTCATCACCACGCTGGTGGATGCGACGGGTCTGGCGATTTATTTGTATATTGCCAAGGCGGTGATGGGTTTATAGAATGCAGAGACAAGTGATAATATTACAAAGAGGTTTAACCGGGGATTATGTTCATAAGTAGATATAAATATCAAGGCAGGGAAGATAGATGGGACTTTGATGAAATCGAATTCTCAAGTGTCAACCTGTTTGTTGGTGATTCCGCTACCGGCAAAACGCGTCTGTTTAACACTATCTTTAATCTTGGCTCATTCGCCGTTTCAGATAAATTTTTTACTGGCTATTGGAAAATTGAGTTCTCTCATAACAAAACGACGTTTAGGTGGGAACTGGAAGCACAAAAAATCGAGGGAAAGAATAGAATACTTATCGAGAAACTTTGGAGAATTGAGCTAGATGACGAAGTTCTGCTCGTGGACAGAAGTCCCGAGCATTTTACTTATCAGGGGAACAGAAACTTGCCTCGTTTGTCTACAACAACTACTAGTATTTCCTTGTTGAAAGAGGAGCAAGACATTTCCTCAGCCTACGAAGGCTTCTATTCTATTTTGAGGAGAAGGTTTCATCTTGATGCACCTAAGAGTGTCACGGAGCTGACCAGTATCCCAAGACATATCGTAGAAAAGATACAGTTCTCAAAATCACTCAGGGATTTATATGAAGCAGATATTACCCTGAATGCAAAGTTGTATCTACTTGATCATTGTTTTAATGAGATATACACTCAGATTATTCAACATTACAAGGCAATTTTTCCATTTGTCCAAGAAGCTGTAATTCGCAACCTTAATGACATTGCAACAAATGTTGCCTCTACTTCTGATGTTCCGGTTTTTTGCATACGCGAGCGGGGTGGTGATAGCTTAATACCAGTGACAGAGCTTTCTTCGGGGATGCAGAAAGTACTGCTCTTGTTGACGGACATTCTTAGTTTGCCGAATGGCGGGCTTTATATGGTTGACGAGTATGAGAATTCGCTCGGGATCGGTGCGATTAATTTTCTGCCAGAGTTGATTTTTAGTCGTGAGAACGAAAACCAGTTTCTAATAACTAGCCATCATCCTTACCTTATTAACGAGATACCGCCGAAGAATTGGCTGGTCTTTCATCGTGAAGCGAATAAAGTCTCAATCAAATTCGGTAAAGAGCTTGAAGAGCGCTTCAGCCGCTCAAGTCAGCAGGCATTCATTCAGCTTATTAATGATCCGTTTTACGCTAGTGGCATCGAATGAATATTTATGTTGTGACAGAGGGGATAACTGAGAAAAAAATCTATAGTAAATGGATAGGTTATGCGAATCCTAAACTATCGTATATTGACACCCTTAATTCTTTAAAGACTAACAATTACTATATTGTTGCTGGTGGAGGCAATCCGTATTATTTTGAAGTGATTTCCAACGGGATTAAAGATGTTAACAAGATACACGAATTTGATCGTTTGGTCATTTGTGTTGATGCGGATCATTTGACGAAGGACGAAAAACAACGGGAGATTACAGATTTAGTTAATGGATGTCGCGCAGAAATCCGTATAGTTATTCAAGACTTTTGCTTCGAAGCCTGGGGACTTGGTAACAGAAAGCTTATTCGTCCCAACCCCGCGGGAGCGGCCCTTCAGGCCTACAAGAGGCACTATGATGTTTCTAAAAATGACCCTGCACTATTGCCAGAAAAGGCTGATGAAAATCTATCTCGCATGAAATTTGCCGAGAAGTATCTTAAAAGTGCGCTAAATGATAAGTTTAGGCAACTCACTTATATTAAATCCAATCCTAAACCACTACTCCACTCGACATACTTCAATCAACTTTCGGGTAGATTGCAGGATACGGGCCATATATCAAGTTTTGGCGACTTTTTAGATGCTTTTAAATAGGACTTGATACGGCAGGCTTGTATGTGAATTAGCAGCAATGCGGTTTGTCTAAGGCCTAAAACTGTATAATTTACCGTATGCGCCCATAGCTCAATGGATAGAGCAACTGACTTCGGACTGCACTAGATGTTGTAAATGCTGTCTATTGTGTGCGGTGGAGTGAGATTTACGGGTAAATTTTAGGGGATTTAATAAATAGAGTCCAAGATTTCAATAGTTTTTAGATTTAACTGCAGCAGAATTGCAGCAGCAGGTGGAGGAAGGGCAGTTTGGTTATGCCAAAGAAAAGAACTACTGTGCTCGTTTCTAAGACATTTAACCGAACTTGGGCGTTCGTCATAAGTGGACTAGGTGTCATAGTCTTATTATTGATAAGCGCAATTCTTGGTTTTGTAGCAAGTGAGCTGGACTTGCTAGGCTTAACAAAAACGGAATTAAGCAGTGGCCTCATACTTGGCATCTATACATTTTCACTAGCCCTGTTTCTTTTGCTTTTTGTTTTCTTTGTCAATTTTGCAATTGTTTCAGGAAACATGGCAGAGCAAGACGCTCTATTGGAACTTGCTAACCTTAGGGTGGTTGGAATAAGGCTAAGAAATGAAGGGGCAAAAATAGACGATTTACTAGTTGCAAAACGGTGGATGGAAAAATATGATTTGTGGGATGCCGAAGCAACTGAGGCAGTTTCAAGACTGATCTCTGCTACAGAAGGGGCCAAGTTCTTAGTTGTTAACAGATTCCCTCTCACCGGAGGGAACCTTCAAACGCATATTCGTACCCACAACAGAAAGTTCAATGTACTAGAGGAGAAGCTAGCTCGCTTAGAAAAGCTTCTGGAATAACTTGGTTTTCTTTCCCGTAACTCAATGTAGAGCAATTAACTCTTAATTACGACAAGCGTTGAATACAGGGTCTAAGGCGTCAAGTTGGCCAATTTTTTACGGGTAAATTTAGCAAATAAATCCATAAACTCCATCGAGGGTGTTTCTGTCTGCACCCGATTGGGGAACGGCAAATGGCAAAAAGGCGCACCCTCATGGGTGCGCTTTTAGTTGGGATAGTTAAAGCTAGTGCCAGTGTTTTAGCATTCGCTTCCAAAAAATGATGCTTGAATACCTATTTCATGTTGGCAATTTATATTCGACAGTTTTATGAGACAAGAGTAGTGACGGAGCGCCTCGCCGACTGAGGCAAAGAGTGTCTCTGAACAGAGGCATAATGTTTTGGTTGCTCTTGGGCTTACGGATGACTAAGATTTCCTAGTCCCGGAGATGAATCAGGTTCATTTTAACTATTTTATTGAATCAAAGGCAGCACAACAATATCGCCTACATTTGGTCAATTCCCCAACTCACCGGAAAAGCCCGAATCTTCGGGCAAGCCGGGCTCGGTGGCTTCGCAGGTTGGTTTGTAAGAACCTAGTTTCCAGACCTTAGCCATAGGAAGTTATCGGCACTTAGCTTCGATATCTAGCATCGCCGAGCTATATCGGAGCGCCAATTGGGAAAGCGAGAATTGAGTCTCTAAAGCGAGAAACGTCTGCTGATTTATATTTTCGGCCCGATCGTAAACTGCGTCTTCGTAAGCAGAAGACATCGTGCTCAATTGGCTGGATGTTTTTTGAGTGAGAGCCAATGCTTCATCAAGTGCTTGTTGGCATTCGGGTTGTACAGGTTTCGCTGGGGAAAACGCTGCTATTCCATTAATAACTACCAACCCAGCTAGAAGCAAAATTATTAGTAGACGATATGTTTTTTCTGGCATGGTTCCTCCTACCTACAGGTGTAAACTACGTTCGAAAACGATTTTTCTTGGTTCCTTCCACCTTCGGGCTCTAAGGTGAAACAAACACCCATGGCCCGCAGTCATCCGACTCGAACAAATCTCCGTCATAAACTCGCATGTACACGCCGGCTTGACCAAAGTGATTATCTTTTATGCGTCCGGTATCTGGATTGGTTCTTGCCCAATAGCAACTATCCTCTGCTCCTGGAAACCATAGTGATTTCCACTGTCCTGCAGACATGTCAAAATCATCACCAACTGAAAAAAACCCATCATCAACGGGTTGACGTAAAGTTGGAAATGGTTCCACTCTCCTTAGCAATACCTCATACTGTCCTTTGCCCACCTGGCTCCATATTCCCCAAACAGTGGAATAAATTTTGTCTAGATTGACATCAGTCGGTGATAAATCATCGGAAACTATATCAATGTCAATATCTGCCCACAACAGCCAACCAAGATCAGTGGCCACAACGCCATTCCCGGCACCTGCATAAAATTTGACGCATCTTCCGTCCAAAGCATCATAAGTAGGAAAAAGCCGTGTTTCCTTATCCTCTTCCTTTATCCCCCAATAGTTAGTTACGGATTTTAGATTCACACAGCTTGAAGTGCTAAAAGGTGTAGGGCTAGGTGTGTTAGTAGCGGTTT
This sequence comes from uncultured Anaerolineaceae bacterium, assembly GCA_964623375.1. Taxonomy (GTDB): domain Bacteria; phylum Chloroflexota; class Anaerolineae; order Anaerolineales; family UBA11579; genus JAMCZK01. The sequence continues at coordinate 330,901 of CAZUTS010000001.1, forward strand.
GAGTTGGAGTGGAAGTGTTAGTTGGAGTTTGACTTGGCCCGGCTGTATAGGTAACTGTAACAGGGATATTCACAATTCTCGTGACTTCTTGTGTAATTAATTCGGTGATTATCACTTCCCTAGTAACTTCTACCTGCTGAGCTGGCGATGAACAGCTTGCCAGAAATACTATTGACATAAAGATTGTCAAGAGTTTTGCGTGATACGAATCAGTTATTTTTGTTGATCCTTTCATTTCCAATCCGCCTCTAAATGATTTCGAATTATAAACCTCTTCCTATCCTAAAACTGATAATTCCGAACCGCCTTCCTGTCTAGATTTCGGGGTAAATTCCGATTGCAGAAAAACTGTCAGATGTTGTGTATTCCAGATAATCGAACCAAGTCTGGAAAGTAGGCTCGGTATTCCTTGTTTTTTTGAAAAGCTAATCTGTAGACAATATAGATAATTGCGGAGTTGACAACTCCGTATTCTTTGTTAATATGTTGATGCCCATGAGGCCGGACATGTCGACAAGGTCGGGCGTGTGCTGAAAAGATAACGACCAAGCGAGTAGCCTAGTTGGTCAGGCGGAAGCTCGTAGACGATTCAGACCAAACACAACTGAATAGTTGTCGGCAATCAAGGTAGATAGTTTCGGCTACCTACTCAACTTGCCATCCGGATACCGGCGAGCGGTATGCGATAGGGCTTCTTGTATTTCCTATCGCAGGAGCGAGACGGACACGCTGCGTTTCTCAGCAGCGTAACGGGTTTGGTCATAGGCAATTGGATGCTTGTTCTGAGCTTGCGGCTGGGGGAAGGGGCCCCGCCCTGCGGCGGGGGAAGGGGGATCCCCAGCCGCACTATCTCCAAACCAACATTGCTCCGAGAGACGGATTTCACCCCCCGATACTGTTAGGGGGGTGGAAATAGTTGGTTTGGAGAGAACATGGAATTTCGAATTCACTGGTTCGCAGTAACCGTGTGGGCATCGCTAAACCACGCTCACAACCTCTGGCATGCTTGGCTGGAGCCTTGTCTGGGTGTCTTGCAGGATCAGGGTTATGGTGGCAGGCTGTATAAAAAGATATTCAAAGGGCTGGCTGCTGCCAAGTTGTATTGCCTGCCTCAACACAGTAGCGGGGATGAAGAAGCGGGGCATTTTCATTTGGAATTGCCTGGCACTGCTTGCGAAGCTTTGCCACCTGAGACACTTCAGGAATTCTTTCTAGTCCTACAGCGGAACGATAAATTCAGGGTCAAGCGTATTGATTTAGCTTGGGATGGTGTGCCGTTTACGCCTGTCATGCTGGATCAGGCAGACAAGCAGGATTTATTCATTACACGAGCGAGGCGGGAAACCTTTCGCTTTGAGCATAGCCGGCACAACCCAAAAGAGACTGGCGAAATCGGTCACTCAATCTTTCGTCTGGGCAGCAGGGCTTCCTCTCGCCATTTGCGGGTGTATGACTATCACGGGCCAGTCAGGCTTGAGATGGAAGCCAGAGGGGCTAGGGCTGACCTGATAGCTGGCGATGTGCTCGTCTGCCCACCGGATGAGTGGTCGGACAAGTCAATTCCTCACCTGCGTGATTTCGTCGAAATTGACGCTCCCTATTGGCACGAATTCGTCAAGCAGCACGTCAAAGCAGGCAGAACGATTGTAGATGCCCGCACTAAAGAGCTTTCCCGAATAGCTGAATGGATGTTCAAACAGGTTTCGCCCAGCCTCTCCGTCTTGGTGGATGTGATAGGAGAAGGAACGCTCAAAGCTTTGATTGAGAACGGCAGGAAGAAGCGGGGAGACAAATTTAAATCTCTGCTTGATGGGGGTGAGGAATGAGCTTGGAAAATCACTTCCCAGAGCCTCTGCTCAAGGCCAGCCAGGTAGCCAAAATCCTGAATATTAGTCGTGCCTTCGCCTACCAGCTTATGCAGAAGGGCGAGTTTCCCATTGTGAGGATACGTGGGGCTGTTCGGGTCAAACTTGAGGATCTAAAACGCTACATTGAGGCCAAGCGTTCTTCTCAGGCGTAGGTGGTTTACAATGAGTCTGACCACCTGCACCTTAACAATCTGGCCAAACTGCCTTTCCTAACGCTAGTTTCAAGGAGCTAAGGAATGGCAAAAAGAAGAAACAATCAAGAAGGGGCTATCTACCAAAAGCCCAATGGTCGCTGGCAAGCACAATTCTCAATCGAGGGCAGAAGGTTTAGCAAGTCTTTTGCTTCCAAAAGAGAATGTGTGGATTGGCTGCGTGAAATGGCTCATCAAAAAGACCGAGGCCTAACTTCAAAGGGAGTAGACTTAACATTTCAAGAATTCTTTGAAAAGTGGTTGCTGCTTACGAAGACGAGGGTCAGGCCCAAAACTTGGTTGCAGTATCGGGGGATAGGCAGCTATCACCTCATTCCCAAGTTTGGAAAGACGAAGCTAGTGGATATCAGGCCAGCAGCAATTCAAGACCTGTACGCTGAGAAGCTTGGAATTGGCTTAGGTGCTCGCACAGTTCAGCTTATTCATGGTGTTTTGCGTTCATCGCTAGGGTTTGCCGAGCGTCAGGGACTGATCTCTTACAGTCCTACAAAGCGAGTAGACAAGCCAACCTTCATGCAACCGGAAATGAAATTCCTGTCAGATGCTCAAGTAAAAGCCCTGCTTGCAGTAACAGTAGGCAGCAGCTTAGGTACATTGCTTCAGATGGCGGTAACAACCGGAATGCGTCAAGGTGAATTGCTTGGGCTTCGATGGGCTGATGTGGATTGGGCAAGTGCTACTGTTCGTGTTCGCAGGCAACTGCAGCGAATTCCATATCAAGGGCTTGTTTTTACTGAGCCTAAGAGCCGCAACGGTATTCGCACAGTTCAGTTAGGGAGCCTAACATTACGAGCCTTGATGCAGCACAAAAAGCGACAAGATGCCGAATTCCTAAATGGCGAGAACACAGAAGACCTGCTTTTCCCTTCCTCAACGGGAACGCCAAAGGAGCCACGCATCCTCTACGCTCAGTTCAAGAAAGCCCTAAAGATGGCTAGAGTTCCTGATGTTAGGTTTCATGACCTGCGGCATACCGCAGCTTCGCTAATGCTCATGAGTGGGATGGAGCTAATCCGCATTGCTCGGCAGCTAGGACACTCTAAACCAAGTATCACGCTGGATATCTACGGCCACTTGATACCCGGCCTTGAAAATGCGTCTGCAGAGCGTTTGGATGAGTTAGTAGCTCCATTAACTGCAGCAGATTTGCAGCAGCAAGCGCAAAAATCCGTTTTTAAGGCCTAAAACTGTATAATTTACTCGTATGCGCCCATAGCTCAATGGATAGAGCAACTGACTTCGGATCAGTGGGTTGTGGGTTCGACTCCTGCTGGGCGCGCTGACTAAGCAAAAAGACGCTTCTTTGAAGCGTCTTTTTGCTTAGTCAGCGTATACTCCCACCCATGCCCACCCGCCGCCAACCTACCACCTGGGGCTTCGTCGCCGCCGGCAAGATGGCCGCCGCCATGGCGCGCGATCTGCGCCATGCGCCGGGTAACCGCATCGGCGGCGTAGTATCACGCACGCCGCAGTCCGCCGCCGCCTTTGTACGCCGGTTCGGCGGGCAGGCCTACGGCTCGCTGGACGCCATGCTGGCAGACCCCGGCATCGATGTCGTCTACATCTCCTCGCCCAACAACTTGCACTACGAGCAAACGAAAGCCGCCTTGCTGGCCGGCAAGCCAGTGCTGTGCGAGAAAACTTTCACCCTCAACGCGCCGCAGTTGGCCGAGCTTATTGAGATTGCCCGCAGCCGCAAGCTGTTCCTGATGGAGGCGATGTGGGTGCGTTGGCTCCCGTTGGTCGCCGCCCTGCGTGAACTGCTGCAGCGCGGTGCTATCGGCCAGCCGCTGCAGTTGCACGCCGCCTTCCACTCGCTGCCGCCCATCGCTGCAGATAATCGCTTCTACTCACCAGCCCTCGGCGGCGGGGCGCTGCTCGACCTGGGCATCTACCCCGTTTCCTTCGCCAGCCTGGTCTTCGGCGCCCAGCCGCAAGAGATTCTGTCCAAGGCCGAGCTGGCACCCACCGGCGTGGATACGCGCTTCTCGGCCATCTTCCACTATGCCAGCGGTGGCGTGGCGCAGTTGGCGGCCAGCTTTGTGGGCCGCATGCGCCACGACATTATGATCCTGGGCAGCGAGGGCAACATTCGCATCGAGATGGACCGCGGCGGCTGGAAGATGCGCCGCTTGCACCTGCAGCAGGGCGGTACCGTGCGTCCGCACGGGGGCACGCGCACGCTCACCGCGCCCTACAAGGGCGATGGCTACGGCTACCAGGCCGCCGAGGTGCGCCGTTGCCTGCAGGCCGGCCTGCAGGAGAGCGAAACCATGCCGCTCGACGAGTCGCTGGCTATCTTGCGCACACTGGATACACTGCGGGCGCAGTGGGGCATGCGCTATCCGGGCGAATAAGCAAACGCCAACAAAAAAGCCTCTGCCAAACGGCAGAGGCTTTTTTATTGCAGAAAGCAAGGTTATTTGGTGATTAGCAGCGTCCAGTTGACATACGCTGCAGGGCCATTGTCCAGCAAGATGGTGATGCTGTGGTTGGTGTTCACGTTGGTGAAGAACGCCGTCCAGGTGCTGTTGCAGCCTACGGTACCACCATTGGTGGAGACAGCCGTCACTTTGACGTTGCCGACGCCAGTACCCGTGCAGGTCAGCGTGAAACGCAGCTCGCCCGAGGTGGTGCTGCTGTCAAAGCCAGACACGCGCACAGCCACACGGTCCCGCGTGTCGCCATCAGGATATGAGATCACATCTGAGTGGGTGCTGCTCTGGTTCTTGATGTTGGCGTCTACCGAGATGTCGTTATCCGCCGGAGCAACCTGGGCTGCTGGTGCCGTGGTAGCCGTTGGATTGGCCGCTTGGTTGTTGCCGCCCGCTGCCGCAGTGGCTGTGGGGCTGGCGGGCTGTCCGCCGCCGCCACCACCAGTGGCTGGCGGTGCCTGGGCTACCGGCAGGTCACTGGGTACAGTACCCTCCAGGAAGCTTGCGGCGATCCACCCTGTGGCGCCACGATACACAACCTGTAGCCAGCTGCCGTCATTGTTGCGGCCAATGACTTCAACTGAAGCGCCACCCGGAACCACGGTGATGATGTTGTGCGCCGTGCTGTCACCCGCGCGCAGATTGACATCGCGCACGGCCTGCATTTCGGCAGCGGCGCTATCTTCTTCCTCTGCCAGAGTTGCTTCGCTCTCTGGGGTGGAGGTAACTTCAATGTAGATAACTTCAGGGGTGGCTGCGGCACTGCCGCCGCCGCAGGCAGCCAAGGCTGCCACCAACAAGGTGGTCAACAATAACTTCAAGCGTATATTCATCTCTTTTCTCCTAGGCGAATAACGAATAATTATAATGGCGATGATCAATGTGCATCAAGTGTACAATCCCTTGACAAGAACAAGAATCATTGATTAAGCCCTGGATATACAGCGAGTTAACGCCCAGCGAAGTCTTCCACCCAGCCTGCCAGGGTATCGATCCAGGTGGGGTGGTCGTTGATGCACGGGATGAGTTCAAATTCCTCGCCGCCCGCAGCCAGGAACACTTCCTTGCCGCGAATGCCGACTTCCTCCAGCGTCTCCACGCAATCATCCACAAACGCCGGGCAGATCACGGTGAGCTTGCGCACGCCTTGCTGCGCCAGTTCTGCCAGCTTGGCCTCGGTGGAGGGTTGCAGCCACTTGTCGCGCCCCAGGCGCGATTGGTAGGCCAGCGAGTACTTTTCAGCCGGAATGTTGAACTCGCGCACGAACGCAGCTGTGGTGCGCAACAGTTGGTGGCGGTAGCAGGTGCCGTGCGCCGCGCTGGGCACATCGCAGCAATCGGCGCTGCGCAGGCAGTGCGCTCCGGTGGGGTCGGTCTTGCGCAGGTGGCGCTCCGGCAGCCCGTGATAGCTGAACAGCAGGTGCTCAAAGTCCTGTAAGTGCGGGTGGGCGCTGGCGTACAGCGCTTGCAAATAGCCCTCTTCATCATAGTAGGGCGGCTGCACGATCAGGCGTGCCGTCGGGTCAAGCTCGGCCAGCTCTTCCTGCGTTTTCACCACGGCGCTTTCGATGGTGGACATGGCGTATTGCGGGTACAGCGGGATGGCAAAGATCTCGCGCACCCCCGCTGCTAGCAGCTTTTGCAGCGCGTGGCGCGCCGTGGGCTGGCCGTAGCGCATGCCCAGCTCCACCGGCAGCTGTGTGCGCGCTTGCAGCGCTTGCTGCGTGCGCTGGCTGATCACCACCAGCGGCGAACCCTCCGGCCACCAGATCGAGGCATACGCCTCGGCTGAGCTGGCCGGCCGCTTGGGCAGAATGAACTGTTTCACTACCAGGCTGCGAATGGGGCGCGGGTAATCCAGCACGCGCTCGTCCATCAAAAATTCTTCAAGGTATACGCGCAGCGCATCCTCCTCCGGCGCATCCGGAGACCCCAAGTTCAGCAATAACACACCTTTTGTTTCTGTCACTGACCGTCAACCTCGTTACTTGGGCGAGATTTCACAAATAGACCACTGCCAATCTCAAAAATCCACTACATAAGCGAATAGCATTATCACCCAGAGTGTTAAACTCGCTCACCAAAGCGAAAGTGAGGGTTAAGCCACACGCCTAGATTATTGAAGACGCACTGCATACACTCGCTCCGTATTAAAGGAGCAAGCTGTGCATAAACGTACCCTCATCCTCATGCTGGCCGCGCTACTGACCGCATGTTCCCCCGTCATCGTACCGCGCGAAGCGGTAGACCCTAACGCCGCTGGCGCCATCACCATTCCCCACACGATGGGCGAGGCGGTGCTGCCCGGCCCCGCGCTGCGCGTCGTCGCGCTGGAATGGACCTATGTCGAGAATCTGCTGGCGCTCGGCATCCAGCCCGTCGGCGTGGCCGATATCGAAGGCTTCAACACCTGGGTCAACGTGCCTGCCGAACTCTCTGCCGATGTGGTCGATGTCGGTACGCGTGGCGAGCCAGATTTTGAAACGCTGGCCGCGCTGCAGCCCGATCTCATCATCGATACCCAGGCTACCGCCACCGAGTACTACGAGCAGCTGGATGCGATTGCCCCCACGCTGATCTTCAACCCGTATCCGGATGACCCGGCCATCTCCACTTTCCAGGAGATGCAAGACAGCTTCCGCCTGCTGGGCCAGGCCACCGGCCGCAGCGAGCAGGCCGAGCAAGTGCTGGACGCACTGGATGCCCAGATCGCCGATGGCCGAGCTGCCATCGAGGCCAGCGGCCACGCTGGCCAGGGCTTCGTACTCTCCCAGATGTATTCGTGGCTCAATATGACCACGGCACGCCTGTTCCTGGACAACGGCATGGCTACCGACATCATTAACCAGCTCGGCCTGCAAAACACCTGGCAGCCGGAGTTTGCCCAGTATGGCTTCACCGAGGTGGGCACTGAGGCGCTCACCGAGCTTGGCGATGTGCATTTCTTTTATGTGATCCAGGATGACGACGGGCTGAATAGCTCCGGCTCCTTCCAAAAACTGTGGGAGACGCTGCCCTTCGTGCAATCGGGCAAAGCGCATCCCATCGGCGGGGACACCTGGCTGTTCGGCGGGCCGCTGTCGGCTAGTGTCTTGGTAGAGCGCGTGGTCAGCGCCGTTACTGAGTAGCGCCTTGGAACATCCCATCGAACAAACTCTGGCGTCTTTGGCAGCGGCGAGCGAGGAATACCGCGCCCAGCTGTTGAGCGCGCGTGATGCGCAGCCTGGCTGGCTGAACGCCAGCCAACTGCACGAGTCGGCGCACCTGGCGCCGCTGCTCAAAGCCAGTGGTGACCATCACAAGGCCACCGATGCGCAATCTCCGGCGGCGTTGTGGTTTGGCCACTACGTCTTCTACATCATGGCTGTGGCGGTCACCTGCTATCTGGCTGCGCAGCGCGTGCCAGACCTGCGCCCGGGCTCGGTGGCCCTGCGCTTCGACGAAGACGGCGAGCCGGTCGCCATCGCCTGGGTGGGGCGCGCCTTCGCCGCCCTGGCCAGCGACACGGCCGCAGCGCACCCGGACTGCACTGCGCTGCCAGATGCTGACGCGCTGCGTCTGCATCTCACCCAGCAGTTGGAATCCCACTGCCAGCCGTTGATTTTGGCGCTGCGCCAAAATTCGCGCATGGGCGTATCTGGCTTGTGGTTGCTGGCGCGGGATTACTTCGGCTCCGCCTTCACCTGGGTGGCCGAGCGCCTGGGCAATGTGCAGATGGGGCTGCACGAAGCACGCGCCGCTGCCGCGCTGCCCACGCAGCTGGCACGCCAGCGTGACTTCGTGTGCGTGGAGCATGCCGGGCTGAGCTACCAGCTCATCGACCGTGTCTCCTGCTGCCTGTTCTATAAAACAGATGAGGGGCACTATTGCTCCAACTGCCCACACCGCCCCATGCCGGAGCGCATCGCCCTGATCGAGAACTGGCTGGGCGAACGCGCGGCCGCGGCTGCAACCGAATGACCACCGCAGACCTCTCCAAGCCGGCTGTACTCACCTCTTCGCGCGCCAACAATCTGCGCCTGCTCGGTTTCCCGCTCATGGCGGCGCTCTTGCTGCTGGTGCTGGTGGGCAGCACCGCCTTCGGCGCCGCGCAGATCGAACCGCGCGTAGTGGCCGAATCAGTCACGCACTTCGATGACACCAATACAGAGCACCTCGTCATCCGCAGCTTGCGCATGCCGCGTGCCATCACCGCCGCCCTGGTGGGGGCGGCGCTGGCCGCCGCTGGCGCCATCATGCAGGGCCTGACGCGCAATCCCCTGGCCGACTCCGGCTTGCTGGGCATTGAGGCCGGCGCGGCGCTGGCTGTGATGGTGGCGGTGCTATATCTCAACATCATTTCATTATCTGGCTTCGCCATTTTCGCTTTCGTAGGCGCAGGCGTCAGCGGGGCGCTGGTCTACGCCATCGGCTCGATGGGTCGTGGCGGCCCCACGCCCATCAAGCTCACCATCGCCGGTGCCGCCCTTGGCACCATGCTGGCTTCGCTCACCGGCCTGTTGGCCATCCTGCACCCCCTGGGCTACAACCAGGTGCGCTTCTGGATGGCCGGCAGCGTGGCGGGGCGTGAGATGGAGCTCATCGCCCAGGCTGCCGTTTACATCATCGCCGGGCTGGTGCTGGCTATCTTGCTGGGCCGCCAGATCACCACACTCTCGCTGGGCGAGGACTTGGCGCGCGGGCTCGGCCTCAACGTCTTGTGGGTCAAGCTGCTGGCTGCCCTGGCCGTGGTCATGCTGGCGGGTACCTCGGTGGCGCTGGCTGGCCCGGTGGGCTTCGTGGGCCTGGTGGCGCCGCACGCCGTGCGCTTCTTTGTGGGCCTGGATTACCGCTGGATCATTCCGTATGCGGCCATTGTGGGCGCTATCTTCATGGTGCTGGCCGATGTCGTCGGCCGTGTCATCCTGCGCCCCATGGAGCTGCCCGTTGGCATCATGACCGCTGCTATCGGCGGCCCTATCTTCATATATTTGGTGCGTGCCAAGGTGAAACGCTAATGGCTCCCTGGATCGTGCTGCGCACACCGCGGCTGCCGGTTTCTTTCCGCCTGGATGCACGCCTGCCCGCCGTGTTCATCAGCCTCTTGCTGGTCACGCTGGCCGCCATGATCGTCAACATGGGCGTGGGTGAGTTCAAGATCGCTCCGCTGGACGTAGTACGCACCTTGTTCGGCGTGGATACGGGCGTGCCGCAGCATGTCTTCGTGGTGATGAACCTGCGCTTACCGCGCATGTTGCTGGCCTGGCTGGTGGGGGCCGCGCTGGCGGTCTCCGGCAACATCGTGCAGGGCGTTACCCGCAACCCGCTGGCCTCGCCAGACCTCACCGGCGTCACTGCCGGCGCCAGCCTGGCTGCCGTGTTCTTCATCGTGGCGGTGCCCGGCTTGCCACGCGCCCTATTGCCGCTGATGGCCTTCCTCGGCGCGCTGGCCGTGGCGGTGCTGCTCTATGTGCTTGCCTGGCGCAGAGGCGATTCTCCGATGCGCTTCATTCTGGTGGGCATTGGCTTGCAAGCCACGTTGAGCGCCGTCATCGGCTTTCAGCTCACCTTTGGCCGCATTGACCTGGTGACGCAAGCGATGATGTGGCTGGCGGGCACGGTCTACGCCACCACCTGGGCTGAGGTCAATGCCGTGCTGCCGTGGATCGGCATTGGCTTGCTGATCGCTTTTGTGCTGGCGCGCCACCTGAACGCTCTCAATCTGGGTGAGGAGGTTGCCCGCGGCCTGGGCACGCCGGTTACGCGCCAGCGTGCCATCTTGCTGTTGGCGGCGGTGGCACTGGCTGGTGTTACCGTCACCGTGGCCGGCACGATCGGCTTCGTGGGCTTGGTGGCGCCGCATCTGGCGCGCCGCCTGGTTGGCCCCATGCACGAGGGCTCACAAGTGGTGGCTGGCTTGGTGGGCGGGGCGCTGGTGATTGTGTCTGATCTGATCGGGCGCACCGTGATTGCCCCGGCCGAAATCCCCTGCGGCATCATCATCTCCTTGTTGGGTGCGCCTTTCTTCCTTTATTTAATTTGGAAAAACCGCGAGAGGTTTTAGCGATGCAAACATTTCACGCCGAACAATTGACCCTCGGCTACACTGCCGAGCACATCATCGATGGGCTGGATCTGCAGATTCCTGTAGGCAAGGTGACTGCGCTGGTTGGCCCTAACGGCTGCGGCAAGTCCACCCTGTTGCGCGGCCTGGCGCGCTTGCTCAAGCCGCAGGGTGGGGCGGTGCTGTTGGATGGCGCCGCCATCCACAGCTTGCCCACCAAGCATCTGGCGCGCGAGATTGGCATCCTGCCGCAATCGCCCGTGGCGCCCGAAGGGCTGACGGTGCGCGAACTGGTGGCTCAGGGCCGCTACCCGCATCAGCAGTGGTTCCAGCAGTGGAGCGCCGAGGACGAGCAGGCGCTGCAAAGCGCGCTGCAGCTCACCAAGCTCGGCCCGCTGGCTGAGCGCGGTGTGGATACACTCTCCGGCGGCCAGCGCCAGCGCGCCTGGATCGCTATGACCCTGGCGCAAGAGACCAACACCATCCTGCTGGATGAGCCCACTACGTTTTTGGATTTGGCACATCAGATGGAAGTGCTCGATTTAGTGCAACATCTCAATCAACAAGGCAAGACCATCATCCTGGTCTTGCATGACCTCAATCATGCCGCTCGCTGCGCGCAGCACATCGTGGCTCTGCACCGCGGCCAGGTGATCGCCGAGGGTGAGCCGCAGGATGTGATTGTGGAGGATGTGGTGCGACGTGTCTTCGGTGTGGAGAGCCAGATCGTGCGCAATCCCATCAACGGCCAACCGATGTGCCTGCCGGTGCGCTTGGCACAGTAACTATTCACCTGTAAGCAGTATCTTGCAATGCCCTAAGGATTCCTCCCCACTCGCTGCGCTCGGGTTCGGAATGACGGCTACATGACTAGATGAAGCCTGCACCGTTTATCATCCAGGAACGAGGCCTGCGCTTGAGCGCGGCCGAGGAGGGATCCGTTAAAGGGCTTGTTTTGATCTGGTTGCTATATGGCAGAAAGTGCACGGATCGCGTGCAAAGAAATTAACGAAGTAAGAGCGCAGCATCGCTGCGCTCTTTTTACTCCTGGCGAGCCGGGAGGGTGTAGTAGTTGTACACCGTCTCACTCAGGCGTGAGAACAAGGCCGAGATGGGGTCAAACACCAACTGCACCGGCTGGTAGAAGGTGATCGCCAACACATAGTCACCCGTGGGGCTGAACACAATGCCCGCATCACTCATCACGTTGATCACCTGCGTGTTGGGGTTGGTGACCCAGCCATGCTTGTGGGCTACGCGGGTGCCTTCGGGGACGCCGGCTTCCAGCAGGATGCCGATACGATTCTGGCTGAGAATATCCAGCATTTGCTGACACTCGAATTGCGTAATCTGCTCAGGGAAAACCGCCCGCAGCGCGCCACCGCCATCCTCCGCACACTGGTAGATGTCAGACAGCAGCATGCCCATGTCTGTGGGCGTGGTCTGGTTATAGGGGTCAGGGTCGGTGTTGATGTCGCCGCGCTGCCCGGCGGGGGTAGTGTAGCGCTCCAGCAGCGGCGCACCGAGATAGAAGTAGCCAGCCAGGAAGGTGTTTTGCAAGCCCAACTGGCGCATATCCTCAGTCACGGTGATGGGAGCACGCGGCCCGCCGATGACTTCACTCATCAACGCATCGGTGGCTTCATTCAATGACTGCGCAATCATCTCGCGGAATAGCTCTTGCACGCGCGCATCCGGGTCGGCATCCAGCATCTTGAAGGTGGACACCATCACCGGGATCTTCATCAAGCTGGCCGCGGTGAACGAAATATCCGGCTGGGTGGGCAGGTTGCTGCCCAGACGGTAGATGAAATGCAGCTCCTGCCCGCTGGAGAGGTCTTGGAAATAGATATCGGCAATGCCGTCGTACCCAGCCACTTCCATGATCTGCTGCAACTGCACTTGCAAGTTCTGCAAATTGGGGCGCGCCGTGGCCGATTGCTGGATGGTGAGATTGACCGTGCGCTGCGCGGGGGAGAACAGCGCCGCTTCAATTTGATTGATGGCACTATCGACGTTGATGGTGGTGCCGGGCTCGCCCAGTTCGAACTGAGTCGTGCCAGCGATCGGCTGGGCCGGGCTGGGCGCTTTGTCGTAGCGCGCAGACACTTCGCCTTCCAGGTAGCGCAGCAGCAAGCCCTCAGAATAGCTGGCGTCCAGCGGCACCTCCACCGGGTTGGAGACGTTGCCCCACAAATAATCCCAGAAGCCGCCCCAGAACGGGGAACTGGTACGCTGCTGGTCTGCTGCGGCAATCATGCTTTCCAGATTAAGGCTGAACTCGACCACGGCGGGATCCATGTGGATGAGCGCGTCGCCGTAGCGTAGCTCCACGGGCAGGTTGTAGATACGCAGCAAGCGCTCGGCGGCCTCTTGGCGGCTGACGCCGCCCATGGGGATGCCTGCCACCACCAGGCCAGCGGGGAAGTTGGCGCGGTCACGGCTGTAGAGGATAAGCTGCACGATCAGGAGAACGAGAGTGCCGATCAGCAGGACGCTGGCAGCCAGGCGCATAAAGGAAGAGCGCGGACGTACGTAGAAGCTCATGGTGAACGGGTGCGAGTATATCATTTGCATGTGCGTGTTAGAATCGCCCGCATTAGGGCTGTATGAATGCACGATGCAACACCCCTAACTCCATCCACTACCCAGAAACCATACCTCTATGCTGCGTAGCTTCCTGATTTACCTCTCTCAAGCTGATTGGGCACGCCGTTTGATCATGAGCCTCGGTGTATCACGCCGCATGGCGCGCCGCTTCGTCGCTGGTGACACGCTCACTGATGCGCTGCACGCCGTGCGCAAGCTCAATGCGGATGGCCTGCTCGCCACGCTCGACCTGCTGGGTGAGCACACCGCGGATGCTGCCGATGCCAGCGCCAGCACCGCCAAGATCATCCAGGCAGTTGAGCAGATCGCCGAAAGCGGCGTGCACTCCGGCGTATCGATCAAGCTCACCCAGCTCGGCCTCAAGCTCGACCTGGCGCTGGTGGAGAGCAACCTGCGCCAGATCCTGCAGGCCGCCCAGGCGCAGCAGATCTTTGTACGCATTGATATGGAAGACAGCCCCTGGGTGGATACCACCCTCAATCTCTACCGCACGATGCGCGCCGAGGGGTTTGACAATGTGGGCGTGGTGATTCAGTCGTATTTATATAGAAGCGAGGCGGATGTACTCGCTCTGATCGGCGAGGGCGCCCGCATTCGCGTCGTCAAGGGCGCCTATATGGAGCCGGCCGACCGTGCCTTCCCGGCCAAGGCCGATGTCGACGCCGCCTACGACCGCCTGGCGGATCTGCTGCTGCACGCCGGGCATGCCGTGCCAGCGGGCGATGGCGCCGGCGGCGTCTGGCCGCCCATGCTGGCCGTCGCCAGCCAGGACGCCAAGCGCATTGAGTTTGCCAAGCAGCACGCCAGCGAGCTGGGCATCCCCAAGAGCCAGGTTGAGTTCCAGATGCTGTTCGGCATCCGCCGTGATCTGCAGCAAACCCTGGCCAATGAAGGCTACCCGGTGCGCATTTATGTGCCCTACGGCCGCCAGTGGTATCCGTATTTCATGCGCCGACTGGCTGAACGCCCGGCGAACTTGTGGTTCTTGCTCAGCAATCTGGTGAGGCGCTAAATGTCTGCATTAGCTCATGAATTGGCCGATGCACTGCACAGCGAGGGCGAAAAGACGCTAGCCTTCTTTAAAGAACTAACCCCGCCACAGATGCAGGCGCAGATCTATGATGACGGCCTGGCGTGGACCACGCATGACCTGCTGGCCCACTTCGTTGAAGTGGAAGGCTCGATCGGCCGCGTGATGCGCAGCGTCAGTGAGGGCGGCGAAGGCGTTGCTGCTGACTTCAATATCAACCGCTGGAACGAGAAGAACACCACAGAAATGAGCCAACAGCACAACGATGCTGCGTTGCTGGCTGAATTCGCCGCGCGCCGCGCCGCCAATGTGGAATGGGCGCGCTCGCTGAGTGATGAGGCGCTGGAGCGCCGCGGCCGCCACCCCGCCCTGGGCGAAACCGAGCTCAAGCACATGATCAAGCTCATGTACATTCACTTGATCGGCCACCAGCGCGATATCAAACGCAAGCTGCAACTGCCATGAGCACGCTGCCCATCCCTGATATGCATATCTTCCCGCTGAACACCACCCTCGAAGGTGTGGTGTTGCTGCGCGAGACCGATCATGTGCTGCGCCGCTTCGGCGAATTGGCTATCCACACGCTGCTCGCTGGCGCTGCCGACGAATACACCTTGCGCGCCGAGGCTGACCGCGTAGTCTTCCCGCTTGACGGCGAGTGCAGCCTACGCCTGCTCGACCTGCGCCAGCACTCGCCCAGCTACGGCGTGCACGCTGTCTTCAGCCTGCAGGCCGCCGCGCCGCAAGGCGTGCTGGTGCCCTTTGGGGTGGCGTGCAGCCTGGCGGCGGCATCGCCCGCCCGCGTGCTGTGGCTGAGCACGCACAGCCAGCCACACGCCGCCGACCGCGCAGCCAGCGCTGAAGAGTTGCAACAATTCCTGCCCGCTGCGTAGCGCTGAGCTCGCCGTGAAAACCAACCCGCTCATTTTGTTCCTGCGCCTCTCACGCCCGTGGTATCTACTGGGCGGTGTTTTGTTCTACCTGCTGGGTGTAGGCATGGCCCGCTATCTCGGCACCGAGCTGGAGTGGGGCGTGGTGCTCCACGGCCAGCTATGGGTGAGTGCCATGCAACTGTGCGTGCACTATCTCAACGAATACTTTGACCACGCGCAAGATGCCGGCCACGCCAGCCGCACACCGTTTAGCGGCGGCAGCGGCGCGCTGGGGCAGGGCAAAGACCAGTTGCGCCCGCAGGTGGCCTTGGTGGCCGCCGGCACCACACTGGCCTTGCTGGCTGCCGCCACCAATGGGCTTGCCCGTGCTGGGGCGCTCACCGCCCCTGCACTCATCATCATGGCGCTGATCTTCTTCGGCAGCTTCTTCTACTCTGTACCGCCATTGCGCCTGGCAGTCAGCGGCTACGGTGAGCTCACCGCCTCCATTGTGCTGGCGGCGTTGGTGCCTGCCCTCGGCTTCGTGCTGCAGAGCGGTGCTATGCACCGCCTGCTGGCGCTGAGCACCTTCCCGCTGGTGGCGCTGACGCTGGCCTCGATGCTCTCGTTGGAATTTTCTGACTATGCTCAAGATGTGCGCACCCAGAAGCGCACGTTGTTCGTGCGCATTGGCTGGGAGCAAGGGCTGCGTTTGCACCACGCCATGGTCATGGCCGGCTACGCGCTCATGGCGGGTGCGCTGGCCGCTGGGCTGCCGGCTGCGATTGCGCTGCCGCCGCTGGTCAGCCTGCCGCTGGCCGCGCTGCAGGTGTGGCAGCTGCAGCGCATTGCCAGGGGGCACAAGCCCAACTGGCTCGCCGTGACCTTTAATGGGCTATCGTTTACGTTTCTGGCCGCCTACTTGCTGGCTCAGGCGTTTTGGACGCGATGAATCGAGTTCGAATTTTCAAATCTCTATTCTCTGCTCCCGGCCTATATAATTTGATTATCAAGGAGATATACATGGAACTCAAAGTTGGCCAGAAGGCCCCTGATTTCAAGTTGCCCGACGAGAACGGCAAGCTGCACTCCCTCTCTGATTACCACGGCAAGACCGTGGTGCTGTACTTCTATCCCAAAGACGACACCCCGGGCTGCACCTTGCAGGCCTGCAACTTCCGCGACGACTACCTCAAGTACAAGGCCGCCGGCGCTGTCATCCTCGGCGTCAGCCCTGACGATGAGCGCTCGCACGAGAAGTTCAAGGATAAGTTCAGCCTGCCGTTCCCGCTGTTGGCCGATGCTGACCACGCCGTGTGTGAGAAGTATGGCGTGTGGGCAGAGAAGTCTATGTTCGGCAACAAGTACTTCGGCGTGGTGCGCTCCACCTTCCTTATCGGCCCAGACGGCACGATTGCCGAGGTCTACAACAAGGTGAGCGTGCCCAAGCACAGCGAGAAAGTGCTCAAAGCGGTTGAAGAGTTACAAGCCTCCTAGTTCAAAACAGTTGGCACTAAGGCTGTGAACTGAAAAGGTGATATACTCGACTTCGTACCTTTCGGCACAATAACAATACGAAAGGCTTTTTTGGAGGACAACGGATGATTCATCTCCTCATTGTTGGCGTGCTTGTGGTCATTTCGACCCTGGGCATGGGTCTGCTGCTGACCAGCGGCTGGATTCTGCCTCAGCAAGCAAGCCAGCAGGCCATCACCATTGACTGGCTGTTTGATATCCACTTCTGGTTCATTGCCTTCTTCGTTTCATTGATCTGCGTGATCATCCTCTACAGCATTATCGTATTCCGCCGCAAGAAGGGCGAGAAGGGTGATGGCGTGTACATGGAGGGCAACCAACGCCTGGAGATCATGTGGACAGTGGCTCCGATTGCCATCGTGCTGTGGATGGCCATCATCGGTGGCCAGACCCTCTCGGATGTTGAGCGCCGTGACCCGGATGCCATCACCGTAGATGTGGTGGCTGCTCAGTGGAGCTGGCGTTTCGAGTACGAAGTTACCACTGCCGAGGGCATCACCAGCACGGTGGTGTCTGACACGCTGGTGTTGCCGCGTAATCAGCAGGTGCTGCTGCGCCTGCACTCGCAGGATGTCATCCACTCCTTCTTTGTTCCTGAATTCCGCGTCAAGCAAGACATCTTGCCGGGCGGTGAAAAGTATGTGCGTGAGTTGCGCGTCACCCCCAATACCAACGGCGAGTTCGGGCTGCTGTGCGCCGAGCTGTGTGGCCAGGGTCACACCACCATGGTGGCTGCTGTGCAGGTGGTGGACGGCTCCGAGTTCGAGAGCTGGCTCAATGAGCAGGCTGCCGACTGCAACCTCAGCGATGCCGAATGCGGCCAGCGCTGGGCGCAGACCTTCGGCTGCCTGGGATGCCACACCACGGATGGCACAGCATTGATCGCTCCCACCTGGCTGGGCCTGTTTGGTCACAACGTGGAGTTGAGCAACGGTAGCACTGTCATCGCCGACACCGATTACTTGCACACCTCGATCATTGACCCCAACGCTCAGATCGTCGCTGGCTACAACCCTGACATCATGCCGCAAAATTTCGATGAAATTCTTAGCGCTGAACAGATTGACCAGATTGTGGCATTCATTGAGAGCTTGAGTAACTAAGGAGCAACAGGATGCGTTTCTTTTCCACTAATTTTTTCCGCGGCTTGATTGCCCAGATCGCCGGCACGGTGCTGGGAATGGGCCTGGTGATGGCGCTGCGCGTCATCTTTGGTCTGCCGCTCTCCAGCCCCATCGAGGCCGATGACGCCCACATCCGCGAGGTCATTGTGGTGGGCGGTGTGCTGGTGGGTGCGCTCAGCTTCCTGGTTGGCGTTGGCGTATTTAGTGACTGGTTCAAGTGGGCCCGCGGAGAAGAAACCTCTGACGAGCACACGGTGGACACCAGCAAGCCCAACTGGCTGCGTTACTTCAGCGTAGATTTTGACCACAAGGTCATCGGTGTGCAGTATGGCGTTACCTCCATGCTGCTGTTGCTGTTCGGTGGCACCTTTGCCATGCTGTTCCGTGTGGAGCTGGCGCAGTCCGGCATTACCTTCCTGAACAGTGAGATCTTCAAGGTGCTGTTGGGCTACGACGGCACTCACCTCTACAACACGCTCATGTCGCTGCACGGCATCGTCATGATCGGCGGCATCTTGCTCGGCATCGGTGCCCTGTCGAATTATCTGGTGCCCATGCTCATCGGCGCCAATGACATGGCTTTCCCCCGCCTGAACGCATTTGCGTTCTGGGTCAACGTGCCTGGCGCCA
Source organism: uncultured Anaerolineaceae bacterium (assembly GCA_964623375.1). GTDB lineage: Bacteria > Chloroflexota > Anaerolineae > Anaerolineales > UBA11579 > JAMCZK01. The sequence goes on from CAZUTS010000001.1 coordinate 349,261, forward strand.
TCATCCTGCTGAGCAGCTTGTTCCTCGGTGGCTTTGACACCGGCTGGGTAGGCTACCCGCCGCTGAGCCTGCGCGCCCCCTTGGGCATGCAGATGTTCCTGATGGGCGTGTACCTCATCGGTGTGTCATCCATCGCTGGCTCCATCAACGTCATCGTCTCCATCCTGACCATGCGTGCCAAGGGCATGTCCATGCTCAAGATGCCAATCTTCTGCTGGGCCGCCCTGGCGACTGCGCTCATTCAGTTCACTGCTACGCAGCTCATCGGTCTGTCCTTCCAGCTGGTCATGCTGGAGCGCTTGCTCGGTATGCCCTTCTTTGACTCTCTCCGGGGTGGTGATCCCATCCTCTATCAGCACTTGTTCTGGTTCTACTCTCACCCCGCGGTGTACGTGTTTATTCTGCCGGGCCTGGGTATTATCAGCGAGCTGTTGCCGGTGTACGTGCGCAAGCCGCTGTACGGCTACAAGTGGGTGGCTTTCTCCTCCCTGGGTATCGCCGCCGTCAGCTTCTTCGTTTGGGCTCACCACATGTTCGTTTCCGGTATGAGCCCCTTCCTGCGTATTCCCTTCATGTACTCCACCTTGCTGGTGGCCGTGCCCACGGGCGTCAAGTTCTTCAGTTGGGCGGCCACGCTATGGCAGGGCAAGATTGAGTTCAAGACGCCCATGCTGTTCACGCTGGGGGCGGTGGTCATCTTCCTGCTGGGTGGTGTAACTGGCCCCCCGCTGGCTACTATCGCCACTGACTTGCACTTGCATGACACCTGGTTCGTGGTGGGTCACTTCCATGACACCATGTTCGGCGGTTTTATCTTCCCCATTGTGGCGGCCGTGCTCTACTGGTTCCCCAAGATGACCGGCCGTATGTACAACGAGAAGCTGGGCGTGGTCACCTTCTGGTTCATGTTCATCGGCTTCATGATGATGAGCAACCTGCAGCTGGTGCTCGGCTTGCTGGGTATGCGCCGCCGTGTGGCAGACTTTGATGCGGCCCTCGGTTTTGACAGTATGCAGTTGGCGCTCACCATCGGCGGCTTCATGGTGTTCTTCGGTATGCTGCTGTTTGCCTACAACATCATCCGCAGCTGGACCAAGGGCGAGAAGGCCGAAGGCAACGTGTGGGACTCGCGCTCGCCTGAGTGGCAGCGCCCCAACCCCATGCCGCTGCACAACTATGACCAACCCTTCGAGGTGGTGGGTGAGCCGTATGACTACGGTATGCCCAACTCTACCTACGTCAACATGAATCCGGCGGGTACCAACCCGACCGCGCACTAATGGTTGAGGAGTAACTGGAATGGCAGACAACAACGAGAGCCGCCGAGCGGCACTGAACCGAGGCAAGTGGGTGGCCTTGATGCTGGCCGTCCTCACCTTTGGTGAGTACCTGGTGGGCGTGATTGCGCCCCCCTGGGGCATGCTGCTTATGGTGGTGGCTGCCTTCAAAGCCTTTTTTGTAATCACGGAGTTCATGCACGTTGGTCGCCTGTTCTCCTCGGATGAGGAGCACTAAATGTCCGTCGTAGAAAGCTACGCCACCAAACTGGCCCGCAACCGCCTGGGGCTATGGCTCTTTATCATCTCCGATGCCTTTGTGTTCATTGGCCTGTTTGTGGCTCGCATGGTGCTGCTGGGTGACACCCGCCCGCACCTTGAGCAGGGCCTGGGCCTCGCCGTTACCATCTTGCTGCTTCTCAGCAGTTTCCTGATGAACCGCGCTGAAGTGGAAATAGCCCACGGCAATCGCCCCGCCTTCCTGCGCAATACCTTCATCACGATGGTGCTTGGCATCATCTTCTTGTTGGGTGTAGTGGGTGTGGAATGGCAGTTGGCTCCCTTCGGCCCCGCCGATGGGCAGCAAGGCGCCGTGTTCTACAGCATGACTGGTTTCCACGCCTTCCACGTCTTCACGGGCGTGATCTTCCTGTTCATCGTGTGGAACAATGGCCGCCGCGGCCACTACAGCGCTGAAAAGCACTGGGCTGTTGAGGCCTGTGCGATCTACTGGCATTTCATTGACGTAGTGTGGATGTTCTTCTACGTTGGCTTGTACCTGCTGGGAACGCCAGTCTAAACTTCGTATTCACTTTGTATCGGGTATAACAGGAGCGGGCCGTGCTGGCCTTGCAGCAGCCGCAAGCCGGTTGAGCAGAATCAGCCGTCCCGCTCTTTTGTTTCTGAGAAAGAAAATGAATAAACGACTTATTTTGCTTGTAGTGGGGGCGCTGGCGCTGATTGCCATTGTGCTTACTGCACTGGAGATTCGCGAGAAGCAACAGGCCTTCAGAGGCTCTGAGATTGAACCGGCCATGCCCGCCGCTGCCCTCCAACTGCAGCGTGTGGATGGCAGCCGCTTTGATCTTGCCCAGCAGCGTGGCCGCATCGTGGTGGTGTATTTTGGCTACACCAATTGCCCGGATTACTGCCCAGGCACTCTGGCCAAACTGCAGGTGGTGTTTGACAAGCTGGGTGATGAGGCGAACAATATCGATGTTGTCCTCGTTACTACTGACCCCGAGCGAGACACTGCTGAACTGGTGGACGAGTATGCCCGCTACTTTAATGCCAGCTTCATCGGGCTTTCCGGTAGCGAGGAACAGCTTACCCCCATCTGGCGTGACTATTTTGTAGGCCGCCAGATTGTGCCCATGCCCAACAGTGTACTGGGCTACACGGTGAACCATTCCACGCGCACCTATGTTATTGATAAGAACGGGAATCTGCGTCTTACTTTTCCGTTTGAAATGCAGGCCAACGACATCGTGCATGACCTGCGTCTATTATTGGCGGAAGAATGAAAGTCCAACCTAAAGAAGCACAACGATACTTGTCTCGCTTTTTGCTCGTGCTGCTGGTCTCTGTATTCGTAGCCTGGGTGATCAGCGAACTTGGCCTGCTCTTCCAGCAAGACCGCAGCACAGCCCGCCCCCCGCAGCAGGTGGAGCTGGTCATTCCGGCTGGCACGGCGGAGAAAGTGGCCGCTGGCGAAGCTGCGCCCGGCATCCCTGGTGAGATGACCTTCGTGCTGGGCGATGTGCTCGTGGTGCGCAATGAGGACAGCGAGACACATACCCTTGGCCCGCTGCTCATTCCCGCTGGCGCCAACGCCAGCCTGCCCCTGAATGAAGCAGATAACTTCTCCATGACGTGCAGCTTCAATTCTTCGAGCTACATGGGGCTGACTGTGCGCCCGCCCACCACCTTGCGCACGCGCCTGGTGGGTATCTCCTTTGCCGCGGTTCCCACGGCGGGCATGCTGTTTGTCTACAGCCTGCTCATCTTCCCCCTGAAGCCCAAAACGGCTTAAGCATGCTGGCGCGCCTGTTTAGCCGTCGCTGGCTATTCACAACACTGCTGGTGCTGGTGGCCGCGGCTGTGATGGCGCGCCTGGGTGTCTGGCAGCTGGATCGCCTCGAGTGGCGGCGCGGCTTCAACGCCCGCGTGATCGCCCAGGCCAATGAGCCGCCCATGGCTTTGGACGCGGCGGCCCTGGATTTGGATTTATACTCAATGGAATACCGCAAGGTGCTGGTGACTGGCGAGTATCTGCCGCAGGATGCGGTGGTGCTGCGCAACCAGGTGTGGACCACGCTCTACGGCAACTTGCTGGGCTACAAGCTGCTCATGCCTTTGCAGGTGGAAGGCAGCAACACCGCCATTCTGATTGACCGTGGCTGGGTGCCCTCGGATCAGCCGCTGGACCTGGCTCAGTATGCGCCCGCCGGCACAGTCACCGTGAGCGGGCAATTACGCCGTGCGGAGCTGGATGTCAGCCTGGCCTTCAACGCAGACCCCACGCTGCAGCCCGGCCAGCCGCGCTTGGAGATATGGAATTATTTGGAGCTGCCCCGCCTGGCTGAGCAAATGGACACGGCGTTGGTCACCGCTGCCTATGTGCAAGTGGTGCCACAGGGCGAACAGACCGAGCCGCCGTATGCCAACCCGCCTGAGCTCGATTTGAGCGAGGGCTCGCACTTTGGCTACGCGGTGCAATGGTTTACCTTTGCCACTATTTTATTGGTGGGCTACCCCTTTTATGCCCGTCGCCAGGATTTGAGAAACGAGAAATGAGCTCAACCAAGAAAAAAGCAACAAAGAAAGCGGCTACTAAAGTAGCCAAGAAGACCACTCGTAAAGCAGCAGCCCCCAAGTTTGTAGTGGGCAACTTCCGCTACCTGGTGCTGGCCGCCACCATCTCCACCTTTTTGCTGATTGTGATCGGTGGTATCGTGCGCGTCACCGGCTCTGGCCTCGGCTGCCCAGACTGGCCGACCTGCTTCGGGCGCATTCTGCCCCCGCCACAGATCGAAGCACAGATCGAGTTCAGCCATCGCTTCTGGGCCTCGGCCGTCACCTCGCCGCTGATCCTGCTCTCGGCTTTCATTGCCTGGCGCCGCTTCCGCTCCGTGCGCCTGATCTGGCAGCCATTGTTCTGGGGGCTGCCCATCCTGGCTATCCAGGGTGCGCTGGGCGCCGTTGTGGTGCTGCAGGAACTGCCGCCCTACATCGTGGCCGTGCACCTGGGCACCGCCTTCCTGTTGTTTGCGTTGCTCATCATCGCCACGGTTACCGCATTCCGTCTGCATCGTGATCCCGCGCAGGCCGATAGGCTGGTCTTCCAGAGCCGCTTTGCCCGCCTGACCCTGGGCGGCTTCATTGGCTTGTTCATCGTGCTGGTCACCGGCGCGTTCACTGCCGCCGGCGGCGCAACCTACGCCTGCTCCGGCTGGCCGTTGTGCAATGGGGAGCTCATCCCCAGTCATTATCTCGGCTGGTTGCACATGTTCCACCGCTTGATGGTGGGCCTGCTGACCGTGCACATGGTTCTGCTGCTGCGCGCTGCCTGGCGCACCCAGCGCACGCAGCGCGGCATTCTCTCCGCCGCCACGCTCACCGTGGTGCTGTACTTTGCTCAGATCCTCGTCGGTGGGCTCAAGGTGAGCACCCAGTTCCCCATCTACCTGCTCGGCTTGCATGTGGCTACCGCCGCGGCGGTGTGGGCGCTCATGGTCGTGCTCACTGCTTTGGTAGGGCTGGCTGGCCGCAGCAACAAGGATGAAGAGCGCGAGGCGGCCAAGCCCGTCAACCGCAAACAGCGCTTTACCGATTTCATTCTGCTCACCAAGCCCATTATTGTGGCCTTGCTGCTCGTCACCACGTATGCTGGCATGGTCGTGGCCGGCAAGGCGCTGCCTTCGCTCTCGCTCACCTTTTGGACCCTGCTGGGTGGGGCGCTGGCAGCAGGCGGCAGCGGCGCCATCAACCAATACATTGACCGCGAGATCGACCAGCATATGACGCGCACGGCGCGTCGCCCGATTGCCGCCGGCCGCCTGACCCCCGCCGAAGGCTATGCCTTTGGCCTGGGTGCCCTGGTGGTCTCGTTCTATCTCTTGGCCGGCTTCGTGAACCTGTTGGCCGCTTTGCTCTCGCTGGCGGGCATGCTTTATTACATCGTGCTTTACAGCCTGTGGCTCAAACACGCCACCGTGCAGAATATCGTCATCGGCGGCGGCGCCGGCGCCATCCCACCTTTGGTGGGCTGGGCCGCCGTGACGGGCGACCTGAGCATTCCGGCGCTGTTCCTTTTCGCCATCGTGTTCATGTGGACCCCGCCACATTTCTGGGCATTGGCGCTGGTCAAACAGAATGATTACGCCCGCGCCGGGGTGCCGATGCTGCCCGTGGTGCGCGGTGAGAAAACTACGCGCTGGCAGATCTGGCTCTACACACTGGAGCTGGTGGCGCTGACCCTGCTCATGCCGCTACTGGGCATGGCCGGTGGCTTCTATGCCGTGGCCGCTGCACTGTTGGGCGCCTGGCTCATCTACTGGGCCTGGAAGGTATGGAAAGTGGGCAGCAACAAGATTGCCTGGAGCATGTATCGTTACTCCAGCATGTACCTGGCCTTCTTGTTCTTTGCCCTGGTTGTGGACGCTCTGGTATAAACAGCAGCTTTAATAAACAACAAAAAACAGGCGCACATTGTGCGCCTGTTTTGATTCTGTCATTGCGAGGATTGCGCAACAAAGTTGCGCTGAGGAAGCAATCTGGTTCTAAACGTGAAGCGTAAAACCAGATGCTTCGCCCTGCTTACAATGGCTAATAAATCTTACGGAGCCATCACCGTTACTTCAATGATAAGGTCTTCGGCATCTTCAAAATGCAGGCTGAGCTCAAACACATCGCCAGCCTTCAATTCCTGCTGCAGGTTGATCAGCATGATGTGATAGCCACCCGGCTCAAAGGCGATCTCATGCCCGGCAGCCAGCTCCACACGCTCAACCATCACCATACTGCCCACATGAGACATGTCTTGCATCTCGGCTTCGCCCATGCTGTGATCCATGCTAGCCTGGTCACCTTGGTTATGGTTCGCTTCTTGTCTTTCGGCGTCCACGCTGTTCTCGGCCATCAGGCTACTCATGTGAATTTCCACGGCCTCGGCAACTGGGGAAGAGGCGCCGATCAGGGCGTCATCAGTCTCGGTGTCATTGTGCAGCATGAAGTAGGCGGCACCCGTACCACCAGCCGGGGTGGGGCGGCTGTAGGCTTCGTGCGTGTGCCAGCGGCCGTTAGCGTTGCTGCAGGCAGCCAGGGCAACGGCAAGCAAGACAAATACAACAAGCAATCGCTTCTTCAAGACAGATCCTCTCACTTACTGGCGGATAGTTAAACTGGATTATACGCCGCTGCACAGGGCAGCTAGCGCACCACGATGCGTGTGCCGTTGCCCACGGTCTGTATTTGACCGTACTTGCTCTCCGGCATCAACCAGCGAAACAGCCACTTGGCCTCGTGCGGCTTCATGTTGACGCAACCGTGGCTCATCTCATTGCCGTAGTTATCGTGCCAGTAGGTGCCGTGGAAGGCCACGCCCCATTCGTGAAAATACGAGACCCACGGCACACCGGGCAGCTCGTAGGCTTCAACATCATCGGTGATGTAGCCATCGCCCATGTGTCGCACGGGCATCTTCGAGAATACGGTGAAGCCGCCCTTGGGTGTGGCGGTGGGGATGCCATTGGTGCTGACCAGATAGGGAATGCCCGTGGATACTTTGGTATCCATGATCAACGCGCCTTCTTCGTACACCCACATGCGCTGCTCAGGAATGCTGACTTCAACATACTTCTGATGCAGCGGAATGTGGGCGTTGACCGGGGTCAGCTCCCTGGCGGGTACTTTGCGCAGGTGCTCGGCCAGCACGTGATAGGTGATTTTGAGCAGCTCATCGGTGATCTCATACCACAGCGCTCCGTCCGGGCCTTCGGCAATGCCGGTGACCCAGTGCGTGGAGAGATAGTACAGACGGTACAGCTTCTCCCAGCCGCGGGCACGCGTGAAGCGATACGACTGTGTGAGCGGCACGGTGACTTCGAACAGCTCACCCTGCGGGTTGATGTGCACTTGCGGGGTTTGCAGATGGGTTTGCACAGGTTGCAGGTAGGCGGTGTGGGCATAGCCCTCGTCTACCTTGTACCAGCGCGGATTGAAATCCGGCCCGAGGTCTGACTCGAATTCTTCGAAGACATACAGCAGCTGATCACGGGTGCGCGTGGCTACTACGTTGCTTTGGTAGGAGGGCTCGCTGTAGAGACGCATCTCTTTGACCGCCACGCGCACCAGGCCGGCAGCCTCGTTGGGCTTGCTGTTGGCCGGTTGCGCCAGCGGCTGCAGCGGCGAGGCGCCCAGCGCCAGCCCGCCGAGGGCCAGCCCGCCCAGCTGCATGAACTCCTTGCGTGAGATCTGCGGTGTGCTCATGTACCTATTCTAACAAGACGCAGGTGCGGCTGGAAATGTGAGCCGTATGAGAGCCTATGCGGCGCCGACAGCCGCTGCGCATATAATTGCCTCGCCGATGCCTTCGTTCTCTGTTGACCTGCAAAGTTTTATCCGCACGGCTACGTACATCCTGCTCTTTTTTGGAGTGTACGCAGTGTTTGCGGGGCGAGCCTCACTTCGCTCTGCGGCCGAGGTGCCGTTCTATCGCGTGCGCCAGCAGCGCAAATTCTCCGGCTGGCGCAGCATCTTCATTGGCATCCTGCTGTTCGCGCTGGGCGGCTGGTCCATGTTCTACGGCGAGCGCACCGCCTACGCTATCTTCCCAGTCACGCTGACCCCAACGCTCAGCCCCACGCCTTCGCTCACCTTCACGCCCTCGCTGACCCCTTCGCTGACCCTGACCCCCAGCGAAACGCCCACCCTGCAATTCACGCTGACGCCCAGTATCACGCCGGTGCCCGTGCTGCCCGATGAGATTGCCGCCGAGTTCCGCTCACAGGTCACACCCAGTGGCGCGGCGGTATTCAGCCCCTTCGTCTTTGCCCGCGGCATCAACTTGAGCAATTATCTGCCGATCGGCGAGGGCGCCGTGTTTGAGCACCCCGTGGCGGGCATCTATGCATTGTTCAGCTATGACCAGATGCAGCCAGACGTACAGTGGACCGCGCTATGGTATCGAGACGGCATGCTGGTGCATTACGAGACGAAACCTTGGGATGGCGGCACCGGCGGCTTTGGTTACACCGAGTGGCTGGCTCCTGCCGAGGAGTGGCTGCCCGGGCGCTATCAGGTGGAGATGTACGTGGGCAGCGAGGTCAAGTTGGTCGGCGATTTTGAGGTGATCGGCCTGCCGTCTACCAGCACGCCGACGCCCTCGCAGACGCCTACGCCAACCCCCAGCCCCACGCGCACCCCGACCCCAGTGCCATCGACTACGCACACACGCCAACCGACGGCAACACCTTAAATCGAACCACAAAGAACACAAAGTTCTAAATTTCCCTCTGTACCCTTCGTGTCTTGTGGTTAGGCATTTAGGGTATTGGCCGAAGCCAATTCCTTGGCGATCTCCGCCGCGATGCGCGCATTATTCTTCAGCAGCGCCAGATTTGCCTGCAGGCTGCGCCCGTTACTGAGCTCGGCCACACGTGCCAGCAGGAACGGGGATACGCGCTGCCCGCGGATGTCCTGCGCGTCCGCTTCGGCCTGCGCCTGCACGATCCACGCCTCCACTTCCTCGCGCTCGATGGCCGTCTCCACGGGCGGGGGCGCGGCCAACAGCACGCCGCCGCCGCCCAGCTGCCAGTGGGTGCGTGCCAGCATGGCGGCTTCGGCCGCGCTGTCCACACGGTTGCTGGTACTCAGCCCGCTCTCCACGGAGTAGAACGCTGGGTAGTTGTCGCTTCCATAGCCCACCACCGGCACGCCCAGCGTCTCGAACTGTTCCAGCGTAGCCGGCAGATCGAGGATGGCTTTGGCCCCGGCACACACCAGCACCAGCGGCTGGCGTGCCAGCTCGGGCAGGTCTGCAGAAATATCCCATTGGTTGCCGCGGTGTACCCCGCTATCGCGGTGTACCCCGCCGATCCCGCCGGTGGCGAAGACGCGGATGCGCGCACTGGCGGCAATGCGCAACGTCGCCGCCACCGTGGTGCCGCCGCTGGCCTTCTGAGCCACCGCCGCCGCCAGGTCACGGCTGCTCAGCTTGCGCACACTGGGACTATTGGCCAGCGCCTCGAGCTGGGCGGGCTCCAGCCCAACACACAGTTTGCCATCGATCACGGCGATGGTAGCGGGGGTAGCGCCGTCCTCGCGCACAATGGCTTCGAGTGACTGCGCCAATTCCAAATTCTGCGGGCGCGGCAGCCCATGAGTGATCACTGTCGATTCCAACGCCACCACGGGCTTGCCGTGCAGGATGGCCTTGCTGACCTCAGGGGAGAGTTTGAACATACCGGGTAGTTTCATGTTTTTTTAACCTGTTCTGATTCTAAGCGCAATTTGACAAAGAGGTAATAGCCCAGAAGACTTTCTTGCTGTCACAAAATAAAGTCAAGCAGAATCGCAGAGAAATCCTTCGTGAATGCAAAGATACACGAACGTTTGTGGAGGGGGTCTGGGGGAACAAACTTTGGTTCCCCCAGTGGGATCATAGGGGCGAAGCCCCTAAAAGAGAAAAGGTTTGACCTTGATTATCTCGTCGTTAAACAACTAAGCGGTTTCACCTCCTTACAATGATGGAAGATGAGCCGTTACAATCCCCCCATGCTCACCATAGAAACCCACTGCCACACTGACGCCAGCGGCGACTGCCGCGTGCGCGTAGAGGACCTCATCAAGACGGCTCGCCAGCGCGGCATTGACCGCCTGGTAATTACCGACCACAACTCCATCAGTGGAGCGGTGCGCGCCAAACAGCTTGACCCCGAACTCATCATCATCGGTGAGGAGATCATGACCGAGCAGGGTGAGCTGCTGGCCTTCTTTGTCACCGAAGAAGTGCCCCGCCACCTGCCGCCGATGGAAGCTATCCATATCCTGCGCGAGCAGGGCGCCTACATCAGCGTCTCGCACCCGTTTGACCCACGCCGCGGCTGGGAGCTGCGCGCCCTGGAGGCGATTGCGCCGCATGTCGATGCGGTGGAGATCTTCAACGCCCGCAATATCCGCCCGGCCTACAACGAGGCCGCTGAGCGCTTCGCCGCGCGCTTCAAACTGGGCGGCACGGCTGGCTCCGACGCGCACACCCTCATCGAGGTGGGCCGCGCCACCATGCAGGTGCCCGAGTTCACGGATGCGGCCAGCCTGCGGGCGGCCATGCCGCAGGCGCAGTACACCAAGCGCGCCAGCGGCTCGCTGATTCGTTTAGCCTCGCGCTATGCGGCGATTGTGAATAAGGTGAGCCGGAATCGGTGAGGCGTGAACAGTAAACAGTGAACAGGTATCGCCTGGCTACTGTTTGCTGTTCACTACTCACTGGTGCACTTAACTGCGATAAAATCACTCGGCGTTTACGCACACACGGCTCGGTGGCGGAACTGGCAGACGCAGGGGACTTAAAATCCTCCGAGGGCAACCTCTTGTGGGTTCGATTCCCACCCGAGCTACTAAATTTACCCGTAAAAATGGCCCCTTACACCTGCCTAGCGAGTTTCGTCAGGCAAATCGGGTGCAACCGGGTGCAACCGCTAGCGCCCTTTTACAACGGCTTCCAGTAAGTCTGCGACTTGATTTTGGATATTGGGTAGCAAGTGGCCGTAGAAGTCCAGGGTGATGCTTGGCTTTGCGTGGCCTAAACGTTTTGAAGCTATCAACACATCCACGCCATTGTTTAGCATGAGTGACGCTGCCGTGTGCCGCAGGTCGTGGAAGCGCACTTTTGGCAGGTCGGCTTTTTTGAGCAGCTTGTGCAAGCCTCTGTAAGCTTCAGCAGGTTCGATAGCCATACCGTTCTTGGCTGGAAAGACGTAGCCTAAATCCCGCCAATCATCACCTGCCTTCACTTGTCTTTCAGCGATTGCGGATGCATGCGCACTGAGTACCTGGCAGGTTTCTGTACCGATTTTGATCGAACGCACAGATGACTGGGTCTTGGGCTGCCTGGGTTGCAGGCCTTGGTCTGGTACACGCTTCAAACTGTATTTGACCTGCAGAGACCCTTTTGCCAAATCCACTTCAGACCAACGCAACGCCAGCAATTCACCCTGGCGCATGCCGGTCACGATAGCCAGATAGTAGAGTGCATAGCTTCCATCAGCCTCTACCTTGGCTGCTTGCAGTAACCGCCTTATCTGATTCTCGTTGAGGATTTGCATCTCTTTGGTTTTGGTCTTTGGCGGGCTGGCTGCGTTTGCCGGATTGTGGGTCATTACCCCCATCTTCTTTGCCGAATTCAGTGAAGCTCGAAGGATTGCATGGGTTTTCTGAACTGTGCGTTCGCCAATGCCTTTATCTAGCTGGCTGTTGTAAAGGCGCTGGATGAGAAGCGGCGTGAGCTCCCGAAGTTTTACCGAGCCAAGGGCTGGCGAGATGTAGTCTTTGACCAGTTGGTTATAGCTACGCCAGGATTCGAAGGTGAGACGGGTTTTTGCTGTTTTCAACCAGTCGGCCAGAAATTCGTCAAGCGTTACCCGTGCTGCTTTTAGCGTTAGCCCACGTTCTACCTGGCTCCCCATTTCCACTAGCCAGGCTTGCGCTTCTGCCCGTGTTTTGGCAGTGAAGCCCAGCCTGCCACCATTCATAGAGATTTGAGCTCGCCAACTCCCGTTGGGTCTTTTGTGGATACTGCCTTCTTTGTTGCCGCGTTTTCTAGTCATTCCTGTTCTCCTTGTGTGGAGCCAGGAAAGACAAGGTTTTTCTGCGTCGCTTGTTAAGGTGCAGGTTGCATAGAATCATTGTAAATCAACCCGCCATGATTTGAGCCAACCAGTGAACGTGGAACTCCATTACTGTGAACCCTCCAGTCTTGAAAACTCCACCCCCCTACTAGTATCGGGGGGTGAAGCCGAATTTCGGAGCGATGTTGATTTGGAGATAGTACGGCTGGGGGACCCCCTTCCCCGCCGCAGGGCGGGGCCCCTTCCCCCAGCCGCCAGCTCAAAAGACAAGCAGCCTAATGCCTATGACCAAACCCGTTACGCTGCTGGAAAACGCAGCGTGTCCGCCTCGCTCCTGCGATAGGAAAACCAAAAGCCCTATCGCATACCGCTCGCCGGTATCCGGATCGCAAATTGAGTAGGCAGCCGAAACTATCTACCCTGGTTGCCGACAACTATTCAGTTGTGTTTGGTCTTTGAATTGACTACGGGCTCACGCCTGACCAGCTAGGCTACCCGATTGGTCGTATCTTTTAATGGACGCCTGACCTGTATAGCGTACCAGCTCAACTGCAGTGCCTTAGCAAGAGCATGATAACGATTAAATCCTGTTCAGTCAACAGCTGCGGCCAAAACAGCTAACCTATGGGCTGGATAGGCAAACTACTACACCAGCAACAAGGCTAACACAAGTAATGAGTGCTTCGGAGCTTGTCTTTTTGGGGTTTACCAATTAGAGTTGTAAAATTGATCCGGGAATGAAGGTTGTGCAATGTCAGAGGCTTTGAGAAATACGCCCCCTTTGCTTTGCTACGTAGATGAAAGCGGGGATACAAGTCTTAACCCCAGAAGCAGTCATTGGTTTTTTCTGTCAGCTTGTATTGTTCGAGCTGATAGGGCTCAACATGTTTCCTCGTATATTGAAGAAGCAAAAGAGATTATCTGGAGAGCACAGGGAAGGCAACCAAAGGAAAAGCTTGACTGGAAGGGGTTGACGCACCCCCAAAGAGGTGCACTGCTCCCTATATTTACCTCACGTCCTTATACTCAGATTATTGTGGGGATGTGGTGTTCACAAGTTACTAGACCCCAAAAATTGCAGGAAGCCAATTGGGCATATAGATATGCCTGCAGATATTTAATTGAACGAATCAGTTGGTTTGCAAGGGATAATGGCGGGTTTGTTCGGATTACATTTAGCAAGACCGATAGACTCAACATAGCTGAACTCAAAAAGTACATCGGCGGGGAGATGGCTTTGCCTAGCAGCCAGATTGCAAACTCTTTTAATGTAGACGATATTAGGGAATCAACAATGTCGCAAACCCAGTTGCTGATGCTAGCCGATAATGCTGCAAGCTCATTTGCTGCAGGATTTAATCCAGATTCGTACGGTGTTACTTATCCACACCACACGGCACCTGCTCTTAACCATTTATATTCATATGGGCGGCGAGGTGTTTGGACTTACGGTTTTAAGACAATCCCAAATGTAAATATGCAGATGCTAAAACAGGCATATCCGTTTACCAATTCTTGGTTTTAACAAAAGCAAGCGCCGGGCACCGTTTATCACCATACTTGCTATGGCTGCGTCAGTTTCCTTCTGCGCGGTGTTGTCCCGTAAGCGCTTGCGTAGTTATTATAGAACATACGTGCCGGACTGTCAAGCAGTTTTATGAGAAATTTTAGGATATCCCTTTGTGTTTAAACACTGCCTTAGGGGCGCAGCCAGCAGCACATGCCCGGCCAGTACAGGGAAGGGGCGTGTGGAGCGAGTGTACATTTTTGTGGCAAACTAAATACCCTCAAACCATTTCTTATCTATTTCAACTTCTTCCTCAGACACCAGCCGCGTTTTTATGCCAAGTGAAAGATTCTTCAACAAATCAACGAGATGATCGCCGTCGACAAGGTCAATTGGAGGTGCTCCGTCACGCGTAGCCTCTGCCATAGCATCTTTAGAAAATGATCCAGTTGTAATTATTAGGCCCTTGTCGGCCCTCCCTGCCATCGCGCCCCGGAAGTCTCGTACATGACCAGACCCAACAGAGCCCTTATACTTTTTGCATTGAAAATAGACATGAAAGCTTAATAAGCCGCCCAACCTAAGTATTCCCTTTCCGTCTATACCACCGTCACCACTTTGTCCGGTTACCTCTACTTGGGTGAAGCCAGATTCGCGTAATAATCGCTGTGTTAGCCTTTCGAATGCAGAAGCTTCCATCGCCTGGATGGTTTCCAAGACTTCTTGTTGCCATGAGATCGGCTCATGATCTTCTGAATCTTCCTCGTCGTTTTCTTCATTGCGGGCAAGAAGCAGCTGAGTTCTAACAAATTTTACAACTGCTTTACTGTCAACATTTTTGATTTCTCTGCCTGCTGCGGTTAACGCCCAAACTGCTCTTGCCGAGTTTTCTAGTAAGCCAAACTTTTTCAAGTATGTTCTTGCCCAGGCAAGTCTGTACCCAAATTGTGTTTGGCCGCCTTTTTCAGGATCGTGCAAAACTTCTAGCTGCTCGTCACTCAACTGCATTATTTGCGCGGTCTTTGCCTCGGTTTCTTCGACTGTGCCAGAACCCCCTAGCTGTCTAAGGGCTTCAAGTAATGGATTCATCATTTCGTGATATTGAGGGACCATAATCGTAGAAACCTCAGAGAGCGTACCCATCTCAGAATTATAAAACGGATTAGGCACGCTCAGGAAAGGAATAGCCGCCGATGGCAGGTTATGCAATCCTAGTTGCTGTAAACACGCAAAAAATCCTTGTCTTTCCTGGCTGATGCGTGGTGCAACCGGGTGCAACCCCGATAGACAGGGTAGAAATTATGGTGTCTATTTGAACGGATTTACTCGTATTTTTGGGTCAAGACAGAGCTTTGCCTCTGCATTAGCCTCCTTGGTGTAAACTTAAAATCCTCCGAGGGCAACCTCTTGTGGGTTCGATTCCCACCCGAGCTACTTACAATTGCTTTTGTCGAATAAGCTCCGTATATAGACGCGAGTAGTTTTTCAAAGACAACTCAAGTGAAAAAGTGGATTGGATGCGTTGGCGGGCGGCTAGGCCAAGTTCAAGCCGCTGAGTCTGGCTTTGCTTTAGAACCTTGGCGCACGCATGCGCCAGTTGCATCGGATCTCTCGGTGGAACGACTAACCCGGTATCCCCGACCAGAATCCGTGAATCACCAACGTCCGTAACCACGCAGGGAACACCAGAGGCCATGGCTTCGCCCACAACGTTGGGGAAGCTCTCGCTGACCGAAGCTGAAACCAGCAGGTCGAGCGCCGACATAATGCGGGACACATCTGCGCGTGGCCCAAGCAGGCTGAATGCATGTCTGAGCCCAGCGTCTTCAATTACTTGCCGCAGGGTATTGTTTTCCCAAGTGATATTGGTACCAGCCAAAACAAAATGGATGTTTTCGAACTCAGCCGCCAGCAGAGCGGCCGTCTGCACAAAGCTGGCATGGTCCTTGAGCGGATCAAAGCGCGCCATCAGCCCGACCAAGAGTGAGTCGTGACTGACACCAAGCTCTTCCCGTAACTCCCGCCGGCTGGCGTTGTTTGGAGCATACACGGCCAGATCGAACCCGTTAGGGATGACTAGCATCTTATCTTTTGCATAGCCCAGGCGTATGTGCTCGTCTCGGGCTGCAACAGAGTTAGAGATGATCTCGTCCGGGACAATATTTGAGGCAATCGCATTCAAGCGCACCAGAGCTTGAGTAAGCCGGTTAGGGTTTTCCTGTTCGAAACTAAGATTGCGAATGTTCCACACGATAGGAACTCTGCGGGACAGCTTTGCCGCTAATCCGCCTAGCAAGTCTGCGTGATACATCCAGGTCTGCACAAGATCAGGCTTGCTGGCTCTGATTACCGAGATCAGATGGAGCAGCTTGAATGGATTTGGAAGCCGCGGGTTAAGGCCGAGTTCATAGACAGGCACGTCGGCTCCTTCAAATGCGGCAAGGAGAGCGCCGCCAGCCTGCAATGAGATTACATAATTATTGAAGAGCTTGCCCTGGCTGGCTTTCACAAGCCGCAGCAAAGCCTGCTCGGCGCCCCCCAAGCCAAGGCCAGTAATGATGTGAGTGATGTGGGGATGGTCAGTCATCTGCAGGTTATGGCTTCTGCTCGCCCATGGAGGCAAAAGCCAACTATGGGTAAATGTCAGCAGCGGCATCTCACCACCTAGAAAGTGCTTCTGTGCAAATATCTCTCAGCTATCTTCCCGGAATTCTCTATCATGACCTTAGCCCACTCTCGAGTTGCAGGCATGACAAAGATCGAACAGAAAAAAGCCACTAAAAATGTTAGTAGTATCCAAGTTGCAGACGCCAACATGGAAAGCCCTGGCGGTAAAAGCTGACGAGACAAACTTGCAGTAACTAATGAAACAACTAACGGACTTCCAACGTCTATAAGATACCAGCGTTTAAGACTACCCTGTAGAAACCGAGAATGCATGATGGGTACTTCAACAAATATGTAACTTACGTTAAGCAGAATCCATGCAATAGCTGCCCCAGCTGCACCCCACAAGGAGATGAATGCATTCATGAGGGGCACCAAAACAATCAACGCAATTATGTTTTTATAGAAGGACAATTTTGTCCAGCCATGTGCCAATTGCAAAGCATACGGCAAAGTGACAAGTGAATTCAACATTGTACCTAATGCGATGAGGCTTAGCAATAAGCTAGTATTCTGAACGGTAATGGGATCATGAAGCCAGATAGTTAATATTTCTGATGAAAACAGAATAACTACTGCCGATAATGGTAACACTGAGGCTGAGGCGAGTTGACACCCTTGATGGTACAGTTTTCTTAGGTTGTTTTGATTATCTTGCGCGATTAACTGATTGAAGCGCGGAAACAGACTTGTGAAGATAGGTGCAACTAAAAAATTCAGCCCAACACCAGCAGAGGATGCAATTGAATAAAATCCGAATTCCTCTAGTGTTAGTCCGTGGCTAAGAACCACCTTATCCAGTTGTGTAAGTATAGTGGCGATTACACTAACTCCCAGCATCCCTACCGAAAAACGCCAATTGCTTGTAAGGATATCCGGCTTGAAGAGTGGCCCCTCGCCCTTTGCTGAAGCTGGCAAGCTTTTCCATGCAGAGTAAGCCAACGCGATGGTGGTGACTGCGCCAGTTAATGTGTGCCAAGTAAAGAATAAAAGGATATCAGGTTGCACATACTTTAGCAGAATAAAGGCACCGAGTGCTCTTACTCCACCATAGATACTCAATACTATATTCAGTCTAACTTGCTGCTGCAGGCCCAATAAAGCCCCGGAGTAAAGTGCTGTTGGCCACTGTAGAGCAATTGCCAGTCCCATCAGCATTACAGCTTGCCGAATAATATTGGTGGAGATTTCTGCGTCGTTCAACCAGTGCTGCGAAATCCAGCGCGAAGCAAGTAAGACAGCCATTCCCAAAACGCTACCCACTATCCAGTAGATAACTTCGTGCGTTCTCAGCGTGTTGCGTATTGCGCCTGCATTTTCGGCATCTGTTGAGAGCCGAGCTACTTCTCTAGTCAGAGTAGTGCTTAGACCAAGATCCAGAATGGACAAAAGGATTGCCAAAGATGCATAGAAGCCAAAAAGACCATACGCGGAAACCCCTAAAAGATTTACATATATAGGAACAAATGCCAGACTGATTAGCGTGGTCCAAGCTTTACCGACAAAGCCTGCTGCTATGTTAGAGGACAATCGAATGGGATGTTTTCTTGATGAAGTTTCCATTTACTTCTTATTTTTCTGCATGCCCTTTATCGGCAAACTGCAATATTATAATAAATCTGTGTCGACCAGCGGGCTAGTTCATGTGGTACAAAGACATTGCGTAGTTGCTTTTAGGTGAGATCCTTAGCTACTAAGTTCAGCAACTTGGCCATGCCTTTAGGGTAATCAAAATACTGCAGCGAGGCTGGCTGGTGAGATATATAGGCGAGTCGCCATTACTAGCAAGTAGACAGGCAACTAATGAAATCTGAAAAAGGGGTCTTCAGTTACCTCAGCCCGCAAAAAAGTGGCAATACAGCCCCACTTACATCCAGATTTGCAAATAAAAAATCTCACAATGCTTCCAGCAAGCTCTCAACTCGATGTCTGTAGGTATGCGCATCCATCACTAGCTCATACGCTCGTCGAGCGATACGCTCACAATGCTGAGGATCCATCACCTGACGTTTGACTTCTGCGAAGTTAGAATAATCGCGCTTTAGCGAAATGTAGTGCTCTTGAGGGAGAATGATGCCATTGTAAGCGCCTTCAAGAAGCACTTGGCATGCCATGGAACCCATGGCCTCAAAATGGCGGGAAGTGATGTGTTTGCCTGTGACATGCTCCGGGAGTTGGCCTGAGAAAAACTTCGCCACTAGGTCATCAAAACTGATGTTTGGGTTTTGTTGCCAATAGGTTTTAGCGCGTGCAAGAATCTCGCCATTGCGATCCAAGTAAAAAGTGCCTGATTCGGCACCTACCACGCTGACACAGCGTACTAGAAACTGTGCCCATTCTAGCCGGGGAATGTTTCCGATGCGTATGTCTACCTTAGCTTCAGCCTTGGGTGACCACTCCATAAATGTACGTAGCATCTTGTTGCGTTCCTCATCGCCAATAAAGGGATAGTAGAAAGAGCCTACAAACCCCAAGGCAATATCACGCTTAACCTCGGCTCGTGGATAGTACACTGTCGGATTTAATGCTTGTGGCATCGGGTGAACCTGTGTTTTGCCTCTATTTCCATACAACCATCTTGCTGAAGCAGTCGGCAACATGCTGCAGACTATGTCTACGGCAGCCTGCTCAATCAGCAGGAACTTCTGTGCCATCAAATCGTATTCATTCCCTATAAACATTACCAACTTGCCGCGGCGGTTACGAAGCGCTTCAACAATGCTGAGCATGATAGACATATCATCCCCGGCAGCTGAATGCATAATGATGATAAGGTCAAATTCGGCAATATGCTTGAGCGCAAACCGAAGGGAAAAGCGATCATTGATATTGCATATGTTGGCGTCTATTCTCGGATGTTCTTGGAAAGCCTCTCGCCAATCCATTACATATCCAAGCTGGTCATAGGGGAAGAATACTTTGCGCGCCAAGTTGCCCCACGCACCTTTATGACTGCGTACATTCTTCAATAAATCTTGTGCCGGATGTATAGCAGTATCAATTAGGGCGCGCTGCCAGTTTGGGACTGCATTGGCGTCTAGTAATAATGTGCGAAATTTTTCCATTAGTAGTGATACGAGTAGTTATACTGACATGTTTTTATTCAGCCACAAATCTAGAGTAAGCAGGCCAAATGCTTCGCGCGAGAATTTGGTCTCGGCAGTAAAGTTCATGTTTTCCAAGTTATAAAAATCCAAATACTTGGAGTTCAAAATGTGCTCGCGAATCAAGTGTGCCGAATTGTTAACAAAATCCCCGATTGGAGTAGTGAACCCCATTTTATCTTCTCGCTGAATAATAGATTCAGGCAGATACCCTGAAGCCAGCGAGCGTACCACTGGCTTTAGATCTTTGCCAGGGAGCAGCTGTTCCTGATCAAGATTAACGATGTGGCGTATAAACTTTTGATTCAAGAAGCTGGGCCGGCCTTCCAAGGAGTGGCGGCCGCACAATTTGTCATCAATGTTCAAAAGACCCGCAAGGAAGAATTTGCGATCGAAACGTAACATGGCTTCCAGGTCAGACGAACCTTGCTTGCATTTGCGGAATTCGTCAAAAAATGCATCCTGAGCTCCTGAGTTGTAGAAACGGTACAGGTCGATCTCGCCCTTGACATGAGTAAATTCAAAACGCTCCTCAAGTGAATGCAGAGGTTCCATCCTCTTGAACATTCTGCGATAGCTTTCCTGATTGCATTGCCCCATAGCCAAGTGATAGCGCGTATAGCCCGCGAATAGTTCATCCCCTCCAGTTCCGGTGAGTATGACTTTGTAACGGCGCTTAACTTGCGCCAATAAGTCGTCTAGGGGAAGAATCACTGAGCCGATGGAGAGTTCATCAAAGTCATCCAGGATATCATCCAAGCGATCAACTAGCGAGAAATCTTCCTGTGCATTAACAACAAACAGTCTTATGTCAGTATCTTCTACAGCGCGTCGTGCCCACAGAGTTTCATTGCAGTCTGGGTCTGAGTAATTGCTGTGGTACGCAAGTTCAGGCTGAGTTAGCCTGGTAATCAAGGATGAATCAAGCCCACCACTGCAAAAAGTGGTAAAGGAAGTGTCGCTGATAGTGGATTCGAGCACCCATTCGCGCATCTGTTCACGGGTCTTGTCGATCCAGCGTTTAGTGATCTTCTGGGGCTTATCTATGGTGCGACGAGAAATGTCTTCGTACTCGAAGCTTGTTAGCTTTCGACTACCGATATGATAGGTTACGACATGACCGGGCTTAACTTTGTAGATATCATTTAGAAAAGTGTGATCACTAAAAGTGAACTGATAGCGAGCGTATTCGGACAGGGCCTGAAAGTTCAGACTTGGCTTTTGTGGAATAGCATCCAGAACGGTGCTCATCATTGAAGCTGCAGCGAAACCATCCTTACCCTTCCAGTAGTACAAGGGTTTAACCCCCATCTGATCTCGGACCAGAGTAATGGTGCGTTCTAGTTTGTCATAGATGATAAAAGCCCAGAAACCGGTGAACTCTTTAAGGATGTCAATTCCCCACTCGGTCCAAGCGTACAGCAGAATTTCCGCGTCGTTAGCACCAGCTACTGGATAGCCTTTGCTCGCCAAGCGGGGCTTGAACTGAAGGAAGTTGTATATTTCCCCGTTGAAGGTAAGCACATAACGTTCATTCTCCATCGGCTCCACGCCCCGCTCGTCCAAACCGATAATGGCCAAGCGTGTATGTCCCATTTGAATATCTGGGTTCACCCAAAAGCCAATCCCATCTGGACCACGCTTAGTTAAGCGCTTGAGACTTTGATGGGAGAAGGAGTCTTGAGAACTGGTGGTGATGAGGATGCCGCACATATAATCTATTCCTTTGAAAAAACTTTGGCCGCCCCCTCAACAAATGAAAGCGGCTGGCGCCCAATTAGGCTGGCTAGTTCAGCTGGATCCCCTAGGCAATGGCGCATGTCACCAAAGCGATATCCACCAGCAATTGTGGGGGTGACTTGGTTGCCGTAAATCTCCGCCAGAATTTCTGTGGCCTGAATGAGAGTGACAGGTAATCCGGAACATACATTAACCAGCGAGGGAGCTTGGGGCTTAGCGAGTACTGCCAGAGCTGCAGCAACAATATCGCCTGTATAGACCCAATCTCGAATTTGCTGGCCATCTTCAAACAAAACGGGACTTGCTTTTTCCCGAACCCAGCCAGCCAACTTTGCAATGATAGTAGCCTCTCCGTCGTTCAAGCGTAGACGCGTGCCATATACAGACGAGAAGCGCAGAATGGTGCTTGGCGCAGAAGTAAAACCACGCAAACTGAGCTCCTGCATGTACTTTGAGGCACCGTATAGCTCCAGCGGCTGTGGAGTGGCTGCGATTGTGATCGGCAGAACGTTGCACGCTTGTCCACATTGTGAACAATAAACTTCAAAGCGGCTTGCTTGCATATTTTGTTCGTTGCGCTCGGCCCCATTGAGATGCCCATTCGAACATACATAGCTGTAGTTTGCGCCGTATACACTGAAGCTGCTCGCTAAGACAACTCGCTGCAAGGCCTTCCAGTCACGGGCAAATTCCAGTAGCCGAACCCAGCCGGCTACGTTAGTGGATACAAGATCAGCTGGTTGTTTAGCTGCGCGGCCAACACCGCCTACGGCAGCAAAATGCAGGATTGCCTCAACATCATCTACACGCCCATCTGGTACCCAGTGGCGCAAATCTGCAAATATGTATTCTGCACCGCGGTTGATGTAGTCTGGCTGGCCGGTGTGCACCTGCGGATCTAGATTATCTAGAACAAGCACTTCATGGCCTTGCTCAACGAGCGCATCAACTACATGGGAGCCGATAAATCCGCAGCCACCGGTTACTAGCGCTTTCACAAGGACTCACTCAAGGATGAAGCAATATTGTCAAAATTATCTTGGAACCACTTCACGGTATGCTTCAAACCATCATTTAATTTGGTCTGCGCTACAAAACCAAGTAGCTCCTTGGAGTGAGAAACATCAGCCCGCCTATACGCACTCTTGTCCCAGGAGCGGCGCGGCAAATAGATGATCTCACTACTTGAACCTGTTAACTCAATAATCTGATTAGCTAAATCGATAATGCGGGTTTCTGCACCCGTGCCTAGGTTAAACGCCTCACCGTTAGCTCGGTCGTTGGTGGCGGCAAGTAATAAACCCCTAACCAAGTCGGAGACAAAAATGAAGTCGCGTGTCTCCTCGCCTGTGCCAGTAATGGGGAGATCCCGGTTGTGCAAAGCTAGCCAGATGAAATTCGGAATCACATTGCGATAATGGCCAGGTACTTCTCCGGGCCCATAAGAGTTAAAGAAGCGCGCCCGGGCAGTACTCACTTTTGGGTTGAAGTAGTTACAGTAAAACTCGCCAAGTGCCTTAGTAATCTGGTAAGGCGTATCCAGAAAAAGACTGACCGGCATATCCTCCCGAATAGGGTCGGCAATGCCATGCCCAGCAATTGAACAGCCAGCCGATGCATAGACAAAACGTTGTGCCTTGTGAGCGGCGGCCCATTCTAAGGCTGTAAGAGTGCCTTTGCCATTGGTATGCAAGTCATTGTGAGGATGCTCAACGCTGTTTTGGTTGGCAAAAAAGGCTGCTAAGTGAAATACATAGGGTTGCTCAAGCTTTAGACCGAGGCTGTGCAAGTCACATACATCGGCACGTATTACTTGGACGCGGCTATCCTCTGGCAGCAACCATGGATAGCCAGAGGATAGATCATCAACCACGACTACCTGACCAACTCCATGTTCCAGCAGTTGTGTTACCAAGCGAGAGCCTATTGCTCCGGCGCCGCCTGTGACTAGGGCGTGTCTTCCAGCTAAATTTTCCATGAACGATGAATTTTACTCTTTATCAAATCAAATAGCGAAGGTGTATTACGCTCCCGCTGCACGCTCCAAGCGGCGAGTGGCCGCCATGTTGAGCTTGCGTTTCAACCTAGCATACCAATTAGGCCTTTGCCCAGCGAGTTGGTTTATCCTGACCGTATCGGGTGGGTTGCCTGTAGTAGCTGCAAACATCCACCCTGAAACCAATTGTTTCGGTAAGCGGCTGCCAAGCCAATTGTTGAGCTGGTACAAGGCCGGGCCAGCGAAAGGCGCCAGTAGTCTGGTGGTGATATCTCCGCAGACGAAACTTCTGCCTTCAGCATTTTGGATTTGGAAGCCAAATCCAGCGAGCGTTTGACGGATTTGTGAATACGAGAAGAAGTTTAAATGCAAACTCAACGCTAGGGTATCTGCCTTGGGTTTTCCATGTCTACGCATACCACTCTTCTTAACTCGGCGCATTATCTGAGTAATACCAAGTAGCTCAAACAAACGATACACCGTGGAATCCATCTCGAACCAACCATAGCCGTTTGGCAAGGTGAGCAACAGGAGCCCCCCGGGGTGGAGCATGCTCCTCAACCATTCAAGGAAGGCTATCGGATCGTCGACATGCTCTATGACTTCAGAAGCAATGATGATGTGATATGGCCCATCTGCTAAATCTGGTGAGAGGATAGTTTGTATGTTGCTTAGCCCCAGCTGCTCTGCGGAAAGCTGGCATCTGCATAAGGCAAGTCCAATGCACTGCCTTGTAAAAAATCCCCGGAGAGATGATATAGGTTAAAGCGCTGACGGCAAAGTGCTGCCGCGGTTCGGGAAATATCAACTCCGTTCACCATGGCATTGTGCTGAGCATAGTGGCTCAGTACGTAACCGTTACCACTGCCAATATCAAGTACGCGCTTGCCGTCAAAATCTTCATACTCGTGCATGCGTCTGAAGAAGGCTCTGGGTTCAATGCGTTCCCGTAAGCGGGCAAAATGCTCAAAGTACTCGAGTGTTCCAAGTGGGTATGGAATTGCCTTGGATGCAACTGGGGAGTTATCCCAGAAACTTTGAATCTGCTTTTGAATTTGCAATCGTTTGTTCCTTCTGTTAACTTAAAGATAGGAAATTATACATGTACCAGCAGTGAGTAAAATGTCTACTAAGCTTGGCTGATCTAACTCGCAACGGTAGCTTTGATGTTGCAGATCAAATGATAGCAGGGATGCCCCCCCCCATTTTTTTTGGGGGGGGGGGTAACATCCACCATCAAATTCCAGAGAGCTCATATAGGATAAAGCGCTGGCGATAAAGTTCAGCTGCGGTTCGGGAGATATCAACTCTGTTCACTATGGTACTGTACTGAGCATAGAGGCTCAGTACGCACTGTTGCCACTGCCAATGTCTAGTACGCGCTTATGTGAAGGGTCTTCATATTCAGGTATGCGCTTAGAAGAAAACTCGAGGCTCGATCTGTTCCCCGCAAGCGGCAAGATGTTCAAAAGACTTGAGTATTCCAAGTGGCTTATTAATGTGATTGGATCTGTTTGGCATCAAGTTTGGACTGCGCTTCTCAGGTGCCTATGATTATTGCGACATGCGAATACTGAGTAGTGGAAGTAGGTTTCTTAGGCTAGAATTCTAGTGAGGATACATGTGTGGTATTTGTGGTTATCTCCAGCCTGGCGGTGCGCCAAGTGCTCAACTTGAACAAAACATCTCTCGCATGGCGAATGCAATTCGTCACCGCGGGCCGGATGATGACGGTGTATGGGTTGATGCCCAAAATGGGCTGGGTTTAGGCTTCCGCCGCCTGGCAATCCTGGACTTGAGCCCACTTGGCCACCAGCCCATGGCCTCTGCAGATGGGCGTTATGTGATTACTTTCAATGGGGAGATTTACAACTATCAAGAGCTGCGGGCTGAGCTTCAACAGCTTGGCCATACCTTCAAAGGACACTCTGATACTGAAGTAATGCTGGCTGCGTTTGGCCAGTGGGGAATCCGCCCAACGGTGGAACGGCTGAATGGCATGTTTGCAATTGCCCTGTGGGATAGCCATGAGCGCCTGCTCTATCTCATTCGAGACCGGCTGGGGGTCAAGCCCCTTTACTACGGTTGGAATCAGGGGCGTTTCTTCTTCGGTTCGGAGCTAAAGGCACTTAAAGCCCATCCAGAGTTTGCCTCAGATATTAATCGTTTTGCAATGGGTCAGTATCTGCGCTTTGGGTATGTGCCTGCGCCAGACTCCATCTATACAGGAATTCACAAGCTCCAGCCGGGATCCATTCTTGTAGTGGGGGCGGAGAGCAGAGACAACAAACCTGAAACCTACTGGAAGCTTGATCGGGTGGGGGCAACAAATGGCCATGCCAGGGACGAGAACCAGGCCTTGGCTGAGCTGGAAGAATTACTGCTCGAGTCCGTGCGTCTGCGCATGGTGGCGGATGTGCCACTGGGGGCATTTCTTTCTGGCGGTGTAGATTCGTCGGTAATTGTTGCGTTGATGCAGGCTCAAAGTACCCGCCCCATTAAAACATTCACGATTGGATTTCACGAGCAGCGCTATAACGAAGCCCCTTATGCCAAGCAGATTGCCGCTCACCTGGGTACTGAGCACACGGAGCTGTACGTGACGCCAGAAGAGGCAATGGCGGTGATTCCCAAGCTGCCTCAAATGTACGACGAGCCTTTTTCAGACTCTTCTCAAATTCCAACCTATCTTGTTTCGCAACTCGCTCGCCGAGATGTCACTGTCAGCCTCTCCGGAGACGGCGGGGATGAGCTCTTTCTTGGGTACAATCGCTATCTCTGGGCCAGAAACATCTGGGGCAGCATCAAGTGGCTGCCGCGCCCTGCGCGAGCAGGCCTAGCACAGCTTACCAAGCTGTTGCCTGCGGCTCGCGTGGATGCCTTGGTTGCGGGCGCCGGATTGCGGTCAATGGTTCCTCAGCTTGGGGATAAACTGCAGAAGCTGGGGTCTGTGCTCGCACATGATGGGCCAGAAGCCGTGTACGAGCACTTGGTCACCTTGTGGCCCAATCCATCGGAGTTGATGGATACAAGTGGGTTTGAGCGCAATGCTCGCCGCGAATGGAACTATGCGGGAGATCAGTCATTTGCGGAGTGGATGAGTTGGGTGGATATCCATACATACCTGCCTGATGACATCTTGGTCAAACTGGACCGCGCAAGCATGGCTGTAAGTTTAGAAGGACGCGTGCCCCTACTAGACGATCACCGCGTCGTGGAGTTTGCCGCGAAGCTACCTCACAGCCTTAAACATCGTCGAGGTAAGACTAAATGGTTGTTGCGCAAGCTGCTATACAAATACGTGCCTGCACAACTGGTTGAACGTCCGAAGATGGGCTTTGGCGTACCTATTGATTCATGGCTGCGTGGTCCTCTGCGTGAGTGGGCAGAGGATTTGCTTGGCGAAGACAAGCTGAGGCAGTCTGGTTTGAATCCAACGCCTATTCGACGACGATGGCAGGAGCATGTCAGCGGGGGGCGTAACTGGCAGCACCATCTGTGGAATGTGCTAATGTTCCAAGCTTGGTTCACCTACTAGGCTTAATCTATGAAAATTGCCTTGGTGGCCAATACTGACTGGTATTTGCTGGGTTACAGGTTGGAGCTGGCTCGCACTCTGCGCGCCAATGGACATCAAGTTACACTGATTTCACCATCAGGGAAGTACAGCCCATCGTTTAGCGAACTAGGCTTTGAGTGGAAAGCGCTAAACTTGTCCCGCAAAGGAACTAATCCGTTTACAGAATTCAAAAGCTTTCGTGAGTTGGTTGAACTTTACCGTGATGGCAACTTTGATCTTACGCATCACTTCACAGTCAAAGTGGTGCTGTACGGATCAGCTGCGGCGAAATTTGCCCGGATCCCCAAGATCGTCAACTCCATCACTGGGTTGGGGCACATTTTTACTGGCGAGTCCTTTATTATTGCGGTGATTCGTTTTTTGGTTCTGGTTTTTTACAGGCTCAGTCTTCAAGGCACCAAAGTTATCTTTCAGAACAGAGATGATCTAGGGCTCTTCTTGTCTAGAAATCTAGTTGATAAAGAACAAGCCCGGGTGATCGAGGGCTCTGGGGTAGACGTGAGCCGGTTTGTGGCTACCCAAGAGCCACAAGGCAAACCCCGTATCGTCCTCGTATCCAGGATGCTGTGGGAAAAAGGCGTGGGTGAATTTACACAAGCAGCTGAGATATTGCATTCTCGCGGTCACCAAATTGAATGTGTACTTGTTGGCGATATTGATGATGGCAACCCAAATGCGATACCTCGCCAAGTGATTGAAGAATGGGTTCAACAGAAAATAGTAAAATGGGATGGGTGGATAGGAAATATGCCTGAGGTCTACGCCAATGCGCACATTGTTTGTCTGCCCTCCTATGGAGAGGGGCTGCCCAAGACCCTTATTGAGGCAGCTGCCTGTGGGCGTCCACTTGTAGCAACTGATGTGCGCGGCTCACGCGAAGTAGTGCAAGAGGGGCTTAATGGCTTCTTGGTACCCGTCAAGGATGGCGCTGCGTTGGCAGACGCCTTGGAGAAATTAGTGTTATCGCCTGAGCTTCGTATTCAGATGGGCAAAGTTAGCAGAGACTTGGCTGAAAATCGTTTTTCGTCTGTGAAAATTGACCAGCAAACCTTGGCAGTCTATTTGGAGGCTTAGGTGGAAATTTTACAGACAACCTTTCCGCAAGCCTTGCTGAGTTTGATGATTGCCTCGATAATCTCCATCGCCTCAGTGCGGGTCTCTATCTGGCTGGCAATCCGTTTTGGCCTCGTTGATGAGCCGGGCAGCTCCTCGCATAAGAAGCACGCACAATCCACTCCGTTGGCAGGAGGGATTTCGATTGTCCTTACCTTCATAATTCTCTCCATACTTTTCCCAGCCTATTTCACCGGCGAGGTCGCAGCCATCTTGATGGCCACCGGCGTTGTATTTGTGTTCGGCGTAGTTGATGATGCTATCGGCTTGAATGCAAAATGGAAGTTTTTTGGACAGATAGCAGCTTCTTTGTTGCTAATCACCTCGGGCGTTCAGATTTCTTTTTTTAGCTGGTTATCTGCGGATATCAATAGCGCGATCAACCTCTTTATCACGGTTTTTTGGCTGGTTGGTTTAACTAATGCGTTTAACCTGGTGGATAGTGCGGATGGTTTGTCGCTTAGCTTGGCGGCCATCACATGTCTGCTGTTGATCTTTGCTTCCCTGATTTCAATGCAAGGCGATCTTGTCTTTTTAGCAGCCTCCCTGCTTGGCATTACTCTTGGCTTGCTGCTCTACAACCTGCCTCCTGCCAAACTTTTCATGGGCGATTCTGGAGTGCAGTCTATGGGGTTCTTTTTAGGAGCGATCAGCATTCTATATAATCCTGTGGTCCAGCCCCAGGAAGCATCCTGGTTTGTTCCGATTACATTGCTTGCTGTGCCCATCTTTGATGCAGGCTTGGTCATTTTTTCGCGCCTTAGGAGTGGTGCGCCGCTTTTTACGGCTGATCTAAACCACACATATCACAGGCTTTCTGCCAGCGGTCTTTCTCACATCAAGATTTTGTGGAGCATGGATATGGCCGCATTATTTTCAGGCGCTATTGGGTTGTATGCTCTGTACCGAGATCCATTGATTGCTAATCTGATTTTTGCAAGCCTGGTAATTGTGGGGGTTTTGCTCATATTTCGCATAGCAAAGTAGCAACATGCCTAGAAGCAAGAACCCCTATTCAGGCACTCTTATCCCCATAGTTTTACTCGCTGCATTCCTGCGGCTGTTTTTCTTTATAGGTATATTGAGGGGTGATGATTTAGGATACTACTTGCTTGCAGATCAATTGGCGGATGGTAGTTTGTTGCCTGCTAGCTGGGGTGGCCTGAATAGGCCGGGTTTATACGTCCCAGTTTCTCTTTTCATCGGTATTTTTGGATCAAGCGAGTTTGTGGCGCTTATATTTCCCTTGCTGGCTTCAATGCTTACCCTGGGATTTATTTACGGTATTGGTCGGCTGCTCAGTGGTGAAAAGGCGGCCTTGGTAAGTGCGATTATCTGGGCGGTAGCCCCTCTGGATGTATTTTTAGCCTCTCAGCTAATGCCAGATGGCCCTTCGGTGATGATGCAGACAGGCGCCATCTTTTTCTTGCTTCTTGGTCTGCGAGGTTCTCGTCGCAAAGTTAGGCTTGTATCCTTTGCCTTGATGCTTTTGTTTTTCTACTGGTCTTTGCAGACCAAGGAATCGAATCTCATTCTTGTGTTTCCAATTTTTGGGATTACTCTTTTTGAGCTCTCTCCATGGATCAAGCTGTGGACTGCAAAGATATTGAGTCGCCCACGCACACGTTTGATCCTTGCCCTTCTGCTGGCACCAATCGTCATACTTCTGGTTGGAGCATTTGTGCGAGCACAAGTTTGGCCAATAGCCGTCAACAACCTTGAGCTGACTTCTTCTGACACTGCCTCGCTATGGTTCCTAGGACGCAGCAATCCAATCTCGGCTAGTGAAGTGGGGGCAGGGTATTGGATTGTTGATCGGCCTGTGCTTGAAGTGCCTATGCAGTTTCAAGCTCTTACACAGCCCATCCTTGGTGAGCGGGTTCGAGTGTTTGATCCCTTTGTTCCCTTCTTTTTAGTTTCGGCCTTGGCTGCGTTGTTCTACAAACAGCGAGCTTCCTACCTGCCACTTATCTGGTTTTTTGTTTTATTTTTCTATCTGGAATGGGGGAGCTTTACGCAAGGTTTCTTTTACCCGGATATCTTGCGTTACCTGCCGGTGACACACTGGATTGATCCCCGGAATCTTCATATGCTGTCACCTCCGGCGATTCTTGTGATTGGTTTCTTTGTTGCTCAACATCTCGAACGAGTGTTTGCGGCTAAGTATGTATTGCTGGGGGCTGGTGCACTGGCACTATTCGCGATAACTTTGTCTTCCGATGTCACTATGTCTATAATCCAAGTCGGGTTGCTGGTTAGCGTAGTTGGAGCTGTTCTCTTGGTGTTTTTGCCTAAAGCGCATGCGCCAACTTTGCGTGCTGAACTTGTGGCTGGCCTACTGCTGTTGAGCCTACTGCTCGCCTCCTTGTTGCCCGTGCCCCATTTTCACGTCTCCGGTTATTTCAAGGAACAAGCCCGCCGCACCAATCTGCAAGAGGTTTTGGCTTACCTAGACACTCAGCCAGTGCTGCCTATCTCCAACGAGGGTGCGATCGGGTGGCTGGACCTGTATTCGGGTTTCGCTCTCGGCGTCGACCATTTTGAGCAGGGCATACAATCCAATAGGGTGGCTGAAGACCTGGAGAGCCTGCAGCAAACGGGCGGCTATCGCGTTCTGTATGGGTGCGGCCAGCCTATCCAGTCTCATGTTGATTGGCCGATAAAAGAGTTCGGTCAAGACCTCGGCCCGAAGACTTGCGTTTCTCTCGTACGTGTATTTGCAGAGGATCAGATTTCTGAGGCTGTGGTTGAAGCGCGCCAAGCTGCAATGGCAACTTTGTCCCTGGAGGATATTCGGTTCTACTTGGCCGCAGCCATGCAAGGCAATGATTTGGCAGAGGCATCCTATGCGCTAGCACTTTTTGCCACATATTTTTCTGAACAAATGCCCATCATCCAGGCCTCCAATCTTCTTTCTGTTCAAGGACCAAGGCAGTTAAATACACACACCACGGATCTTCTTACCCAGATAAGTGCATGTGTGCCAGATTGCAACTGGTCTATTAGCCCATTGCTCGAGCCTCGGATTATTGGTGATGGGAGTGACGCTTATCTATCTATCCATATCACGAGCCAAACTGAGGAAACTCAGTTTGTTAAGCTTCCAGTACGTCTAGGTGCTGCAACTACCTACATTCTGCATCTCGAGTTTCGTTCGTTTGCCCCGTATGATCTGGTGCGCCTTTCAGACGGCGCGATTCCTGATTCGTATTCCGATAGTTGGAATCGAGATCTAGATTGGAAGTCACTTGATATTGTGTTCGTTACTCCCGCGTGGTCCGAGGGCAGCCGTCTCGTAGATCTGGAGTTGGCGCGCGTCTTTGATCGAGGCGAAATTGAATTTCGCCAGATTGACTTGGTTGAACTGAGCGAGCGTAATGACTGAGCTGAGCCGAAAGCCAGAGTTTGCTGATCCCTTAATGCTGCTTCAAATAGCAGCCGTACTTGTGCTTGCTCTTGCAGTACGCTTGGTCTATGCCTCCGGTGTGGTCTTTGACGAAAGCGCTTTGATTGCTTACCGGGCCTGGCAATTTGCAGACACACCTGGTATTTCTCAGGTTGCCCGCTGGCTGTTGTCGCCGCCGTATAGTGAGAGCGCAGCCGTCTTTGCCACCGGATTGAGTTATATGCTCTTTGGCGTTAGTCAGCTCTCTAGCCTTTTGCCTGGTTTGCTTGCCTCGCTTGGTTTGCTGGGGCTGGCGTTTGGCTTGACCAGCGCTTGGTTTGGTCGCACGCAGGGCTTAATTGCGGCTTTCCTGCTGGCAATTTTTCCATTGGAAATCTTTGTATCAACGAGCTTGTTGCCCGCTTCGTTGCTGCTTTGCCTCAAAGTGCTTGCCATTTACTTGAGCCAACTGGCACGTAAACGAAATATTCGAAGTTTGTATATTCTGTCTTTTGTAATTCTTCTCCTGGGCGCGCTGAGTGACTGGATTATTTTCGCTCCAGCAATCATATTGCTCTCAATGCAGCATTTTGTTCGCTCTGATAACTACTTCACTTGGCTACAGCAGTTGGCGATCATTGCCTTGGTAGTGTTTGTGTTCATCCCTGATGCTATCGTTAGCGCGCTTGCGCTCTACGACTCTGTGCTCTTGATCCTCGATAACCTTATCTATCTGCCGCTTCTATTCTTTGGGCTTGTTGGCGCCAGCAGAGATGCAAAAGTACCGGCGGTTCGTTTAGTGTTTGTCTGGATTGCACTTGAAGTAGCTTGTCTTGTTTTAGCGGCGCCAGTGATCCGCCTGAGTCCCACCTTCCAGATGCTGGGTGTTAGCGCTTACTGGATTCAAGTGCTGATCCCCGGCTTGATTTTGTCTGGCAGTACCTTTGGTGGCCTTATTGGGCAGAGTGCAGCGCATAAAGCCGTCATGCTGGCTAGTGTTGCTGCCTTTTTCATTGTGCTTCTGCGGGTAACGGATGCAGGGGCAACGGTTCAACGAACCCTGGATGTTGTTAACCGCGTTGGCTTTGGCTTGGCTTTCTTGTCAATGTGGCTGTTTATTTTTCTGATGAACTCAAAGAAATGGCTAGTATCTCTTTCTTTTGCCGTTTTTTTGTTCACATTCGCAGTTGGTTCTCTGATGGTAATGAAAACCTATGTCGCAAGCTACGCATATTTAAAAGATGGAGTTGTTCAAGCTGTTGACTATGTCGATACACAAATGGCCGAATCCAAGTTGGTTGTGGCTGGGGACGCATTATTTGCGCGTACTTCTTATCTGGTTTTAGCCTCAGAAAGTCGTTACTCTCTGACTCTAAATTTGCTTGGACAAGATGAAAGTCTGCTTCCAGGCTACTTCGTGCTTGTTGAAGAGGGATATCTGCAATATGTCTTCGGTCTTAAACCGGATAACTGGTTGCTTGTGTCCGAGTTTGGCAATCCGGATTATTCCCAACTGCTCGTCTACCGCGTCGAGTAAATACTCGTTCACGTTATGTTGTGGCCTGTAATTGTGGACAGTAATAATCCCCAACGGACGGGATGCCACTGTCTGGCGATTCGTTAGCCTGGCTGGGCTGGCTCTCGCCCGGCACTTTTTGCGCCGAGCGTTTTGTTGAATAATTCTTGTAAGGGTTACTGTACAAGCAGGACACACAGCTCGGTGGCGGAACTGGCAGACGCAGGGGACTTAAAATCCTCCGAGGGCAACCTCTTGTGGGTTCGATTCCCACCCGAGCTACTTTTAATGGTTTATGGACATAATGAACTGGACGACGGTGGCTGAGATGCCCGCCATAGTTTCCACTCGTCAATGATTGGTTGAAGTTCGTCTAGCGTTAGCCCATCCCAGTTCGCCGTCATGGTGTTACGTGTACGGTAATTAACCCATGTCTGGTTAAGTGGAATGCCGTTTCTTTCCTCCGTTTGATATTCAACAGTGATCCTCTCCTCCCATCGTGCCGCATCATAATCCGTCCAACTGTCTTTGCCAGTATGTATCTCTTGTTCGTGAACCCACTGGTACGCGCTGCCTAGGTTCCTAAAAAAGATTGTTCGGGATGTGTCGCCATAAATGTGAAGTTCTATGTCTGTTTCCCCAATAGTTCCAATGACTTCTATGCGCGCCTCAGGCGAGATGGGGGTAAAGCCCAATGCGCTACGGTCCACCTTACTTAACGCTGCTCTGAGAGGTTCGAACTCTGCGTCAGTAATGTGTGAGGATGGCGGCCCACATTTTTCTAGCGAGGCGTAATTGTCTGCCCCGCTTAGCTTGAAGTAAATCAAGTTGAGTCTGATCAACCAATCCATTTCGATTGGCGTCTCCAGTGATACCAGTTTCAGTTCTATCCTCGCATCGTCTCCTGTCGCCAGGATGCTCCAATCTCCTGTGCCAGAGTAAAAAGGCGAATCGAGGCTCGTATGTGGGCTAACCCACGAACTCGGAATATTGACCAAGGATACGCTGCCATCTGTGTCTATGACGAGGCGGTGGGCTGAAAAGGGCAGGCCTTCAGCGGCTATTCTTTCTAATGCAACATCGCTAGGAACCCAGGTTCCCACCAGGCTTTCAACAGGAGTCGGTCTGCTTAAATACTGAGTTGTGAATGGCCACATCGTTTGCCAACCTATGGCAAGGCTGAATACTGCTAGGGCTACTATGTTGGCGATTGAACGGCTCCCGTTTTGCTTATCGGTGTTTCGATGAATAAGGTGATGCACCAAGAAGGTGAGGGCCCAGAAAACAGCAGCAACTAATAACGCTGAAGCGAGTAGTTGCAATAGAAACCCAATAATTAAGAAGAAGGCAAAGAAGGCTGACACATACACCCCTTTCGCTGTTTGTTTTTATTCTAGCCTGCCTGTCCTGCCCCGAGTCTATACACCTTGGCAAGGGTAGGCTGGACGCGGCACATTGTGCTAAAATCCCAGCATGTTTCGACCCATCGTTGTGGACAGCAATAATCTGGACAATAACCCCCAACGGGCGGGAGGCTCCTGCCTGGCGGCTCGTTAGGTCCGCCTGGTTGGCTCTCGCCCGGTGCATTCGCACCGGGCGTTTTTGTTTGTACTTATTCTTTGTGAGGATGTTATGAGCACTACGTTCAAGACCCATACTTGTGGTGAACTCCGTGCCGAGCACAGCGGGCAAACCGTCACGCTGGCCGGCTGGGTGCACCGCCGCCGTGACCATGGCGGGCTGACCTTCATTGACTTGCGTGACCGCTTCGGCTTGGTGCAGATCGTAACCGACCCCGAAAAGGCTCCCGAGACCCACGCCGCCTTTGACCCTGTGCGCAGCGAGTGGGTGCTGCAGGTCACCGGTGTCGTGCGCGCCCGCCCCGAGGGCATGCAGAATGCTGACCTCGCCACTGGCCAGATCGAAGTGGCCGTCACCGAACTCAAAGTGCTCAACCAGGCCAAGCCGGTGCCCTTCGCCATCAACAAAGATGAAGAGGTGGAGGAGAACGCCCGCCTCAAGTATCGCTACCTAGACCTGCGCCGCGAGCGCATGCAGCGCAACATCGTGCTGCGCCACAAGATCGTCAAGTTCATCCGCGATTACATGGATGGCGAAGGCTTCCTCGAGATCGAGACGCCCATCCTGTTCAAGACCACGCCTGAAGGCGCGCGTGACTATCTCGTACCTTCGCGCGTGCACGCCGGCGAGTTTTACGCCTTGCCGCAGTCGCCGCAGCAACTCAAGCAGTTGCTCATGGTGGCCGGCATGGAGCGCTACTTCCAGCTCGCCCGCTGCTTCCGCGATGAAGACTTGCGTGGCGACCGCCAGCCGGAGTTCACCCAGCTCGATATCGAGATGTCCTTCGTGCAGCGTGAAGACGTGATGGATCTGATGGAGCGCATGTACACCGCAATGGTGAAAGAGCTGGTGCCGGGCAAGCGTCTGCTCTCTGAGCCTTGGCCACGCCTCACCTACAAAGAATCCATGGCGCGCTTCGGCAAAGACAATCCGGACATGCGCTTCGGCATGGAGTTGCAAGACCTTACCGAGTGGGCGGCTACCAGCGGCTTCAAAGTATTTGAAGATGCCGTTGCCAGCGGCGGCCATGTGCGCGGCATCAATGCCAAGGGCATGGGAAGCGCCAGCCGCAAAGAGATTGACGCGCTCACCGAGTACGTCAAGCAGTTTAAGGCCAAAGGCCTGGCTTGGCTGGCCGTCGCCAGCGAAGGTGAGGATCGTTCTTCCTTCCTCAAGTTCCTCAGCCCCGAAGGCCTGGCCGCTCTCAAGCAAGCCATGAGCGCCGAACCCGGCGACTTGTTGCTCTTCGTGGCCGATCAGCCCGCCGTCGTCTTCGACACGCTCGGCCGCCTGCGTGTGCACCTGGCTGAGCAGCTCAACCTGGCCGACCCGGACCTGTTGGCCTTCTGCTGGGTCATCGATTTCCCCTTCGCCTTCTGGAACGAGGAGGAGCAGCGCTGGGACCCCAGCCAGCATCTCTTCACTTCGCCCATGCCGGATGACATTGACCTCATCGAGAAAGACCCGGCCAACATGCGTGGCACGCAATACGACATGGTGCTCAACAACACCGAGGTGGCCGGCGGCTCGATCCGCATCCATGACCGCTCATTGCAGTCACGTATCTTCAAGCTCATCGGCTTGAGCGAAGAGGTGGCCCAGGAACGCTTCGGCCACATGCTCGAAGCCTTCGAGTACGGCGCCCCGCCGCACGGCGGCATCGCCTCCGGTATCGATCGTCTCGCTATGATCCTGGCCGACGAAAACAGCATCCGCGAGGTCATCGCCTTCCCCAAGAACCAAGCCGCCCGCGATGTCATGGCCGACGCGCCTTCCGTCACCGAGGAGCGCCAGCTCAAAGAACTACACATCAAGGTCGACGCACCCAAGAAAGCCGAGTAACAAAAAGGCCGAGCAATTGCTCGGCCTTTTTTGTTTCTGTCCCCGGCCAGCGTACCTTATCTGGCAGTAGGGGCGAGGCATGCCTCGCCCAAGTGTTTCTTGTCATTCCGAACCGAGCGAAACGAGTGTGAGGAATCCTTTAGGGCATTTGTAATGTTGCTCTGAGTGAAAAAAACACGGGCAGATTGCTTCGTCCCCTTGGCGCTTTCATGAAAAATGCAAGCACCAATACTCCTCGCAATGACAGAAGCAAAGGGCGAGACATGCCGGGCTAGAGTTTCTGTCATCCCGAACCGAGCGAAGCGAACCTGAGGAATCCGTATTCAGGTGGCTTATGAGTGCTCATATCTGTAGCGAGTCGAATTTTCTCATAACGGATTTCTCCTCGCATGTAGCGCCACAAAGTGACGCTACACCGCTCGTTCGGAATGACATGGGAGACAAGGACAAACAAAAATAGCGAGGGCAAGCCTCGCTATTTTTATATCTCAAACAAGCAATGGTCTCAGGCTCCCGCCATCTCTTCTTGCTTCTTGAACTGGCTCATGTACAGATCGTAGTAGAAGCCCTTCTTCTCAAGCAACTCGGCATGCTTGCCGCGCTCGATGATCTCGCCGGCTTTCAAGACCAGGATCACATCCGCATTGCGAATGGTGCTCAGACGATGCGCAATCACAAAGCTGGTGCGCCCAGCCAGCAGCTTCTCCAGCGCGCTCTGGATCAGGCGCTCGGTGCGCGTGTCCACGCTGCTGGTGGCCTCATCCAGGATCAGGATGCGCGGATCGGCCAGCGCAGCACGCGCAATCGCCAGCAGCTGGCGCTGGCCCTGGCTCAAGCCAGCGCCGCGCTCGCCCAGCACGGTGTTGTACTTCTCCGGCAAACGCTCGATGAAGCTATCCGCATGCGCCAGCTTGGCCGCGGCGATGACTTCGTCATCGCTGGCGGCCGGGCGGCCAAAGCGAATGTTGTCCATCACCGTGGTGCTGAACAAGAAGGTATCTTGCAGCACGATGCCGATTTGCTGGCGCAGCGACTCTTGCGTGACCTCACGCACATCCACACCGTCAATCCTCACCGAACCAGCGGTGACATCATAGAAGCGCGGGATGAGGTTAATGATGGTGGTCTTGCCCGCGCCCGTGGGGCCAACAATGGCCACTGTCTGGCCCGGGTTGGCGTAAAAGTTCACGTTGCGCAGCACCGGCTCGCCGGCCTTGTACTCGGCGCTCACATTGTCCAGCTCCACTTTGCCCTCAATGGCGCCCATGGTGCCGGCGCCGGGCTTGTCCTGGATTCCGGGTACTTCGTCCAATAGGCCAAAGATGCGCTCGGCGCCAGCCACTGCGCTCTGGATGTTGCTCCACAGCACAGCAATCTGCTGGATGGGTTGGTTGAAGCGCTGCACATAGCCCAGGAAAGTGATCACCAGGCCGATGGAGACCACCGTGCCGCCCAGCGAAGACCCGTTGAGCAGCGCCAGGCCGCCCACCACAGTGACGATGGCCAGCGCCAGATAGCTTAGTGCTTCCAGGGCGGGAGCCAGCGCCGAGGTGTATGCTACGGCGCGCACGTTAGCATCGCGGTTGGCGGCGTTGGTGCTGCGGAAGTGCTCGATGTTCTCCTCGGCGCGGTTGAAGGCTTGCGACTCGCGCACCGCAGAAATACTCTCCTGCAGGTTGGCGTTCACTGAGCCCATTTCCAAGCGCGTCTTACGGAAGGCCTTGCGCGCCTGCTCTGAGAACCACAGTGTGACGATGGCCATGAACGGCGCAATGGCCATGCTCAGCAGGGCAAACGGCACGTTCTTGGTGAGCATGTTGTAGGCGATCCACACCAGTAGTAGCGCACCACTGACCACGTTCACCAGCGCAAAGCTCAAGGCCTGCTGAATGGTGTCGCTGTCGTTGGTGATGCGGCTCATCAGGTCACCCACCTCACTTTCGGCATAGAAGCCGATGGGCAGGGCGTGCATGTGGCCGAACAGCTCGACGCGTAGGTCACGCAGAACGTGCTGGCCTGCCCAGCTCATCGTAAAGAAGGTCAGACCCGTGAGGAGCGAGCCCAGCACGAAGAGCACGATGAGTACCGTGATCAGCTGACCCAGGCCAGTGATACGCTCGGCGTTGGTCGGGTTGGCGGGGTCGGCCGGTGTGCTGAAGTTGGCCCAGCCAAAGGCGCTTTTGATGATGCGCTGCGTTGTGGTGGTCGCCTCGGTATCACCTGCCAGCCAACAGTTACTTTGTGAGGCCTGGCTGGCGTCATCCATCATGCCGTCTGGCGCGCCAAAGGTGTTAGCCACCGCGGGGGTCAGGTAACAGTCCACGATCTGGCCGGTGATCTCTGGCGTCGTGACCTGTGTCCAGGTGGCCACTGTAATGAAGGTGGCTGCCAGCAGCATGGCGTACCAGAACGGCTTGAAGTAGCCCGCCAGGCGGCCCAGCGTCTCGCTGGTTTTCTTGGGCTTGAGGGATTCTTGGTCAAGTAATGAGCGTGTATTGAACATAGCGTTCCTGTACTCTGTCGCTGCCCTTAGGCAGCCGTATCTTCACGGGTCGGGCTGCCGCCCACCAGTTGCGAGTTGTATATTTCGGCGTAGATTTCGCTGTCTTCCAGCAGCTCAGCGTGCTTGCCGCTGGCCACCACTCTGCCCTTGTCCAGCACCAGAATCTGGTCAGCATTCATGACGGTGCTGATACGCTGGGCGATTACGAACGAGGTGCGGCCTTCCATCAGCTTGTTGAGCGCTGCTTGAATCTGGCTCTCGGTCTGCAGGTCGACACTGGAGGTCGAATCATCCAGGATGAGAATGCACGGGTTGAGCAGCAGGGCACGCGCAATAGCAATGCGTTGCTTCTGGCCACCACTCAGGGTGGAGCCGCGCTCACCCACCGGCGTTTCGTAGCCTTCGGGGAAGGTCATGATGAAGTCGTGCGCCGCAGCGGCTTTGGCCGCCGCTTCCACTTCGGCCTGGGTCGCCTCCGGCCGGCCGAAGGCGATGTTGTCACGAATGCTGCCGGTAAAGAGGGTCGTCTCCTGCAGCACAATGCCGATCTTGGCGCGCAGCGATTCGAGCTGCACATCGCGCAAGTCGTACCCATCCACCGTCACGCGGCCCTCGGTGGGGTCATAGAAGCGCGGGATGAGGTTGATGATCGTGGTCTTGCCGGAGCCGGTGGCGCCTAGCAGCGCCACCGTCTGGCCGGGTTGGGCGCTAAAGCTCACATCAGCCAGCACAGGGTCGCCGCCGCCGAAGTAACGGAAGCTGACATTCTCAAAGCTCACCTGGCCTTTGACCTGGGGCAAGGCGATGGCGCCCGGCTTATCGGTAACGTCAGACGTGGCATCAAGGATCTCGAAGATGCGCCCAGCGGAGGCCATGGCCTGGCCGAACTGGCTGATGATGAAGCCAAACTGGGCCAGTGGGATGAAGAGATAGATGAGGTACAGGCTGAACTCCTGCCACTCACCCAGGCTCAAGGTGCCGGCGATGATCTGCTCGCCGCCTGCTTGCAGCGTGGTGGCCTGGCCCAGGTTTGCTACGAGGAAGATGAGCGGGAACAGGAAGGTAAAGATGCGCGCGATGTAAATTTGCTGGTCCATCAGTGCGTTTACTGCTGTGCCAAATTTCTGCTGCTCGCTCTTCTCGCGCGTGAAGGCCTTCACCACCTTAATGCCGGCCAGGTTCTCCTGCAGGATGGTGTTGAGTGCCGCTAGCTTCATCTGCACTTTGAAGAACAACGGCTGGGTGATGCTGCCAAAGATAAAGAACAAGGCCAGCGCCACTGGCAGAATCCACAGAGTCACCAGCGCCAGCTTGGCATTGGTGGCAAACAGAATGGTCAGCGTGGCGCTGAGCAGCACCACCGCGCTCACCAGCTGGACTAAACCCTGGCCCAGGAACAAGCGCACCTTCTCCACATCGTCGGTGGCGCGGATCATGAGCTGGCCGGTCTGGTTCTGGTCGTGATACGAGAATGACAAGCGCTGGATCTTGGCGTAGAGCTCATTGCGCATGTCGAAGGACACGCTCTGTGAGTTGCGCTCTGCCCAGTACGACTGCAGAAAGGCGAACACACCCCGCAGTGTCGCAAAGACCACAATGAAGATGCCTGCCCGCACCAGCAGGTCTGGTGCGCCGCTTTGATCCGTACTGAGCTGGCTCACCAGGCTCTCCAGTGTGGTGCTTGGGGCGTAGTTGAGCGCCTCTAAGATGCGCGGCAGCGCCTGTTCCTGGAAGGCGGCCGGAATCTGCTCCAGCCCCTGTAGCACCTGGGTGGCAATCACGCCCTGGGTCACCGCATCGATCATATTGCGGATGAGGCGCGGCACCGCCAGCTGAGCCAGCGTAGCGATTAGCAGGAAAAGGTAGGGCAGTACGGCCTCAAACTTATAACGAAAGAGGTAACGCGCTGAACGGATAAAGATGCCTTTAGGGAGAGAGGGGCGTTGCGGGCGGCCTGTGGCCTTGGCCCCTCCCTGGGTTTGAGTTGCTTGCACAGAGATCTTCCTTTCCTTGGGTGGAACAAAACAGCTAACGGTCTTTGGCCCCCTGGCGATACTTTAGCAGGTATCGGGTTGCTTGTTTTTGGGCTGTGGGGCAGCCGTCTTGTCTTCAAATAGCTTATTGAAGGCTGCAATGCCTTCTTCCACCTTGCGCAGCTCGCTGGCGCTCAGCGGCTCCAACAGATTGGCGGTCCAGGCCGTGACGCGGTTGTGCTCGGCTTCCATCACCTCGCGGCCCAGCGCGCTGACCTGTAGCTGAATGCTGCGCCGGTCTTGCTGGCTGCGCTGGCGCAGCACCCAGCCGCGCTCCACCAGCGTCTGCAAACTGGCTGACATGCTGGGCAGGCTGACATCCATCGCCTGCGCCAGGGCGCTGGGCGTTGAGCTGCCTTTGGTGAGGATGCGTAGAATGCGAAAGTGGCTGGGCGCCAGGTTGTGTTCACCACGGCGTGCCTCAGCGAACACAGCGCTGATCACACGCGGCACCAGCTCCCAGAACTTGCGCGCAACCGTCTTGGTGGATGTAGGAATAGCCAACTCCTATCGAAAGCAAGTACCCCTAATAGTTAGGGCTGCTAAGTATATCGAGTGCAAAAGCAATGTCAAGAGGGAACAAATCCTAGGTGCTGGGCGTTTAGTCGATACAGGAGAAAAAATGAAACAATCCCTTTTACTTACATTGTTGGCAGCCGCACTGTTGTCTGCGTGCGCTGCTTCACCTGCGGGTTCCAGTGAGCCGCAGGGCAGCTGGGTGCTGGCCAGCTTGGATGGCAGCACAGAGGTGGGCGCCGCCGTAGGCGGCAAGGACATCACGCTGGAATTCATTGGAGATGGCCGCGTGGCTGGCTCGGCGGGCTGCAACCAATACAACGCCAGCTACACGCTCAATGGCAACAGCATCAGCTTTCTGCAGCCAGCCTCCACGCTGATGGCCTGCTTCCCTGAGATCGTGATGCAGAATGAAGCCGCCTTTCTGCAGACGTTGACCGCCGCGACCGAGTTTGAGCTGGTAGGCGACACGCTCACCATCACCGGTGGCGAGCACACGCTGGTCTTCACCCGCTAATCTTGCCAACAAAAAGAGCCGCCCCTTGAGGCGGCTCTTTTTGCAGGTCCAGGTCACGGGATGGAGTTGAACAGGCGCTCGCAGGCGGTGTCGGGTGCCTCAGGCGAAGCACCCACCAGCCCCTGCTGCAGTAGACGCAGATTGACGAACGTATCGCCCACCATTACGTAGCGCAGAAAACGGCCGTACTCGTCCACATCCGAAACATCGCGCACCAATACAATTTGCTGATTTTCAACCAGGGCCCGATTGGCTTCCAAGGCTTGCTGGCTGTCTCCATCATCAATGCCGAGGTAACGCACAACATATTCGTCGCCATTCACCTCGACCAGAACGCTGTCTCCCGAGTAAATTTCAATCACCGTCGCAACCGTGCGGTCAGTCCCTAGGGGAACGCAGGTGGCTTCAGCCGGCAGGCCAGGAATTGGATCAGTTGTTGGCAGCAAGGAGGAGGTTTGAACACCGTTGTCTAGCGGAGCTTGTTCAACCGGTGCCTCAGTAGCTTCAGCGTCCACCGGGGCGGGGGCCTGCTGTGTCAGCAAGGCGGCCACGGCGGTTTGCACGGCGGTGTCGTCAGTGGCCGGGGCGGAGCTGCCACAGGCAGCCAGCAAAACAGCCATCAGGGTAACTGCAAGGATTCGTTTCATAGCACCTCTTCTTGAGCGGAAGTATAGCGTTTCAGGGTTGGAGCGAGATTAATCTCGGGGCTCAAACAGCTGGCTGGGGTTAGCAATAATGTGAGCTGTGAACGGTGAGCAGGAGACCCGATTGATGTCTCCTGCTCACCGTTCGCTGGTTACTAGTTACTGTCTTTCGGTATCTCGCAGCACAGCACCAACTGGCGCGCTGCCTTGACCTCGTCCATGCGGCCGTACTTGGTGGTGTGCGGCGCCTGCTGCAGAACCTCCGGCGTGCTGTGCGCTTCCTCGGCGATCTTGAGCATCGCCTCAATGAAAGCGTCCAGCACTTCTTTGCTCTCGGTCTCGGTCGGCTCGATCATCAGCGCCTCGCGCACGATGAGCGGGAAGTAGTTTGTGGGCGGGTGGAAGCCAAAGTCCATCAAACGCTTGGCAATATCCAGCGCGTGAACGTCCGGCGCGTCGGCCCAGCGGCCTTCCAGCACCACTTCGTGCATGCACACACGGTCGTAAGGCACTTTGTAGGCGCCCTGCAGTTTGACGCGTAGGTAGTTGGCGTTGAGTACCGCGTGCTCGGCCACCGAGCGCAGACCCTCGGCACCCTGCATCAAGATGTAGGTGAAGGCGCGCACGTGCATACCAAACTGGCCGTGGAAGGCTTTCAGGCGGCCGATGCTCTTGGGCGGCTGGTGCCAGCCGTAGACCGGCCCCATCTCTTCGCTGCCTTCTTCCTCGATGCCCACGATGGGGCCAGGCAGGAAGTCGGCCAGGTGGGCGGCTACGCCCACCGGCCCGGAGCCAGGACCACCGCCGCCGTGCGGCGTGGTGAAGGTTTTGTGCAGGTTGTAGTGCAGCACATCAATGCCCAGGTCACCCGGGCGGGCAATGCCCAGCAGGGCGTTCATGTTGGCGCCGTCGCCGTAGACCAAACCGCCGGCGGCGTGCACGGCTTCGATCGCCTCTTGCACACCTTCTTCGAACAGGCCCAGCGTGTTGGGATTGGTGAGCATGAAGGCGGCCAGCGTGTCGTCGCACTCGCCCTTGAGCGCCTCAAGATCGAGGTTGCCACGCGCGTCCGAGGGGATCTCGACCACGCGGTAACCCGACATGGCGCTGGTGGCCGGATTCGTGCCATGCGCCGAGTCAGGGATCAGCACCTTGTTGCGCTGGCTCTGGCCGCGGCTGGCGTGATAGGCCTTGATCATCAGCACGCCGGCCAGTTCGCCCTGCGCTCCGGCGGCGGGCTGCAGCGAGACGGCCGCAAAGCCGCCGATCTCCTTCAGCCACTCCTGCAGATGATACATAATGGCCAGGCTTCCCTGCATCATCTCGGCGGGTTGCAGCGGGTGGGCGTGAATGAAGCCGCCCAGGCGCGCCGCTTCCTCGTTGACGATGGGGTTGTACTTCATCGTGCATGAGCCCAAGGGGTAGAAACCGGTCAGGATGCTGTGATTGAGTTGCGAAAGGCGCGTCAAGTGGCGCAGCGCTTCGAGCTCGCTTAGCTCCGGCAGCGGCAGGTTGTCACGCACCAGGCCACTCGGCAGATCAGCCAGCGGCACATCCGGCGCCGGCATCTGTACACCGGTGCGGCCAGGGGCACCCAAGTCGTAGATGAGGGGCTCAGGCATGTGCCACCTCCGCCAGGGTTTCTACAAGGTAGTCGATTTCTTCCTTGCTGTTCAATTCGGTCACGGTCAGCAGCATGCAGTTCTGCATGCCGGGGTATTCAGCGCCCAGGGCATAACCGCCCACGATGCCCAGCTCCAGCAGGCGCAGGTTGAGCTCCGCCGCGGGGAGGGGGCACTCGATGACAAACTCATGGAAGAACGCATCCTTGAACTTGAGGCTGAAGCCTTTGAGCTTGGCGATCTCTGTGGCGGCGTAGTGTGCCTTGTGATAGCAGC
Source organism: uncultured Anaerolineaceae bacterium (assembly GCA_964623375.1). Taxonomy (GTDB): domain Bacteria; phylum Chloroflexota; class Anaerolineae; order Anaerolineales; family UBA11579; genus JAMCZK01. Next base: position 393,527 of record CAZUTS010000001.1, read on the forward strand.
TCTCCGCCACCTGGCGCAGGCCGCTCTTGCCGAGCAGGCTCATGTAGGTGGTGGCAGCCAGCATCATCAGGCCCTGGTTGGTGCAGATGTTGGAGCTGGCCTTCTCGCGCTTGATGTGCTGCTCGCGCGTGCTCAGCGTCAGCACAAAGCCGCGCTGGCCGCGGCTGTCCACCGTTTCGCCCACCAGGCGGCCAGCGATCTGGCGCACATACTGATTGCGCGTGGTGAGGATGCCGAGGTACGGCCCGCCGAACGAAAGTGGGATGCCCAGCGGCTGGCCTTCACCAGTGACGATATCGGCGCCCATCTCGCCCGGCGGCTTGAGCAGCCCGAGCGCGGTGGGGTTCACGGAGACGGCCAGCAGCGCACCCTTGGCATGGGCGGCTTCGGTCAGCTTGGTGTAGTCATACACGCGGCCGAAGAAATCGGGGTAGGCCACGCACACCAGCCCGGTGTGCTCATCGATGAGCTCGATGAGTGCGTCCGGCCCGGCGCTCAGGTCCAGGTCTTCGCCGATGAGCTGCAAATCGCCGCCGTCTTCGTAGGTGTGCACCACCTCGCGATACTGCGGGTGGATACCCGGCGAGAGAATGATCTTGTTGCGCGCCCCACGGTGGATGGCACGGCTCATGTTGACCGCTTCGGCCAGCGCCGTGGCACCGTCGTAGTGCGAGGCGTTGCTGACTTCCATGCCGGTCAGCGCTACGATCAGGCTCTGATATTCGAAGATGGCTTGCAGCGTACCTTGCGAGATCTCCGGCTGGTAGGGCGTGTAGGCGGTGTAGTACTCGCCGCGGCGCAAGATGCTGTCCACGCCGGCGGGAATGTAATGGTGATAGGCACCGGCGCCGAGGAAACTGACCAGATCGTCAGCGCTCTCGTTGGCTTCGGCGATACCTTTGAGCTCCCCCAGCGCTTCCATTTCGGTGAGCGGGGCGGGCAGGTTAAGTTTGGGGAAACGGAATTTTTGCGGCACCGCCTCAAAGAGGTCAGCGATCGTCTTGACACCGATCGCCTCCAGCATTTGCTGGCGGTCGCGCTCCGTATGCGGAACGAAGGTCACGCCGAACGCTCCTTGCAGTAGGCCTCATAGGCGCCCGCATCCATCAAGGCATCCAGCTGGGCCGGATTGGTGAGCTTGATCTTGGCCAGCCAGGCCGCGCCGTAAGGATCGCTGTTGATCGCCTCAGGCGTCTGCGCCAGCGCGCCGTTGACCTCAACGACTTCGCCATCCACCGGCATGTAAATATCGGCGGCGGCCTTCACAGATTCAACGCCAGCAAAGGTTGCGCCCTGGGCTACCTTTGCCCCGGCGGCCGCGCTGAAGTCTACATACACAATATCCGAGAGCTGGTCCTGCGCATAGTCGCTTAGCCCGATAATGGCGCTGTCGCCCTCAACACGCACCCATTCGTCATTCTTGGTGTATTTCAAGTCTGCTGGGTAGTTCATCGTAATCTCCTCAATTAACAAAAAAGCGCACACGAAATAAACGTGTGCGCCTCTGTGCTTGGACCTGAGAGTTTCACGCACCATGCTTCTGGCGCAGTTGCCCCGTCGGTTTCAGCCAATCAAAACCGCCGTCAGGCGTGTTTGATTGGGTAAATTTCCAGAGGAGTATGTCGGCACCGGGTCCTTTTACCTGAGAGTTTCATGCACTGTTGTTAGCAATGCACTTGCACCTTCGGTGGCTCTGGTGGCTGCCGTTAGGCAGCAGCCAAGAGCACTCTTCCCTGATAGCCGTTAAATTTGGCCGATTCTAAAAGGGGGCAGGCCGAAAGTCAAGCAGCCTCGTCTGGGTTCAGGGCTTTGAAATAGGCATCCACCTCAGGGTCGGTGTACATGGTCAGCGAGAGAATGCCAATCACGCCACTGATCACGTTCAGATACACGAAGCTCAAGATCTGGGCAATGGCAATGGCCTTGGAAGGCTTCACTGGCTGGGGCGGCGTGGCCATCAGTTTCACGCCGTACAGCACCTCAAAGATGCCCAGCACCACGGGCGCTATCGTGATGGGCAGGCAGATGATGCCAACAAAGAAGGTGCCCAACACAACACCAATGGTGAGGCCGCCACCCACGAGGATGTTGACTGCGCCGCTGACAAGGTTCATTACGCCAATGGCGTTCACGTTGCTCGGTTTTTCAGGAAGGGTTTGTTTTTTGCTTGCCATGGCTGTATTTTAACAAAAACACCCGTGCATTTTGCACGGGTGTTTTTTTGCAATGCAAAGCGGGGTTAGGCCCAGCCCTGGTTCTTCACGAAGTCAGTGACGACCGGAATAACCACTTCCTTGCCGTTGTAGGCCTGGATGCCCCAGTAAATGGCGGCAATCCACATGGCAATACCGGGCAGACCGCACAGGAAGGAACCCAAGCCGTAGCCGAGCACGATGCTCAGCACGCCCCAGACCAGCGCCTGGGCGTTGTGCTGCTTGATGTAAGGGCGGTTCTTCTTGTCCTCCATCAACATCAGCACCAGGGGAACCAGTGGGCTGAAGACGTAGGCCAGCAAAGTCAAAAGCTTATCGTTGTCCGTAACAGTACCTTGTGCCATTGAAATCTCCTTATGATTGCACGCGAATTAGGCACATTGTAGTGCCGTCTGATGTGCTACACAAGAGCCTTAACGTACTAATTGCAGTTTAGTTACAGATTTGTGCATTTGCCCACATGCTAAAATGCCAACCTCGGAGCATTGAAATGACAAAACGCGTTGTGTTCATGGGCTCGCCAGACTTTGCGCGGCCCAGCCTGCAAGCACTCACCAGGCTGGCCGATGCCATCCTGGTAGGCGTAGTCACCCAACCGGATCGCCCCGCCGGCCGCGGCCGCCAGCTCACTCCGCCGCCGGTCAAGGCCCTGGCGCTCGAGCTGGGCCTGCCCCTCATGCAGCCGGAACGTTTGCGCGCCAAGCAGCCGATGGAGCAACTGCGTGACTGGGCGCCTGACCTCATTGTGGTGGCGGCCTTCGGCCAGATCTTGCGCCCGGCGGTGCTGGACATGCCGCAGTACGGCTGTATCAACGTGCATGCCTCGCTGCTGCCGCGCTGGCGCGGCGCCTCGCCCATCGTCGCCGCCATCCTGCATGGTGATGCCGAGGCTGGCGTCACCATCATGAACATGGACCCTGGCATGGATACCGGCCCTATGCTCAGTAAGCGCAGCATTGCTATTCAAGATGAAGATACCGCCGCCACTCTGGGCGACAAGCTGAGCGTCCTCGGTGCGGATTTGCTGCTGGATACCTTGCCCGGCTATCTGGACGGATCGGTGCAGCCGCAGCCGCAGCCCGAAGACGGCATTACCCTGGCGCCGCTGCTGGAAAAGAGCGTAGGCCAGCTTGACCCACATACTGAACCCGCCGAGCTGCTGGCGCGCAAGGTGCGCGCCTTCAACCCCTGGCCCATTGCCAGCCTACCCTGGAAGGGGGGCGCGCTGCGCATCTTGCGCAGCCATGCCACCGCTGACGCACAGGCCCGTAGCGCAGGCCGCCGCATCGTGCAAGATGGCCTGCCCGCTGTCGTGACCACGGCGGGGGTATTGGTGTTAGATGAAGTACAGCCGGCTGGCAAGAAGGCGATGAGCGGGCGGGATTTCCTGCTCGGCGCACGTGACTGGCCGGAATAAAGGAGAGTTATGAAGACAAAAGTTTGGTTGGCTGAATTCCTCGGCACTGCCGCCCTCATCTTCGTGGGTGCTGGTGCCGGAGCGCTGGGGCAGGGTGGTTTGGTGGGTGTGGCATTGGCTCACGGCTTGGTGCTGGTGGGTCTGGCCTATGCCTATGGTTCTGTATCCGGCACTCATATCAACCCCGCCGTCACCTTGGCTATCACCCTGTCGGGCAAGCTCAAGTGGCCGCAGGCGTTGCGCTACTGGGCGGCCCAGCTGTTGGGCGGCGCCTTCGGCGCCGCGCTGCTCTACATCGTGCTTGGCGGTGCTGGCACTGGCCTCGGTGCCACGCTGCCTGCTGGCGGTGTGACCTCCATCCAGGCCGTGGTCATCGAAGCCGTGCTCACCTTCCTGTTGGCCACGGTGGTGCTGCGCACCGCTGTGCAAAAAGACAGCACACCCTTTGCCGGTGTGGCTATCGGCGTGACCCTTGCTGCGCTCATCCTGATGGGTGGCCCACTCACCGGTGCTTCGCTCAACCCGGCGCGCACCTTTGGCCCGGCGCTGTTCACTGGCAACCTGGCCAGCCTGTGGATCTATATCGCTGGCCCGTTCCTGGGCGCCGCCGCGGCGGCCTGGTCGCAGCGCTACTTGAAGTAAATTTCATCCTTATACTTAGCCGCGGGTGGCGCAGTCTGCGCCACCCGCTTTTTTTGTGCCAAATTGGCTTGCATTCTTAGCCAAGCCAGATAGAATGTGCCGAATTAACGGTAGCTTTACGCTTTGACGGCAATCGGTTTCCCGGCGAGCCTCACAAGTCAAGAGCGAACGTAACTGAACGTGCGCGTAGCGCAGGTTGCTTGCGGTATGTATCGCTCGAGCTACAGAAGAGGTGCAGCATGTATGAGTTCACGTTATTGCGTCACGCCGAGTCCCAAGGCAATCTGGATAAAAAGCACCAGGGGCAAGCCGAGTATCCGCTGACTGAGCTCGGCCGCCAGCAAGCCACCGCCCTGGCGGCCCACTGGCAGCAAGACGGCGTGCAGTTCACGCGCGTCTTCGCCAGCCCGCTGCAGCGCGCCCGCACCACCGCAGAAATTGTCAGCCAGGCGGTCAACGCTCCGTTGGAGATCGACCCGATGCTGGCCGAGCGCCACTTGGGTGAGCTCACTGGGCTCACCCACGCCATGGCCAGCAAGCAAGTGCCGCCGCCGCCGTTCCTCACGCCCTATGAGCCGTACGGCAACACGGGTGAAGGCCAATGGCAGCTCTTCCTGCGTGCCGGGCAGGTGCTGCACAATCTGCTCAGCCAGCCGCGTGGCAAGTACCTGGTGGTCTCGCACCGTGGCTTCCTTGGCATGCTCATGTATGCCATTCTCGGCATCAGCCCGCACGCCAATTTCCAGGGTCCGCGCTTTCACTTCCAGAACACCGGCTACGCCCGCCTGACCTACGATACCCACAATCACCAATGGCGCATGTTCGCCTTCAATGACCTCAGCCACCTCGGTGAGCTGCCGGTCAGCTCGCTGCTCGTGCCCACCCAGGCGCAGTACGGCGAGTAGTAGATAGCTTACAGTTGACAGCTAATAGTTGACAGCTGGCTTTGTTGAGTGAGTTGGCGGGCGAGGTTTGCATTGAAGAACCACTAACAGGAAACCACTGCCTGTCACGCTCTGAAAACTGTCAACTGCGATCTGTCAACTAGCCTGCCTTCTTACACGAATCTATGATTTATGCATTACCCTATAGCAATCAGCAGCTTTGCTGAGTCGCAGCGGCGCCTCCGCTGACCCGCCTTTAGGGCCGTTTACATAAGGAGGATCCCCAATGAGTTTCTTGTCTTCGATCGGCACATACGCCTTCTGGTTCGTCGTATTGCTGGTCCTTATTCCGGGCACTATTTTTACTGTGCAGCAGCAGAGCGCCGTGATTGTGCAGCGCTTCGGTAAGTTTGCCCGTATTTATCGTGCCGGTCTTAACTTCAAAATTCCCCTGATCGAGCAAATTGCGGGCCGCGTGAACCTGCGCTTGCAGCAGCTGGACGTGGAAATTGAAACCAAGACCAAGGACAACGTGTTCGTGCGTATGACGGTGTCTGTGCAGTACCTCATTCGTGAGGATAAGGTCTTCGATGCGTTCTACCGTCTGCAAGACCCGCACACCCAAATTCGCTCCTTCGTCTTTGATGTAGTGCGTGCCAATGTGCCCAAGATGCCGCTGGACGAGGTCTTCGAGAACAAGGAAGACATCGCTACTGCCGTGCGTACCGAGCTCTCTGACGCTATGGAAGACTTCGGCTACGACATTCGCCAGACCCTGATCACTGACATCGACCCCGATGCCAAGGTGAAGCAGGCCATGAACGAGATCAACACCCAGGAGCGCCTGCGCCTGGCCGCCGCCCAGAAGGCTGAGGCCGAATACATCCTCACCGTAAAAGCGGCCGAGGGTGAAGCCGAGAGCAAGCGTCTGCAGGGTGTGGGTATCGCTAACCAGCGTAAGGAAATTGCTCAAGGTCTGAGCAGCGCCGTGGGAGACTTCCAGAAGGAGATTCCCAGCGTCTCCCCGCAGACCGTGATGGACTTGCTCATGGTGACCCAGCACTTCGACATGCTCAAGGACATCGGCGCCCACGCCGGCAGCAAGGTGGTGTTGATTCCCTATAGTCCCAACGCCGTAGCCGACCTGACCGACCAGATGCGCAACGCCATCTTCGTTGGTGAGGAAATCAGCAAGGGCGAGTAATCCCGCCTGAACCAAAAGAGCCGCCCACCCGGGCGGCTCTTTTTTTTGCTGTTCTTGTCATTCCGAATGAGCGCAGCGAGTGTGAGGAATCCGTTTTGAGCTAACCTTAGTGCAAGCTATTCTGAGATAAACCAATCCACAGCCAAATCTTCCAAGCGAGGATTGACCGAAGCAATCAGCGCGTCCTTCTTCTGACGTCGCCACCCCTTGATCTCCTTCTCTCGGCGAATAGCATCTTCTATATAGCTAAACTCTTCATAGAAGAGCAACAAAGTTACATGGTATTTCTGAGTAAAGCTGCCTGCGACACCTTGTCTATGCTCAAAAACGCGCCGCTCCAGGTTGTTGGTAACACCTGTATATAGCGTTCCTGTTTTGCTGCCCAGGATGTAAACGAAGTAAGTTCTTTTCCCCACTGCCACAGAATAGCAGACTTCAACTCCATCTCACAACGGATTCCTCTTCGCGGCTACGCCGCTCATTCGGAATGACAAGATGTGTCGGTTTTGTCATTCCGAACCGAGCGGAGCGAGTGTGAGGAATCCGTTGTGAGCAATTGCTGATGCAGGCATATATGATCAGCGCAAATACTGCCCGGCTAATTCACAAAGCCGGGGTAGGCGCGGCCCGCTGCCCACACCAACAGGGCCGACACCAGAATCAGCACCGCAAAATCAACGCCTAAACCAAAATGGCTCTGGCCACCCTCCAGCATCAGCGTGCGCAACGCATCCACGACATAGGTCAGCGGGTTGAAGCGCGAGATCGCCTGCAACCAGCCCGGCATGATCTCGATCGGGTAGATGGCGTTGCTGGCAAAGAACAGCGGCATGGTCATAAACTGGCCGATGCCCATAAAGCGCTCGCGCGTCTTCACCTTGATGGCGACGAACAGCGAAAAAGTGGAGAACAGCACGGCTCCCAGCAGCACTGTGAATACCGTGCCCACCAGGCTCAGGATGTGAAAGTCCAGCTTCACGCCCAACACATACGCCAGCGGGTAGATGATGAATATCTGCGAGATACCACGCACCCCGGCAGACAGCCCCTTGCCCAGCACCAGCGAGGCGCGTGGCGCCGGCCCCGCCAGAAACTTGTGGATGATGCCCAGGTCACGCTCCCAGATGATGGAGATACCGTAGAAGATGGAAATGAACAGCATGCTCTGCGCCAGGATGCCGGGCGACATGAACTCCAGGTAACCCACGTCCCCGGTGGGGATGGCGCGTGTGCGTGCCAGCACCTGGCCGAAGATCAGAATCCACAGCACCGGCTGCGCCGCACGCGTCAGCAAGTCCATCGGCTCGTGGCGCAGCTTGCGCATTTCCATTTCAGCGATGTTCAGCGTCTTGCGGATGAAGAACACAATCGCCTGCAAGGGTTGTAGCCAGGCGGCAGGGGCGGGGGAATTATCCAACTCGGCGTGCATTGATGCGTGTCCTTGAAGTTTGAATGTAGGAGCCGCCCGTTTCCAGCGCGGTTCCGGCGTAGTAGGTGAAAACATCATCCAGGCTGGCGCCGCCGCCGTTCACGGAAGCCTTGAGCTCCTGTGGCGTACCGCTGGCTGCGATCTGGCCCTGGTGCATGATGGCGATACGGTTGCACAGGTCATCTGCTTCTTCCATGTAATGCGTGGTCAACAGAATCGTGGTGTTGAACTCGTTGCGCAGGCGTTGGATGTGCTCCCATACCGAGGTGCGCGCAATCGGATCCAAGCCCACCGTGGGCTCGTCTAGAAACAGCACCTTGGGGCGGTGAATGACCGACTGGGCGATCTCCAGCTTGCGGATCATGCCGCCGGAGTAGGTCTTGACCATCTTATCGGCCGAGTCTTGCAGGCCCATCATCTCCAGCAGGGCGCGGATGCGCTCCTCGCGTAGGTTGGTGGGTAGGTCAAAGATCTTGGCGAAGATCAGCAAGTTCTCATAGCCGGTCATGTTGCCGTCTGCTGAGAGCAGTTGCGGCACATACCCTGTGGAGCGGCGCACTTTGGCGGCCTCGCGCTCCACGTCATAACCGGCCACCAGGGCGCGGCCGCCGCTGGGCGGCAGCAGCGTGGTGAGCATCTTGATCATGGTGGTCTTGCCGGCGCCATTCGGGCCGAGCAGGCCAAAGATCTCGCCTTCTTGCAGCGTTAGCGACACGCCGTTGACGGCGGTAAAGTCGCCAAATTGACGCGTAAGCGCGTGCGTTTCGATCACATTCATAAAATGCAGTTACTCCTTTGCAGGGGGCTTGTTGCTGAAGACGTTTTTGAGAATGTGCATCGCCTCCGTGACTGTGGCTTGTTCGCTGGGGCTGAGGTGCGCCAGTTGTTCATTGAGGAATTCACGCGTGTGCTCGCGCACCCGCTGGATGCTGGTCTCACCCTTGGGCAGCACACGGATCTGCACGCGGCGGCGGTCGGCCGCGTCGGCCTGGCGCGTGGCCAGCCCGCGCTGCACCAGGCTCTCCACCAGCTTGCTGGCGGCGGGCGCTTCCACGCCCACGAACTCGGCCACTTCGTTAAGCGCACAGTCTGGGGTGCGATTGATGAAGGCCAGAGCGCGGAACTCCGGCAGGGTCAGGTCGGGGTCACGCCGGGCGCGAAAGTTGCGCCGGATGATGCGCATGATCATCGGCACGGTGTCGAGCACGTCGCTGGCGGTGTGGGGGCGGGTCGTCTTCGGCATTAGTTGTATTTGGAAACTATTTGATAATGAATATATCCTAACCGTGGCCTGAATGTCAAGCAAAGACATCATGGTTGCCTTTGGATCGAGTTTCTATTTACAATCTCAGTATGTCAGATGAATTGTTTGCGCAACAGCTGGCGTATTACAACGCCCGCGCCCAGGAGTATGACGAGTCTGTGCAGCAGACCGGGCGCTACACTGGCCCCGGCATCCCTGAGGTAGACGCTGAGTGGCAGTACATCGCCCGCAGCCTGCACACGCTGCCGAAAGTTAACCACACGCTGGAGTTGGCCTGTGGCACCGGGCTGTGGACGCAGGAACTGCTCGACATCTCCGAACACATCACCGCCATAGACGGCGCGCCGGAGATGCTGGCCACCAACCAGGCCAAGCTGAGCTCACCGCGCGTGCGCTACCAGCAAGCTGATCTGTTCTCCTGGCAGCCGCAAGCCCAATACGACCTGGTGTTCTTCGCCTTCTGGATCTCGCACGTGCCCGTAGAATACTTGGCGGCCTTTTTGCAGCAGGCCGCCGCCGCGGTGAAGCCGGGCGGGCGCATCTTCATTGCCGATGAGCCTGCCGGCGGCAAGCAGCTCTCTGGCCCGCTGGAGAACGAGCACGAGCAAACCCGTACGCTGCACAACGGCGAAACCTATCGCATCGTCAAGATCTATCACGACACGGATAATCTGCAACGCCAGCTCGAAGCGCTTGGCTTCAGCGATGTGCAACTGTGGGTGGGGGATTACTTCTTTTGCCTTAGTGCCACCAAGACTTAGCGGCTACGCTGTCCTCTGTCATTCCGAACGAGTGGCGCAGCCGCGACGAGGAATCCGTTCTGGGTTGATTTCTAATCCAACTCGTCCGAAATCAAAGTATGCATCCCGAACGCAGCGAGGGATCCTCGCTGCGATAATTTTTTGAGCTGCGCTATATCTGGTAATCCAATTGCCTGCCATTTGCCACGGGCATACTGTGCCTGCCTAAGCCCTTCCGTCATTGCGAGGAGTATTGCAGCTTGCATTTTGTGCAAGCTGCAAACGGACGAAGCAATCTGGGTCTAGAACTCATTCGCTGGGCAGATTGCTTCGTGCGTAGGCAAGCCTGCGCCTCGCAATGACAGGTGTGCAGTAGCGGAGTGGGCTGCATTCCGTACATGCCCTCACCGTCATTCCGAACCGAGCGGAGCGAGTGTGAGGAATCCTTTAGGCCACAGTAGAGTGTCATACATATGAAATGATTAACCTTCCCAGTACAATATCCCCATGCCCGCAGACTTCGCCTCTGGCCCCATCGTCTGGCGGCCGACCCCAGACTATATTGAAAACGCGCGCCTCACCCAATTCATGCGCGCTCACAACATTGCCAGCTTCGATGAGCTCATGCAACGCTCCACCAGCGACGTCGCCTGGTTCACTGACGCTGTGCTCACATTTCTCGGCATCCAGTTCTACACACCCTACAGCAACGTACTAGACCTCAGCCGCGGCATCGCCTGGCCGCAATGGTGTGTGGGCGGCGAGATGAATATCGTGCACAACTGTCTCGATAAGTATCAAAGCGGGCCGGAGAAAGACCGCCCCGCCTTGGTATGGGAGGGCGAACACGGCCAGACGCGCACCCTCACCTATGCTGACCTGCACGCACAGGTCAGCCAGGCCGCCAATGCCCTGCGTTCGCTGGGCATTGGCAAGGGCGATGCCGTGGGCATCTTCATGCCCATGGTGCCGGAGATCGCCATTGCCTTGCTGGCCATTGCCAAAGTGGGCGGCATCATCCTGCCGCTCTTCTCCGGCTATGGCGTGGAGGCCGTCGTCAGCCGCCTGGCCGACGGCAACGCCAAGGCGCTTTTCACCGCCGATGGCTTCCCGCGCCGCGGCAAGCCCGTGGAGATGAAATCCATCGCCGATGCCGCCGCGGCACAGCTGCCCGGCCTGCAGCACATCATCGTGCTTGACCATGCCAAGCTCTCGGTGCCCTTTGTGCGCGGCCGAGACCACTGGTGGCATGAGCTTATCGACACGCAATTGCCCATTGCCGAAACCGAGCGCACCAGCGCCGAAGACCCGCTGATGATCATTTACACCTCGGGCACCACCGGGCGGCCCAAGGGCGCGCTGCACACGCATTGCGGCTTCCCGGTGAAGGCTGCGCAGGACATGGCCTTCGGCACCGATGTGCGCCCGGGTCACCTCATCTATTGGATGACCGACATGGGCTGGATGATGGGGCCCTGGCTGGTGTTCGGCGCGCTGCTACTTGGCGCTACCTTCTTCCTCTACGATGGCGCGCCGGATTACCCGCAGCCGGACCGCACTTGGGCGCAGGTGGCGCAGCACCACATCACCACGCTCGGCATCTCGCCCACACTGGTGCGTGTGCTCATGCCATTAGGGGACACGCTGCCCAAAGCTCACGATTTGACGAGTCTGCGCTTCTTCGGTTCTACGGGTGAGCCGTGGAACCCTGACCCGTGGCTGTGGCTCTTCAACACAGTGGGTGAGGGCAAGCGGCCCATCATCAACTACTCCGGCGGCACCGAGATCTCCGGCGGCATCGTCATGGGCAATCCCATCCTGCCGCTCAAGGCCACGGCCTTCGCCGGCCCGTGCCCGGGCATCGCTGCCGATGTGCTCGACGAAAACGGCAACTCCGTCACCGGCCAGGTCGGCGAGCTGGTCATCAAGGCTCCTTGGATCGGCATGACCCGCGGCTTCTGGGGCGACCCGCAGCGCTACGAAGATACCTATTGGTCACGCTGGCCGGATACCTGGGTGCATGGTGACTGGGCGGCGCGAGACGAAGACGGCCAATGGTACATCCTCGGCCGCTCGGATGACACCATCAAGATTGCCGGCAAGCGCCTCGGCCCGGCCGAAGTCGAGTCCGTGCTGGTGGCACACCCCGCCGTGGTGGAGGCTGCTGCCATCGCCGTGCCAGATGAGCTCAAGGGCAATGTGGTCGTGGCACTGTGCGTGCTGGCGCCGGGCGTCGCCGGGGACGAAGGCCTGGCGGCCGAGTTGCGCGCCCTGCTGGCCGATGCGCTCGGCAAGCCGCTGGCGCCCAAGGAGATCCTCTTCGTGCCAGACCTGCCCAAGACGCGCAATGCCAAGGTGATGCGCCGCATGGTGCGCGCCGCCTATCTGGGCCAGGACGCCGGTGACACCTCTTCGCTGGTCAACCCAGACGCGGTGGATAAAATTAGAAAGAGTAGTTCAGCGGGAAACTAACTCCCCAGTCTTGGGGTCTAATAGCCACTCCTGTCCATCCATATCTGATAGAACAATACCTTCAGTGGCCCACTCAACCAGCTTAGGCCAGCGAATAGCGGTTTCTGTATTTTTGAGAGAGGCTATGACCTCAAGTCTCCCGTCTTCTGGCGTGAGCACTAGGAAAGCGGTGCCATTTTCCGGGCCGCAATCATCTTGATATACACCAAACACAAATTGAGTATTGTCAGGAGATGGAATGATGTCTCCGGCCTGCCTAACGCAATCAAGGGGAATTTCAAAGGAACGCGTGTAACTGCTTTTTAGTGAGCGTACAAAGATAGTCCATTGGTCTTGGCTAGCTTTGAGGTAGACGAGTGTGTCCATCTCTTCCATCAGGAGAAAATCTCCAAGCATTTCTGGCGCCAGCGGTATCTGCTCGCGTGTTGCCAAGTGCAATTTGGTCAGTCCTGAATAGAAGGGGTAGAGTGCAGCACCGTCAATGAAAACTGGGTTTACAAAGAAAAGGCTTTCCCCATCTCTTGACCAGCCCACTAGGTCAACTGTGCTCCCACCTACTGCAGAATAGTACGACACTTTTTCATAGGCGATGTACTCCGTGCTGTTGTCCGCAGAACGTATGCATAGCTGTAAGTAATCGTAAATTTCTGAGTCTAGAAAAACCCCATACCGCCGCAGAATTAAAATCTCCCACTTGTCATCTGGGGAGAAGAGGGTTTCTACCCCTTGATAATCCAATGCCTCAGGCTCCTCTGCCAATGTAAGTGCTAGTGGGTCGGTAGTTTCACAAGCGGATATATCTGACCTGGGTGTTGGAGAGGGAATTGCACTAGGACTAATGCCGGGTGTAGTACCAGGACCAGATGTGGCTGAGGAGGTAGGCAGGGCTGCGGCAGTTGAAGGTGTGGCGGTTTGGCCACAGGACGCAACAAGAATTCCCAATAACCCCACAAGTACTAATCTTTGCATCAAGTTATTATAGAATATCTGGCGCAAATACTCTGAGAAGCAATAGGCTTCGCCTAAACACTAAGAAAGCTTCGTGGTGAACATGACTAACAAATATATGGAAGTACGCAAATCGCCCATTCATCGCTATGGCGGCTTTGCACTGCAAAAACTTCGCAAGGGCACGCGCATCATCGAATACCAGGGTGAGCGCATCAGCCCCAAAGAGGCAGACGAACGTTATGCCAACGCTGGCCCCAAGAGCATCGTGGTGCTCTTCAATGTGGACAAGAAGACCACTATCGATGCGGGTGTGAACGGCAATGATGCCCGCTTCATCAACCACTCCTGTGACCCCAACTGCGAAGCCGTGGATGATGGTGGCCGCATTTATATTGAGGCCACGCGCACCATTGAGAAGGGCGAGGAGCTGTTTTATGACTACAACCTCACCCGTAGCAAAGATGATGCCCCGGATGTAGACAAGATCTACCGTTGCCGCTGCGGCGCGGCCAATTGCCGCGGCAGCATGCTGGAGCCGCTCAAGACCAAGAAGCCGGCGACCAAGAAGACCACCACCAAGAAGAAAAGCAAGACCAAGAAGTAGCCGGTCAAAGGAGCTGCAGGATGAATATCACCCGTGAGCACGTTGCTGCCCATTTCAAGGGTGAATTCATCCTGCCTGAAGACGCTGGCTATGCTGAGGTATCCGATGGCTACCAGAACCCCGGCGCACCGGCTGCCGTGTTGCTGCCCGCCACCGCTGCCCAGGTAGCCGAAGCGCTGGCGCTGGTGCAGCAGCTTGGCTTGCCTGTCACCATCCGCAGCGGTGGCCACAACAACGCCGGTCTCAGCACCAATCGTGGCGGCATCGTCATCAGCCTGGCACGCATCAGCGACATCCAGCTCCTCGATGACCACGGCCGTGTGCGCGTGGGCAGCGGCGCTACATGGGGCCAAGTGGCCGAGGCGCTACGCCCGCATCAGCTGGCCATCTCCTCCGGCGATACGCGCACGGTTGGCGTGGGCGGCCTGACGCTGGGCGGCGGCATCGGCTGGCTGGTACGCAAATTCGGCCTGGCGCTCGATAGCCTGCTGGCCGTCGAGCTCGTCACGGTAGACGGGTGCATCCTGCGCGCCAGCCGAGATGAGCACGCCGAGCTGTTCTGGGCGGTGCGCGGCGCGGGCGCCAACTTTGGCGTGGTGACCTATTTTGAATTCGCCGCCCAGCGCATAGCCAAGGTGACCTACAACACCATCATGTATTCGCAGGATGAGGTAACCGCGCTGCTGCGCAACTGGCGCGACGCCGTGCGTGGCAGCCGCGAGGAGGTGACCTCATCCTTCACGCTGCTGCCCTCCTTCGGCGAAGGTATGCCCGCCATGGTCTGGGTGCTGGCCTGCTACGCTGGCCCGGCCGCCGAAGCCGAGCCGCATCTGGCGCCGCTGGCACAACTGGCTACCCCTATCTCGGTAGAGAGCAAGGAAGTTGACTACGCTGATGTGCTCGAAGAAGGTCAACCGCCCGAGGGCATGCAAATCGTGGTCAAGAACATCTTCCTGCAATCGCTGACCGATGAGGCCATTGATGCCATCGCCGCGGTGAACGCTCAACCTGGTATGCGCGTCTTCCAACTGCGCCACTTGGGTGGGGCGGTGGCGCGTGTGCCTGCCGAGGAAACCGCCTTCGCCTTCCGTGACAGCGAGATCATGATGTTCTCGGCGGCCTTCTTCCCCGGCGATACCACCAGCGAGGTCATCGAAGCGGGTATGCAGGGTTGGCGCGCGCTGGCGCGCCAACACGGCCGCGGCAGCTACATCAACTTCCTCAGCACCGCCAGCGCCGAAGACGTGGCCGATATTTACCCAACCGCCACACGTGCGCGCCTGGCGGTGCTCAAGCGTGAATACGATCCGCACAATCTCCTAAACAGCAACTACAACGTGTTGCCTGCCTGATTTCATGAACATACTGATTGCTTCTGTTATTTACGCGCTCGGCGCGTCTGTGGCCTGGGGTGTGGGCGACTTTATCAGCGGGCTCACCGCGCGCCGCATCGGCCCGCTGCTCACCCTGCTGCTCTCGCTGCCGATTGGCTTCGCCGCAGCGCTCTTGGCCGCCCTGGTAACCGCTGAGGCGTTTACCTCCTGGGCTGATTTGGGCTGGGGCATCCTTGGCGGCCTGGTGGGCACCGTGGGCTATGTGGCCATGCTGCGCGGCTTTGAGATGGGGCGCATGGGCGTGGTGGCGCCAGTTGCCGCCGCCGTTGGAGCGGTGGTGCCCGTGCTCTTCACCACGTTGAGTCTTGGGATGCCCGGCAATCAGCAGCTGCTCGGTTTTGCCGTGGCACTGGTAAGTATCTGGCTTATCTCGCCGCGCGGCGGTGAAGGCGCGCACTCCGGCATCGGCTTTGCCTTGCTTGCCGGCCTGGGCTTCGGTGTCTTCTTCATCACGCTGGGGCAGATCAGTAGCCAAGCGACCTTCTGGCCGCTGGTCGCCAGCCGCCTGGTCTCCAGCCTGGCGCTGGCCGCGGTGTGGTTGGCGGGGCGCAGCCAACTGCCCACCCGCACGCTGCCGGTGTGGCTGCTGATTGGCTCGGGCATCGGTGATGTGCTCGGCAACTTCCTGTTCCTGCGGGCTGTGCAAGCTGGCCGGCTGGATATTGCCGCGGTGCTGGTCTCGCTCTACCCCGGCATTACTGTGCTGCTGGCGCGTATTATCGAGAAGGAGCACCTCAGCCGCTTGCAGGTCTTCGGCGTGCTGTTGGCTTTACTGGCCGTGGCGCTGATTACAGTCTGAAAAACTTAACCACAAAGATACAAAGAGCACAAAGTTTTTTACTTTGTGCTTTTTGTGTCTTTGTGGTGAGGTATTTTCACCATTCCAATGGCTCGATCCCATATTGCTGCAAATAGGCATTCGTTTTCGAAAACGGCTTGCTGCCGAAGAAGCCATTGTGCGCCGAGAGCGGCGAAGGGTGGGCTGACTCCAGCACGAGATGCTTCATACGGTCGATGAAGGCGCCCTTGCGGCGCGCATACGCTCCCCACAAGATGAATACGATGTGCTCGCGCTCCTGCGAGAGCAGGCGCAGCGCCGCATCGGTGAACTCCTCCCACCCTTTGCCCTGGTGGCTGGCGGCCGCGCCGCGGCGCACGGTCAGCGTGGCGTTGAGCAGTAGCACACCTTGCTGTGCCCAGCGCGCCAGATCGCCACTGGCGGGCGGCTGGCTGCCCAGATCGGCCTGCAACTCTTTGTAGATGTTCTGCAGCGAAGGCGGCAGCGGCACGCCGTCATTCACGGAGAAGCTCAGGCCGTTCGCCTGGCCGGGGCCGTGATACGGGTCTTGCCCCAGGATGACCACCTTCACCGTGTTAAACGGGCAGGCATCAAAGGCGTTGAAGATCTTGCCGCCCGGCGGGTAGATGGTGAACTGCTTGTACTCGGCGCGCACAAACTCGGCCAGTTGGGCGAAATAGGGCTTGTCGAACTCCTCGGCCAGCTTGTCTTTCCAACTGGTTTCGATGCGTACATCCATGCTGGAAGTATAAACAAAGACAATAATCAAAAAGTAATCGATTGCCTTTGATTGTCTGGCATAGAGTTAAAATTCAGACAAGCCTTCAATAGCTAACTAAGGAGCCTCTAAAATGAACTTTGAACTCAGCCAGGAGCACAAACAATGGCAAGCCGCCGTGCACGATTTTGTTGCCAAGGAGATCAAGCCTAAGGCGCGTGAAGTGGATGAGCGCAGCGAGTTCAACTGGGAGGCTGCCCGCAAGGGCGCGGCCCTGGGCCTGCTGGGCATGCACATTCCCGAGGCCTATGGCGGCGCTGAGCTGGACACGCTCAGCATCGTGCTGGCGGTGGAGGAGATGGGCTGGGGTTGCGGCAGCACCGCGCTGAGCGTCGGCGCGCACAGCGCCCTCGGCTGCGCGCCCGTGGCGTTGTTCGGCTCTGAGGAGCTCAAACAGAAGTATCTGCCCGTGGCTGCTGGCGGGAAAAGTAAACTGGCTGCGCTGGCGCTGACCGAACCCGGCGCCGGCTCAGACCTGGGCGGTGGCGTGCAGACGCGCGCCACGCGGGATGGCGATAGCTGGGTCATCACCGGCAACAAGATGTGGTGCACCAACGCCTCCATCGCTGATTTCATCGTCACCCTCGTGCGCACCGGCGAGCGTCACAGCCTCATCCTTGTTCCAACGAACAGCCAAGGGCTGTCCGTTGGCCCTGCCGAAAAGAAGATGGGCCTGCATGGTTCGCCCACGCACGCCGTCAGCTACCAGGATGTGCGCGTGCCCGCCAGCAACCTGCTGGGCGAGGAAGGCAAGGGCCTGGCCTATACCTTTGCTACGCTGGATGGCGGCCGCGTTGGTATCGGTGCGCTCTCGGTTGGCCTGGCGCGTGCCGCGCTGGAAGAAGCGGTGAAATACGCCAAGGAGCGTAAGACTTTCGGCCAACCCATCGCCAACCACCAGGCCATCCAATGGATGTTGGCAGATGCCGAGACTCAGCTGAGCGCGGCGCGCTTGCTGGTGTGGCAGGCGGCCTGGAACAAGGACAATGGCAAGCCCTTCGCCAAGGAAGCCGCCATGGCCAAGCTATTTGCCACCGAAGTGGCCGAGACGATCTGCCGCAACGCCATCCAGATTCACGGCGGCTATGGCTACAGCTCAGAATTCCCCGTGGAACTCATTTACCGTGATGCACGCCTGATGACGATTGGCGAGGGCACCAGTGAGATCATGCGCATGGTGATCGCCCGTCATGTAGTGGAGGAGTAGAACGTGTGAATAGGGGGCGAAGGTCAATCCGCTTGCCAGAGTATGACTACGCGTCAGCGGGTGGCTATTTTGTGACGATAGCTACACACAAGCAGGCCAATCTATTTGGCCGCATCATTGATCAAAAAGTAAGCCTCTCTGCATTCGGAGAGGTTGCAAAAAGTTGCTGGCAAGCGATTCCAACACACTTTCCGCAGGTGATTATCGATCAGTTCATAGTGATGCCAAATCATATGCATGGCATCTTGTTTATCAGGCCACTCGTAGGGGCGCAGCATGCTGCGCCCCTACGCCATGATAGACCGAACGTTCAGCCTGGTTCGCTCGGTGCTATTGTGCGCTCATACAAAGCTGCAGTAACTAAGCAAATCAGAGAACTACAATGTACTCCTGCGTTGATTGTATGGCAACGTAATTACTATGAACGCGTAATACGAGATGAGGTTGAGCTTGAACAAATGCGATTTTATATCCTACACAATGCTCTTCCGCATTAAGCTCACACTCACAAAACGCGGCACACATGCCCAACTTTTTCGTTAGCCTGCCTACAAGGAGGATGCGATGGAAAAATCAACACTCTCACGCATCGGTGCATTAATTGCTCTTGTAGCTCTCATGGTGCTGCCCCTGGCCAGCTGTGGCACGGGCGACATCACCGGCCCTGGCCTCTTCAAAACTTGAAGGCGCCGAGCTGCACAAGATCCTGGTCCTGGTAGCCGTTGTGGCCGCCGCCTTGGCTGTGTTCTACGTCTCGCGCAATGCCCAGATCGGCTTGGGCGGCCTGGGCCTCGGTGCCCTGGCGGTTGCCGCGCTGATGGTAGTGCAAGATGGCAACGCAGACACAGCCGTACGCTACGGCACCTGGGTCGCCGCCGCCGGCTTCCTGCTGGTGCTGATCGCCGGACTCACAACGCCAGAGATGCGGCCTGCGCCCGTGCGCAAGATGCCGGCCAAGCGAGCGGCGCCCAAAAAGGCTGCACGCAAGAAGACAACACGGCGTTAGAGCAATAATCAGCAAGTAGTAATCAAAAAAGCAATCGGTTAATTGATTAACCGATTGCTTTTTTTGATTGGATCAGATTAACTCAATCTGGTCATCCACCACTTCAGCATCGTGCCAGTTGCGCTCCACCCAGCGCACCACCTCCTGCAGGCTGCGTTCGGCTGCTGCGCCGCGCGTGTTCACCACGGCGCAGACCACCACAGCATCCTGCCAGCTATCCTGCTGGCCCACCTCGGCCGCTGAAACGTTGAACTCGCGCCGCAAGCGTGCCAGCAGCGGCAGCAGGCGGCTGCGCTTCGCCTTCAGCGAATCGCTGCCCACAAAACGCAGGTGCAGTAGCAGCAGGCCAACTTTCATACGCGCATTATATAATCAACCCACTATGGAAAAACTACGCGCATGGCTCCCTGTGGTCGCTTCGCTGGTGCTGGTTGGCATTGTCGGCTGGGGCATGCTCCAGATCCTTGGCCTGGTGCGGGATACGGCTGCCGCCAGCCTCAACCCGGTGCAGCAGCTCTCTGAGTCAGTTAGCACGCAAGTAGCCAATGTGCTCAACCCCACGCCCACCGTCATCCCCGACCCGGTCACCATCGTGCACGAAGTGCGCAGCATGGCGCGCCTGGAGACCATCCAGTACTCGGTGGAGAAGATCATTAGCGCCGAAACGCGCCAGGGCCTGTTCGGCTTTCTGGTGGGCGACCGTATTCTCTTTGTGGCTCACGGCACCGTCATCGCTGGCGTCGATCTGCAAAAGCTCAGCCCCGAAGATATGCGTGTGGAGAGTGGCGTGCTGTATGTGACCCTGCCACCCGCTGAGATCTTTGTGGCCACGCTGGAAAATGACAAATCCTATGTATACGACCGGGAGCAGGGTGTGCTCACTCGCGGCGACCAGAACCTGGAGACGGTAGCGCGCCAGGCCGCCGAAGATGAGATCGAGGCCGCTGCCCTGGCGGATGGCATCCTTGAGCAGGCGCAGATCAACGCCGAGAATTTCTTATATCGCTTTTTCTTGCAACTGGGTTTCCCAGAAGTGATCTTCGAATAGTTAGTAGGGACAAAAAGGAACAACCTGTCAGCTGGTCACTTGGTCACGTTGGTCGCTCGACTTGATTTGACCAAGTGACCAGCTGACGTTTTTGTTTTACGCTCTCCCCATCCATGCAGCACTGGCATAGCGTTGCGCTTCCCACTCGGCGGCGGCAGCCTCTTCCTCCGCGCTGAGCTCACCTTCAACCAACTCAATATTCAGCATTTCAGAGAAGCCTGCGATGAAGGCCGCCGCGGCTTCCGCATAGCTCGGCACGCGGCCCAGGCCTTCTTCGGCCGTGGCGGCGCGCTGGCGCACGCGCACTGCGCTCTCGGCACGCTCGGCTTCGTTGGCGTAGACCAACGCCTCGGTGATACGGGCAATGTCGCCATACAGCGGCAGGCTGCCGTGCTGCAGCACGCCGCCTTTGCGGCGCGCCTGCGCGCTGCCGATGAGCTTCTTGCCGCCCAGCGTGATCTCGTAATCGGAGGGCACTTCAAAACATACCGGGCCAGCGTCACCTGAGCTGCCCGGGAATGCGTGCTGCGGTTGCTGTTGCACTGCTAGGCCCAGCACAGCCAGCGAGCGCATCAACGCGCCCGAAATGCGGCGGTAGCTTTCCAGCACACCGCCCGCCAGGCGTGGCTCATCGTTGGCACCAATTACAGAATAGGTGAGCTCATCAATATGCAGGATGGCGCGGCCGCCGGTGGGGCGGCGCACCATGCCCCAGCCGTTGGCGGCCAGGCGCGCCTGGTCGACATCGGCCAGCGGCTGGCCCAGGCCCAGCGTCAGTGTGCCCGGTGCCCAGTCGTACAGGCGCAGGGTGGGTGGCGCTTCGCCCTTGCGGGCCAGCTCCAAGATGGCGTCATCCACCGCCATGTTGCGGGTGCCACTGGCGGGCGCATGGCGCAGCAGGCGCCACTGGGCGCGCGGCAAGACTTCAGTCATGCGTTGATTGTAATTGGCCTAGGGGAAGTAAAAGCCAAGGTGGTTGGCCACCGGGCGCTCGCGCCCCGGCACGCCGTTATGGATCGGCGTGTTGAGGATCTGTGGCTGCCCATCCGGCCCGCGCACCACCAGCGTGCTGGAGCCGCCGCCATCCATGTTCATCGCCGTGAACACGTTTTGCTCCAGCATCAGGTCGGCCAACTCGCGCTCGGTCACGCCTTCGCTGTAGCCGGGCATGCGCCCGTCCACCACGATGATGACCATCTGCGTGCCATACTGGTTCAGGCCCACCGCAGTGCGCGGCTCGGGGCTGCTGGTACGCAGCCCGGCGACCGGTTCTTGCACCGAGACAAGCAGATCAAAGCCAGAGATGGCGTTGTGCAGCTTGTTCTCCAATACATTGATATCGGCGCTGCCATCTTCGTAGAGATACAGAATGGGGTGACCCTTGGCCGGCTCGGAGTAGGTGACACTGCGCGAGACGGCAAAGCCCAGCGGATTGACACGGTCGCCCACATCGGGCTCAGAGCCAAACGGGCCGAGGTCAAACCACGGGCTAAAGCCATCCCCATTGATCGCTAGCATCAGATTGTTCTGTTGCAGGAAACTGGAGGTGGTTTGCGCTGCCACGCGCTGCGTATCGGGGTTGCCCTCGGTAACCATGTTACGGATACCGCTCATCAGATCGAGTATCACGACATGAAACACCAATGGCCGCGGTGTCTGGCGCACTACACGCATGTACAGCGCACCGGGGAAGAGCTCGCGGGTCTCGTAGTCAGGCTGGGTGCGGCCAACGCCGGCCGGATTGAAGCGGCCAAAATCGCAGGCCAGGGCGGCCAACGTGAGCGCCAACAGCGCCAAAAGCAAACGGCGCGGAGTGGATGCAGTAGTGTGTTTCATGCGATGGATTGTACCTAGCGCTCTCTGCAACGAATGATGAAAGCAAGATAAACAAAAGCAGCCGTCAGGCTGCTTTTGTTTTGGTGGCGGTTTTTTTGACCGTAGTTCTTTTTCTCTGTGAGCTTTGTGTCTTTGTGGTTGCTTTTGTCTTTGATGCAGTTTTCTTGGACTTTGGCGGCGAGATCTTGAGCGCCTTCGGCTTGGGCGATTTGCTGGTTTCCAGTTTCAGCATCTCGTTGAACGCCGCAATGCCCACCTCGAGCATTTTGGGGTCGGGCGGGCGTGTGGTCAGGCGTTGCAGCGCTAAATTCGGCGCAACAAGAATGCGCACCAGCGGATTGCGGATGTGCGCGGCGGTGAAGCGCAAGTACTCGTAGGCGATGCCCGCCAGCACAGGAATGAGTACCACGCGCAGAAGCATGCGTTGCAACAGGGGCAGCGGCCCGATGAGCGTGAACACAATAATGGAAAGCACGATCACGGTGAGCAGGAACGCCGTACCGCAGCGCGGGTGCGCCAGGGGGAAGGCATCCACGTTCTTGGGAGTGAGCTTCACGCCTGCTTCGTAGGCGTGAATGGTCTTGTGCTCTGCGCCGTGATAGCCAAACACGCGGCGGATCTCATCCATGCGTGCCACCGCCCACAGGTAACCCAGCAGGATCAGCAGGCGGAATACGCCCTCGAGCAGGTTGCCAGCCAGCGGGCTAAGCGTGAAGAAGCGCTCAACCAGATGGGCCAGGCCGGCGGGCAGCAGGAAGAACAAGCCGATGGCGAAGGCAAACGAAGCCAGCATGGTGAGCACCAGCGGCGTGCCCTCCAGCGTCTCATCTTCGTTTTGGGCCTGCACATTGGCCGAGAGGCCCAGCACGCGGCTGCCTAGACCCAGCGCATCCCACAGCAGCAGCAGGCCGCGCAGGAAAGGCACCCTGGCCCAGCCGCTGCTGTAGATGGGGCTCAGCGCTTCGCTGTGCACCACGATTTTGCCCTTGGGGTCACGCATGGCCACTGCCATGAAGCGCGGCCCGCGCATCATTACGCCCTCTATGACAGCTTGGCCGCCATAGAGGGGCTTGGGTGTCTGGGTCACTTAGCTGCCTAAGTTGTAGATAAAGTTGATGAACGAGTCGATCTGCTTCTCCCAGCTGGGCAGGTGCATGCGCTCGTTGGGCGAGTGCAACTGATCATCCGGCAGGCCGCAGCCCACATTGATCGACTCGATGCCCAGCTGGCCTTGCAGGTGGCCCACTACGGGCACGCTGCCACCCTCGCGGCGGAAGATGGGCTTGACGCCCCATACCGTCTCCTGTGCCTTGGCCATGGCTTGCACCGCGGCCGAGTTGCGCTCCGAGATGGAGGGCACGGCGTCCGAGAGCAACTTGAGCTCCCAGCTCACGCTGGGGTCGATCGTCTTTTCAATGTATTGGCGCACCAGCGCTTCGATCTCAAACGGGTCTTGGTCAGGCACCAAACGGCAGGAGAACTTGGCCATGGCCTTGGCGGGCAGCACGGTCTTGGGGCCTTCGGCGGTGTAGCCAGAGAGCAGGCCGTTCACGTCCAGCGTGGGCTGGGCGGTGGCACGCTCGTAGGCGCTGAAGTTTTTGTCACCCCACAGCGCCTTGGAGCCAGCTTGCTTCAAATAGAACTCATCGTTCTGGGGCAGGCGGCGGAAGTCGGCGCGTTCCTCTTCCTCCAGCTCGCGCACTTTGTCGTAGAAGCCGGGGATGGTGACGCGGCCATTCTCATCCTGCATGCTGCCGATGACGCGGGCCAGCTCGTTGGCCGGGTTGCGCACTGTGCCGCCGAAGAAGCCAGAATGCAGGTCCAGCGCCGGGCCGGTGACGTGCAGCTCAAAGTACGACATGCCACGCAGGCCGTAGGTGATGGTGGGCTGGGTGGGGCTGAGCATGCCTGCGTCTGGATTCAGCGCAAAATCGGCCGCGAACAGATCGGCATGCTTCTTGATGAACTTATCCATGCTGGGCGAGCCGGTTTCCTCTTCGCCCTCGATCATGAACTTGAGATTGACGGGCATGCTGCCGGCGTGCAGGGCGGATTCGATGGCCGCCAGGCTGCCGATGACCTGACCCTTCATGTCAGAGGTGCCGCGGCCAAACAGTAGATCGCCCTTTTCCACGGCTTCGAAAGCGGGCGTGTCCCACAATTCCATCGGGTCGGCTGGCTGCACATCGTAGTGGCCGTAGACCAGCATGGTCTTGGCTTCGGGGCCAGCGCCCTTCCACTCGCCGAAGACCAGCGGATGGCCGCCGTTATCGAGCAGTTGAATGTTCTCGATGCCCATGCTCTTGAGCTTGTTGACCAGCCACTCAGCGCCGCGCTGGATGTCTGGCTTGTATTGCGGGTCAGCCGAGACACTGGGAATGGCGACGAGCTCTGCCAGCTCCTGGCGGAAGCGGGCGCGGTTGTCTTTGGCGTACTGTAGGGCGGTGCTGCGTGGGTCTGACATGTGGGGATTCCTCTCAGAGTTGGAATGCTGCAGAAACTGCAGTGAAGGATGTGTCGTAGCGGTGCTTCATGTGGCGGTGGCCGCCTTCATATTCTTCATATTGAAAAGCGATAGTGTGTTGGCGCAACTGCTCGGTGAACAGGCGCGCCCCGTAGAGCAAATTATACTCATCGTACTTGCCGCAATCGATATAGAGCAGTTGCAGCGAGCGCAGCGCTTCTATATGGTGGGGCAGCATGTGCAGCGGGTCGTGCCCCAGCCAGCGCTTCCAGGTGTGCGGCAGCCATGCGCCGCTGTGCAGATCGATCGGCAGATCGAAGCCCAGCGGAGCGTGCGGGTTGGGGGCGTAGGCGGCGGCCATCGCCAGAAGATTGAGCGCCGTGTATGGCGCGCCGCGCTGCAGGGCCGCCGAGGGATCTGCTAACAGGGCTTGCAGCCCTTCCAAGCCCACTTTTTCGTAATAACGCAGCAACTCGCCAAAATCGGGGCGGTAGGCTAGCTCAAAATGCAAGTCGGCGCTGTGCGCGGCGGCCAGGCCAAAGATGCCCGGGTGGCGCATGGCGAGCCGCAATGCCCCGTAGCCGCCGGAGCTGTGGCCCACTACGGCGCGGGCGCCGGGCGCGGCCAGCGTGGCGTATTTGCGGTCAATCACGCGCACCAGCTCCAGCAGGACGTCTTCGTAATCGCCCAGCGCTTCTGAGTTGAGGTACTGCGAGCCGCCATAGCGCGTGCTGGCATCCGGCATGACCACGAGGGTGGGGCGCATGGCGCCGGAAGCCATCAAGCGGTCGAGCCGCTGCTGGATGTTCTCTTCCCAGATGTCATCATTGAGGAACTTGAGCCCGCGGCTGCCGAAGGCGGCCAATAGGTAGATCACGGGATACTTGCTTTCAGGTGAGTAGCCTGCTGGCAGATATACCGGCACGCGGCGCTCTACCGGATCATTCAGCGCGTTGTGCTCCAGGGCAATGCTGTGGATGTTCTCGATGATGATTTGGGAGGGCATGCAAGAGATTATAAGGTCGCTTAGTCAGCGGTTGAATTAGTCGACCAAGCTAGCCTGGTTCATCGCGCTGGCCACCGCCGCCACGGCCTGGCGGCGGGCCTGCCAGCGCTGCCCGAGGTCCAGCAGGGCGGCGAGTGCCTGCTTGCCACTGGCTGCGCCGAGGCGCATAGCGGTGAACAGCAGCATGAAGGCGATCACGCCAGTGTAGGCCGCCGCGGCTGTGCCGAAGGCAGAAGTTAGCACCAGCTCGATGAGCCCGGTGTGCGGGGCGCCAAAGCGCCACAGCAGCCATGCGGCCAGCACACCCAGCAACCAGCCGCCAAAGCCGGCGATGCGCTTGCGGCCGCCTAGCGCCAGCCACAAACCCAGCAGGCCGCCGAGCACAGCAGCGAGTAAGTAACCATTGCTCAGACGCAGATGCTGCGCCAGGGTATGGCTGGGCGGCGGGCCGCCCAGTAGGGTCAGCAGGGCGACGGCCACCAAGCCGGCGGCGGCAGAGAATGCGAGTGTGCGTAGGTGGGTTTTCATGTTTTGTCCTCCTGGTGCTCCCGGTTGTTGCTCGCGAGCCTTCGCACGCTGTTTGTGAATGCGGAACAAGATGCGCCCAGCAGTGGAGCCAATGAAGACTGCAATTAGTAGCGGCCAGAAAGGGATATCCATTATCTTTGCCTTGGCTTATTGTGCTGACCTTGTTTCTCGTTGTTTTGATAGACAATGTATTGTGCCGCTGCGTTTTGGGTGATCAGCAGAGTCAGCCCAAAGCTCAAAAAGCCAAGCAACCACCAAGCAAACGGTCTTGGCGATGACCGTCCAAACTGAGCACCGAAGATGGCAGCAACTGGGCCAAAAGCGAGAATCATGGCAATGCAACCTCTCCCCAGTCTAGTAGTTGGGAAGAATTGCTCCTTGAATAGCCAAATTGTCTTTTCAGGAAATGCAAAATTCGCAGCTAAGAAAAGCAGATACATTGCAAACAACAATCCAAACATATAAACCAGTGATGCCTGAGCAGCTTCTGCTAGTATTCGTGCAGAACTAATGAGAAAGCCTATCATCAATATAATAATCCCTGACAAATTAACTACTCTTACTACACCCCTCCGATACTGGAGGGCAAATGATAAAAGCCCCAATAGAAGCGTAACTATAAGCATCCTGCTGGAGAAAGTTGGCAAGAAAATTGCAATCAGGCCAAAGATTAATTGGGCTACGAAGGCGCCTAAAGCGTGCTGGAATCTCTTGCTCACATAAAGTTTCCCTGGTTTTGCTTTACTCATTTTGGTCTTCGATACCATCCGTACTTTCTTCTGTTTCAGTTGCCTCACGGTTGAAGGCTTGTTCGAATGCAGAACCGATTATTTCAAAGTTCCCTTGCCATGCATGAAAACCTTTGCTGACTGAATCCTTTAGATTTTCAATTTCATCTGATAAGTTTGCATCGACACCAATGCCAATAGCTAAGCCAGCCACTACCCCTGCACCAACGAGGATAGGCGCTGCAATCGTAAGACTAAAGACCGCGCCGAGTATTGCTGCAATCCCAGCCACCAGGGCAACGCCAGTGAGGGTGACAGCTGCATTTACTCCAACATCCACCACTGCGGAAGCTGCAAAATCCTCCGCTGCGCCACCGACTTTGTCACCAAGCGTGAAATCGTATGTGGTTGTTCCCAGGCCGGTGACAATGGCAAACAAGCCCGACTTTAATCCA
Organism: uncultured Anaerolineaceae bacterium; assembly: GCA_964623375.1. Classification (GTDB taxonomy): domain Bacteria; phylum Chloroflexota; class Anaerolineae; order Anaerolineales; family UBA11579; genus JAMCZK01. The sequence continues at coordinate 420,596 of CAZUTS010000001.1, forward strand.
ATTTGGTTCCCAATTATACGGCTGGGTGGGTGAGCCAGATTCGTGGTGAGATATCGTGTGCCCAGATACCATTGTGACTGACGAATTGTGTTGAGATTCTGTGGAAATCCTGGAATGTTGTTCCTGTAAAGCCAGGGCAGATTGCTTCTGTTTATGCTTATAGATGTGTAGCTGCCTTGCTGGGCAAAATTCAGTGCCCTGGAAACCCCATAGAAATTTCCGGCATCGAGAGTGGTGGGCAGATTGTTCCAAATGTGATACCCCCATTTGATTTCCCCTTCATCATTGAGGGTCATAGGAATTCGGGGAGTAATGTCGCCCGACGATATCCCCTCAGCCAACCCCGTATAGCGATCGGCGGTAGCATCCCAGCCGCGCTGGATGTCGCGCCGGTCTTGCTCAATACGCCAGTTCTCGTTCATCCATAGGGCATAGAGGGCGCCTGGGTTTCCGAGCAGCCCCATGGCTTCTTCAATCGGTAGGTTGGGGAACATTTCCAGCAGCTTTTCCTCAGTCAGCTTGCCGTTGTTATAGTCTTGAGTTGCTGTATCGAGAAATGAGGAAATTCCTGAGACCTGCTGAGAAATTATCCCATCACGCCATAACCACTCCACCACGCCAGCAGTAATCTGGCCTGTGTTGGCTGCGTAGATAGCATTGGCCAAGTCCACATGCGGGAAGAGGGCGTAGAAATCCTGCGCACTCAACTTGCCGTCTGCCAGCATGTACAGTGCCACCTCTAGCCCGGCTGGGCCATCTGGCAGTTGCGGATATTGCGCTGGGCGTTCTTGTGTCTTCTTCGGCGGAGGCTGTTCCTCTTGAGCCTTGCGTAAGGCTTCCTGTAGTTGGGTGAACGCCACTACCTTATCCCACACCTTCGGGCTGAAGTTTGGGCTGGCGGCTTCTGTTCCGGTCACAACTGGCAGGCCAATCACTTGGCCCGGGTGCAGCATAGGCAGGTCGGCGTCTTTGGGAACATTGGCTTCTATCAATTGCCCGGCCATACGTTGGTTGCCGTATATCTTTTCAGCGATCGTGAACCAGTTGTCGCCAGCTTGCACGGTATACGCGCCGCCGCCCACCTTGGTGTCTTTGGCCTCCTGGCGTGCCTTCTCGTTGAGCTGGGCGCCGGTGACGGTGTAATAGCCGCCAGCTGTCAGGGCGTTGTGGGTGATGATGCGCGCCTCTTCCACAGAAATGTTCGGCCTTGCCCCGGCCGCCTTCACCTGCGCCAGCACTTCTTCGTCGGTGAGGTGGGCGGCCATCAAATTGTCGGGATAGATTTTGAAGGGATCCGGCTCATTGCGCCTGGGTTCCTCTTCTTCGCGGCGCTCTTTCTCGGCCAGCGCCACGGCAGTAGCCGCCGCGGCCAGCGTGAGCGCGGCTGGCCCCCAGAACGGTGCATTGGCTGCGTCCAGCTGCATCTGCTGCACAATCGGAACCTGCGGCTGCAGGGCGGTGATGATGCTCACACTGGGCACTGCGCTGCTCAGCCCGATGGGTAGGGCAGTGCCCAGCGGCGGCTCGTTCTCTGGGGCGCTGGGCCCGGACTGTGAGGCTGTGCCTGCACTCGCCGCGGCCGCAGAATCCGGCTCGGGGATGCTGATGCAGCCACTGCGGCTATTAGCGTTGCCGGTGCTGTCCTCTACATAAACCTCGAGCACATACTCGCCCACCTGAGCCACGCTGCCATCGCTGAACGTGCGGTTCCATGTCCAGCCCAGCGGCGGGGTGGTGAAAGTTTCCACATGGCTGAGGCCGCCGCCGCGCACCGTAAAGCTCACCAGGCTGATCGGCGCTGTGCCCGGGCCGGCGTCCAGATCCAACACCTGCCAGATCGGCCAACACGCTCCTGGCAGGTTGATGAACGGCAGCACATTGTCCACGCGCACCGCGAACTCTTGCAGTGCGCTCAGAAGGCCGGCCTGGTCCTCGGCCTGTACACTGAACACATACTCACCGTTGGGCAGCTGGGTGCTGTCCCACTCCAGCTGCCAGCTGCCGCCAGCTGCAGGCACAGTTTGGTTCTGCCCACCAGCCACAGAAAAGTGCACCACGCCTGGCCCGCTGGTGGCGTCGCTCATACTGCCGGAGACGGAAGCCATGCCGCGCGCCGCCGCGTCGAAGGCATCTACACTGATGGATGGCGGCGCCGTGTCACGGCGTAACTCCTGCGGAGAAGTCAGGCTTTCCAACCCGGCCACATCCTCGGCGCGGAACACCGCAGTGTGCACACCGTCGCTGCTAATGGTGGCGCTGTTGTTCTGCCACCCGCCGCCGTTCACCTGCACCTGCTGCGCCGCCAGCCCGCTAGTGGCATCCGCTCCCACCGCGCTGAGCGTGATGTTGCCGACATACCAGCCGCTCTTGCCCTGCAGCCCGGACACCAAGCCCACAATACTGGGAAAGTCATCGTCGATGCTCAGCGTAGCAGAGCCCATCTGCGAGGTATCGCCATAGGAGGAGATGGCCCAAAAGCTGGCCGAGGACACCCCTGGGCTGCCGGGCAGATTGCAGGCTGTGCTGGCGCAGAAGAACGGGTCGCCGTCCAGACTGCCCTCGATGCCCAGGATGCTGTACGAGGCCAAGGGCTCATGGGCGCCTAGCACCAGAGCGCCGGCGCCAATGCACCAGCCGCCGTTGCCGTCCTGTGCACACTGCACGGAACTGGATACGCTGGCCTCGGGATGGAAGTGCGTCTCGTGTCGGATCGTCTGGATGATGGATGTACCCAGGGTGCAGTGAGAGTTGACCGCCTCCCAACCGCAGAGGTCCTGCTGGCGTGTTGTGCTGGGGTGCTCGCTGCAGGAATGCATGATGGTGCAGGTGGCGCCCGAGGAGCTGGTCATTAGCCAGGCATCCTTGCTGGGGTCAAAGACAAATTCCTCTTCGATTACTTCGACAGTGTAGCCGCGGTCTGGCCCCAGGTATGCCGCCACGGCTGGGATAGCTACTCCCAAGGCGAACAGTAGCGCCAAGATGAGTGCTGGCCCCCAGTTGAACTTGCCTAGTGTGTTACTGAGCGCGGGATTGCGTTCACTCCCCCTCATACACTCATAGTAGCTAACTTTGCCAGCCTCGCGCCTTAAAGTTTTCTTTACCTTTCTTGGGCTAGTTTGTGCAATATACTAATCATCAATCACGGCTCACTCTTCACAATTGGAGTTCTATTTGTCTAAAACTATCGCCATCATCGGCGGCACCGGCGCACTGGGCACTGGCCTGGCGCTGCGCTGGGCGCACGCCGGGTACACCGTCATTGTCGGGTCACGCACCGCTGAGAAGGCACAGGCCGCCGCCGCCGAGCTGAACGCTGAGCTGGGCCGCGAAAGTATCCGCGGCATGGAGAATGCCGCCGCTGTGGCCGCTGCCGAGCTGGCCATCCTCACCGTGGAGCAAGATGCCCACGAAGCGGCGCTGGCCAGCGTCAAAGACGCGCTACAGGGCAAAGTATTGCTGGATGCGACCGCGCGCTTGAGCTTCCCGGCGCTCACGCCGCCGCCCGCGCCCGCCGCGGCGCGCCGTGCGCAGGAGCTGCTGGGCGCAGGCGTCACAGTGGCCGCCGCCTTCCAAACTGTGCCCGCCGCGGCGCTGCGCAAGAACATCACCGAACCGCTGGATAGTGATGTGCTGGTGTGCGCCGATGACATGGCGGCCGCCGAGGCGGCGCTGAAGCTGGTGCAGGCGGCCGGCCTGACTGGTTACTATTCTGGCAAGCTCGATAACGCCATCACTGTAGAAGGGCTGACCAGTGTATTGGTGAGCATGAACAAGCACTACAAATCGCGCCACGGCACCATCAAGGTAGCCGGAATCCCCAAGCCGTAAAACGTGAAGCCGCTCGTCCTCACTCCGCTGCAAGGTTTGCCAATGGTGCAGCCAGGCGATGACCTGGCCGCGCTGCTGTTGGCGGCCCTGTTGCGCCAGGGCCTTACCTTGCAAGATGGCGATGTGATCGTGCTGGCACAGAAGATCGTCTCCAAGGCGGAGGGGCGTTATCGCCAGCTGGGCGAGGTTACGCCGACCGAGCGTGCGCTCGAACTCGGCGCGCTGACCGAGAAGGACCCGCGCCTCGTGCAGCTGATTCTGGACGAGAGCAATGAAGTGCTGCGCGCCCGCCCGGGTCTGCTCATCGTAGAGCACCGCCTGGGCTTCGTCAGCGCCAATGCGGGCATCGATCACTCGAACCTGCCCGGCTCAGACGAAGACGCCTACCTGCTGCTGCCCCAAGACCCGGATGCCAGCGCCAACCGCCTGCGCGGCGTGCTCGAACAGGCTAGCGCGGCCAAACTTGGCGTACTCATTATCGATTCGCACGGGCGCGCCTGGCGTGAGGGCACGCTGGGAACTACCATCGGTCTGAGCGGCATGCCCGGCCTGGTGGATCTGCGCGGCACGCCAGACTTGGCGGGCCGCCCGCTGCGCGTAACGCAGTTGGCCGCCGGCGACGAGCTGGCCGCCGCGGCCAGCCTGGCCATGGGCCAGGCGGCCGAAGGCTGCCCGGCGGTGCATGTGCGCGGCTTTCCGTACGCGCTGCGTGAGGCTGCGCTTTCAGAGTTATTGCGCTCGCGTGAGCGCGATGAATTTCGGTAAGATAGCATTCTGGCTCATCGTCTATTTCTATCCACCTTTATTTAAGGAGATAAAGTGAACAATATTCCTGAGAATTTCCAAGATCTGCTCAAAGATGAAACCAAGGCCTTTGCCTTTTTGGGCACCAGCATGCCTGACGGTTCGCCCCAGGTCACACCGGTGTGGTTCAACACTGATGGCGAGCACATTCTCATCAACTCTGCCGAGGGACGCCAGAAGGACCGCAATATGCGCGCCCGCCGCAACGTCAGCATGACGTTGATGGACCCCACGCAGCCGTATCGCTACCTGCAGGTGCGCGGCGAGGTGGTGGACATCAGCGCGGAGCAGGGGGCTGCGCACATCCACACCCTCTCGCACAAGTATCGCGGCGAAGACTACGTCATTCCTGAGGGCCAGGTGCGCGTGGTCTACAAGATCAAGCCGATCAAATCCAGCAGCATGGGGTAAGCATGCTGAATACGCTTCCGGAAGCCTACCGCCATCTGCTGGCTGATGAGACCAAGGCCTTCGCCTGGATCGCTACGGTGGATGCTAACAACGCGCCACAGCTCACCGCGGTGTGGTTTAACACGGATGGTGAACACATCCTCTTCGGCACTTCGGACAAGACCGCCAAGTTCCGTAACCTGAGCAGCAACCCCAACATTGCCGTGGCAATCGTTGCCCCGCAGAACCCGTACCAGTACATCCAGCTGCGTGGCCAGGTGCAGATTACGCCTGAAGGCGCGGTGGAGCACATCCATGCGCTCTCGCGCAAATACACCGGGCAGGATTTCAACGTGCCCGAGGGCCAGGTGCGCATGCTGTATAAGCTCAAGCCTGAGCAGATCATCCTGTGGCCGCCAGCCTGACTCCGCAAGACCTGCATACCTGGCTGCGTAGCCGCCGTTCGGTGCGCCGCTTTCTGCCGCAGCCGGTACCGGCTGCGGCCTTGCAGCGTATGCTGGAAACGGCCACCTATGCGCCCAATGCTCACAACCGCCAGCCCTGGCGGTTTGTGATTCTGGAAAGCAGCCAGGGCCGTGCGGCCCTCGCTGCTGCCATGGGGCAGGAGTTTGCCGCGGCGCTGCAGGCCGAAGGCCTGAGCACAGCAGAGATCGAGGCGCAGCTGGCGCGCTCCGCCGCTCGCCTGCAGGAGGCACCGGCCGCCGTGCTGCTGTGCCTCGATACCAGTGTGCTGGATACGTATGCCGACCCAGCCCGCACCCAGGGCGAACTGCACATGGCCATGCAAAGCGTGGCGCTGGCCGGCGGGCAGCTACTGTTGGCCGCCCAAGCCGAAGGCCTCGGCGGCGTGTGGGTGTGTGCCCCGCTGCTGGCACAGGCCGCGGCGCAGCAGGCGCTCGGCCTGCCCGAAAGCTGGCTGGCACAGGGTGTGCTGTACCTAGGCTATCCGGCCAGCGAGCCGCAGCCGCGCCCGCGCCAAGCGGTGGATAAGATTACGCGTTGGGTATGAAATTTAATCAAAGATAATCAGTTAATCAACAGATTGCCTTTGATTGATGTTGATTGCATTTGATTAGATATTACTGCTTTAGAATACCCCCATGCCTAGCCCGCTTATTGGTGTAACCACACGCAACGCACGCTCTGACTTCTATCAGAATGATGTCATTCAAACGCCACGCCCCTATAGCGAGGCATTGGTGCGCGCCGGAGCGATCCCCGTGCTCATCCCGTTGAACCTGCCGCTTGATAAACTGCGCGAGCTGCTCGGCCGTCTGGATGGCCTGGTCTTCACCGGCGGCGGCGATATTGAGATCCACCATTTCAACGGCGAGCCGCACGAGAAGCTCTACGACCTCGACGCCGAGCGGGATGAGATCGAAATTCAGCTGGTGCGCCGGGCTGCCGAGGACAGCAAGCCCTTCCTCGGCATCTGTCGCGGCTTGCAAATCACCAACGTGGCTTTTGGCGGCAGCTTGTACACCCACATTCCTGACCAGTTGCCCGGTGCGCTGAAGCACTCCAACTTTCCTGACCACCCGTGGGACTATCTGGCTCATCCGGTGCAGGTGAGCGAAGGCAGCCGCCTGGCCGAGATTTTGGGTGAGCCCATCGTCGAGGTCAATAGCTTGCATCACCAGGGCATCAAGGAGCTGGCCGCCGGCCTCAAGGCCGTAGGCAGCGCACCGGATGGCTTGGTCGAAGCCATCGAGCTGCCGCAGCATCCCTTCGCCCTCGGCGTGCAGTGGCACCCCGAAACCCTGCCGCAGGATGCACGCATGCAAAACCTGTTCCGCGCTTTGGTGCGCGCCAGCAGCTAACCACCATGAAAGTTCTCGCACTCGCCGGTGGGGTGGGCGGCGCCAAACTGGCCGATGGCCTGGCGCAGACCCTGCCCCCCGAAGACCTCACCATCATTGTCAACACTGGCGACGACTTTGAGCATTTTGGGTTGGCCATCTGCCCCGACCTCGATACGGTGTGCTACACCCTTGCCGGGCTGGCCAATCCGGTCACCGGCTGGGGGCGCATCGAGGAGACCCAGCAAGCCTTCAGTAACATACAGACCCTCGGCGGGCCGAGCTGGTTCCTACTCGGCGATAAGGACTTGGGCACGCACCTGGAGCGCACGCGCCGCCTGCGCGCCGGCGAGGCGCTTAGCGCCATCACCGCAGACTTTTGCGCCGCCTGGGGCATTGCCCCGCGCGTGCTGCCAATGAGCGACCAGTCCGTGCGCACCATGGTGAATACCAACGAGGGTGAGCTGGCCTTCCAGGAATATTTTGTTGCGCGCCGCTGCGAGCCACAGGTGTCCGGATTCCGCTTTGACGGCGTGGAGCAGGCGCAGCCCGCGCCCGGCGTGCTAGCGGCCATCGCCGCCGCCGACCTTGTGGTGGTGTGTCCCTCTAACCCTTGGGTGAGCGTGGCGCCGATCCTGGCGGTGCCCGGTGTGCAAGCCGCGCTGGCGGCCAAGCCGATAGTGGCCGTCTCGCCCATTATTGGCGGGCAGGCCCTCAAGGGCCCGGCCGCCAAGATGTTCAGCGAGCTGGGCATCCTGCCCAGTGCGCTGGCCGTGGCGCAACACTACGGCAGCTTGCTGCGCGGCTTCGTCTTTGATGAAGTAGATGCCGCCCAGAGCGAGGCTGTAGCCGCGCTCGGTATAATGCCTCTGGTGACCGCCACGGTGATGAAAAACTGCAGCGACCGTGCTCAACTGGCCCGCGAAGTGCTGGCCTTTGGCAGCCACTTGCTGGCATGAGCCTCTCACTACCCAAAGGAACGTAGATGTCAATTTGGGCGATTGTCCCCGTTAAACCCTTGCGCCGCGGCAAATCTCGCCTGGCGCCAGTGCTCTCCGAAGATGACCGCGCCGCCCTCAACGAGCGCATGCTGGTGCACACCATCGATACGCTCAAAGGTGTGCCCGAGCTGGGCGAGGTGCTCGTGGTCAGCCGAGACCCAGCAGCGCTGGCGATTGCACGAGAGCATGGCGCGCGCACACTGCAGGAGGATGGCGCTCCGCACTTAAACGTGGCGTTGACGCGCGCCACTGCCGTAGCGCAGACCTATACCGCCACCAGTATCCTAGTCGTGCCCGCCGATCTGCCGCAGCTCAGTCCGGCGGATCTCTCGGCCATGCTGCAGGCAGGCAAAGACGGCCCGGCTGTGGTGATCGCGCCAGACCATCACCACGAGGGCACCAACGCGCTCTACATCAACCCCGCTGGCCTGGTGCAATACCAGTTTGGTGAAGGTTCGTTCCAGGCGCATAGCGCTGCAGCTACGGCACAAGGCGCGCGCTTGTATGTGCTCGAGTTGCTGTCTCTCTCGCATGATGTGGACGTTCCGGAAGATTTGGATTTTCTGCAATTGAGTGATGTAAGCAAAGGAGCGACCAACGAGGTCGCCTAGTTAGTTGGTTGATTCGTCATGGCAACAGTTAGCCAATTTCAGGATTTGCGCGTGTGGCGGTCTGCGCGTGATCTGGTCAATCAAGTTTATTCGCAAACAAATATCGGTTCCTTTGCTAGGGACTTTGTATTACGTGACCAAATTCGTAAAGCGGCAATTTCTGTCATGTCCAATGTTGCTGAAGGGTTTGATGCAGGATATGACGGCGAATTCCTTCGTTTCTTAAGCTATTCATTTCGTTCCACAGCTGAAGTGCAATCACAACTTTACATAGCTCTGGATCAAGGCTATCTTTCACAGGCTGATTTCGATTTGATTCTCGCCACGATCGTCGATGTTCGCAAGAAGATTCGTCGATTGAGTGCCTATCTAGCTGAGCACAAACGTACAGGTCTTTCGGCACGCGAGGCATCTGCCGAGTATGTGGTTGTTCCCATAGACATCGAACTGCCTGACGTCTTTGTCTCTGACCAATCAACTAGTCGACCAGAGGACAATAACAGGAACCTATCTTCATGAATATGCAAAAAAAGCTCCCCAACTCTAAAAACTGTTTCGCCTGCGGCATGGAGAACCCCATCGGGCTCAAGCTCCAGTTCTATGCTGACCCGGCTGTAGAGAATGGCATCGTAGGGGAGTACAGCGTGCCGCAGGTGTATGAGGGCTATCCCGGCATCGTGCATGGTGGTGTCATCAGCACCATCATGGATGAAGCAGTAAGCCGTGTTTTTATGTTGCATGACAACAATCGTTTTATGTATACGGCGCGCCTCACCACCAAGTATCGCAAGCATGTGCCCATTGGGCAGCTTTTGCGTATCACGGGCGTGGCGGTCAAAGACCGCGGCCGTGTGGCTGAGGCGCGGGCGGCCATCTTCGATGCGCGTGGCGAGCTGTTGGCAGAGGGCGAAGCCCTGATGGTGGCGCTGCCGCCCGAAGACCTCACCGATGTCAGCTTGAACGAGCTGGGTTGGCGCGTGTATGCGGATGGTGACGTGTGAGTGACATCAGCATTAAGGGCAATATGCTGCATATTGGCGCAGCGGCGCGCTTGAACGACCTGCTGGCGCTGCCTGAGCTGCCCGCCGTCCTGCACGCGCTGGTGCAGCAGGAGCCAGCCGGCGAGCAAGCCGCGCTGGCGTATATTGCCGCTGCGCCGGGAAGCGCCCGCCTGGCGGCTGCTATGCTGGCGCTGGACGCCGAACTGGAATATACCGATGGCCGCATGCAGAGCTATGGCAATCTGCTCGCCTTGCGTGCGAGCGGCATCCCCGATGGCCTGGCCGCGCTGCGCTTCAGCCTGCTGGCCGCGTTGCAATATCACGAAGCGGATGGCGCGTGGCTGGCGTTAGCGCGCTGGCCATCCGGCCGTACGCGCGTCGCCTTGGGCGGCTGGGGCCCTGCGCCGATATTGGCTATGGATGGGCGCGATCCCAGTGGCATCCTTGAAGCTGCCGAGAACACGCTGATGCTGGCGAGCAACGGCGCACCAGAAGATGAGGCGCGCATGCAGGCGGTGCGCCACCTGGCCGATACGATTTCATTCAGCTAATCGTTTCCCTGCCCAAGACGTTCACAACAGTCCTATAATCAGGGCTCAGTTTTTTAGTGATAGGAACGTCTTGTGCAAATTTCAAAATCGTCTCAATTTTCTCAGTGGGCGGCCCGGTTTTCTCGCTGGCTTGATCGCGGAGAGGTATCTGGCCGCTTGGTGCTGAGCGCTACCGCCGTGGTGGTTGGTGTGGGCACCGCCTTTGGCGCTATCGCCTTTATCTGGTTGCTGGCCCAGGTGGGCGCCTTGCGCGATGGACTACGCAGCCTGCTCGGGTCTGCGGCGGGCCTGGTGGTGGCGATGACGCTGGCCGGGTTTACGGTTGGTTGGATCATCGAACGCTTTGCCAGCGAAGCCAAGGGGCACGGAGTACCCGAAGTGATGGAAGCCATGGTGCTGCGTGGTGGACGCATACGCCCGCGCGTGTCGCTGGCCAAAGTGGTGGCCTCCTCACTGACGATTGGCACGGGTGGCTCGGCTGGCCGTGAAGGGCCGATTGTGCAGGTGGGCTCAGCACTAGGCTCTACGATTGGTCAGTTGCTACGCTTTTCAAATGAGCACATCCGTACCCTGGTGGCGTGTGGCGCCGCGGCGGGCATTGCGGCCACCTTTAATGCACCCATTGCCGGGTCTATCTTTGCGCTGGAAGTAATTCTTGGCTCGTTCACTGCCAATTACTTTGGCGCAGTGGTCATTAGTGCTGTTTCGGCCAGCATGGTAGCGCAAGCCTATTTGGGGAATCGCCCGGCGTTCGATGTGCCAGCCTATCCGTTGAACCATCCGGCTGAGTTGGGGCTGTATCTGGTGCTTGGCGTGCTTGCGGCTGTGCTGGCGGTGGGCTTCATCCGAAGTTTATACAAAGCAGAAGAGCTCTCGGATGCCTGGCAAATACCACTGCGCTACAAGACCGCTCTGGGGATGGCGCTTACCGCGGGTGTGGGGTTATTGTTGCCCGGTGAGCCTGTCTTGGGTACTGGGCTTCATATGATTGGGGAAGCGATTGGCTCCGGCTTTGAATTCTCGCTGGGCTTGATGGTGGCCATCCTGGTGCTGAAGCTGCTGGCCACCTTGCTGACTCTCGGCACAGGCAATTCCGGCGGCGTGTTTGCTCCCAGCCTGTTTATGGGAGCCATGCTGGGTGGCATTGTGGGGCAGGTGGGCAACCTGCTGTGGCCTGAAATCGTGGTCAACCCAGGTGCGTATGCGTTGGTGGGTATGGCGGCTACCTTTGCCGGAGCCGCACGCGCCCCGATGGCGGCCATTTTGATTGTGTTTGAAATGTCAAATGACTACCGCTTGATTTTGCCATTGATGATGGCGAGCGTTGTGGCCACTTTGGCGGCAGAGCTTATGTTCCGCGAATCCATCTACACACTCAAGCTCAAGCAAAAGGGCATTAGCTTGCAGCGCGGCCGTGTAGTAGATGTGCTGCAAAGTGTGCGCGTGGAAGAGGTTCTGAGCAAACCGAAACCTCTCACTTTGCGTTCTACACTTGCTCACGCCGAAGGCCAGTTCGCCCGCCAAGGGCGGCGAGCGCTGCCCGTGGTGGATGCGCGCAACCGCTTGATTGGTGTGTTTGCGCTGGCCGACTTGGAGGAAGCCTCTCAGCAAGGGGCTGAAGCAAAGACCCTGATAAAGACACTCGCTACGCCGCTGGCCGAACTAAGTGTTGCATATGTGGATGAGACGGCGGGTGAAGTGCTTTCGCGAATGAGCAACCGCGGCTTAAGTATGTTGCCCGTACTCTCGCGCCGCCACTCTGGCCGTTTAGAAGGAGTGGTGCGGCGTAATGACATTTTGAGTGCTTATGATATTGCTCTCACACGCCGAACTGAGGTGGAGCACCGTGCTGACCAATTGCGGGCCCGCAATGAAGAAAATACCACCTTCACTGAGTTTCAGCTTTCGGCTCGAGGATGGGCTGTGGGTAAATCTGTCTCTGAAGTAGCCAAACGGCTGCCAGCCGGGTGCGTGGTTGTGTCGCTTCGCCGCGAAGGTGAAATTCTGATCCCACGTGGCAATACGCGCTTTCTGGATGGTGACCGCGTCATGGTTTATGCCCATCGCCAAGATATGCAGGCGGTGCGCGCTACTCTGGGATAGTTCAGAAATCAGTACTGCACAGTAGTACCGCTGGCTGCGGCACTATAATAGCTTTCTTATGTGGTCAACGTATCTTACTGCACACACCATTGACGAAGCGCTGAGCGCCCTCAGCCAGCATGGCGCCGCGGCGCGCATTGTGGCTGGCGCTACCGATCTGATCGTGGAGTTTGAGCGCGGCGCACGCAAAGACGTACACACGCTCATCGATGTCACACGCATCCCCGGCCTGGATGCCATCACGCAAGACGACGCCGGTCGCATCCATCTCGGCCCGCTGGTGACCCACAACCAGTGCGCCGCCAGCCCGCTGCTACGCCAGCAGGCGTTGCCGCTGGCGCAGGCCGCCTACGAGGTCGGCGCGCCGCAGATCCGTAATCGCAGCACGGTGGCCGGCAACCTCATCACCGCTTCGCCGGCCAATGACACCATCCCGGCGCTGATGGCACTGGATGCCACGCTGGTCCTGCGCTCCACCAACGGCGAGCGCAGCGTGCGCCTGGCCGAGTTTTACACCGGCGTGCGCCGCACGGTGATGCAGCCCGATGAGATGCTGGTGGATATTCACTTCGCCGCCCTCAACCCGGCCAGCCAGCGCGGCGCGTTCATGCGCATGACGCTGCGCCGCGCCCAGGCCATCTCGGTCATCAACGCCGCCGTGGTGCTGAGCCTGGATGCAGGCAAGGTCAGCGCGGCGGCTATCACCCTCGGCGCGGTAGCGCCCACCATCATCCGCGCCCCTGAGGCCGAGGCTGCCCTGGTGGGGCAGGCACTCGATGAAGCCAGCATCGCCCAGGCGGCGCAGCTGGCCGCTGCGGCCGCCGCGCCAATTGGCGATATTCGCAGCTCGGCCGATTACCGCAAGGAAATGGTGCGCGTGGCCGTAGCGCGCTTGCTGGAAGAGCTGGGCCAGTCGCAGCAGCCGCAGCGCATCCCAGAGAAGCCGGTGCTGCTTGCGAAGCCGACCAGTCGACTGGTTGACCAGTTGACTGGTCGGCTAGTCGAGAACGGTCATATCGATGTCTCGATAAATGGCAAAGACTATTCCTTTGAGTCTGGCCACGAGAAGACCCTGCTGCGCCTGCTGCGTGAAGAAGCCTTGCTCACCGGCACCAAAGAAGGCTGCGCCGAGGGCGAATGTGGCGCTTGCACGGTGTTCATGGATGGCAAGGCAGTCATGAGCTGCCTGGTGCCCGCGCCGCGTGCTCACGGGGCCACCATCACCACCGTTGAGGGATTGGCTGCGGCGGACGGCACGCTGCACCCGCTGCAGCAAGCCTTTGTGGACAATGCCGCGGTGCAATGTGGCTATTGCACGCCCGGCTTCCTTATGTCTGGCGTGATGCTACTGGATGAGCACCCGCAGCCCACACGCCAGCAGGCCAAAGAGTCCGTGGCAGGCAACCTGTGCCGCTGCACGGGCTATTACAAAATTCTGGATGCTATTGAAAGCGCTGGGCAGATACAACCATGATGTTGCGTAAACCTACTCGTGATCCCTTCCCGTGGCGTGTGCACCCCATTTGGCGCGGCATCGGCTGTGTCCTGCTGATCATTCTGCCGGTCATCGCCTATGGCTTCACCGATATCATCATCGCCTGGGTGCTGGCTAACAACCAAACGCTGGCGCAGGGTGCGCAGGCCAATCCAGCGCTGCTCACCAACCCGTACTTCAAGGGGGTCTTCACCCTCGTGCTCACCGTCATTCTCTACCTGGTGTTCTCCATCATCGGCTCCATTATCTATTCTCTGGCTGGCGGCCCGCTGAACGAAGAGGTGGCCACCATGACGCGCGGGCGGTACGAGTAAATGCACACACGCCAGACCGCCATCGGCCAATCGGTCACCCGCGTAGACGCCATTGGCAAGGTGACTGGGGAGACGCAGTACCCAGGTGACATCAACAAGCCCAACCAGGCGCACGCTAAGGTGCTCTTTGCCGGGCGGCCGCACGCCATCATTCACTCCATTGACACAGCCGCCGCCGAGGCGTTGCCCGGTGTCATCGCCATCTTCACCGCCAAGGACGTGCCGGTCAACGAATACGGCTTGATGGTGCAAGACCAGCCGGTGCTGTGCGGGCCGGGCTCCAGCATGCCGTATGCCGAACGCGTGCGCTTTGTGGGCGACCAGGTGGCCTTCATCGTTGCCGAAACCGAAGCGATTGCTGCCGCAGCGCGTGACCTCATTCACATCGAATACGAAGACCTGCCCATTCTCACCGATCCTGAAGAAGCGATGGCCGCGGATGCTTATCGCATCCATCCCGATGGCGAGAACACCTTTCACCACTACCGCATCCGCTATGGCGGTGATATTGAAGCGGCTTTTGCCCAGGCGGATGTGATCGTCGAAGGCGAGTACCGCACGCCAGTGCAGGAGCACGCTTACCTGGCGCCCGAAGCTGGCCTCGGCTACATTGACGACGAGGGCCGCGTCACCGTGGAAGTGGCCGGACAATGGGCGCACGAAGAGCGCATGGCCATTGCCCATGCCCTTGGCCTGCCCGAAGAGCAGGTGCGCGTGATCCACCCTGCCATCGGCGGGGCCTTCGGCGGCCGTGAGGACATGTCGATCCAGATTGTGCTCGGCCTGGCTGCCTGGCGCCTGAACCAGCGCGGTATTCATCGCCCGATCAAGATCATCTGGTCGCGTGAAGAGTCGATGGTCGGCCACCACAAGCGCCACCCGTACATCATTCGCTCCAAGTGGGGCGCCACCAAAGACGGCAAAGTGATTGCCGCCAAATCAGAACTCATCGCCGACTCGGGGCCGTATATCTATACGTCGGTCAAAGTGCTCGGCAATGCCACGCTTTCGGCCAGCGGGCCGTATGTCATCCCCAATGTGCATGTGGATGCCTGCACGGTCTACACCAACAACATTCCCAATGGCGCTTTCCGTGGCTTTGGCGGCCCGCAAGGCTCCTTCGCCTCCGAAGCTCAGATGAATAAACTGGCCGATGTGCTGGGCATGGACCCGGTGGAGCTGCGCCTGCTCAACGTAGCGCGTGATGGTGATGTGCTCGCCACCGGCGTCAGCCAGCCGCCGGGTGTAACGATGGACAAAGTCATCGACGCCTGTGCGCGCGCTGCCGGCTGGCAGGAGCAGGGCGGCCGCTGGTCGCCGCCGGCGGGCAGTTGGACACCGCTGCCGCAAGCCGCGCCGCACATCAAGCGCGGCGTAGGGTTCGCCAGCGGCTTCAAGAACGTGGGCTTCTCCTTCGGCTTCCCTGAGCGTGCTTGGGCCACGATTGAGATCTACGGCGGCGCCGAGATCGAGCGCGTGGTGCTGCACCAGGCCGGGTCGGATGTCGGCCAGGGTGCCCACACCGCCTTCAAACAAATGGCGGCCGATGCGGTGGGTGTGCCGCTGGAAAAAGTGGAGCTGGTGGTGGCGGATACCTCGGTCACGGGCGACTCAGGCTCAGCGTCCGCCTCGCGCCTCACCTTTATGGCCGGCAATGCCATCCGCGGTGCGGCAGAGGCTGCGTTGCAAAAATGGCACAACGAAGACCGCCCGGCCATCGCCGAGTTCAAGTACATTCCGCCGCCCACCACGCTGCTTGACGCACAGACTGGCCAAGGCGACCCGATCTTTGCCTATGGCTACGTTGCCGAAGCCATCGCCGTGGAAGTGGACACGCAGACCGGCCATGTGCACATCACTGATGTGATCTGTGCCGATGATGTGGGCCGCGCCATCAACCCGCAGCAGATCGAAGGCCAGATCGAGGGTGCCGTGGTGCAGGCGGCTGGCTACACCTTGATGGAGAACTTCATTCAAGAGGGGGGCTATACCAAGACGCCGTTCTTCTCAAACTACTTGATTCCCACGGTGATGGATGTGCCTGATCGGGTGCAGTCGCTCATCCTCGAATTTGCTGATCCCAATGGTCCGTGGGGCGTGCGCGGCATGGCCGAGATGCCCTATATCCCCTTCGCCGCCGCAGTCATTGCTGCGGTATACAACGCCACCGGCGTGTGGATCGACCAGTTTCCCTTGGTGCCTGAGCGCGTGCTGCGCGCCCTGGGCAAGCTCTAGGCGGTATGTCGTTCGTTGAGCGTGTCTTGTTTGGCGAACCACTGCGGCTTGACCGAGTCGCCCACGCTGGTTTGAGCGGCACGCTGGCGCAGCTCTCTGACGGCAAAACCTATTATGAGATCAGCGGGCCTGCCAACGGCAAATCCGTAATACTGATCCACGGCTTCTCCATGCCCAGCTTTATCTGGGATAACACCTTTAGCGCACTGGCCGCGGCGGGCTTCAAAGTCATACGCTATGACCTGTATGGCCGCGGCTGGTCTGACCGCCCGCAGACACGCTACGACAAGGCGCTGTTTGTGCGCCAATTGGCTGAGCTTATGGAGGCGCTCAAGCTGCAGCAAGCCAGCCTGGTTTCGCTTTCCATGGGCGGCGTGATTGCCGCTGAGTTCGCCTTTCGCTTTCCCAAACGCGTGCGTCGCCTCAGCTTTGTGGACCCGGCCGGGTTTGACCTGGGTCTGCCGCCGGCGGTCAAAGCCGTCTTTTGGCCCGGGGTGGGTGAGCTGCTGCTCGGCATGCTTGGCCGCATGGGGCGCAAGACCCTGCTGGAGAGCATGCTGGCCGATTTTTATCAGCCCACACAAGAGGCGATTGAATCATTCAAAGCGCGCTATTTTGAACAGATGCAGTACCGCGGTTTCAAGCGTGCTCTGTTGTCTTCCCTGCGCAGTGGCATGCTGGATGAGGACTTGCAGCTCTATCGACGCCTTGGGGAGATGGATGCGCCCGTGCAACTCATCTGGGGCGAGCTGGACGACACCGTTCCTTTTCACCACGCGCAAACCTTTATGCAGTTGGTGCCGCGCGCCGAGTTTCATCCCATCCCTCAGGCCAAGCACATTCCGCACTTTGACCGGCCCGACGTGGTGAATCCCTTATTGATTGAGTTTCTTCGGCGGGCAGAATGAACTCACTGTGTTCTTGTCATTGCGAGCGTAGCGAAGCAATCTACCCACATCGATTTGACATCGAGCACACGAATTGTTTTACGTCTTTGCGAGCGCAGCGAAGCAATCCCCAAGCCAATATGCGAGCAGCCATTGACTACGGAGTCTCTTGCCATGCCTGAACGCGTCGCTGGCATCCTGCTGGCGGGCGGCGGCTCCAGCCGCCTGGGGCAGCCCAAGCAACTGCTGGATTGGAAGGGCGTGCCCTTCGTGCGCCAGGTGGCGCAGACTGCGCTGGCGGGACAGCTCAGCCCCGTGATCGTGGTCACAGGGGCGGCCGCCGCCGAGGTGAGCGCCGCCCTGCACGGTCTGGATGTGCACATCGTGCACAACCCAGACTGGGCCGAGGGGCAGAGCAGCTCGGTGAAGGCCGGGCTGGCCGCCGTGCCAGCCGACGCGGCCGCCGCCATCTTCATGGCGGTGGACCAGCCGCAGTTGCCGGTGCGCCTGCTCGATTCGCTCAAGGAGCAACACGCCTTCAACCAGCCGCCCATCGTCGCCACCCTTGTAGACGGCCGCCGTAGTATGCCCGTGCTGTTCGACCGCAGCACCTTTGCTGATTTTGAGATCCTGCAAGGCGATATGGGCGGCCGCGCCCTTTTCTCCAAGTATCAAGTGACCTGGTTTCCCTGGCTGGACAGCTCCATGGCTATTGACGTAGACACGATGGAAGACTACGAACGTCTGCTGCGCATGGTGGGCTAGGGTTAGTGGTGCGTGCCTTTATTGCTTTTGAATTGCCCGCCGTGCTGCGGGAGGAGCTCGCTGCACTGAGCGCTGGCCTAAAGTCAGCGCTCAATGGTGTGCCGCTGAGCTGGGTGCGGCCAGGCAACATGCACCTCACGCTCAAGTTCCTTGGGCAGATCGAACGTAAGCACACGGCGGGGATAGGAGCTGCGCTGGATAGTATTGCCAGCCAGCACGGCGCTTTCAATGTGCGTCTGAGCACGCTGGGAACATTCCCCGGCATGCAGCCGCCGCGTGTCATCTGGGTGGGCCTGCACGCGCCTGCCGCCCTGGCCGAGATTGCCAGTGAAGTAGAACAGGCGGCCGTGGCCCTCGGCTTGCCCGCCGAGGTCAAGCCGTTCACGCCGCATCTCACGCTGGCGCGTGCCCGCCGTGATGCTGCACCCGCCCAACTGGCGGGCGTGGCGCAGGTCTTGGCGGCGCAAGCTGTGCCGGATACAAAGAGCACCCTGCGCGAACTTGCTTTGTTTGAGAGTCAACTCAAAGCGGGTAGCGCCGTATATAATTCTGTTGTGCGTAGCTCATTGCGCGCAGTTAAAGGATAAGTATTTGGAACCGTTTGAACTCGCTCGACTGATCGTAGACGCCCTGGAAGACAAAAAGGGCGAAGACATTATGGTGCTGGACCTGCGCGAGCAGGCACCCATCACTGATTACTTCGTGATCGCCTCAGGCACCAGCGAACGTAACCTCAAGGCGCTGCAAGATGCCATCGTGGATGAGATTCGCCCGCAGGTGAACTTCAAGCCGCGCATCGAAGGCCGCCCCGGTGAAGGCTGGCTGTTGGCCGATTTTGGCAGCGTGATGGTGCACCTTTTCTCTCACGCCCAACGTGACTATTACCGTTTGGAAGACTTATGGGAAGAAGCCAAGGTGGTGCTGCACGTGCAGTAGGTTCAGAGAGTGGAGATTGGAGATTTAGCAAAGCAGCCGCAAGGCTGCTAGCAGCCTTGCGGCTGCTTTGCTTTTTGTCCCTCGCAATGACAAAAAGCGGCCTGTGATTTCCACAGGCCGCTTTTTTTAAATCTCTAATCCCAAATTTCTGCTTCCTACTTGCCTTCAAACACCCATTTATCGATGTCGCGGCTCCAGCTCACCAGCTCCTCGGCCTTGAACCACAGCGCTACTTCGCGCTCGCCGGTCTCGGGTTTGTCTGAGGCGTGGGTGAGGTTGCGGCCCACTTCCAGACCGAAGTCATGGCGGATGGTGCCGGGGGCGGCTTCGGTGGGGCGGGTGGCGCCCATCGTCTGGCGGATGGCCGCCACGGCGTTGGGGCCTTCCCAGGCCATGGCCATCACGGGGGCGGAGGTGATGTATTCCACCAGGCCGTTGTAGAAGGGCTTGCCCTTGTGCTCGGCGTAGTGCTCCTCGGCCAGGGCGGTGCTCACCTGCATGAACTTGGCGCCAGCCAGGCGCAGGCCGCGGCGTTCCAGGCGGGCAATGATTTCGCCCACCAGGGCGCGTTGCACGCCATCTGGCTTAACCAAAACTAAACTGCGTTCCAATGTGCCTCCAAAAAATGCTCAGAATAGATTTCTGCTGATAATTCGCAGCAGCATTTTACCAAGTAGATGGGGATGAATTGCTTACAGCAAGGACTTGGCGCGGGTGTAGCATTCCAGCGCGTCGGTGAGCTGGTTGTTGCGCATGTAAGCGTCCCCCAGCGTCTGCCACACGGCCACCTGGCGCGGGAAGCGGCGTGAGGCGGCACGCAGGTCGGCAATGATCTCATCCAGGCGGATGCGGCGGCGCAGGAAATAGCTATACGCTTCGGCGGCGTCGCCCAGGTTGCCGTAGCTCAGCGCCTGGCGCGCCGCGGCGAGGCGGTCATCGATCTCTTCGGCGGTGAGGCCGCGGGCGCGCTTGCGCGCGGCAGCCGTGGCCGCCGGGCTGGCGGGTTGCGGCTCGCCAGTTGCAGGTTGCACTTCAAGTACAGGCTCGGGCCGCTGGCTGACTTCGGCTTCGTGCATCTCACCTGGTTCCGACTGCAACTCAGCAGACGAAGACTCGTCGATGATAGGCTCAAGGCGCGTGGCCTTCGGCGTGGCCTCTGGCTCCGCAGGGGGCGATGCTTCGTAAGCGGGAGCTACTGGCTCGGCTGCGGCCAGCGGAGCGGCGGGTGCAGGCTCTTCGTCCTCACGCTCATCTTCTGCCACATCCTCGTCTTCCAGCTCGATGGCCGGCAGCTCTTCGGGGGTTTCATATTCATACTCATCGGCGGCGTAGGTCAGCTCTTGGGCTTCTTCGTAACCAGATTCGTCACTCTCGAGCTCAGCAGCGGCTGCTTCAGTTTCGCTAGCCTCGGCCATCGGGCTGGCATCCTGGCTGGCAGGCGCGCGTTCTTCACTGGGCAGCTCGGTGGCTGGCACCCAGCGCGGCTCGATGGCTGGCGAGGGGGCTTGATCATCCGCTGAGGCGTCTTGTTCTTCAGCCTCGGCGGGTGGCCAGGCGGGTTCGTGTTCGGCCACCATCTGGCGCAGCCACTCCGGCGTATCATCGGCTGGTGCAGCGGTTGCTTCGGCGGCTGTCGGTTCTGGTTCAGTCTCGCTGAGTTCTGGTTCACTGGGCCACTGCGGTGTGTCTTGAGCCGCCGCGCTGGCCGCGGCCAGGCTATCGGTGTCTTGCGGGCGCAGCTCGCTCAGCCAGTCGGGCGCATCATCCAGCGGGCGCGGGGCGATCGGCTCCGCGGCGGGCTGCTCTGGCAGCGTGCCGGTGAATTGGCGCAGCCAAGTGGGTGTGGAGTCTTCGGGCTCCACTTCGAGCGCCTCGTCGGGCAGCTCCTGGCTGAAGGGGGAATCCTCTTCCAGCGAGTGCATGGCTTCAGCCTCTTCGGCTTCAGCGTCACTGTCGGCTGATGCGCTGGCTGGGTCTCCGCTGTCCGCTTCGGTCACAGGGTCGGCGGCAGCGGCCAGCTCATCCAGCCAGTTGAGGTTATCGCTGGGCAGCGGCGCGGCGTTGGCTTCGGCCTGCTCGGCTTGCAGCCAATCTGGCTTGGCCGTGCTGCGCTGCTCTGGGTCAGTCAGCAATTCCTCTTCGGCAACGCCGCGGCGGGCGGCTAGGCCTTCAAGCCAGCTGAGGGTTTCGTCCTCATCGCTGGTGGGGCTGGCCGCGGCGGGCTCGTCTGCGGCTTGCGGCTCTGGTTCTGAGGCGGTTTGCTCGTCGTCCTGCGCGGGGGTTTGCCACCCGGCCAGCGCGTCGAGACGCTGCGTGCTCTCGACATCATTGAGCTCATCCGTGCGGGGCAGATCGCCAGTGTCGTCATCTTGCATGCCAGAGCTGGCTTGCAGCTCGTCCAGCCAACTGGGCTGGGTGCTGGGCTCTTCGCTCGGCGCAGCCAGTGCATCGGCAGGTTCTTCATCATCGCTTTGCGGCTCTGGCTCAGATTCAATGAATGCAGGGCTATCTATAAAGGCGCTGGCTGCCGGGCGCGTGGGCTGCGTGTTGGACAGGTCGTCCTCGTTCAGCTCGGCTAACCATTCGGGCAGCTCGCGTGCAGGTTGGGCAGCGGGTTCGGCGCCTTCACCAGCAGGTTCGGCATCCGCACCCTCCTCGTTGAAGGCTGTGTCCAGCCAGCGCAGTTCGCCGGTGGGCAGCCAGCCAGAAGGGCGGCCAGTGGCCTGCAGTGCTTCGTCTTCGTTCGCTTCAGCAGCAGCATTATCGGCTGCGTCTGGGCCGTCATCATACGAAGCACTTTCGTACGAAGCATCTTCGTGGGCGGTTACATCATCCAAATTGAGCGGGCCGGTGGGGCTGAAGCCAGCTTGCTTGAACTCTTCGGTCCAGCGCTTGCCCGGCGCGTCCGGGTCCATGCCTGCGGGCGGCGGCGGAGGTGTGACGCCGGGGCGCAGCTCGCGCAGCCAGCCGGGAATCTCATCCGGCTGCAGCGCACCCGTTTTCAACGAAGGGTGGCCAGTGGGCATGTCGCCGCTGGCCAGCTCATCCATGAAGGCGGCATTGTCCGCGTCACTATCTGCGTCATTGGCATCCAGCGGCTCCAAGCCTTCCAGGCTGCTCATCACAGACTCGGGCTGGGCGGCTTCGCTTTCGGCGGGGGTCTGCGCTTCTTCAACAGAGAGCCAGTCTGGCAGCTCTTCTTTTTCAAAGTCCAGCTCTGCTTCTGGGGAGGCGGTTTGCGGCGCACCCAGTAGCATGGGGCTGTCCAGCTCCAGAGCGTCGATCATTACGCTCTCCGCTGGCACTTCGTCTACATCTTTGAGGGTGCTGACTTGCGCGGCGTACGGGTCAAGCTCTTCCACGCGCTCCCAGTACGGCGTGGCTTCCACGTCGCGCTGGCTGTTGCGCAGAATATCCACCATGATGCGGTTGGCATGCAGGCAGTAGGGCAGCTTTTGGATGATCTGCGAGCACACCGCGCTGGCTTCATCCGGCTGGTTGTTCTTGAAGTGCATCTCGGCCAGCAACACCTGAAGGTCGGGGCGCTGCGCGTCTTCGGCCAGCGCGTTGCGCAGCTCGCCGATGGCCTGGTTGTACAGGTCGCCGTGCGAGTACATGCGCGCCAGCGCACCACGCGTCAGACGCACCTTGGGCGGCTCGTAGCCTTCGCGCAGGCCGTACAGGCGGCGCACCTCGCCTTGCACAGCCTTGTTGGAAGGCTGCGACTCGAAGGCGCGCTCCATGTGCCAGATGGCGGCATCCAGGTTGCCCTCATCCTCACGGATGATGCTCATGCCAATGTGCGCCACGAAATCATCAGGCAGCGAGGAGAGTACGCGTTGAAACAGGTCACTTGCCTCGCTGTGACGCTTGCTCTCCAGATAGGCCTTGCCCATCAGGCGGTAGGTGGCGATGTTCTTCGGGTAGGTCTTAAGCACATGGCGGCAGTGCGCTAAGGCGTCTTCCACCTGGTTGGAGTCGATGAGTTTATCGATCCCCGAGAGATATTCGCGTAAATTTGTGGCGACCATGCGTATGGGAAAGTAGTATGCCATTTTAGAGGCATACACGCAAGCAAGAGGGACTAATTACCCCTGCGGGAGTATCATTCGCTTATGACGATTGCAATTGAAGCCAATGGCCTGAGCCGCAGCTATGCTGACCTGCGCGCCGTGGATGGCCTGAGCCTGACAGTCAACGCTGGCGAGCTGTTCGCCCTGCTGGGGCCGAACGGCGGGGGCAAGACCACCACTCTGGGCATGCTCACCACGATGCTGCGCCCCAGCGCTGGCACGGCGCGCGTGGCAGGCCATGATGTGGCCGCCCAGCCGCACGAAGTGCGCAGCCGTATTGGGGTGGTGTTCCAGGGCCCCAGCCTGGATGAGCAGCTCACCGCCCGCGAGAACCTCGATTTCCATGCCCGTATCTACAACATGCCGCGGGCGCTGTTCCAGCAGCGTGCCGATGAACTGCTGGCGCTGGTGGAGCTGGCCGAGCGCCAGCACGAGCCGGTGCGTACCTTCTCCGGCGGTATGCGCCGCCGTTTGGAGTTGGCCCGCTCCTTGCTGCACCAACCGCAGGTGCTCTTTTTGGATGAGCCCACGGTGGGGCTGGATGCGCAGACGCGCCGTGCCATCTGGGACTACTTGCACACCCTCCGCCAGCAAAGCGGCGTGACCATTTTTCTGACTACGCATTATTTAGAAGAAGCCGAAGGCTGTGACCGCATCGCTATTCTGGATGGTGGCAAACTAGCCGCGCTGGATACGCCTGCTGCGCTCAAGGCCACTCTGGGCGGCGATGTGTTGTACATCCGCACCGCGGATGTACAAGCGGCCGAGCAGCTCTTGCAGGCCGAAGGGTTGGCGGTGCGCCGCGGGTCTGAAGGCTTGGCCGTGGAAGCCAACGATGGCCCGCGCCGTATTCCTGAGTTGGTTGCCATGTTGGAAGGGCAGGGTCAGCGCGTCGAAGCCGTCAACCTGCGCCGACCCTCGCTGGAAGACGTGTTCATTAAACTTACTGGCCGCGCCATCCGCGCCGAGGCACCGGAGGCCAGCGCGGCACCTGCGCGCCGCGGCCGCATGGGACGCAGCAGGCGATGAGCGCCTTCTACACGATTTGGTTGCGTGACCTGACGCGCTTCTTGCGTAATCGCTCGCGCATCTTCACCTCGCTAGCGCAGCCGCTCTTGTATCTAGCCATCTTTGGCAGCGGGCTCTCCAGCCTGCTTTCCGGCACTACCGCGCTGGGTGGGGTCAGCTTCACCGCGTTTGTATACCCGGGTGTGATCGGCCTGACGATTATGTTCACGGCGCTGTTCACGGCTATCTCGGTGGTGTATGACCGCGAGTTTGGCTTTTTGAAAGAGGTGCTGGTCTCGCCAGCGCCGCGCCTGGCCGTGGCGCTGGGCAAGGTAACCAGCGGCAGCACGATCGCCCTCTTGCAAGGCGTGCTGACCCTGCCTTTGGCCTGGCTACTCGGCCTGCCGCTCACGCTGGGGCAGGTGGTGCAGCTCATCGGCATCATGGCCGTGCTGGCGGCGGTGTGTACCGCGCTCGGCCTGCTGGTCTCTACGCGCTTGCGCGGCATCGAAGGCTACAACGTCATCATCAATTTCCTCATGATGCCGCTGTTCCTGCTCTCTGGTGCGCTGTTCCCGCTGGCCGGGTTGCCGGGCTGGATGAATGTGCTGGTACGCGTCAACCCGATGGCCTACGCCACCGACGCGTTGCGCCAGGTGGCGCTGGCGGGGTCGGTGCAGCCCGGTTTCCTGGCGGCCAGCCGCCTGCATCCGGCAGGCGTGGATGTGCTAATACTGCTGGGCTTCTTTGTGCTCTTCCTTGTGCCCGCGGTGCGGGCGTTTAGTAAACAGGACTAGTGCGCTGACTGAGGTGCACCAATGAACGACCTGAAGCAACAGATCGCATACTACCGCGCCCGCGCGGGTGAATATGATGAGTGGTTCTACCGCCAAGGACGCTATGACCGCGGCGAGACGCTCAATCAGCTTTGGTTCGAAGAAGTGGAAACGGTGATGCGCGCTCTGCTGGCGCTTGGCCCACAAACCCGCGGCCTGGAGCTGGCTGCCGGCACCGGCAATTGGACTGTGCCTTTGGCTAGTCTGTGCCGCCACCTAACGGTGGTTGACGCCTCGCCGGAAATGATTGCAATCAATCAAGCTAAAGTTGCCCAGCCGCAGGTAGAGTATCTGCAGGCCGATTTGTTTGCTTGGCAGCCGCAGCATGAATACGACCTGGTGTTCTTCGGTTTCTGGCTTTCACACGTGCCTCCAGACCGCTTTGATGCCTTCATGGCTCAGGTGACGCGGGCCTTGCACCCCGGCGGCCGCCTGTTCATGGTCGACTCCCTGCCCGAAGATACCTCCAGTGCGGTGAATCACAACCCGTATGACCCGGCTGGTTACACCCACACACGCAAACTCAACGACGGCAGTCAGTATGAGATCGTGAAGGTCTTTTACGACCCCGGCGAGTTGCAGGCTCGCATGGCGGCGCATGGAATCGACGGGGAGTTTCTGACCACTGACCGTTACTTCTTGTACGGTGGCGGCATAAAACGAGCCTGACCAAAAGCCCCGCTGCATTTGCAGCGGGGCTTTTGGTTTGCTTTCTTAGGTGCTACTTCGTAGCGCGGCAGTTTTGCATCGAGCTCGTGCGGCTCTCCTGCCTGAAAGTCTTGCCTGTTTATCTTTGCTCCTGCTCTCTGAGCCATAGCCCATGAGAGAGTGTTTGCGCCGCGGCAAGACTCGATAAAAGAAACAGAAGCCCTACAGCGGTGTGAGCTACTGGCTGATGACCGCTTGTTTCGCGGGTGAGCCTGACAATATGGGGTGCTGCACCAATCATGGTGGCGACAATGATTGCACCGATTCTTGTCGTGTGAAATGTATAGAGACCAAAATAAAGCTTGTGCGATAGAGCCGTATTTATCTTCCAAAGAAATAGGGCTGGCAACCATAACCCAAAAGCTATAAAGATTGCGAGCATACTATAGGGACTCGGTGCCATCAGGCGGGCTCCCATACATAAGAACAGGAAGCTTAGCAGGGCGATGTTCAGCCTTTCGAGGTTGGGTGAGCGTAGGTCACCTTGCCATGCACTCAAGCTCAGAGCAACGACCAAACCAACGGCAGCGGCACTGTATGCGCACTGTAGAAGGGTACAGTAACAAAAAGTAACCCAAGTACCGCATAAGAAACTGCTCTCCCTAGTGGGGCGAGCTTTTTTGTCTGGTGGGGCTGTTTGCCGGGGCTAGGCATTTTTCGCTACATCAGCCTTGTATAGATCATCCGAGATAGCCATATGCATGAAGAGCATCGCACATAGAAATGACAGGCTGCCCATCACGAGCAAAGCTATATCTGGATTTTGTCGTGCGAATGACCTTCCAAGAGAAGCCCCCATAAGCAACAACCCAGGCAAGACGGCCCTGCCCATCCACGCGAGGCGTTTGCCTCGATAGGTGGACGGGGCAACTTGCTCTGCCCACATCCTGATAGCCAGACGAGGAAGCAACGCGTGCAGCCCCACAATGAGCAGCGCAGAACCGCTCACCGCCAACGTGCTGGTCAGGATGTCAGGGAACAGCGTGATTGACAACAGCCGAATGGCATTAAGCAATAAGACCACCACTATACCTAGTCTCGCTGTCTTCATTTGCAAGGCCCGGCTGGTGCCACGGAGTGCCGCAAAAGCAGCAATGCCAAGGGCTAAGACTAAAAAGCTGGGGGACATGCCTATAGACTCTTTGGGAAATGCAAGGAAACTGGGCGCAGCGAAAACCATCAGAAGTATGAAAGCCGCTATCGATAACCACAGACTTTTTTCTATCTGCAGGCCGTTTTTTCGCCCGGGTAAACGTATCTTTATGTCGTTAGTGCGCTCAACGGTGGAGAAAAATAAGATGTGGGCTGTGTGCAGTGAGCCCGCGTAGGTTTGCACGGCCAAGAAAGCAGCGCCTGTAGCCACCTGTGTAGTGAGTGTGATTTGTGCAGAGGGATGCTGATGGAGCCAATATCCAATTGCACTGGCGTAGGGTACCAGCGCTGCCACCACAGCAAAGAGCAGCGGCCAAAATGCGCCACCATGCTGCGAGTAATCAAGGGCCACGGGCCTGGATAAATCCCATAGGCCGCGCTTCACATTTAGCATTCCCCCAGCTATCAGGTGTCCCTGGTTGCCCCTCAGTATGCGCAGCTGGTAGATAGCCAGCAGGGCCCAGGCAACAAGCAATAGGCCAATTCCAAGAATGACCGCAGACACCTGCGGAGCGATGGACAGCATAACCAGTGTGCTCTGGAACAATGTGCCAACAACGCCCATAAGGTAGTACAGCTTAACGTTCCTGCACCAGGGAATAAACAGAAAGCAGGCTAGTGCGTACCCAGCGGCGGCGAGAACCACTGGTGTCCACTGAAAGCGGGCTACGAGTGCCCATATCACCAACGTTAGCAGGAAGTTGGCTGAAACAAAGGCATACATGTATTTAAATTGGGCCGGATGCACCATTCTGTTCTTCATAACGTATTTGACTTATCCCCTTCTTTAGTTCATATTTGCCGTATGGCTTGCAATAAAACTGCCTAATCTAGCTCTTGGTATTGCCCCTGTAGTTTTTGAGCAGTTTCACACAGCTGTACTGCGCCCACCACAACATGTAAAACATAATAACAGAGGCGATCATTAAGCTTATCCATGTGTTCTGTGATCTAAGCTGTTCGGAGATGAGCTTGACTGCTCCAGTTAGCAGAATTGGAATATAGATGATGAGGCCGCTTGGGTTTTGCAGGTACTGACTGCTTCGCACTGCAAGATCCCAACGCCACAAAGGGAATAATAGGGCGGCGAGAAACAGGGCATAGCCGAGCAGGATACTAGAGTCGCCAAGTACGGATGCAGCCAAGCGAACCCCCGTGGTGTAAAAGGCCAGAGCAAACACAATTGCCAGAATCCAACGAAACTGCTCTTTTCCTGTCAGGAGTAGGCAAACCCACAAAGTCACGAATACTACGGCGAGGACTATGCCAAACCATAAAAAGTAAAGGCGGTAGGTGGGAAAATAACCTACTTGCCAGGCTGTAAATGCTGCGCCAAGAAGACACAAGGCCGTCTGTATAACAGGGTGGGCTAGCCAATCAGAAGGTTGCTTAGTTTTTCTACTCATCTTCCTTGCTAAGATAACTCGCTCCCTATGCAGCTGACACTCATTTTGTTTCTTTTTGCATTATGTATTGGGCAATTGCGCTCTGTAAGCCTAGTAGGGCAATCAACAGGGAAAGAACTGCTACTACCCACCATGTGGCTGGCTTTGGTTGAGTACGCCCGGCTTGAGCGCCCACAATGGCTGCAATCGGGGCTAAATACAATATCACTGCCAAGAATCTTCGCCCAAGTGGCGTCTTGGGTTGAGTTTGTTCTCGATAAAGAAAAATGGTTAGCTTTGGATAGCGAAAGCTCACAGCAATAGTGAGTAAGAAAAGAAGCAATACTGCTGCGAAAGCGAAGACAAAGCGAGTGCCTGCGGCCAACTCAAAGAGCCGAGCGGCTTCTACAAGAATCGCGAACATCCACATAAGAAAGATTGTTAGGTCAGGCCCTTTAGGTTTGCCTCTTTTTACTGCAACTAAGAAAGCTACAACGGCAAGCAGTAGGGTCACTACAAAGAAGCTAAATGCTGGCGATGGAAACAAGGCCGCCGGAAGTCCAAAGAGTATCGATCCAAAAAATACAATACTTGCGTATTGCCACTTGCCCAGCTTGTGAGACATTCGCTTACCCATTCGTATCGCTCGAAGTTTCTCCAGGCCTCGCTGTTTGCTGATGGCTCGACTTGCGCTACTTGCTCCCTATCTACAATATCAGCAACATCATAGATGCGTATCTCGGTCTCATCACAGCTGATGGCGCAATACTTGAGCTTCCATTTGGATGACGTACTCTCCACTACTTACTTTGTTCTCCCCCCTGTTGCTTGTTGTGAGCTTTCCTCCCGCATTTGAACATACCTGGCAATAACTGGGTGTGTGAATGCAACAGCGATGATGAGAAAAACTCCTCCCATTAGGATGAGTGGATCTGCTATCGAGTGACGACTTAGTGATCGGCCAATTTGCGCCCCCATCACTCCCACAATGGGGAGCAGGTATCGGGAAAAGGCTAAGCATCCCCTCCCTAGGCGTGTTGTTGGTCTAACTTGCTCTTCGTAAATGCGAACTGTAAGTTTTGGGTTAACAAAGTGCAGGGATATGAATACTGCATACAAGATAAGTAGCACCACCAGCGCTTCACCAATGTTGCTGAACACAGCTATGCTCAGTGCTCGAGCTGCTGCAAGTAGAAGGCCAAATGTCCAAAGTGAAACGGCGGGCAGGTTCTTCTTGAAGTCGTTCCCTGCATTAATGGAGGCGATCGCGGCAAGTAGGCTTAGGCCAATCACAATCGTCAAGAAACCGGGGGAATATGATGGAAAGAAGAAGGCTGGCGATGAGAACAGAAACACTGCAATAAACAAAATCACAGGCCGGGATTCAAAGAACCTCATCAAAGGGCTTTTCTTTTTGCGTTTGTTCATGTATGTGATGTCCGGTTGTATCTGGATATAAAGATAGCTTGGCCTTGCGCCAGCCAGGTGCACTCGTTTGGTTGATCAAAGAATGCTTCGTTAACAACGAGATTTTTGATTGCCATCTCCCCACTACTATAGCCTTATCATAACAAGCCTTATCATAACAAACCCATCTATCATGGCCAGCTTGCAATCTGGTTAACGGTACACAAAAAAAGCCCCGCTGCATTGCAGCGGGGCTTTTTTTTTTGCTTGGTCAGCTGTGCGCCTTAGCGGCGGGCAGCGGCCTTCTTCGGCTTGGCGCCGTCGGAGCCGGTGCTCTTGCTGGAGAGGATCGACCAGGCCAGCAGCGCAACCATCACGCCCGTAGCCAAGAATAGCTGCCAGCAGGTAGCCACTCCCCAGGCCGAGCTGCTGCGCCAGATGCGCGCTGGGCATCGGGCCGCCGAGGGCGGTTACCAACCAGGCGGCGAGGGCACCGGTTGCGCCGCTGAGCGCAAGTGTGCGGATGTGTGGTTTCATGATTATTGTCCCCTCTGTCTTCATTGTTCTCCGCAATGGTATTTTGATCGTTTGTGTGCTTGTGCAAGCGGTCATCCCGCCTCACTGGGTTTACTCATCCTTTTTAGAAACGGCATCCACTTGGCTTGAACCAAAAGCTGCCGTTTGCTTTTTTGTAGTGCTCTGTAGCGCACAAGAATGCGTCCCAACCAGGCTCCGATAGTTCCTACTATTGCGACTAAGACAAAATCTTGGGTGATCACAACTTACTCCTATGCAATTGGTGCTTCTCGGCCCATAGAGGGAATGCTTGTAAATGCGCCGCGATGTATGACAATGAGATGAGGAAGAAACCTGCTGCCAAGCCCCAACTCCCGTTCCCGTCGCCTATAGCTTTGCCAACCCAGTATCCATTGGCTCCGAAAATTCCACATAGCAATATGAAAAGCTTTAGCAGGCTGTTTCGAGGATAAAACAATTCAGCTTGAATCTCCTGAGAAAAGCTAAAGCTAATTTTGGGTAGCACAAAGATGAACAGATAGACAACAAAAGCTGTTGCTATGGCTGGAAGACTGTTATCCCAAAAAAGTACTAAGTACCGGGCACCCCCATTAAAAATTATGAAACCCAGCAAGAAGGCATATAGTAGTTTTGCGTTTATGTACCCTCTGTATTCAGCAAGCATCCAGGTGCATAAGAATACTAGCGCTAGAGTTATGTGGAAATAAAGGGTAAAGGGAGAGATGGCTGGCCCCCATAGTAGTACAACCGCAAAGAGTGCTCTCGCTGCAGCTCCTTGCAGGATGTAAGTCATTGCCCCACGATGTATGCGCTTTTTCACTAGTATTAACTGTCCTGTTTTAGCAGTTCAACCCCAGCATCTTTGACAGCACTAACGATAGGGTCAGTTATGCCTGCAATTGCAAAACCTAATCCTAAAGTTAGTAAGCCGGATGCCCATAGTGTGGCACTTGCACCCAGGATTAGTCCGGCAGGCAGCGCGGCGCCACAGCAGCCCGCCAGCACACCGCCAAGGATGGCGGCCAGTAGGTGGCGGCGAGGGCGCCGGTTGCAGCGCTGAGTGCAAGTGTGCACATGTGTGATTTCATTTTCTCCCCTTGTGTGCGTTTTTGCGTTTCCGCAAAACCGATCAGCACACGACCAATCATAGAGCCGATAAATCCTGCAAGAGCAAGCTGCCAAAAGCGTATGTCCATTATTGCCTTCTCTTTTTCATGCTTCTCCTAGTTTTTGGCTGTGGTGAATGGCTTGGGTTAACAATGTATGACCATGTTTGTGTGATAAACGAAAGTTGGAGAGAAAAAGCTAACAAAAGCATCGCGAATGTCGCGTATGCCCTTAAGCTTAGCGAGCCAGTGGTTTGAACAATGAAACGATCAAGAACTAGCACGCCCCTTACGCCAGCAGGGGCAAGGATAAGGAGGGGGAGTAACAAATAGCGAAATAAAATCCGCGCCCACAACTCTTTTGGCCTGACGGATTCTTCTGCATATGTTTGAGCAAAGTTTTGGAACAATATAGGGATGAGCCAGAGTGCTGCATAGAGAGTCACAGTGAGCAGCACAAATGCTGTGTCTATTTTGCCAGTTAGAACATAGAGTGTGAAGAAAGAAAGATAAAGGAGAAAGAATAAGGGCTGGAAGGATACAAAGAGAATTAATGAGAACCTATTTGGCCTTAAGAACCTCAAAACCGTTGAAGCCCAGCCTATTAGAGAGCAGAAGATTGCGAGATAAGACGTAGTTTGGAATC
The DNA here is from genome assembly GCA_964623375.1 of uncultured Anaerolineaceae bacterium. Taxonomy (GTDB): domain Bacteria; phylum Chloroflexota; class Anaerolineae; order Anaerolineales; family UBA11579; genus JAMCZK01. The sequence goes on from CAZUTS010000001.1 coordinate 452,195, forward strand.
CGTCAAGGCGAGAAGTGAGACAAGCAATGAGTATAGAGAATCCATAGAGAGAGGTCGATATTAAGAGGACTGTTTTTAGTGGCAGAGAATGGTTCTGAGACATTTTTCTTATGGTTGAAAGAGTATGTTACTGACGAAATCCTTGAGACCTGTTCTTACACCAAAAGCTTCAATGCCAAAATTGAGGCCCAGACCCACAAGGGCGGCCCAGTCCCTCGCAGATTAAATGTACTCCGTCTAATGATCCAGCTGCAGAGAATTTCCCGTTGTTAAGCTTTCTAAACTCGAGACCTATTCCCTTTGCCTGTACTGCAAAGAATGTCGCAATGGCTTCGGCAACATCAAATGCAGGTGCTAGCCAGAGCAGGCCGCCCAAAATCGCGGCCAGCAGGTAGCCACTACCCAGGCCGAGTTGCTGGGCCAGATGCGTGCTAGGCACCGGGCCGCCAAAGGCGGCCAGCAGCCAGGCGGCGAGGGTGCCGGTTACGGCACCAAGTGCAAGTGTGCGCATGTGTTTAGTTATGCTTACCTCTAAAGATTTTGTGCTTGGTTGGTCACCTAGAGAAATGAGATTACTACCAGAGACACGCTCAGGTATATCAACCAGATAGGTGTTATCCGATCCTTTACATACTGAAGGAGGTACAACGCAAACAAAAAACAAAGGCCAGAGCCAACATAAAGAGCGGCATTCGACGGAAAAAAAATACGAATTGCAAAAGATAGTAAGACGGTTAGGCCAATAGACAGAAATTTATAACGATACCAAAACTTACTCCAGAATAGATACAAACTCCGTAAACGTCCCCTAGGCATTTTCTCAACGTACCTAACTGCTTGCAGATTGTTTTTTAAAAAAAGTTCAATTTGAGCTAGAAACATGAATAGAAGTTTAGCATCGGGAAAATCTTTTAACACCTCTAAGATAGTTCTTTTAGCTTCTAGAAAATTTCTTTTCTGCATGAGACTTTCAGCTTCTTGTAATCTAGCAAACCCCGCGTTAGGATATCTCGCAAGGATTTGCTCTCTCAATTCTTCTGCGCTAAGAAGATTGTTCAGGATATTGGTATTGCTAGCAATTAACATCTCGGCTTCAAGAGTTTCAAGAGTGCTGTCCTGACATATAGAATTGTGTTCTTCCAAAAAACGGGCAGAAGCTGCGTAGCGTCTCCTCAACGCGTTGATAAGTGCTAGTGATCCCAAGCCAATACAATCTTGGTTCCCGATAACCTCCTGTGCATTTTTGAAATCATGGTTGTAAAACTTAGTGAACAATAGTGTATAAGTAGGCTGTATTTTCATGTTAGAAACTTAATCCAAGTGTTCTAAGGATACCTTCAATCACCTTGGCGAGGCTTGCTGCAATGCCAGTCGCTGCAGCAAGTACAACCGGACCAAAAGCATATGCTATCGCCCCTCCTGAAACAAGCACTGCTACTATTGTTAATTTAGTGCCGAAATCATTGATTTTTAGGTATGCTCCTTCGCTCCCACTTGCAGTCATAGTTGTGTCAGGAATGGCAATGTCTTTGTCGACAGTTGTTCTGAATTCGAAGGACATACTCTGAAATCCGTTTGGAAAGTCGAACGCGACGAACATGGTACTTCTTGGCAAGGGTGACGTGCTCAGATTTGGCCCCCAAGTGCCCCGGGCAACGCGCCAGTTGCGGCACTAAGTGCAAGTGTGAGGATGTGCGATTTCATGGTTTGTCCGTCCTGCCCTTGGGTTTGCTGAACCCCTGTCGTCTATACCATTGCCCTAAGAGTCTACCAATCGTGGCTCCGATGAAACCTACCAGTAACCAGCCAAACGGAATCTCCATCTTTACCTTTTTTTTCGCTTGCGTGGGGCAGGCCTATCAAGCACCCCAGCTCTTTTTTCGGCTAAGTATCTGCCAACCATGAACTGGCCGTTTACGAGTGCCAAGTAATATGCAAGTAGGCCAGGTATCCACCAGGGCGCGTCTACCCCAGCTTTCAATGATTCTCTGCCGAGCAGTCTCCCAAATTGTGCGCCAAAGACAGCTAGTGCTGGAATGCTTGCCAAGGAGAAAGAAAGTAGCTGCTGCCCTAGTTTGGTTTTTGGTGTTATTTGTCGCCTGTAAAGTCGGATCGTGAAATCCTCGAACTTGAGCTGCAGTACTATGTAGATAATATATATTCCACCAAGGACCAGTAAGCTTTGCGCAAAATTCGAGAAGAACTTCGGGGCTACTGTGCGCGCCGAGGCCAGAACGATGATGAGGTTAAAAACCAATGATCCATATTGCTTTGCGCGGTCAAAGGGCTTTTTGTAATAGATGATTCCAACTGCAATGGAACATAACAAGCAAATTATGAACAAGCCCATTGAGAAGGATGGAATGCCATAGCTTAATGCGGAGACAATGATCAAGACCAAAGAAATAAGGACTGGAGAAACCCTTGGTGTTTTTTGAGGTTTCATGGTTTCTATACTAACTCCTTATTCTGAATCTTCATCCAGTTGGCGAGAAATCTTCTATCCCTCTGATGTATTCGCTTAGTGCATCTTTCATTTGCTGGATTTGATCTGGATAGAAGATGCTCACTCCTATTCCAAAGAAAATCGAACCAATAAGCACAGCTGTACCTGCGGCGGCGGCTGTTAAAAAACCTGCGCTTACTAAAAGCGCTGCTACAACTGCCACAGCTGCGCCAATAACTAGGTTGACGCCAATGTCAACCAAGGTTGAACTAACAAAGTCATGTTTGTCTCCACCTACCTTATTACCGAGAGTGAAATCATAAAGGTTCAAAGCTAGAGAGCTGTAAATAGAAGACCGCACGGCGCTCGCGCCGAAATACCGTCCAAAAGTGTTTGAAAAGCCTGGATTAATTGGTATATTGTTGCTTAGGTATCTTGTCCCAAGGTAATGATGGCTTTGTCTGATGGTTGTGAGATTTTGAGGTTCCCAGGAAAGATGCCGATAATAGCTTGGAAGCTTATCGGGGTTTACTCGTACTGAGGTGTAGTTTCCTCGGTTTACAAATTCAAGTGAGTTATAGACAAGACGATCGTGTAGCGTAGTTGCTGTTGGCTGTAGATTGCTCCAGGCAGCGTCTCGCAAGAATATTGGAATCAGTGGCTCTGTCTTCCCGGACACCGGATTATTTAATGAGGCAAATTCCCCTTCTCGCCACGCTTCATAACCGGCTTGCCTTGCCTGCTCTGCCCTAAGATCCTCCACATCCTGCATCCAAGCCCGGCCCACCTCCGTCATCCATAGGTTATATAGCCCCTCTGGGTTGTTCAGCAGCGCCAGCGCCTGGTCTGTCGGCAGATGCGGGAACATGGCCAGCAGCTCGGCCTCGTTGATATCACGCGCCTGAAAGTCAATCAAGCCTTTGCGCAAGGCAGCCATATCGTCCTGCTTCTGTTGCAGCGCCACTTGCGAGTAGACATTCTCGCGCCACAACCACTCCACCGTAGCCGCACTAAGTTGGCCTGTGTTGGCCGCATAAATGGCGTTGGCCAGGTCCACATGCGGGAAGGCGGCCAGGAAGCCCTCGGGCGCCGCCGTTGGCGTCGATCAGTTGGCCCGCCAAATGCTGTCTAGTCGCCTACAATCTCGCTGACATCGTAGAGTCGGAGTTCAACAGTTCCACATATAGCATCATTTGTCGTAGGCGCGCAAAGAAGCGTGCCAATTTGGCTGCCGGTTGGATCCCAAACCATCCTCATGAAGCTTCCGTTTCCAATTTCAAAAAGTTGGTCAGTTGAAACTTTGTAGAGCCATAACTTCAAATCGGAGGCCTTGGTGCTAAATTGATCCTGAAATGCTACAAAAGCCACCCAATCACCTTTGGGTGACCACTGCAGAAAACCCGGACTTCTAAAGCCTGTTTGGAGTTCTGATAGTTCATTTGTTACGGGATTTAGCGAATATAGGGATATTGCAGCCCCGATTTTAGCAATACCCGTCAGGCTATCTCGGAACGCAGCGCCGAAAAAAAGTATCTGTAAACCATCGGGAGACCATGCTGGGCTATCTGCAATGCCGCGTATGTCCCCTTCAGGTTCTATGAAAGGTTGAGCCATATTCCAACTTCGCCCGCCTTGGTGTAGCGTAAGCTCAACCGGTCCATACATATCTGGATAGAGCCAGAAAATTGTGCCTGAAAGAGAGTCGTTGAAGGCTTGTAAGCCCCTGCTCATGTCAGGACTCCAAGTGTATGCACGTAAAGCTGGACTTCCAGGCAGGTTGACAGATACCAGCTTGGTTGATTCGTTCGTCTCTTTTGAAAACTTCACTAGGTAAGGTGTGTTACCAGAATTGCAGGACAGCACGTATCCGATATCGTCATTAGGCAGCAAGGCAAACCCAGAGCGTCTTCCCCATATACATATGTGACTGTCATCAAAAAAAAGAGGCACATATGTTTGTTCCCGAAGGTTTACAAGTAATTGTTCATCACGCAGTACGGATGTGCTTACGACTGCAGACAAGCCTAAATCGTTACTCCATATTAGCGACCAGCGCAATCCGGGGATGTTCTGTAGTGAAATCGGTATTTCAAGCTCCTTATAGCTTGCCAACTGTACATGCTGTGTTGATTGGCTACAGGCTATGAGTAACAATTGGCTAAAAAGCAATACTAATATCGCTGGGAGGTGCCTGATCTTCACAGCATTCTCCTTCTTGATTTTAACTAGATTAATCACGGTTCAAGCAACCATAAATTACTTGCAAACCAGAAAACAGGGTGCTTTTCGTCTAGTAGAACTCTTGGGTCGCTCGCCCAAAGTTTAAAATAAATTATTGCGGCTTTCCCCGCGATAAAAACCTGGCAAGGGGGTGACCCGCATGCTGGATCGGCATACCATTCAGTTAGTTCTTGTCTCTCTTCCTCAATAACGTCTCGTTTGATTACCCAACTTCTGTAAATATTCCCGCTCCACAGAAAGAACTCTTCAACGTTGGAGGGCTTGACGTCTGCCTGTTCAACACCGTGATCAGTAAATGTTTGTTCTGCATCCCCCCAACGCGGGTATGTCTGTGCATTTAGAGCGGGGTCTTCGGAGTGAAGTGCCTCGAAGAATAGAGCCCATTTATTGGCCAACTCAATTTCGCTGAGAGACATCTCTCGTGGAGTAACCCCTGACTGGTAGAGAGCATATCCATCTTGAATGCCTACTAGTATATGCGCGTCTACTATAGAGAGCCAACTTCCTTGTTCTGCCCTATTTCTGTCAGCAAAGGACCTCAAAATACCTTTGATGTTGTTGAACCAATTCTCTGAGCCTGTTTCTTCTACTATTTTGTCAAACCATTCAATGCGTTCATAGATAGACATAGAATCAATTTGAGCGACTGAACATTGAAATCCCAGCAGGCGTCCTGTTTGAGGGTGGAGGCCGCAGCCCTCTAGTGAACTTAGATAGCCGAACAAAAGCGCCGCGGCTGTTACCCCGCCAGCAATGAGCCCTAGGGCCTTTTTGTGTTTTTGATCTCTAGTGGTGCTAGTTTTCTCTTCCTGAGCCTTCTTCAATGCCTCCTGTACCAACGTGAACTTCGCCACTTCGTCCCAGGTCTTGGGGTTGAAGTTGGGGCTGGCTGCTTCGCTGCCCGAGACTTGCGGCAGCGCAATCGTCTGGCCGGGCTGCAGCATCGAGACTCCGCCGTTGGCGTCGATCAGTTGGCCCGCCATGCGCTGGTTGCCGTATATCTTTTCGGCGATGCTGAACCAATTGTCACCCGCCTGCACGCTGTAGGCGCCACCGCCCACTGTGGTTTCCTTGGCCGCTTGGCGCGCCTGCTCGTTTAACTCGCCCCCGGTTGGGCTGTACATACCCTGGCCTTTGAGCGAGTTATGCACAATTAACCGTGCCTCAGCGATCGTGATGTTCGCCCTGGCCCCTGCAGCCTTAACCTGGGCCATTACTTCCTCGTCACTCAGATGCGCCGCCAACAAGTTGTTGCCACCGCCTACTTTGGTTTCCTTGGCGGCTTGGCGCGTCTGCTCGTTCAGCTCGCCCCCCGTCGGGCTGTAAGACCCCTTGCCTTTCAAGGCGTTGTGAGTGATCAGGCGCGCTTGCTCGATACTGATGTTCGGGTTGGCACCTGCCGCCAATACTTGCGCCATCACTTCTTTGTCACTCAGATGTGCCGCCAGCAAGTTGTTGGGGTGTGTGGCGAACGGATCGGGCTCGTTGCGGCGGCGTTCTTCTTCATCGCGCCGGTTTTTCTCCGCCATGGCAATTGCTGTCGCAGCGGCGGCCAGTGTCAGCGCCGCTGGCCCCCACACCGCCGCATTGGCCGGGGTGGCCTGCTGCAGCTGCTGCACAAAGGCCGGTTGTGGTTGCAACGCAGTGATCGCGCTCACTGAGGGTTGCGCATTGGCAAAGCTAGGTGAAGGGAGCAGACCAGGCTCACTTGAGGGTACGAAGGACTGCAGCGGGCTGGCTTGTGCTCCACCGTCTTCTGTGCTCAGACCAACCGCGTCCGGGTCAGGAATGCTGATGCACGCCGTGCGGCTTGAAGAATTTCCGGATGCGTCCTCTACATAAACTTGCAGACCATAGTCACCCATCGGCGCCACGCTGCCATCACTAAACGTGCGGTTCCATACCCAACCCTGTGGGGGCGTGCTAAAGATTTCTGTCAGGCTTTGGCTGCCGTTGCTCACCGTCAGGCTCACCAGGCTGATCGGCGCCGCACCCGGCCCAGCGTCAAGATCCAAGGCCTGCCATATCGGCCAACAGCCAGACGAGAGGTTGATATACGGCACGGCATTGTCTACCTGCACACTCACCTGCACTGGCGCACTGTAGTGCCCGGCCTGGTCTTCGGCGTATACCTGTATCGTATAGTCCCCGTTGGGCACTTCGGTGCTATCCCAGTGCAGTTGCCATGCGCCACCGGATGTGGTGATAGTCTGATTGAGTGAACCGTTGAGCGAAAAATGCACTGCGGCTACACCGCTGGTAGCGTCGCTCGCTGCGCCAGCCACCAAGGCGCTGCCGCGCGCCGGGGCATCATACATGTTCAGGCTGATCGTGGGCGCAGCGCTATCGCGCCCCAGCGATTGTGCTGCCGTGTAGCTTTCCTGCCCAGCCTCGTCCACCGCACGGAACACAACACTGTAGCTGCCATCATTGCTGATTGTGGCGTTGGTGTCCTGCCAACCGCCTCCATCCACTTGCACTTGCTGCGCGGCAAGGCCGCTGGTGGCGTCTGCGCCCACCGCGGTCAGCCCAATAGTGCCAACATACCAGCCACCGTTGCCCTGCACCCCGCTCACCAGCCCAGCAATTGTGGGCAGGTCATTATCTATTTTGAGGGTTTGGCTTCCGCTGCTTGAGCTATCACCATAACTTGAGAGTGCCCAGTAATTGGCCTCGGCGCTGCCTGGGCTGCCCGGCACGCTGCAACTGGTGCCGGAGCAGAAGAAGTTGTTCCCATCTAAGCTGCCCTCAATGCCTAGAATGCTATAGCCGCTCAGCGGTTCGTTGGCACTCAGTTCAACACTGCCGCCGCCAATGCACCAGCCGTTGGCGCCGTTTTGGGCACACTGGATCGCGCCTGAGACCGTGGCCTCTGGGTGATAGTGAGTTTCTGTGCGTGTGACTTGGATGGTTTTGAAGGCAGGGGTGCAACTTGCATTGTCAGCGGGGCCGCTCCAGCCACAAGCGGGGATGTAATTGCTCGTGCCCGGGTGCTCGTCGCACGAGTGCACGATGATGCACACTCCCTCAGGCCCAGTCAGCGTCCAGCTGTCATTATCATAATCACGAACCGTCTCAGACTCTGTGACGGTTACTGTGTAATCACGGTCTGGGCCCAGGTAGGCAGCCAGAGCAGGGACGGCCAAGCCAAGTGCGAATGCGCCAGCCAGCACCAAGGCTGGCCACAGCGTTTTCCCCCGTTGATTGCTTAAACTGAGTTTGGGATCACGTACTCTCCCCCTCATGCAAATCATCATAACAAACAATGGCGATTAAGTCAGCTTGCAATCTGGTTAACGGTACACAAAAAAGCCCCGCTGCATTGCAGCGGGGCTTTTGGTTTACTTGGTCAGCTGTGCGCCTTAGCGGCGGGCCGCGGCCTTCTTCGGCTTGGCGCCGACGGAGCCGGTGCTCTTGCTGGAGAGGATCGACCAGGCCAGCAGCGCAACCATCACGCCTGCAGCCGCCCACTCGGCGGGGCCGAGCTTATCGATCTGCACCACCACGGGGGCAATGATGACCGAGACCAGGTTCACCACCTTGATCATCGGGTTCAGAGCCGGGCCGGCGGTATCCTTCAGCGGGTCACCCACGGTGTCACCCACCACGCTGGCTTTGTGACGCTCGGAGCCCTTGCCCAAATTCTTCTTGGGGGTCTTGGGCTCGTCTTCGATCAGCTTCTTGGCATTGTCCCAGGCGCCACCGGCGTTGTTCATGAACACTGCCAGCAACTGGCCCGAGAGGATGATGCCGGCCAGGAAGCCGCCCAGCGCGTTCACGCCCAGCAGCAAGCCCACCAGGATCGGGGTCACTACGGCCAACACGGCCAGGGGCACCAGTTCCTTCTGAGCGGCGCCAGTGGAGATGTTGACGGCCTGCTTGTAGTCCGGCTTTACCTTGCCCTTGAGCACGCCACGAGCAAACTGGCGGCGGCATTCCTCAACGATCAGGGCCGCCGCGCGGCTCACGGCCTGAATGGCGTAGGAGGAGAACAGCCAGGGCAAAGCGCCACCGATGAGCATACCCACGAACACCTGGGGCACATCGATGCGAATACCGATGGACTGGATCTGCTCGGCCAGCGGCACGCCAGCAGCAGCCTGGGCACGGCTTACATCCACCAGGTAGGAGCCAAACAGGGCCACAGCCGCGATCACGGCCGAGCCGATGGCCACGCCCTTGGTGATGGCCTTGGTGGTGTTACCCACCGCGTCCAGGTCAGCCATGATGCGCTGGGCGCGCTTGGTGCTGGCGTCGCCCTTGCCGCTCCACGACATCTCACCGATGCCGTTGGCGTTGTCTGCAATGGGGCCGAAGGAGTCCATCGCCACATTGTTGCCGGTCAGCGTCAGCATGCCGATGCCGGTCATGGCGACGCCGTAGAGGATGTAGGTGATCGTCTCAGCGGGGGTGGTGCCGATGCCGCCGAAGAGCAGGATGGAGCTGAAGATGGTGGCGGCGATAACTACTGCAGCCCACACGGAGGATTCGTAGCCCACAGACAAACCCTGCAGAATCAGGGTCGCCGGGCCAGTGTCCGCCGCCTTCTTGATCTCGTCCACCGGCTTCTGGTGCGTGCCGGTGAAGTATTCCGTCATGCGGTCAATGAGGATGGCCAGCAACACACCGATGGCTACGGCAGCGGGGGTGCGCCACCAGCCGCCGGGCAGACCAGCGTCCTTCAGGTAGAACAGCGCCGCAGCGAAGAACAGCACTACGGAGATAGCGGCGGAGGAAAGGAAGCCGCTGAAGATGGCGCTCATGGCGGCGGCAGCGTTGCCTTCCTTGCCAGCCTTCACGGCATAGGTGCCGATGATGGAGGAGAGCACACCGATACCACGCACGATCAGCGGGTAAATGATCCATTCAATGTGGCCGGTCAGGGCGTGCAGAGCAACACCCAGGATCAGGCCTGAGACGATGGTCACCTCGTAGGACTCGAAGATGTCGGCAGCCATACCGGCGCAGTCACCCACGTTGTCACCCACCAGGTCAGCCACTACAGCGGGGTTGCGCGGATCGTCTTCGGGGATGTCGTTCTCGACTTTGCCCACCAGGTCAGCGCCTACGTCGGCCGCCTTGGTGAAGATACCGCCGCCCACGCGCATGAACAGCGCCAGCAGCGTGCCACCGAAGCCGAAGCCCAGCAGGGCGTCCGGCGCAGCAATGCCGAAGTAAATGAAGATGACCGTGCCGCCCAACAGGCCCAGGCCGTCGGTCAGCATGCCAGTGATGGTGCCGGCGCGGTAGGCGATCTTGAGCGCGCCACCGAAGGAGTTGCGCGCCTCAGAGGCCACGCGCACGTTGGCGTTCACCGCCATGCGCATACCGATCTGGCCCACCAGCAGCGAGAACACCGCACCCAGCACGAAGCCCACGGCGCGGCCGACACCAATGGTGGTGCGAACCTGCTCAGGGCTCATGTTGTGGAAGCGTTCGATCGCCTCAGGGGTGGGGGGCACAATGGCCACCGAGAGGTACATGGCCACCGTCAGGATCACGATCAGGGGGATGATGGAGCGCAGTTGGCGCCCCAGGTAGGCGTTGGCGCCGTCACGGATGGCGCCCCACACCTCTTGCATCTTGGGAGTGCCAGCGTCAGCCGCCATCACTTCCTTGCGCAGCCAGAGCGCATACGCAAGGCCGAGGATGGCTACGCCAAACACGGCCCAGATGGCTCCGACTTCAAAACCGGTCAAACCTAATTCGTACATGCAAATAACTCCTGTGTAAAAGTGTTCTTTCCTTAAAAAGCGCCGGTGGCAAATGCCGACGGCGCTTGGTTAGGCGTGCAAGGATGGATTGTAATTTGAGCCTGGGCTTTGCGTCAAGCGTTGCGCTAGCGGGCTCACAGGCCTTTGCCGCCCTGGGTGGCCAGTTCCACACGCTCAGACATGCCTGCGAGGAGCGGGCGCGCCTGGGTGATCAGGGCTTGGGTGGCCTGGTCGCCCAGGGAGGCCTGCTGGGCGGCCTGGCTGGTCCACACTTCGCTGACCCAAACGGCGTCCGGCTCACCCGGCTGGCTGCTGACCAGGTAGACCAGGCAATCCGGGTTCTGGCGCAGCCCCTCAGCGGCCTGCAGCAGGATCTGGAGCAGGGCGGGGCCGTTGCCGGGGGTGGCCGTAAATTTCCCATGAATTCCGTAGTACACGGCCTTGATTATATGCTCTGGGCAGGGCAAACATTAATTCAGGGCGCAAAAATGATTTACTGGTTGACTCCTCACTTTGATTCGCTGTATAGTTTTTGTCCACTAGGAAGTTAAAAACCAGCAACAGCACCCCCGTTGCTGGCTTTTTATGCCCGTCCCCAGTGAGGTCTGCAACCGAAAAGAGCGTCCCGTAGTGCTGAACGAAAAACTTTTAAGCGATATCGTCGAAAACGAGCACGATCAAGACCGAGATCATCCCGCAGTTGTCCGTTTAATTGAATTAGGCCGTAAACAGGGCTATGTCACCATTGATGACATCCTCAACTTCTTCCCTGAGGCCGAGCGTGATGTAGACAAGCTGGAAGAGGCCTTTGCCGCCCTGTTGGGCGCTGGTGTGGCCTATGTGGATGACCCCGAGGGCTTGGAAGCCATCGCCGATGCCGATATGAGCGGCGACGAGGATATCGAAGAAGAGGAAAACGAGAGCCGCCGCCAGCGTGAAGCTGACGATAACTACCTGGCCAACATCGATACCGATGACATGATTGGCCTGTACCTCAAAGAGGTTGGCCGTGTGCCCCTGCTCACTGCTGCTGAAGAGGTGAGCCTGGCCAAGCGCATCGAAAAGGGCCGCATTGCCCGTGAAGTGCTGGCCACCGGCCGCCCGGATGACGCTCAGCGCAGCAAGTATCGCTTTAATATTGAAGATGGCTGGGCCGCCCGTGAGCATCTCATCACCGCCAACAGCCGCCTGGTCATCAGCGTAGCCAAGAAATATATGGGCCGTGGTGTGCCTTTCCAGGATCTTATTCAGGAAGGCAACATTGGCCTGATCCGTGCCGCCAAGAAGTTCGATTACCGCCGCGGCCACAAGTTCAGCACCTATGCCACCTGGTGGATCCGCCAGGCGGTCACCCGCGCCATTGCCGATCAAGGCCGCACCATCCGTGTGCCCGTGCACATGGGCGACCAGATCAATAAGCTGCTGCGCGTGCAGCACCAGCTCACCCAGCGCCTCGGGCGCGAGCCATCCGTAGAAGAATTGGCTGACGCCTTGGAGGTGCCCGTCAAGAAGGTAGAGAACATGATCCAGGTGGCGCGTCGCCCGCTCTCGCTGGAAACCCCTACGGACGACGAAGAAGACTCGGTGTTGGGTGACTTCATTCAGGATCACGAAGCCCCGGCTCCGGATGACTCCGCCACCTATAACTTGCTGCGCCAGCATCTTGGCGAAGTGCTCGATGGCCTGCCGCCGCGCGAAGTGCGCATCCTGCAACTGCGCTATGGCCTGCTGGACGGCCAGGCCTACACGCTGGAAGAAGTGGGCAGCAAGATGGGCGTCACGCGCGAGCGCGTGCGCCAGATCGAGGCCCAGGCGCTCAGTCGCCTGCGCCACCCGGTGGTGAGCAAGAAGCTCAAAGAATATTTGGGCGAGAATTAGAGTGAATAAAAAAAGACCTGCCAAGAGGCAGGTCTTTTTTATTACCGGGGAAGGTTACAACGCTGAATTACCACCATATTTAGCGAAGTATTCCTCGCGAGTTGCCACAACGGGTAGAAAGAATGCCGCGGCGAAGTAGACGAGGATGAATGCGCCGCCGGTGACAAGGGCCAACCCAATAAAGATCGTTCGCAGCCAATCAACGTCAATGTCAGAGTGAGCCGAAAGCCCCTGACAGATTCCAAGGATGTTCTGGCCTTCTTTGATGCGTACCAATCGACGCTGGCGTTTCGCGGGCGTGTGAGCTGTTGTGGGCTCGCCAGCCACAGGACCCACTTCGGCCAGCACGGCGTCAATGTCGGCGAGGGCCAGCACCTGATCTGAGGAAGCCTGGCGAGTGGCCAACTTATCGCCAATGGACTGCTCCAGGTCGCGCAGAACCTCCTGACGGTCAGGGTCAGCTTGCAGGCTGCGCTCGGCGTGCTCAAGGTAGCCGCGCAGAGCATCGAAGGCGTCTTGTTCGGCCTTGAAGCTGGCTGTGTGGCCGCTGAGGCTGATGAGGACTAAATTCTTCATGAACGATCTCCAAGTTGATCAATAAGTTGAGTGAGGTGCTGCCAGTAGGCGCGGAATTCAGCTAATTGTTTGCGCCCGGTAGGGGTAAGGGTGTAGTACTTGCGTGGCGGGCCAGAGTCTGACTCCTGCCATTCGTAATCCAGCAGCTCCTCGCGGCGCATCTTGCTCAGCAGCGGGTAGAGCGTGCCTTCCTGCGTGACAAAGTCCGTCTGGTCGAGGCGCTGCAGGATGTCAGCGGCGTAGACCTTGCCCGCGGAAACGATTACGAGGATCAGGAATTCAAGTAGTCCTTTGCGTAGGGGAGTGAGTTTGGGCGATGTGGTCATAAGCTACCTTGTTTCATAAAGGTACTATATTACAAGATAGTTTGTCAAGAGGGAAATTTTTGGTTCTACGGAACGCGTTGGTAGATGTCTAGCCGGCCGGTGCCGTAGATATCTGTAGGTAGAAAGCGAATAAGCTCATATTGTTCAAGAAAACGCGGGTCTTGCAGCAGGCCGTAGCGCCCATAGATTTCTAGAATTACGACAAAGTCTGGCAGCTCATCTAGTATCAGATTTGGTGGAATGGCGTAGAGAAAATCCCCGTAATAGACTGCATCCAGCGGATAATAGGGTAGTGTTTCTTTAGAATTCAGGCCCACGAGGTCAAGAATGCGCACTTCGGCCAATTGATAACCTAGCATGCCAACGTCTGCTGCCGCCAAAGTTACGGGGGACGGGCTGGTAAGGATGGTTGGGCGTAGGTAGCGGGCAGCCTCTTCGTAAAGTAGCTCAAGCTCCACCCAGGCCATTGTAGGGGCGGGGCGCAGCGGTGGTTGGGCGGGTTGCAGAGCCCAGCCGCGCAGCAAAGAGAGACTGGGCAGCAAGATGAGCAGGGTTGCCAATACTTTGGCGAGCGGAGCAGAGCGCAGGCGCGCCGAAAGCTGAACAGCGAGAGCGTGCACGCCAAGGGCAATGAAGAGTATATAAAACGGCAGCGGCGGCGTGAGATACCAACGAAAGATCAGCGGGTTACCGATGGCAAAGACAACAAAATAGATCCACGGAAAAAACGCAAACGGCAAGCTGTTGGCTTGGTGTTTGTAAACTGCCCACGCGCCAACAATAAATAGAAATGGATACAGCCACAAACCAACATAGAGCCAGTGCATGCCAAAGGTCAGATGTTCTAGAAAGGGCGTGGCGTAAAAATTAACCAGATTGGCGAGCATAGCCATCGGTCCAATGCGATAGGCATTGCTCTTGGCCGCGACAGACTGGGCGATGGGGCTGCCAAAGGTCAGCCAGGCCCAGGCCGCCCAGGCCAGCAGAGGCAGCAGGAATGCGATGATGGCCTTGGCATTTTGACGCCAGAAGGCGGTGTGGGTGACGTTGGGCTGTGAGCGCAGGGCGTGCCAGGCCAACAGCGGCCCGGCCAGCAGCACCGCGTCCGGCCGCGTCAGGATGGCCGCGGCGGACAAACCGGCAGCCAGCACGACGCGGCCATGCAGATAGGCCCACATTGTGGCGACCAAGAACAAGACGTAGACGCTGGTCTCCAGCCCGCCGATGGCAAAGGTGACGCTGAACGGAGCAATGACCCAGGCCAGCGCCGCGGCCAGGCCGGCGTTGCGGCTGCCCAACTGCTGGCCGAGCGTATAGAGCAATACCGTGGTGAGCCCGTCGGCCACGGCAGAGAGGCCCAACGCTAGCGCCGGGAAGTTGGCCGCCGCGCCGCCAAAGGGCAAAGCCAGCAGCGCCAACAGCAGGGTGAACAGCGGCGTAGTGGTGCCGAGCACGGCCTGGCCTGGGTTGTAGACGAAGCCCAGGCCATCAAGAAGGTTGCGTGTATAGCGGAAGGTGATGAACGCATCGTCAATGGTGCGCGGCCCGGGCAGTACCCGCGCCAGCACAGCAAGCACGAACAGGGCCAGCGGCAGGTAGGGCCAGATTTTGCGCAGCATGGAGAGATTGTATAGAGATTAGCACTTTGTAGTTGGGATAGAAGACAAGAGAATGGAGATTGATCTTAAATCAATCTCTAATCTCCATTCTCAATTACTATTCCTGCATGTCCTTTCGCCGTATGGTGCTTGCGCTCACATTTATTGCCATCTTTGCCATGGCCTTACGTATCTCCACCGATACGGACACTTGGTGGCATCTGCGCACCGGCCAAGCCATCCTGCAGGGCGGCGTGCCAACTACGGATAGTTTTTCGCACACGCGTGAAGGCGCGGCCTGGCTGTACCCCAGCGCCGCCTGGCTGAGCGAAGCGCAGCTCTATCTTGTGTACACCACGGCTGGCTTTGCTGGCCTGAACCTGTGGGTGGCCGCGCTGGTCACGCTGGCCTTTGCGTTTGTCTATCGTGCCCTGAGCCGCGGCGGCATTTTTGTGCGCAGCAGTATCCTGCTGCTTGCGGCGGCCAGCTCGGCGGTGTACTGGGCGGCGCGCCCGTATTTGTGGAGCTTTGTGTTCAGCGCGCTGTGCCTGTGGCTGCTGGAAGCCGCCCGCCGCGGCCAGCCACGCCGTTTGCTGTGGCTGCCGCTGGTGATGCTGGTGTGGGCCAACAGCCACCCTGGCTTCGCCGTGGGCTTCATTCTGCTGGCCATCTATGCGGCCGCGCAGGCCGCTGAATGGCTGCAGGCGGCGCCGCGCCCCAGCCTGCAAGAGGCCTGGCGCAGCTGGGGCCAGTACTTGGCGCTAGCTGGGTTGGGCCTGCTGCTGGCGGTGTGCATCAATCCCTCTGGGCCGGTGATGCTGCGCTATCCTTTCGACACGGTGGAGATGGATGTGCTGCGCGGCTACATTCAAGAGTGGCAATCCCCCAATTTTCATGAAGCGCGCATCTGGCCCTTCGCCGTGCTGTTCGGCCTGACCCTGCTGGCGATGGTGTTTGCCCCGCGGCGGCCAGCGCTTTACGACATTCTGCTGTTGGGCGCGTTGGGTGCCATGAGCTTGCTGGCGGCGCGTAATATCGCCCTGTTTGCGCTGGCGGCGCCGATCGTGCTCAGCCGCAATCTTCCAGAGAGTGTGCTGCAGTTGGAGCAGCGCCTCAGTTATCGCAGCCAGCCTACGCGAATGCAGGCGATCTTACATAGCGTGATGGTGCTGCTGGCTTTGGTGGCCGTGGCCGCCAAAGCGACCACCGTGCTGCCGGATGCGGCCAATCGCCAAGCGCTGAACGCAGGCTTGCCGCTGGGCGCGGTTGAATATATGAAGGCACAGCGCCCACAAGGCGAAATGTTCAACTCGTATAATTGGGGCGGCTATTTGATCTGGGCGCTGCCCGAGTACCGCGTGTACGCCGATGGGCGCACAGACCTCTACGGAGATGAGCTGCTGGGCGAATGGCTGCAAGTGGCCAATGCCGAGCCCGGCTGGGAAAGCACTTTGGATTTGCGCCAGGTCGATATCGTTTTGCTGGAGCCCGGTTGGGCGCTCAGCAAGCTGCTGCCCGCCGCGGGCTGGCAGCTTTTGTACCAAGATGAACACAGCGTGCTGTTTGGACACGACTAAGTTATGAGCACAGACCCCCACACCACCACCGTCACCCGCGGCCACGGCCTGCTGGAATCCTTCCTCTCACGTTTGCGTGCCGACAAGGCCAATTCGCTCATCACGGATGAGATGCGCCGCGGCGCCATCCTCGATATTGGCTGCGGCAGCTTCCCGTACTTCCTGAGCAATACGCAGTTCAAGCATAAATTTGCGATGGACCAATTGCCGCCCTCAACGCCACATGCCGACATTACCTGGCATGTGCGCAATGTAAATGAAGATGCACGCCTGCCCTTCAAGGATGGCGAGCTCAACGCCATTACTTTACTGGCTGTGGCTGAACACATTCACCCCGAGAGCCTGGCCACGATCTTGAAAGAGGCCTACCGCGTGCTGCAACCGGGCGGCCGCGTCATCCTCACCACTCCCAATGGCTGGACGGATGGCTTGCTCAAGTTCATGGCACGCGTTGGCTTGGTGAGCAGCGAAGAGATCGATGAGCACGTCATGGAATACAGCGAAGCGCTGTTGGCCTGGCATCTGGGGCGGGCGGGCTTTGCCATCGATAAATTTCACCTAGGCACATTTGAGTTCGGCCTGAACCTGTGGGCCATGGCCGAGCGCTAGCGCATGCGCACAGCCTGGCCGCGCATACTGTTTGGGTTGGTGGTGGTGGCTGTGCTGGCCGGGGCGCTCACCGCGGTCAATCTGCGCTTCACACGCGTCAGCCCGGGCGGGAATGATTTCTTGCCGCGCTGGCTAGGGACGCGTATGTTCATCACTGAAGGGTATAGCCCTTACAGAGCGGAGACCACCGCAGCGATCCAGGACCGCATGTATGGCCGCAATGCCGAAGACGGCGAAGATGAGGCCCTGTTCGCCTATCCCTTCTATTCCATGCTGGTGTTTGCCCCATTTGCACTAGTGGACGATTACCCTATGGCGCGCGCCTTGTGGATCACGGCGCAGGAGATCGCCATTGCCGCGCTGGTGCTGGCTGGTCTGGGGGCTACTGGGTGGCGGCCGAGCCGCGGCCCGCTGGTGGCGCTGCTGCTGTTCGCGTTGATATGGTTCCACAGCGCCAAGCCGTTGGTGGATGGCAACGCGGCGGTATTGGTGGCACTGTTCGTCTCGCTGGGCGTGCTGGCCATGCGCCGCAACCGCGATGGGCTGGCCGGCATGGCCTTCGCGCTCAGCACGATCAAGCCGCAGATGGTGCTGCTGGTGCTGGTGTTCACGCTGGCCTGGGCGCTATCGCACAAGCGGCGTAGCGTTGTGGGCTCGTTCATTGTCAGCCTGCTGGTGCTGATAGGTGCAAGTTTTGCACTGCAGCCGGATTGGGCCGCGCAAAACTTGGCTCAGGTGTTGGCCTATGGTAGCTACGCGCCACCGGGCACCTTGATCAGCGCCTTAGACGCCTGGTGGGGGCAAACCGGCCACACTGTGGGCCTGGTGCTGAGTGCCTTGTTGGGGCTGCTGCTCTTCTTTGAATGGGGCAGCGCTATGCGCCAGCGCTTTGACTGGTTTATGTGGGCTGTATGTCTGACCCTGGTGCTTGGCCCCTTTGTAGGCATGCCATCCACAAGCTCCAATCATGTCATCTTGCTGATCGTCGTGATGTGGCTGTTGGCCTGGTGGCAGCGGCGCACCGGGCAGCCGCGGGCGGTGTGGGTGCTGCTGCCGATCCTGTTTGTGGGCGTATGGGCCTTGTTCCTGTTCACGCTGGGTGAGGGCGATGGCCAGTTCCGCGAGCACCTCAGCTTACTGCTGGCCACGCCGTTGTTCCTGCTGGCGAATTTGTATTGGCTGCGCTGGTGGCTGCTGCGCCCCGGCGGGGTGAGCGTGTGAAAACGCGCCTGCTGGCCGCTGGTGTGCTGCTGTGGTTTGCCATTGCGCTGGCGTATTACTACGCCTTTCACCGTCCCTTCACGCCACAATTTGCTGTATACGCTATTTTGGCCGCCCGCGATGTGCTGTGCACCGCGCTGCTGTTCGCACTGGCCGGCGCACTCGGCACGCGGCTCTTGCCGCAGGCGCCGCTGCCGGCCTTGGCGCGCCTGGCGTTGCGCGCCGCACTCGGCCTTGGCGCGCTGAGCTTGGTGTACTTGCTGGCCGGCACGCTGCTGGGCACCGCCGCCTGGGTAGCGTGGCTGCTGGCGCTGGGCCTGCTGTTGCCTTTGCGTGCCGCGCTGCGTGAGTGGGCTAGCGATTTTGGCGCTTTCGGCACGCTGTGGCAGCCAAGCGGGCGCCTGGGCCGCGGCATAGCCATATTGAGCGGCGTGATGTTTGTACTGGGCTTATTGACCGCGTTGGCGCCGCCGCTGGTCTTTGATGCGCTGGTCTATCACCTCAGCCTGCCTGCGATCTATCTGGCGCAGGGGCAGGTGGGCTATGTGGCCGAGATCACTCATTGGGGCTTTCCGCAGCTTGTGCACATGCTGGTGACCTGGGCTGGGGCGCTGGGATCAGCGCACGGAGCTTTGGTCAGCTGGGGTATGGCCGCGCTGGCGGCGCTGGGGCTGCTGGGCCATGTGGCCGCGCGCGTCAGCGTGCGCGCTGGCTGGGTGAGCCTGGCGGCGCTGCTGAGTGGCAGTTCATTGGTCAATGCACTCAGCTCAGGCTATGTCGATTGGCCTGGGGTGCTGATGGGCTGGGGCGTCTTGCTCATGCTGGAGCAGTGGCTGCTGACGCGTGAAGCGCGTTGGGCTGTATGGGCTGGCGTGCTGTGTGGCCTGGCCTTCGGGGCCAAGTACACCTCTGGCGTGCTGACCATCCTGGGCGCGTTGGTCTTCGTGCTGTCACACAAGCGGGACCTGCGCGCCTTGCTGCGCTATTTGGCAGCGGCTTTTGTTTTGGCGTTGCCGTGGCTGCTGCGCAACGTGCTGTATACCGGCAATCCCTTCTATCCATTACTGTTGCCGGGCGGCGAAATGGATGATTTCCGTCTCGCCTTCTATCAGGGCTTCTCGTCGCAAGCCAGCGTGTGGGATGTTGTCTTCCTGCCGTTCCGCGCTACCTGGCTGGGTATTGAAGGCGGCCATATCGGCGATGCGGCTGGCTACGAAACCTCGCTTGGCCCCTTGCTGCTGTTGTTCGGTCTATTGGCGCTATTGCCTTCCAACGCTAAGAATAGCTCGGCCGCGCTGCGCCGCGTCTCCGCCATCATTAGCATCGGCGGTCTAGTGGTGTGGTTGGCGGCGGGCCTGCTCAGCGGGCACCTGATCCGCAGCCACTTGTATTTTGCGCTTTTCCCTGCCTTTGCAGTGTTGGCAGCTTTCGGCTTTGCCGCCACGCAGCCGCTGAAGATCGCCGCCGTACGCGTAGGGCGCATCGCTGCTGCAGTGGCCGCCTTGGCGTTAGCCCTCAGCATGCTGCAAAGTGGGCTCACGCTGATACAGCGTGGCGTGCTGCAGTTGTGGGCAGGTGAGCTCAGCGCGCAGGGCTATAGTGAACGCAACCTCGGCCTGTATGCACTAGTGCTGAGCGAGCTACCCAGCGATGGGCGCACGCTGATGTTGTGGGAAGCGCGCGGCTATGCCTGTGCGCCTCAATGCGACCCAGACGAAGTGATTGACCGCTGGCAGCACGACCTGGCGCGCTATGGTTCCGCGCAGGCAGCCGTCGCCAGCTGGCAGGCCGAAGGGTATGACTATGTGCTCTACAACCGCCTGGCCGCCGAGTTTGTCTATGCTGATCCGCAGCACTTTCATGCTTTCGAAATATCGCTGGTGGAAGACGCGTTGAGTAGCTTGCCAGTAGTACAAGACTTCAATGGAGACTATGTGCTCTACGCACTGCAGCCATGACGCGCAAAGACTATCTAAGCTTGTTCATGGCCGGGTTGGTGGTGCTGTTACTTGTCGCCAGCCTGCAGCACAGCCCGGGCTATATGGATGCTGAGTATTACCTGCTTACAGGTCAACAACTGGCGGCGGGACGCGGCTTTAGCGAGCCTGTGCTGTGGAACTATCTGGATGCGCCGGCTGGCCTGCCGCATCCCTCGCACACCTATTGGATGCCGCTGCCTTCGTTAGCCGTGGCGGCGAGCACCACCGTGTTTGGTGCCAGCTTCAACGGCGGGCGTGTATTGCTGCTGGTGCTGGCGGCGCTGCTGCCGCCCCTGGCCGCCGCGCTCAGCATGCAGCTGAGCGGGCGGCGTGGCTCGGCACGCCTGGCCGGTTGGCTTGCGGTGCTGCCTGGCTTCTATTTGCCCTTCCTCACCACCACAGACAGCTTTGCTCTGTGCATGTTGCTGGGCGGCTTGTTCTTTTTATTGATACTGCGGCCTGCATCCAGCTGGCAGCTGGTGGCCTTGGGTGTGCTGGCGGGTTTGTTGCACCTGGCACGCGCCGAGGGGCTGCTATGGCTGCTGCTGGCCGGCTTTGTCGTCTGGCGTGCTAGCCGCTGGAGCGGCAGCCTGAAGATGCTGGCGGGTTACGCCCTGATCATGCTGCCTTGGTTTGTGCGCAACTGGCTGGCCTTTGGCAGCCTACTGGCGCCAGGCGCCGAGCAGACCTTGTGGCTGTTGCAATACGATGAGCTGTTCAGTTACCCGGCCAGCATGCTCACCTTTGAGCGCTGGTGGGCCAGCGGCCTTAGCGCGATCTTGAGCGCACGTTTGGCCGCGCTGGGGCAGAACCTGGCCAGTGCGCTGGCCGTGGGCGGCCTGGTGGCACTGGCGCCGCTGGTGGTGTGGGGCGCCTGGCGCCTGCGCACGCAGCTTGCCGTGCGCGTGGGCGTTGTGGCTTGGTTAGCTTTGCTCTTCGCGTTCAGCATCGTGTTCCCGTTCTCGGGCGCGCGCGGTGGTTTCTTCCACGCTGCGGCGGTACTGCAACCGCTGGTGTGGGTGCTGGCTGCGGCTGGATTGCACGCGGCCCTGGAGTGGGGCAGTGCCCGCCGTGGCTGGGAGCTGACCAAGGCCGGGCACATCTTCTCGATAGGTATTCTGCTGCTGGCGGCGGCGCTGAGCGTTTACGCCGTGCAGCAGCGTGTGCTGGCGGGCGGCTGGGATGCAGCCGCGGCGCACAACCGTGCGCTCAGCCAGCATCTGGCTGAGCTAGGCGTAGCGGCGGACGAAGTCATCATGGTCAACAACCCGCCCGGCTTCAGCCTCGCCTCGGGCCGGCCTGCGATCGTGATCCCGCATGGCGGCACACAGCCTGCGGGTGACGCGGCGCGCAAGTTCAATGCCAGCATTCTGCTGCTTGAATCTGCACAGCCTGGCTGGAGCGAGATCTACCAGGCTGGCCCCTTGTTGAGCAGCTTGCAATATCTAGGGGAGGTTGATGGCACGCGCATCTTCCGCTTTCCGTAAGTGGCTGCCCATCTTTGCTGTGGGCCTGCTGGCGGCTGCGGCGATTGCGTACTACCTTCTCGTCAGTTCGTATCGCGGCTTCCCACTGGATGATGCGTGGATCCACCAGAGCTATGCGCGTAACCTGGCGCTGCACGGGGAGTGGGCTTTTATACCCGGGGAGCCCTCCGGCGCGGCCACCAGCGTGCTGTGGGTGCTGTTGCTGGCTCCGGCTGCCGGGTTGGGCATTGCCCCGGTAGTGTGGGTGGCGCTGCTGGGCTGGCTGAGCTTGTGGGGCTTGGGCTTGCTAGGCGCAGCCACCTTTGTACGCGTGCAGCCTGGCTTGCCGCGCGTGGCGGTGTGGGTGGGCGCGCTGGTGCTGCTTGAGCATCACATGGTGTGGGCGGCCCTGTCTGGTATGGAGACGGCCTTATTCGCGCTGCTGTGCCTGGCAGCGTTGTGGCTCTCGGTGCAGTCAAAGCCGAAGGCTTTTACTGCCGGAGCATTGGCGGGGATTGCCATGCTGGTGCGGCCCGAAGGGCTCACCCTGTTGGGCCCGCTGGGTATTGCCGTGTGGCTGGGCAGCCAGCACAAACTGCGCGCCGCGGGCAGCCTGCTGGCAGGCTTTGTGCTGCTCTTACTTCCTTATCTTCTATTCAATCAAGCCACCTCTGGCAATCTGTGGCCCAGCACCTTCTACGCCAAGCAGGCAGAGTACGCCGAGTTGCTGGCACAGCCTTTGTTGCAACGCTGGGCAGGGCAGTTGGTGCAGCCTGTGATCGGCGCGGGCGTTTTTGTGCTGCCCGGCTTTTTGTACACCGCCTTCATCGCGTTGCGCCGCCGTGATTGGCGGCAGATGGCTTGGGTGGCATGGTTATTGGGCTTTGCTTTATTGTTCGCTCTGCGTTTGCCGGTCACCTACCAGCACGGCCGTTATGCCATGCCATTGGTGCCGGTGTATCTAATACTCGGCGCGGCTGGCTGGGCTGAGCTGCTGCAGTTGCTACGCGCGCAGAAAACACGCCGTACCTTTACCATCGCCTGCGCAAGCATGCTGGCGGCTGGCTCGCTGGCCTTCCAGGTGCTGGGTGCGGCCAGCTATGGGCAAGACGTGCGCTTCATCGAAACGCAGATGGTGGAGACGGCCCACTGGGTGCAAGACAATCTGCCGGCGGATGCGCTATTGGCGGTGCATGACATTGGCGCAATCGGTTACTTTGCGCCGCGCCCGCTAGTAGACCTGGCCGGCCTAGTCTCACCAGAGGTGGTGCCATTCATTCGTGACGAAGTGCAGTTGGCGGCTTATTTGGATACGCGCGGCGTGGACTATCTCATCGTACTCAAAGATTGGTATCCACAACTCAGCAGCTATGCTGAGTTGGTCTACACGCCCCCTCTGGGCGTGATGCAGGTCTTGCGCTGGGTTGGCGCGCCGCCATAGCAGTGGAAAAGCATGCCTATGCTATACTGCCAAGACCTATCCCCTTTGTGAACGTACGATGCCAAAGATCAGCCTAGTTGTTGTAGAAGACCATCCCATTTTCCGCCAAGGCCTTGTCGACGCTTTTGCGATCGAGGATGATTTCGATGTAGTAGGGCAGGCTGCTGACGGCAATGAAGGCTTGGCGCTTATCAAGAAGCTGGCGCCGGATGTGGCCCTGGTGGATGTGAACCTGCCCAATATCAACGGCCAGCAACTCACGCGCACCCTGAAGAATGAAAAGAAGACCAGCACCCGTGTGGTGCTGCTCACCGCCTATGATGACAGCTCGCAGGTCATCCACGCCATGGCTGCCGGAGCGGCAGCCTACTGCGTTAAGGATATAGACCCACTCAAGCTCCTCGAAGTTGTGCGTGCTGTGGCCAGTGGCAACTTCGTTGTCGGGGACCAGGTGCTGGATCAGCCCGCTTTACAGCGCTGGCTGGGCGAGCGCAGCGTGGCCGGCCGTGCTTACAGTGACCCGGGTGAACCGTTTGAGCCGCTCTCCAGCCGCGAGATGGAAGTGCTGGAGTGCGTTACGCGTGGCATGAGCAATAAAGAGATCGCCACCCATTTGGATATCAGCCATCAAACGGTCAAGAATCACGTCACTGCCGTGCTGCGCAAGTTGAATGTCGAAGACCGTACCCAGGCTGCCGTATACGCATTGCGTCGTGGCTGGGTAAGATTGTATGACGATGAAAAACGCGTCCAGGAGTGAGCATAGCGATGGCTGAGCCTCAAGACGGCGTATTCTCTGGGTCTGCCACCTCTGCCGGTTCAGCGGCAGAGGAATTGGAGCTGGAAATTACTCAGACCCAGCGTGAGCTGAGTGAGATCGACTTGCTGTTGACGCAAAGCAAAGGCGAGCTGGATAAGCTCACCCAGCGCAACGCGACGATCACTGCCCATCTGCAACAGATCCAGAACCAGATCGATGATGTCCCCGCACCGGATATTCGCGTAGCGTACGATGCCGCCCTGGAGGCACAGCAGCGCCTGGTGGTGATGCGCGGCCAGTTCGAAAAGCTGCACAGCGACAAAGCGCGCTTGGAGCGCCAGCTGCAGGTGCTCAAGAAAGTGCGTGACGCCGAGGCCAGCGAAGTGCGCCCGCAGGAGAGCGGCCGCAGCACGCAGAACTCCATCGAGATCATGATCCAAGCGCAGGAGCAGGAGCGCCAGCGCCTCTCACGCCAGATGCATGATGGGCCAGCCCAGCAACTCTCCAACTTTATCTTGCAGACCGAGATTGCCTTACGTCTATTTGAGGTGGATCAGGAGCAGGCGCGCCAGGAGCTCAACAGCCTGAAAGCAGCCGCCTCCAGCACCTTTCAAAAGGTGCGTGACTTCATCTTTGACCTGCGCCCGATGATGCTGGATGATCTCGGCTTGGTGCCTACCATCAAACGCTATGCTGATTACCTTGCGGAAAAGATGGGCATCGAGATCCCGGTCAGCGTGACCGGCTCTGAGCGCCGCTTGCAGCCATATATTGAGGTGGTCGTTTTCCGTGCTGTGCAGGAGCTGTTGAGCAACGCTGCTTTGCACAGCCAGGCCAGCAGCATTAAAGTGCAGCTGGATATTACCGAGCACCAGGTGCGTGCCAGCGTGGAAGATAACGGGCGTGGTTTTGACTTGCATGCCGTACCCGCCGAGGCTGAGCTGACCCTCAAAGCCATCCGCGAGCGTATGGACCTGCTGGGAGGCACCTTTGATATGGATAGCGCCCCAGGGCAGGGAGCGCGCTTTGCGTTTAGCGTGCCGGGCGAAGCCCAGGCCCCACGTAGCTAAACCTGGCCATTAGTACTCTAATTCTATTGCGCAAAAAACCAGCCATTTCTATAATCTATGCATAACTCTGCACTTTTGCGGAGTACCTTTGATGGAAAGGAGGAACTCCTAATGTTCAACTCTCAAAAGGGTCAAGGGCTCGTAGAATACGCGCTGATCTTGGTGCTGGTCGCCATTGTGGTCATCGTGATCGTGTCCCTGCTCGGCGGATCTATTGGTAACGTGTTCAGCAACATCATCGCCAACATCTAATTTTGGCGACCATTTATCCTAATGCAGCCCTGGCAATTGTCAGGGCTGCATTTGTCTGCGGCCAAAAGCGATAGCCCATGAGCGGGATTGGCAAATTGGCTTGATTTCATGTAGACTACTTCTATCCTGCCCTCAGACTATGTGAGGGTAGGCCT
Source organism: uncultured Anaerolineaceae bacterium (assembly GCA_964623375.1). GTDB lineage: Bacteria > Chloroflexota > Anaerolineae > Anaerolineales > UBA11579 > JAMCZK01. The sequence continues at coordinate 477,504 of CAZUTS010000001.1, forward strand.
GAAAGGGTTTCAACTATGCGTGTAGGAAGACTGTTGATTGTGCTGGCCATTCTGGTCATTTTGGCCTTGGTAGCACTGTATGCTGTGCTGAACCTGGATAATGCCAATGGCGCGGAGGCGCAACAGCCGGTCAACACGGTAGATATCGTCATAGTTGTGCAGCCGATTGAACGCGGCGCCCTGATCACGGCTGAGCATCTGGGTCTACTGGCCTATCCCTCCGACCAGACCATTGAAGGCATGTTTACTGACATCACACAGGTGGCAGGCCGCCGCTCTCGCTATGACCTCACGCCGGGCACGCCGCTGAACGCCAGCATGCTGGCGGAGGACAGCGAGGTGGTGGAGCAGAGTGGCTCGGATACTGCCTTGCTCATTCCTTCTGGCATGGTGGCCTTCCCGATCCCGATTGACCGTTTTTCCAGCCTGGCCTATGGCCTGCGCGCTGGCGACCATGTGAACGTGATTGCTTCGCTATTGCTGGTGGAGTTGGACCAGAGCTTTCAGACACAAACCCCCAACAGCACCGCGGGCATCCTGGAGCCGGGGAATGCCCTGGTGACCGGCGGTGCAACTGCGGATGATGAAAGTAGCTCAGATGTAGAGACCGACGAGCTCATCAGTGTGCTCACGGCCCAGGTGGTGAACGGTGGCCCGACGGCATTGCTAGGCACCGGCTTTGTGGACGAGCAAACGGGCCAACCTTTTTACGCGGTGCCGTCTGAGTCGCAGCGCCCACGCCTGGTGAGCCAGACCTTGTTGCAGGATATTGTGGTGCTACACGTTGGCAACCACTACTACACCGATCCGAATGGCGAGGTGGTGCTGCCGCAAAGCGAAACCACCATTGACCCCGCTACAGGCGCAGAGGTCGTGGTGCCGCCATCGGTGGAGCCGCCAGACATCATTACATTGATCGTTACTCCGCAAGATGCGGTCACCCTCAATTATTTGATCTACACCGGTGCAGAGCTCAACCTGGCGCTGCGTGCCACTGGTGATGACAGCATCATCACCACTGAAGCAGTGACGCTGGAATTTCTGTTGAACACCTACAACATTCCAGTGCCTTCGAAGCTGCCCTTTGGCCTGACCCCGCGTATTGATACGCTGGTCTCGCCGGTGCAGAATGACCAACTGCAGACACTTCCTGCTCAGCCGTAGTTTTCACACCGGCAGAGAGGCGCACGGTTAACAAGGATGGCTGAAGAAAAAATACGCGTCCTGATTGTGGATGATGTCGCTGAGACTCGCGAGAACATCCGCAAACTTTTACAGTTCGATGCGCAGATCGAGGTGGTGGGTGCCTCGCGCAATGGCTTGGAGGGGGTAGACCTTTCCATTGAGACCCAGCCAGACGTCGTGTTGATGGACATTAACATGCCGGATATGGACGGCATCAGTGCCACCGAAGCCATCCGTAAGAAAGTCCCCCATACACAGATCGTCATTCTGTCTGTACAGGGTGATTCCAATTACATGCGCCGCGCCATGCTGGCCGGCGCACGCGATTTCCTCACCAAGCCGATCGACGTAGATGAGCTCACCGCGGCCATTCGCCGTGCCGGCCGCGTAGCCTGGAATGAGAAGGAGAAGCTGGCCTCCTCTGGCTTCAGTGGCAACTCGGGTTCAGGCAGCGGCAGTGGTACTTTGCTGCCGGGCGACCAGGGCCATGTCATCACCATCTTCAGCCCCAAGGGTGGCACAGGCAAAACCACCCTTGCCGCCAACATGGCGGTGTGCATGCGCCAGCAGGGGCAGGCCGTGGTGGCGGTGGACGGCAACCTGCAGTTTGGCGACCTCTCGTTCTTTTTCAATGAGCAGGGGCGCAACAATGTGGCTGACCTGGCGCCCCGCGCCGATGAGCTTGACCGCGAAGTGGTGAATGAAGTATTGCTGCGCCACGAAGCCTCCGGCGTGCACATCCTGGCGGCGCCGATGCGCCCCGAGCAGGCCGATACGGTGAGCGGTGACCAGTTTGGCTCGGTGGTGCGCTACCTCAGCCGTATGTATCCGTATGTGCTGGTAGACACCGGTTCCCTTTTGAATGACCTCACTCTAGCGGCTCTAGATGCGGCCAGCATCGTGGTATTGCTGATCACGCAGGATATTCCGTCTATCAAGAATGCACGTTTGTTCCTGGACCTGGCCGAGGGGCTGGGCATCTCGCGTGAGCAGATCGTGCTGGTGATGAACCGCTTTGATAAACGCCGCAGCATCACGCCAGAGCGCGTGCGCGATAACTTCAAGAAAGAAGTGGCTGCTGTCATTCCGCTGGAAGAAAAACTGGTGGTGCCTGCGATGGACCGTGGCGAGCCTTTTGTGTTGCGCAATGGCACCACTCCAGCAGCTAAAGCAGTCTCTGATCTGGCCGCTATGCTGGTGAGCCGTTTGAAGGCTCAAGTGCCTAACCAGATCGAGGTTGGCTAGCTTGCCCGTTAGCCGCCAGCAGGAGATATAAGCCATGTCGTTGATGAGACGTTTAGAGCGCGGCCAATCGGCCGAAGAAGCACAGCGCCAAAACCCCGCACAACTGGAGCGCAAAGGCCCACCCGCCGATCCGCCCGCGGCCGGCGGCGGCAGCAATCAGCGCCCCGGTAACCTGCGCGCCCGCCGCATCAACCAGCCCGCCGCCGGCACGCCGCGCGGCGGCTACATGGACCTCAAGACGCGTGTGCAGACCCGTCTGCTGTCTGAGCTCGACCCGACCCTGGACATTAAGAAAGATGAGGTGCGCCGCACCATCCAGGAGTTGTTTGAGCAGATTCTGATCGAAGAGAACACAGTGCTCTCGCGCCCGGAGCGCCAGCGCTTGTTTGAGCAGATCGTTGCTGAGATTCTTGGTTTTGGCCCCCTGCAGCCGCTGCTGGATGACAGCAGCGTGACTGAAATCATGGTCAATGGCTACAAGAATGTATATGTAGAGCGCAAAGGCAAGCTGCACCGCACGCCCATCACCTTTGAAAGTGATGCGCATGTGATGCGCATCATTGATCGCATTGTGGCGCCGCTTGGCCGCCGCGTAGACGAAGCCAGCCCGTATGTGGATGCGCGTTTACCGGATGGCTCCCGCGTGAATGCGGTCATCCCGCCGATCTCCTTGGTGGGGCCAACGCTCACCATCCGTATGTTCTCCAAAGATCCCATTACGGTGGAGCAGCTGATTGAATACGGCTCACTCACTGCGGAATCAGTCATCTTCCTTAAGGCATGTGTAGAAGCCAACCTCAACGTAGTGATCGCAGGGGGTACTGGCTCCGGTAAGACTACGCTGCTTAACGTGCTCTCCAGCTTTATCCCCAGTGACCAGCGCATTGTCACCATCGAAAATGCGGCAGAGTTGCAGCTCCGTCAGGAGCATGTGGTCACGCTGGAAACACGCCCGGCCAACATTGAAGGCAAGGGTGAGATCAATGCCCAGCAACTGGTGGTCAATGCGCTGCGTATGCGCCCTGACCGCATCATCGTAGGTGAAATTCGTGCTGGTGAGGCGCTGGACATGCTCCAGGCGATGAACACCGGCCACGATGGCTCGATGACCACTGCGCACGCCAACACGCCGCGCGACACGCTGGCCCGCCTGGAAACGATGACCTTGATGGCCGGCTACGACCTGCCTGTGCGCGCCATTCGTGAGCAGATCGCCTCGGCGATTGACCTGGTGGTGCAGGTGGAACGCCAGCGAGATGGCTCTCGCAAGGTGGTCAACATCACTGAGGTGGTGGGCATGGAGGGCGATGTCATCACCCTCACCGATATCTTCCAGTTCGAGCAGAGCGGCTTTGAAGATGGCAAAGTGATAGGACAGCTGCGCTCTACTGGTTTGCGTCCCAACTTCCTTGAACGCATTGAAGACGCCGGTATCCATGTGCCGCCCAGTATCTTTGGCATCGGCCAACGCCAACGGTATTAAGCCATGCCTGTGTGGATCCTTTGGACTGGAGTTGCAGTCGCCATCATTCTGTTTGTGGTGGGGCTGGTGGTTACGCTGCGCAGCGAGCGCTCGCTGGTAGACAGGCGTCTTGAAGGCTACCTGGCTGAGAAGCAGAGCAACCTTGAGTATGCTGAAGAGGCAAAAACCAAGAACTCGGTGCTTACCAATTGGCTCAATGACCGCGTGGCCAACACCAACTATGGTGACAACATCTCGCGTGAGTTAGCGCGTGCCGACCTCAAGTTGAAATCGGGCGAGTACATCATGCTGATGATGATTGCCAGTGTGTTCATGGGACTGTTCAGCTTCTTCTTTTTTGATGGTTCGTGGTTCTTTGCATTTATTGGCCTGATTTTTGGCCTTTTTATTCCGCGCTTCTTTGTTAGCTTTCAGCAGAACAAACGCCTGGCCAAGTTCAGTGACCAGTTGCCGGATATGCTCAACCTAATGGTCAACGGCCTGCGCACAGGCTTCTCCGCCTTGCAGGCGATGGAAGCGGTGAGCCGCGAGCTGCCATCCCCGATCAGTGACGAGTTCCGCCGCGTAGTGCAGGAAATGCAACTGGGCGTTTCGATGGAAACGGCGTTGGAGAATCTGCAGCGCCGCATCGCCAGCGAAGACTTGGATCTGGCCATTACGGCCATCAACATCCAGCGTGAAGTGGGTGGCAATCTGGCCGAGATCCTTGACACCATCTCGCACACCGTGCGCGAGCGCATTCGTATTCAAGGGGAGATGCGCGCCATCACCGCCCAGGTCAAATACTCTGGGCGCTTCCTGGCGCTCATGCCGGTGGGGCTGGGCCTGGCGCTGTGGGGTCTCAACCGTGAGTATATGCAGGAGTTTTTCCAGCCCCCGGTATTGTGCGGCTACCTGATGCTTGGCGTGGCTGGCCTGATGCTAGTCATTGGCTATTTTGTGCTGGATAAGATGAGCACGGTGGAAATCTAGCCATGATGTGGGTTGCCCTGCTCCTGTTGTTTATTGTTATCGCCGGAGCGATTGCTTTGGTGGTGCTGGGTTTGCGCGAAAGCCGCGGCAGAGACACGCTCTCCCGCCGGTTGGCTGAGTACGCTGAGCGCGGCGAAGTGACCAGCCTCGAAGAGATCGAGCTTTCGCAGCCGTTGATGGAGCGCGTGGTCTACCCGATGGCCCAGCGCTTTGGTGAGATTGCGCAGCGTTTCACTCCGCAGAATGCCATCACGGAGACACGCCGCCAATTGGAAATGGCTGACGCACCGCGCTGGCTGGAGCCCACCGTCTTCCTCGCCTCTCGCCTTATTTTTGGTCTTGGCCTCGGCGCGCTGATGTTCTTCGTCTTCTCGCTCTCACCAACCACATCGCCTTTTGCGCTCACCTCGATGCTCATCATCGGTGGCTCGATCTTTATCGGCTTCTTCCTGCCGAATATGATGCTCAATCGCAATGTGCGCCGCCGCCAGACTTCGGTCATGAAGGCCATGCCAGATGCCATGGACCTACTCACCATCTGTGTGGAAGCCGGCCTGGGTTTTGACGCTGCCATGCGAAAAGTGGTGGAGAAGTGGGATAACGACCTGGCGCGGGCGTTTGCGCGCGTGTTGCAGGAGATCCAACTGGGTAAGTTGCGCCGTGAGGCCCTGCGTGACATGGCTGACCGTCTAGGCGTAGATGAGATCAACACCTTCGTAGCGGCCGTGATTCAGAGCGAGCAGCTGGGTGTAAGCATGGCGCGCGTATTGCGTGTGCAATCGGATGCGATGCGCGTCAAACGCCGCCAACGTGCCGAAGAGAATGCCCAGCGGGCACCGGTAAAAATGCTCATGCCAATGGCTTTTTTGATCTTCCCAACCATCATGATCATTCTGCTGGGGCCAGCCATCTTGCAAATCATACGCTCCGGCGCTTTCTTCTAAACCCCGATGAAAGCAAGTATGTGGTCTGCCGCGGCAGACTGGTTGTTTCCCCCGCGCTGCGGAGGCTGTGGCCGCCTGGGGGGCCATTGGTGCGCCCAGTGTATGGCTGCCACGCAGATCTTGCATGAGCCGGTGTGCGCGCACTGCGGCTACCCGCTGCCAGAACCGCACGCCGAATGCCCTGCTTGTCTGCCGCCGACCTTCGCCTTTGTCTCGGCGCGGGCCTGGGGCGGCTATGCCGGCACCTTGCGGCGCGCCATTCTCAAGCTCAAGCACAAGCGTAGTGGTGGTCTTGGCCAGGCCCTCAGCCAGCCGCTGGCCGCGCTGTACCCGGCCAGCTGGCGAGTAGAGGGTGTGCTGCCGGTGCCGCTCAGCCCGCGTCGCGTGACCCAGCGTGGCTTCAATCAGGTGGAGCTGTTGGCCGGCCCGCTGGCGCAGCAACTGGGACTGCCGCTGGTGAATGGGTTACTGCAACGCCAGCGCGATACGCTGCCGCAGATGGATCTAGGTTTAGAGCAGCGCTGGGCCAATGTAAATGACGCCTTTGTGGCCAACCCGCAGGTGGCCGGGCGCCGCCTGCTGCTGGTGGACGACATCATGACCACTGGCGCCACCCTGCATGCTGCCGCCCGCGCTTTGCGAGCGGCAGGGGCGCATAGCGTCTATGTCCTGACGCTGGCTCGAACTTTATGACAATTGCCCTATGTGAAGCGCAGTGGCACTTGGTACACTAGCGTTGAAGGTACTTCTCTTATTCTCACCCAGGAGGAACCCATGCTAAACGTAGACATTTTCGGCCACGATTTCAAGATCGATGAGACCTTGAACGAATATGTTGAATCGCGCGCCGCTAAGCTTGACCGCTATATCAATGATCTTGAAGAAGCCCGCATCGATTTGAGCCACCGCGCCTCGGCGCGTGAAGCTGCCCATCGCTACAAGGCGCAGATCACGTTGCGCGGCAAGAAGTTTGTGCTGCGTTCCGAGTACAAGAGTGACCAGATCCAATCGGCTTTCGATAATGCCCTGGAGCGCATCCAGCGCCAGATCGAGCGCTACAAGGGCAAGCGCTATCGTGGCAAGGGTGATGGCGCCTCGATCAGCGATGAAGCGACTGAAGAAGTGGCTGCCCTCTATGAAGAAGAAGTTGAAGAGCAGGTGGTGCGCCGCAAGAAATTTATGCTGCACCCCATGAACGAGAGTGAAGCCATTGAACAGATGCGCTTGCTGGGGCATCAGGATTTCTTTGTCTTCTATGACATGGAAGCCGGCGGGGTGAGTGTGCTGTATCGCCGCGCCGATGGCGACTATGGCTTGATCAACACGGAGCTTGCCTAAGCATGACTGGCAAGAAAAAAGTTTATGAAGCTGCCCAGCTGCTGGATGGCGAGGTTGATCAGACCACCATCCAGCAGGCTGTGCAGCAGATCCTGAGCGCTGTGGGTGAAGACCCACAGCGCGAGGGCTTGCTGAGCACGCCTGATCGCGTGGCGCGCGCCTATACCGAGCTGCTCTCGGGTTACCGAACAGACCCGGTCAAGCTCATCAATGATGCTTTGTTCGACGTGCAGTACGACGATATGGTCATCGTGCGCGATATTGAGTTCTTCAGCCTGTGTGAGCACCACATGCTGCCCTTCATCGGGCGCGCTCATGTAGCTTACATCCCACGCGGCAAGGTCATCGGTCTTTCCAAGATCCCGCGTATCGTGGATATGTTCTCACGGCGTTTGCAGGTGCAAGAGCGCCTTACGCGCCAGATTGCTGATTTCCTCTGTGATGCGATTAATCCTTTGGGAGCAGGCGTTGTGGTGGAGGCCTTGCATATGTGCTCCATGATGCGCGGCGTCAAAAAACACGATGCGCGCATGACCACATCTACGATGGTGGGTGGCTTCCGCAACAATCCGGCTACTCGTCAGGAGTTTATGGATAACCTGGCGCGTGGCGCCGAACGCCTGAATTTCTAGCTAACTTTGCTTAGCCGTCTGCGTTGTGGGCTGGAGCTCCTGTGTAGTATTATGGTACTTGTGACAAGTTGGTCACCAGGAGGCCTCTATGAGGAGCAAAAGCGAAGTTGGGCAAGGGTTGGCTGAATACGCAGTCATCATTGTGTTTCTGGCCATCCTAAGCATCGTTGCTCTGACCTTTCTTTCAGGCGGCATCACCAACAGTCTCTACGATAGCGTCATTAGCAACCTCTAGAACCTTGTAACCGAGTACCAAAAAGGCCAGCAGAATGCTGGCCTTTTTACTTTTTGAGCACAAGCTCGCTGCGCTGGTTTGGCTGGCTGGCCGCCAGCCGAGCGGCGGCGGCCAGCAGCGTCTCGCGGCTGTCGGGTGCAGCCAGCTCTGGGAGTAGCTCGGACAGCGGCAGCGCAATGTGGGCTGCCTGCCAAATCTCAGCATCAATTTCCTGGCCATCGTAGACGAGCAGGTCCATATCCAAAGTACGCGGCGCATTGCGGTCGGCTGTGCGTACGCGGCCCTGCGCTGCTTCCAGCGGGCGCAGCACCTGCAGCTTTAGGGCTTCGGGGTCTAGCTGCGTAGTGAGTTTGGCGGCAGCGTTGAGGAATTGTGGGCCCTGGGTGCCGCGCGCGGGTGAGCTCCACGCGCTGGAAACAGCCAGCAGCCGTGTGTGGCCCGGCAAGGCGGCGTTGCGCAGCGTGGCCACGGCCTGCTGCAGATTGTGGGCCGGTTCAATGTTTGAGCCGAGCCCAATGTAGGCAATGTGCTCAGTCACCTGCTTGGCGCTTGATCTCAACACCCACCGAGGCGGCAAAACGCACCGCGCCGGGTTTTTCCACACGCACCTTGGCAGCTTTGGCGCCGGGGTGCGCCAGGCAGATCTTGGCAATATCCTCGGCCAACGCTTCTACCGTAAGGCGCTCTGCGCTCTGGGCATGGGCGATGACCTGCTTGGCCACGCTGCGGTAGTTGACGCTGTGGTTCAGGTCATCGGTCTGGCCGGCCTGTTTTAAATCAGCCTTGATCTCGATATTGATGAGGATGTCCTGGGGGGTCGTGCGCTCCCAGTCATTGATGCCGATGATGCCGCGTACCAGCAGGTCTTTAATGATGAGCTTATCCATAGCTATACCAGGTGGCGTCCTCCGTCCAGGTGAATGATCTCTCCGGTGATGTAGCTCGGCCCGTTGAGCAGGAAGAGCAGGGTCTGGCCCACCTCATCGAGCTCGGCCCAGCGCTTCGCCGGGATGTGATTCAAGATGTCTTGCTTGGCTGCGCCGCGGCTGGGCGGCAGAATGGCACCGAGAGCGATGCCGTTCACGCTGATGGTGGGTGCCATGGCGGCCGCCAATGAGCGCGTCAGCCCGCCCAAGGCCACTTTGCTGATGGTGTAGGGCAGATGGTCTGGCCCGGGGCGCATGGCGCGCCAATCAAGGATGTTGACGATGCGGCCAGGCGCATCGCCGGCCGCACGCCAGAAGGCCTGGCTGAGCAGGAAGGGCGCGGTGAGATTGATATCCAGGTGGCGCTGCCAGTCACTCAACTTGGTGCTATCCAGCTCAATATTCTCGAAGATGGCGGCATTGTTGACCAGGGCGTACAGCGGCCCGTATTGGCGTGCCTGCACCATAAGCTCGCTCACTTGTTGCGGGTGGCTGAGGTCAGCCGGCAGCAGGTGAGCAGTGGCCCCCTGGCTTTCCAGCTCGGCCTTCAGGGCGGCTGCCTGGGCGGTGGAACCGTTGTAGTGAATGAGCGCAGTGCCCTGTGCTGCTGCGATAGCGCGCACCAAGGCTGCACCCACGCGCACGGCGCCGCCCGTCACGAGGATGTTTTTTCCTTCCAGCCTCATGCGCTAATTCTATCGTGAAGCGAATAGGTATCTTTAAGGTGGATTAAATTTCAGTTAGAGCACGGTTTGAATGCGCACAGATGCCATAACCAAAGGGTTAATATATGCGTGATGCAAATGCAGTCTTCTTTCGCTGTTTCACCCTTTGGCCGCACACTGTTGCTGGCGGGCTTACTACTCGTGAGTCTTCCCTTAGCCGCCTGCAGCGGCCAGGCGCCTATCTTGCCCGATGGCCAGATTCAGCTTGAAGCTGGCACGCGCATGGCACCTGAGCAGGCCATGAGCCAGGCGGTCGAAACTGCTGGGCTACCTGCCATCCGCCTGGGCAGCCCAGAATTTCACGCCAGCCAGCCGCAGGAGTTTGTGCTGGCCTCGGGCCGCGTGCAGCTGGTGGAGTTCTTTGCCTACTGGTGCGCGGTGTGCAAGGCAGTGGCGCCCACTGTGCATGGCTTGGAGAGCATGTATGGCGATCAGGTCAACTTTGTGTATCTGGACCGTGACGATCCCCAAACTCTGCCAATTCAGGAACAGCTTGGCTACACCTACCAGCCACACTTTTTCCTGATCGACCCCAACGGCACCGTGTTGGCGCAGTGGCGTGGCTACATTGATGGCCCTGAGTTGCAAAGCGCGTTGGTAGAGGCGCTGGCTCCGTAAATGTGCAAAAGCCCGCTAAGCGGGCTTTTTATTACCTACTAACCCACGTACAATACTCGCATGAATATCAAAGCCATCATTTGGGATTTTGGCGGTGTGCTGGTGCGCACCGATGCAAACAACGGGCGTGACGCATTGGCCCAACGCGTGGGGCTGAGCCGCGCCGCCTTGGAGTCGCGCATCTTCGACGCAGACAACCGCCGCCAGGCGCAGACCGGCGCGGTGGATGGGGCGGCTTATCTGCAGGAAGTGGCCGCTGACCTTGGCATCAGCGTGGCTGAGCTGAACAGCTCGTTCTTTGGGGACGACCATTTGGATCACACGCTGATGGCCTACATCCGCGGCCTGCGCCCTCAATACAAGGTGGGCCTGCTTAGTAATGCCATGAACAATCTGCGCGAGGCGCTGCAGACGGAGTATCCCATTGCGGATGCCTTTGACGAACTGGTCATCTCGGGAGAAGTTGGGGTGATGAAGCCGCACCCGGCCATTTATCTGCTGGCCGCCGAGCGCCTCGGTGTGCAGCCGGGGGAAACCGTCTTCGTGGATGATTTTGAGCAGAATATTGCCGGCGCGCGCCAGGTGGGTATGCAGGCCGTGCATTTTAGGAGCCGTGAGCAAACTCTTGAGGCGCTCAACCAGTTGTTAAGCCCCACTAGCTAACGCAATACTCAACCCTTGTCATTTGCCAGAAACGGGGCTACACTATCCTAACACCCCCCCCCATAGGGGGTGGGGCAGCAGGAGGCGTGCTATGAACCAAGAGCGAGTGAGCAAGCGGCTCAAAACCATTGAAGGCCATGTGCGTGGCATTGAACGCATGGTGGATGAGGGGGTGTACTGCATCGACATCATCCGCCAGATCCAAGCTACCCAGGCGGCGCTCAACAAGGTGAGCCAGATGGTGCTGGAGGAGCATATGCACTCCTGTGTTATCACGGCTGTGCGCGGTGAAGATGCCGAAGAGCGCGAGCGCGTTCTGGCAGAAATTGCCGAAGTGTATCAAGCAGCGATGAAGGTCTAAGGACCAAAGGAGATTTCTATGAACATGGTTGTCTATAGCGTTCCCAAGATTCACTGCGGCCATTGCACGCAGACCATCGAGACTGAATTGGCTGAGCTGCCCGGTGTGGAAGCCGTCAAAGCCAGTCTGGAAGACCGCAAGGTGATGGTGCGTTTCTCTGAGCCTGCCACCGAGGATTCCGTCAAGGCGTTGCTGACGGAGATCAACTACCCGGCTGAGTAGTTCAGCCTTAGAAAGAAGTCACTCATGTCTGAAGCCAGCAAGCAATACAACCTGCCCATTTTGGGGATGACCTGCGCCAACTGTGTGTCCACAGTGGAGCGCAATCTCAAGAAGGTGCCGGGCATCACACACGCCAGCGTAAACCTTTCCAGTGAGCGCGCTGCAGTGGAATTTGACCCGGCGCAGGCCACCCTGGACGGCATGCTGGCGCGCATTCGCAAAGCTGGCTACGACGTAGCCAGCGGCGAGGCGCATTTGCAGGTGCAGAACCTGAGTGACCCGGCAGATGCACGCCGTCTCCAGGCCGCGTGGAGCGGCCTGGACGGCGTGCTGCAGGCCAAGGTCAACCCAGTGAGCGGCGAGGCGCGTATTGAATACGTGCCCACCATCGTGAGCGAGAGCGACTTGCGCGCCGCCGCCAAGGTTGCCGGTTTCACGCTCTCGGCCACCGCCGCAGGCGAAGATGTGGAAGCCGGCGTGCGCCGCAGCGAGATCCAGAAGCAGCGCCGCCTGATGTGGTTCAGCGTGCTGTTCACCTTGCCGCTCTTCATCCTCTCAATGGGGCGCGATTTTGGCTTGTTCGGCCAGTTGGCGCATGCCGCCTGGGTGGATTGGTTGTTCTTCGCTCTCGCCACGCCTGTTCAGTTCATCGCCGGCTGGAGTTATTACGTCAACGGCCTCAAATCGCTGCGCAATGGCAGCGCCAACATGGATGTGTTGGTGGCACTGGGCTCCTCGGTGGCGTATTTCTATTCGGTGGCTATTTTGTTCGGCTTCTTTAGCGGGCACGGCTACTTCGAGACTTCGGCCACCATCATCACCCTCATTCGCGTAGGCAAGTATCTTGAGGTGAACGCGCGCGGGCGCACCGGTGACGCCATTCGCAAACTGGTGGGCTTGCAGCCCAAGCAGGCGCGTGTGCTGCGTGCTGGGCAGGAAGTTGAAATTCCCAGCGCCGATGTGCAGGTGGGCGATCACGTAGTGGTGCGCCCCGGCGAAAAGTTCCCCGCCGATGGCCGTGTGATCGAAGGCCACAGCTCAGCCGACGAATCGATGATCAGTGGTGAGTCGCTGCCGGTGAGCAAGAGCGTAGGTGACGAAGTCATCGGCGCTACGCTCAACAAGCAGGGGCGTATCGTCTTCGAGGCCACCAAGGTGGGCAAAGAGACCGCCCTGGCGCAGATCGTGCGCCTGGTGGAAGACGCCCAGAGCAGCCGCCCGCCGATCCAAAAGCTGGGTGACCGTATTTCCGAAATTTTTGTACCGGCTGTGATCGTGATCGCTGCCATCACCTTTAGCGCCTGGTACTTCTTCTTCCCGGCCAGCGCGCCGGATGCCACGCTGACGCGTGCACTCATCAACACCGCAGCGGTGCTGCTCATCGCCTGCCCGTGTGCCATGGGCCTCGCCACGCCCACTGCCGTAATGGTAGGCAGCGGGCGCGGCGCTGAGATGGGCGTGCTCATTAAATCGGGTGAAGCGCTGGAGCAGGCATCTGACATCTCGGTGGTGCTGCTGGATAAGACCGGCACGCTGACCCGCGGCCAGCCTGCCGTGACCGATATCTTGCTGGGCGAGGTAGCCGCCTTCAGCGGCTCGGCCGGCGAAGCCGAGTTGCTGCGCCTGGCGGCCAGCGTGGAGCACGCCAGTGAGCATCCGCTGGGTGAGGCCATCGTGGCCGCTGCCACCGAGCGCGAGCTGGCCTTGGTTACGCCGAGCCATTTTGAAGCGCTGACCGGCCGCGGCGTATCCGCTGAGGTGGACGGCCAGCAGGTGCTGATCGGTAACTTGCGCCTGATGAACGAGCACAACATAACCCTGGGCAACCTCAGCAACGCTGGTGAGCAACTGCACGCGGATGGCAAAACGGCCATCTTTGCTGCGGTGAATGGCACGTTGGCTGGTGTATTTGGTGTGGCTGATACGCTCAAGGACCACGCCGATGAAGTCATCGAGAGCCTGCACAAGATGGGCCTCAAAGTGGGCATGATCACCGGGGATGCGCGCGGCGTCGCCGAAGCCGTGGGTCGCCAACTCGGCCTGGACTATGTGCTGGCCGAGGTGCTGCCCGAACAAAAGGTGGCCGAGGTCAGCAAGCTGCAGGCGGCTGGCCACAAAGTGGCCATGGTGGGTGATGGCATCAATGATGCGCCCGCGCTGGCCCAAGCTGACCTGGGCATCGCCATTGGCACAGGTACGGATGTAGCTATGGCTACGGCGCCTGTGGTGCTGATGACGGGCGATCTGCGCGGTGTGCCCAAGGCGATCTCACTTGCCAAGCGCACGTTGCGTACCATCAAGCAGAACCTGTTTTGGGCCTTCATTTACAACATTCTGCTCATTCCGGCGGCAGCGCTGGGCTTCCTCAGCCCGATCCTGGCGGCAGGCGCCATGGCGTTGAGCGACATCTTCGTGATCGGCAACAGTCTGCGCCTGCGCAAGCTGCCGCTCAAGGTCTAGTACTTAAAAAGTCGCGGCATGAATTACGCCGCGGCTTTATGTTTGGCTCATTTTGATTTCATGCGCCTGAGATAAAATTATGTTTATGTATGGCAATTCGCACCTGAACAGACGAGAATTCTTGAAGTTGGGCGGCGTCGCCCTCGGCGCAGCCGCCCTGCTGCCGGCGAGCTTCAACCCGGCGATAAAGGTCAACCCGCGCTATCTGCTGCAAGAGCCCTTCCCGCAGGCCGACCGCTTGGGCCGCGTGGTGGAGGAGCTCGACCGCTTCGTGTATGTGCGCTCGGCGCCCAACCGCGAGGCGCCCGAAGTGGGCCAGCTGATGGGCGATACGGTAGTGCCTTGGATTCGCGAAGTGGTGGGCAGCGCCTCGGGCCTGCGCAACCAACGCTGGATCGAAATTCCGCAAGGCTATGTGTGGGCGCCGTTCCTGCAGCCCGTCAAGAATATTATCAATGAGCCGCTAGCCTCGCTGCCGGATTTTGGCGGCGGCCCCGGCATGTGGATGGAAGTGACCCAACCCTATGTTGAGGTGCAATTGGTTAACGCCAACGCGCCCTATGGCCACCGTATCCGTTTCCTGGTGCAAAGCAACTGGCCTATTCGCTTGTATTACGGCCAGGTGATGTGGGTGGATGAAATTCGCACCAATGCGGCTGGCGAAACCGAGTATCACGTCTTTGATCTATACGGCAGCCTGGGGGACCGCTTCTGGGCGCCGGCGCATGCTTTCAGGCCCATCTATCCAGATGACATTACACCCATCTCTCCTGATGTGGAGAACAAAGAGCTGGTCATCAACATTGCCCGCCAGACCATGTCGTGCTACGAAGACGGGCGTGAGGTGTATTTCTCACGCGTCTCGACGGGGCGTGATGGCGAAGACGGCGTCGGCCTAACCCCGGTCAGCGATTATCTGCGTGTGTTCATGAAGTACATCTCCACCACCATGACCGGCGGCACCTCTGGCGCTGGCTACGACCTGGCGGGCATCGGTTGGTGCACTTTCTTTGCCACGGGTGGCATTGCCGTGCACACCTGCTACTGGCATAACAATTTCGGAGAGCGCACTTCGGCGGGCTGCATCAACGCCACGCAAGAGGATGCCAAGTTCATCTTCCGTTGGACTTCGCCCCAGGTGGATTACTTCCCCGGCAGGATCGATCAGGTCGCCGGCACCGGTGTGCGCGTAGTTCAAGCATAGGTCTACAGCATGATTCCAGTGCCCAGCGTGTGGTTAGCCTTCCTGGCTGGGTTGGCCTCCTTCCTGTCTCCTTGCGTATTTGCATTGGTGCCCGTGTACGTTGGCTATCTCAGCGGGCGCACCGCGGCCAGCCAAGCCAAGGGCGATACGCGCACCTGGCAGAGCTTTCTGCACGGACTGGCCTTCGTGCTGGGCTTCAGCTTCATCTTTATTTTGCTGGGCTTGTTCTCGGCCGCGCTAGGCCAGTTCCTGTTCACCTTCTCACGTTTGCTCTCGCAGATCGGCGGCATCGTCGTCATTCTGTTTGGCTTGCATCTCAGCGGCATCTACCGCATTCGCTGGCTGGATTATGAGCTGCGTATGCAGTCGGGCGTGCAGGCACAGCGCGGCTATCTGTCCTCCGCCATGATGGGCGTGTTCTTCTCAGCAGGCTGGGTGCCTTGTGTGGGCCCGGTGCTCGGCTCCATCCTCACGCTGGCCTTCAACAGCGCTGAGCTCAGCCAGGGGGCGATATTGCTCGGTGCGTATTCGGCCGGGCTGGCGATCCCGTTTCTGATTGCCGCCACCCAGGTGGCATGGATCACTGGCATGGTGCGACGTTATGCCAACCTCAGCCACTATGTGGAGCGCATTACCGGTGTGCTGCTGATCGCGCTCGGCATTCTGTTGCTTAGTGGGCGCTTCCAGACCCTCGCCAGCCTGGGCTTCTTCTTTGACTTGGTCGAGGAGGGGCGCGTGGGCTTGCATATGCTCGTCGTCAGCCTGCTCAGCTTGCTACTGGGCGCGGGCGTAGGGCTGTGGGCGCGCCAGCGCGGCAAGCGTTTTGGCGAATGGTGGTTTATTGGCAGCGGTATTGTGCTGCTGGGTTTTGTGCTCCTCTATGCGGTGGGGGTGCTGCGTTGGTGAGATGGTTTGCACTAGCGCTGTGCGCTGCCTGGCTCAGCGCGTGCTCGATGCTGAACGCAGCGGAGCCCGTGGTGGGTTCGCCCGCGCCGGACTTTGTGCTCAACAATCTGCAGGGCGAACCAGTGCGCCTGAGCGAGCTGCGCGGTCAGCCCTTGCTGCTCAATTTTTGGGCCACCTGGTGTGGCCCGTGCCGCCAGGAGATGCCCACCATCCAGGCACGCTATAATCAGGGCGGCTTTGCGGTTTTGGCGGTGGATTTTGCCGAATCTCGCCAGCAGGTGCAGGGTTTTCTGGATGAGATCGGGGTGGAGTTGCCCGTGCTGCTGGATAGCGATGGCAGCGTGCAAGAGCTCTACCGCGTACGCGGTTACCCCAGCACGTTTTTCATTGATGCCCAGGGCATCATTCGTTTCTTCCACATCGGGGAGCTCAGTGCTGCCGATATCGACACCTATTTGCGCCAAATGGAACCCAGCCAATGATCACTGTCAGCCTTTACACCAAAGACAATTGCTCGCTGTGTGAAACAGCCAAGCAGGACCTGCAAGCCTTGCAGGCCAAAATTCCGCACAATCTTGCTCTGGTGAATATTGAAGAGGATGAGGATCTAAAAGAGGCCTATGGCACGCGCGTGCCAGTGGCCCAGGTGGGCCCATATGTACTGGAAGCCCCGTTTGACCGCCGGAAATTGGAGATGACCATGGCTGCTGCCCGAGACCGCGCCCAGCAAATTGAAGGGGACCCCAAGTATGACAAACGCAAAGCGCGCAGCGCGCAAATCAACCGCTCTGACAAACTGGCACAATTCTTTGGCAAGCATTACCTCGCGCTGCTTAACCTGTTGATCTTTCTATACGTGGGCTTGCCCTTTCTTGCTCCGGTGCTGATGAACGCCGGCTATCCCGCGTTGGCACGGCCAATCTACTCTACCTATGGCGCGGTGTGCCACCAGATGGCTTTCCGTTCGTGGTTTCTGTTTGGCGAGCAGCCGGTCTACCCGCGTGAAGCAGCTGGGATAGATGAATATGTCAGCTACGAGGCTGCCACGGGCTTGAACGGGGCAGACATGCTGGCGGCGCGTGGCTTTATCGGCAATGAGCAGGTGGGCTACAAGGTGGCCTTCTGCCAGCGTGATGTCGCTATCTACGGCGCTATTCTTGCGTTTGGCCTGCTCTACGCCGCCACGGGGCGGCGCATCCGGCCGCTGCATTGGATGCTGTGGATCGCCATTGGCATGGCGCCCATCGGCCTGGATGGGTTCAGCCAGCTGCTCAGCCAGATACCCAACTGGCCCTTCTGGGAATACCGCGAGAGCACGCCGCTGTTACGCACGCTCACCGGCGCCGTCTTTGGCTTCACCACCGCCTGGTTCGGCATCCCGCTCTTGGAAGAATCCTTTCAGGATGTGCGCGTGCAGGTAGCCTCCAAGGCGGCGCGACTCAAGGGCAGCAAGAAATCCTGATGCCCTTTCAGCAGTCTGGCGATATTCGTTATCTCACGTTTGAGCAGCTGACTGCGGCGGGGGTCAGGCATGCTGTTTTCACCCGCCAGGGTGGGGTGAGCAGCGCGCCTTACGACTCGCTCAATGTGGGCAGCACCGTGGGCGATGAATTGCCCAACGTGCGCCAGAACCTGCAGCGCGCCTTTGAGGCGCTGGGCCGCAGGCGCGAAAGCATGTTTGACAGTTGGCTGGTGCACGGGCGTGATGTGCAGGTTGCCCGCGTTCCGCGCCCCGCGGATTGGGCGCGCCCACCCAAAGCAGACATCATCATCACTAATCAGCCTGAGGTCACGCTATTCATGCGCTACGCCGATTGCGTGCCCATCCTGTTGTTTGATCCGCAGCGCAAAGCCGTGGCGCTGGCGCATGCCGGGTGGCGCGGCACCGTGGCGCGTGTAGGCGAGGCTGCCGCCGCGGCCCTGTCGCAACATTACGGCAGCCGCCCGCAAGACCTCATCGCCGCCATTGGCCCGTGTATCTCCGTGGCCAAGTATCCGGTAGGGCCAGAGGTTGTGGCTGAGGTGCAAACCGTCTTTGGCACCCAGGCGGCCGAGCTGTTGCCCAGCTTTGGCGAGGCTACACACTTTGATCTGCAATTGGCCAATCAGCGCGTGCTGGAGCAGGTGGGTCTTCAGCAGATAGAGGCTGCCAACCTGTGCACGGCCAGCAACATGGCCGATTGGTTCTCGCACCGCGGCTCCGGCGGGCGTACCGGGCGCTTTGGCGCATTGATTACACTAGGCGCATGAGCTACCCCCAACGTTTGGAGCACAACCTGGCCGAGGTGCAGGGTCGCATGCGGGTCGCCGCGCAGCAAGCTGGCCGCGCCGCGGGCGATGTGCGCCTGCTGGCGGTGACCAAGGGCCATCCGCCCAAGGCACTGCAGGCGTTGCTGACCCTGGGCATCAGCGACATTGGCGAGAGCTACTTGAATGAAGCGCTCGAAAAGCAAACCGCGCTACAAGGCTCAGACTTGCGCTGGCACATGATCGGCCACGTGCAAAGCCGCAAGGCGCGTGAGGTGGCGGCGCACTTCTCCATGGTGCATTCACTCGACAGCTTGAAACTGGCGGAGCGCTTGCACCGCTTCGCTCAAGAGCTTAGCCTGCGCCTACCAGTATTGCTGGAATGCAACGTGAGCGGCGAGATTACCAAGCAGGGCTGGCGCTGCCATGATGATGCCGGCGAATTCTTTGCGGATGCCCAGGTGATTGCCGACCTGGACGGCTTGGAGCTACGCGGCCTGATGAGCATGGCGCCCATCACCGCCCGCCCGGCAGAGGCGCGCCCATATTTCGAGCGCACACGCCAGTTGCGTGATACATTGGCAGAACGATTGGGCATTGCGTTGCCCGAGCTTTCCATGGGGATGAGCAACGATTACGAGGCGGCCATTCTGGAGGGCGCCACCATAGTGCGGATTGGCGAAGGCCTGATGGGCCCACGCCCGAAATAAAGAGGAGACGATGGAGCAAGCCATAGGTCTGTTTTTCCGTATTCTGAGTTGGATTGTCATCATTGATATTGTTTTGGGCTACTTCCTACCTCCGTATCACTCCTTGCGGCAGGCGTTGGATCGCATTGTGGAGCCCATGCTGGCTCCCATCCGCCGTATTCTGCCACCGACGGGCATGTTTGATTTCAGTCCCCTAGTGCTGCTGATCCTTTTGCAGATCCTGAGTGCAATTATCATTAACGCCTTCCGCTAATGACACGCCACAAACTTTCAGACGGGCGCGGTGGGGCGGCGCTCGCCATCCGCGTCACGCCACGCGCCAGCCGCAATGAGATCGTTGAGATCCTGCCCGACAATACCATCAAAATTCGCTTGACCGCGCCGCCGGTAGACGGCAAAGCCAACGAGGCGCTCATCGAGTTCCTCTCCAAGGTGCTCTCGGTGCCCAAGACGCGTATTGACATTGTGGCTGGGCAGACCGGGCGCGATAAGCTGGTCACCATTATGGATATGGATAGCAGCGAGGCTCAGGAACTGATACTCAAACAGTTGGAAAGTTAGCCGAGATCGAAGCACTAAAAAAGCACGCCATTTGGCGTGCTTTTTTTATCCGTATAGGATGCGCTTGCAGTTATCGCAGCGCGTCAGCTCTTCGGCAGAGCGTGCGGCTTGCGCCCGCGCCGCAGAAAGCTCGGCACCGCAGGCCGAGCAGGAGCCTGATTGCACCTTGGCTATAGCCACGCCAGCTTTGCTGGTGCGCAGGGTCTGGTATGTCTGCAGGTCGGCTGATTCCACCGCGCTCAACGCCGTCTCCTGCTCCCCTTTGAGGCTGGCTTGGTCCTGCTCCAGCTCTGCCTTCTCGGTGAACAAGCTTTCATGCTCGCTGGCCAGCTGCGCTTCTACATCGGCCAGGTTGGTCTGGGCCAACTGGGCGGCGGCTTGCTGTGTTTCGTAAGCAGACATAGCCTCGAGCTGGGCATCCTCAAGGTCGCTGAGGCGGCGCGCCAGGCTCTCTGATTCCATTTGCAAGTCTTGCAATTCCTTGGGGTTGGTCACCGAGCCGCCGTACAAGCTGGCCTGATTCTGCTCGATGCGTTTTTGCTGCGCGCTCACGTCTTCTTCGGCGATGCGCAGGGCGGTGTGGGCGGCATGCAGCGCCACCTGCGCCTGTTGCTGCGCCTGGCTGGCGGCTTGGTGCGCCTGATTATCACTAAGGATGCGCTCGATCTCTGCCAGGCGCGCGGCCGCCTGATCCAATTGCGTGTCCACTTGCTGCAGGCGATAGAGTTTGAAGGCGCGGCTCACATGCGTATTATACGAGAAGGCTGGCGAGTCTTGCACAGGTGGGGCTTTGCTACAATACAGCATGCGCCGCAGCGTACGCCGCCAGTTTTTGAGTGCTGCTCTGCTCAGTGTTGTTTTCTTGCTGCTGCAAAGCCTGCCGTATGTGCTGGCGCAGCGGGCTGGCGATGGCGGGCATATCTTCGGCGGCTTTCTGCTCAACCCCACAGACGGATACAGCTATCTTGCAAAAATGCGCCAGGGGTTTGAGGGCGCGTGGAGCTTTACGCTGCCCTATAGCGCTCAGCCCGGGCAGCCTGCGGCCATCAATCTGTATTACCTGCTTTTAGGTCATGTGGCGCGCGTGCTAGGGTGGAGTTTGGTGTTTACGTTTCACGGCGCACGGCTGCTTGGTGCGGCGGCTTTATGTGCTGCGCTGTATCGTTTTTTCAACGCAATAGTTCCCGGTTTGCGTACTTGGGCTTTGGCTATAGCGCTGTTCGGATCTGGGTTCGGCTGGCTGGCGGTAGCAAGCGGAGCCTTCACCAGTGATTTTTGGGTGGCGGAGATGTACCCGTTCCTGGCCAGTTTTGCTAACGCACACTTCCCGCTGGGATTGGCCTTGCAAATCTTCCTGATCACGCCCACAGACCCGCCGCGCCCGTTGGCTTGGTTACTGGCGGCGGCTGTGGGCGCAGTCGTGTACCCGTTCGGATGGGCTGTGGCCGCCGCGGTGTTGTGCGCTGCGGCCTTATTGGCTGCGCTGCGTAAGCAGGAGAGTGCAGCACAGTGGAAGCAAGCCACCTGGGTGGTTGCTGGCGGCCTGCCGTATGCGCTGTATGCGTTGGTAATCGTCAATACGCATCCTGCCCTGGCGGGATGGAACGTACAGAACATCACGCCGGCCATGCCGCTGTGGGATTTGGTCACTTCGCTTGCCCCCGCGCTTTTATTGGCGTTGCCGAGTGTGTATTTTGCGCTAACGCAACGCCAGCGCGCTGTACAGTTGTTGGCGATCTGGCTGCTAGTGTGCCTGGTCTTTCTCTACTTGCCGTTTGGATTGCAGCGGCGCATGAGCAGCGGGCTGTATATTCCTGTCATCGGGCTGGCCGTATTTGCCATCCAGCACTGGCTGCATGCCGCTGCTCGCCGCAGGCTGGCGCTGGTGCTGTTGTTCTTGCTGGTCTTGCCAACCAACCTGCTCATTTTACTGGGCGGTATGCAAGCCAGCCGCGAGCAGGAGGCTGCGCTCTTCCTGCGAGCTGACGAGGTGGCTGCCTACCAGTGGCTGACTGCACACTCCGCGCCCGGTGCGCTGCTGCTGGCGCCTGAGCGCAATAGCTTGCACGCGCCAGCTTTTGTGGATGTGCGCGTGTGGTATGCGCATCCCTTCGAGACCGTGCAAGCAGAGCAGCGCAAGGGGGAGCAGCAGGCTTTCTTTGCGGATGACTTGCCGCGCGAAACTTTCTTGGCCGCGCATGCAGTCGACTACATCCTCTGGGATGTCAGCACGGCTCCGGACACTACGCTGCATGGCTGGCATGAGGTGTTTGCGGATGGCTCGGTGTTGCTTTGGGCGCGTGATGTTGAATAAGCTCACCGCCGCTAAACCCTACGCGGTGTTCTTGCTGCCACTCGTGCTTTTACTACCGGGTATCACTAATTTCATATTCCCCGGCTCCGGCGCAGCTTTCTCAGACATGGCTGTCACGCATTACCCCAATGCACTGTTTCTTCAAAACGCGCTGCGCCATGGCGAAGTGCCCTTGTGGTCATCGCAGATCCTGTCTGGCTTTCCTTTTGTCGCGCACCCCTATTCCGGGTTGTGGTATCCGCCGTATTGGCTGGCTTTATTGTTTCCGTTGCCGCTGGGGCTGAACCTGGTATTGGCCGCGCATGTGGTGCTGGCCGGGGTAGGGATGTATGCCTTCCTGCGCCAGCAAGGCTACGTTCATGCTGCAGCGTTGCTGGGCGGGCTGGTGTTTCAGTTGGCGCCGCGGCTCTTTGCGCATATTGGGGCGGGGCATCTGATGCTGGTGATGGCGGTGTGCTTGACCCCCTGGCTGCTGTGGGCCAGCCGCTCGCCGCGCCTGCCCGCCGCGCTGGTGCTGGCGCTGATCGTTGGCGCCGACCCGCGCTGGGGGCTGTATGCGGGCGCGTTGTGGGCGGCTTGGCTGCTGTGGCAACGCCGCCCGCGCTACTTGCTGCAGCAGGGCCTGCTGACTGCCTTGCTGGCTTTGCCAGCCCTTTGGCTTTATTTGCAGTACGGCTCGCTTAGCACGCGTGCCAATTTAAGCCCAGCCGAAGTTCTGGAACTCTCCCTCCCGCCCGCTCAGCTGCTGGCTCTATTGTTGCCGCAGTGGGGCGGCGCGCATGAGTGGGTGATCTATGCCGGGGTCGTGCTGCTGCTTCTGGTGCTGCTGGCGCGCCCTTGGCAACGCGGGATGCGCTTCTGGATGGCGCTACTGATCGTGTGTGTGCTGGTGGCTTTGGGCAGCAACATCCCCGGCGCGCAATGGCTGGCGGATCTGCCGGGGGCATCCCAGCTGCGAATTCCGCCGCGTGCACTGCTGCTGGCCAGCCTGGCTTGGGCGGTGCTGGCGGCTGGCGCCGCTCAGCAATTGGCCGCGGCGGCTTGGCCGCAGAAGACGCTGCGCCTGCTGCACGTGGCAGTGCTGACTTGGCTGCTAAGTTTTGCGGTGCTGGCTGCCTGGCAGGGCGCACAGTTGTGGCAGCCGGCGCTGTTCGCCGCCGCGCTGGTGCTGGCCGCTTGGCTGGCCCACGAGCGCCGGCGCAGCGGCCGCGTGCTGCTGTTGGCGCTCAGCGTGCTGGTGGCGGCCGACCTGCTAGTGGCGTCTGGCAGCTTACTGCGCTTCCGCCCAGCAGACAGCGTACTGGCTGAGGGGGCCAAGGCGGCGCAGTATCTTGCCCAAGATGCGGATACTTTCCGAGTCTATTCGCCTGATCACAGCCTGCCGCAGCAAACCGCGGCGCTGTATGGGTTGGAGTTAGCCAACGGAGTTGACCCGCTGCAATTGCAGGCCTATGCCGATTTGATGGCTGAGGCCGCGGGCTATTCCCAGCCTCGCTACAGTGTTGCGCTACCTCCTCTTGATGTGACGGCTCAACCCGATGCCGTTATCTTAGGTCAGCTCAATATCAAGTACCTTGTGGCCGCGCAGCCTATTAATGTAGAAGGCCTTGAGCTATTGATGGAAGAGCCGTATGTGTATCTCAATTCACACTATCGCCCGCGGGCCTGGGTCGAGCAAGGGGGTGAAGCACAGCGAGTTACTCTGCTGGATGTGCAGGCCAATCGGATAACACTGCATGCCTACAGACCGGGGCAACTGAACATTGCTGAGCTTCAGTATCCAGGTTGGCGTGTGCTACTGGACAGGCAGCCTGCTGAATTTGCCGTGCCGGGCAACGTGCTGCGCACGGTAGTTTTGCCCGCAGGCGAGCACGAGATTGAGTTGTACTTTATGCCTGATGCTGTGCGCTTTGGTCTACCAATCGCTGCGCTCGCGTGGCTGGTTGTGCTATCGCGTGTATTTAGGCGGCAGGCATGAGCACGGCCGAACGAGGTTGGGTGTGGGGCTTTGCCGTTGTGGCCATGCTGTTCACCAGCTTGCCGTACGCCATTGCACTGCTGAGCGCTCCGCACACCTTTACCGGATTCTTGATCGGCGTTGAAGATGGCAACGCCTACATTGCCCAGATGCAGCAGGGCGCGGCCGGTGCGTGGCTGTTTCGCAGCGTCTATAGCACGCTGCCGCAGCAAGGGGCTCTGCTGTACTTGCCTTACTTGTTGCTTGGCAAGCTGCTCGGTTCGCAGGCCAGCCATCTTAGTTTTGTGCTGGCCTTTCACGCTTTTCGCTTAATCAGCCTGGCGGCGGTCTGCCATGCTGTATATGCCTTCGTGTCTGAGTTTGTCAGCAACGTCTCTTTGCGCCGAGTGGGGCTGGCCTTGGTCGTATTCGGCGGCGGCCTGGGTTGGCTGGTGCTGTTGTTTGGCCGCAGTGAGTTAAATGGCTCGCTGCCGCTGGACTTTTACTCGCCGGAGACCTTCGGCTTCCTGGCCGCGTTCAGCCTGCCGCACCTCGTGCTGTCGCGTGCGCTGCTGCTCTACGCGCTGGTGTTGGTGCTGCGCGGGCAGGCAGATGGTTGGCGCTTCGTTGCTTTGTGGTTGGTGTTGGCGATGGTGCACTTGCTCACCGCCGCATTGGGCTTGGTCTTGCTGGCCGTGTTTGTGGTGCTCGCTTGGCTACACCGAACTCCCAGCTGGCAGGCAACGCTGCGCGCCAGTATGCTGGCACTCACAGGTGCAGCCGTGCCGCTGGCCTACAACGGCTGGGTGTATCTGCATGATGCCTATTTGCAGGGTTGGGCAGCGCAGAACCTGATCCTGGCGCCACACCCGCTGCATTATGTGCTGGCCTATGGCTGGCTGTTGCCGCTGGCGTATCTTGGCTGGCGCAGCGCCGCTGGAGCAGCGCGTGTGCTGAGCGCGGGCTGGCTGCTGGCGCTACCAGTCTTGCTGTACCTCCCGCTGGGCTTGCAGCGCCGCTTTGCCGAAGGCGTGTGGGTCTTGCTGCTGGCGCTGGCCCTGCGCGGCCTGCAGAGCATGTCGCCAGTACGCACGCGCCGTTTTGTAGCAATGTTGCTCTTGCTGGCGGCACCCAGCACGCTGCTGCTCTGGCTCGGCGTGCTGAACACCGCTTTGCATCCCGCTGCTCCTGCTTTTCGCAATGCTGATGAAGTGGCGCTGTTCAGCAGCTTGCAGGATGCGCCGGGAGCGACGGTGCTGGCGGCCTACAGCAGCGGCAACGCAGTGCCAGCGTGGGCGCCAGTGCGTGTGGTCATCGGGCACGGGCCGGAGACAGTCGGGCTGGACGAGCTGTCTACCCAAGTGGACACTTTTTACCATCGCGACACGTCGGATACGGAACGCATCGCCTTCCTGCTCCAGCACAGCGTGCAGTTCGTGTTGTGGGGCCCGGCGGAGCGTGTGCACAGCCGCGGCTGGCTGCCAGAGTTGGCTGAGTACCTGCTGCCCTATAGCGTATACGGCGATTTCCAACTTTTCCGTGTGCAGCTGCCTTAAAATAGGCCGATGCGTTTCAAGCTCTCGCCGCGAATCCTGATCTGGCTGGCGCCCTTTGTTTTGCTGGCACCGGTGTGGTTGCGTGGCGAGGCGCTGTACTGGGGCACGCCGGCTACCCAGTTTGTGCCTTGGTGGTGGCAGGCCTGGCGCACGTTGCTGGCTGGCGAGTTACCGCTTTGGAATCCGCTGTTGGGCATGGGCGCTCCGCTGGCGGCGAACTATCAGTCATCCTTGTTTTATCCTCCGCATTGGCTCTACTTTATTTTGGCTGCATTGGGCGGCCTGCCGCTAATGGCCTGGGGGCAGGCGCTACTGGTGGCCGCGCATCTGGCGCTGGCTGGCATCGGCGCTCAGCGCTTGCTGCGCGCCGTGGGCGCCAGCGAGCTCGGGCAGGTGATTGGCGCGCTGGCTTTTTCGCTTTCCGGCTACCTAGTGGCACGGGCGCACTTTCTCAGCATCAACGCCAGCCTTGCCTGGCTGCCCTGGATACTGTTAGCCGTCTACCAGCTTGCGCATGCGCCCGGACGTCGCACGGTGTTGCGCCTGGCCGCGTTAATGGCGATGCAATGGCTGGCTGGCCATGCGCAAATGGCCTGGTACAGCCTGCTGCTGGCAGGTGGGTGGCTGCTGTTTTGGCTTTGGCCGATGGCCAGGTCGATTCGCTGGCGTGCCATCGCTGGCATGGCTGCGTCCGGCGTGCTGGCGCTGGCCTTGAGCGCGGTGCAGCTGCTGCCCACCGCGGAGTACTTGCTGCAGTCGCAGCGCTCCGCACAGGTGGACACTGCCCTGGCGATGACGTATTCGTTCTGGCCGTGGCGGCTGCTGACCCTGTTGGCGCCCGGGCTGTTCGGTAGCCCGGCAGCGGGCAATTTTGCTGGCTATGGCAACTTCTGGGAAGATGCCATCTACGTTGGCGTGGTGCCGCTGCTGCTGGCTGCACTCGCCGCCCGCAAACTGCAATCACGCCGCTTGGCGTTGTGGTTGCTGAGCGTGGTGGCGGTCTCGTTGCTGTTGGCCCTGGGTGACAACACGCCAGTGTTCCCGTGGCTGTTTGCGCACGTGCCGAGCTTTGCCATGTTTCAAGCCCCTACACGATTCAGCCTGTGGGCGGTGCTTGCGTTCAGCCTGCTGGCGGGCTTGGGTGTGCAGTATTGGCGCAAGCCTGAGGGGCGTGGCCTGTATTGGAGTCGTTTGGCCGTGGCGGGCAGTATAGCGGTGCTGTTGGGTGCTGGGGTTGGTATGCTGTTTCAAGTTACTGGCCGCTTGGATATTCCTGATAGCTACATCCGCGCCATGCTCGTCTTGGGCAGCACCTTGCTGTTGTTCACAATTTTGAATCTACGCGCCTGGAGCCTGGCAGAGCCAGTGCACCACTGGCTGCTTGCCGGGCTGGTGACGATTGAGTTGCTGTTGGCCGGCTGGGGGCTGAACCCCGGCGCGCCACTCTCGCTGTATGCGTCACAGCCACAGCATGCCACACTGGCCGCCGCGCTTGATGGTGCGCGTCTCTACATGCCCACAGACGATGAACAGGCGCTCAAGTTTGAGCATTTGCTACGCTTCGATACCTTCTACAGCGCAGATCCGCTTGAGTTGCGCCGTAGCCTGCTGCCGAACACCAGCCTGCTTGAAGGCCTGCCCAGCGCCAACAACTTTGACCCGTTGCTGCCCGCTCGCTATGTGCAATGGATTGCTGCGCTCGAGGCGGCAGATAGCGAAACCCGCGCCACGATGCTGGCCATGATGAACGTCGGCGTGGTGCAACATGTGCAGGGTGGGGTGGTGAGCTATGAACGCGTGGAGGCTTTGCCGCGTGCACAACTCTACAATTGCCAGCCGCCTGAGGAGCTGACCAGCCAGCTGCCCGCATGCCTGCTTTTGGACGCGGCCGC
Organism: uncultured Anaerolineaceae bacterium; assembly: GCA_964623375.1. Lineage (GTDB taxonomy): Bacteria > Chloroflexota > Anaerolineae > Anaerolineales > UBA11579 > JAMCZK01. Next base: position 504,860 of record CAZUTS010000001.1, read on the forward strand.
CATTGTGCAAAGCAGCGCCAACCGCGTGCGCGTGCAGGTGGATGCACACGCGGGCGGCTGGCTGCTGCTGGCGGATACGTACTACCCTGGCTGGCACGCCCGCGTAGACGGCGCACCCGCGGAGATCGTGCCGGCCTACGGTGTGTTGCGTGCCGTCCAGCTGCCCGAGGGCGCACATGAGGTTGAATTCATTTATCGCCCGCTGTCCTTTACTCTAGGATTGGTCAGCACACTGCTGGCTTGGCCGCTGTTGTTCGTGCTATGGTGGCGTTCACATGCGTAAGCTGATCTCTCCGGTAGTAGTGACTCTGCTGGCTGCGCTGCTCGTTTTTGGCGTGGTGCTGGCGCGTGCTGGCTGGGATGTGAACGAGATCATTCGCCCCGGCACCTACTTCACCCAGGCTGACCCAGCGGGCAGCGAAGGCTACGACGGCCAGTTCTTCTATGCCATCGCCAAGTACGCTGATCCACAACAAGCGGCGCAATATCTGGATGTGCCCGCCTATCGCTACCAGCGCATCCTGCTGCCGCTGCTGGCGCGCAGCCTGAGCTTGGGTAACGCCAGCCTGCTGGCCTGGATGCTGCCGCTGATTGGGCTTGTATCTCACCTGGTTGGCGTGCACGTACTTGGGCAATTGTTCCAGCGTTGGGACGTCAGCCGTTGGTATGCTTTGGGCTACGGGCTGCTCTTGGGCTGCTTGCTGTCCATGCGTTTGGCCCTTCCGGAGACGCTGGCGTTTGCGTTGGTGATTGCCGCAGTGTCGAGCGAGCAATGTGGGCGTTCACCGCAGGCCTGGCTGCTGCTCTCGTTGGCTGTCTTCGCAAAGGAGACCACGCTGGTATTCGTGGCAGCCCAAGGGCTGAGCTACCTGTTCGCCCGCCGTTGGCGCGATGCGCTGGGTCTGGCTCTCGTAGTGGGCGTGCCGCTGCTTGTATTCCGTCTATGGCTGCTGGGGCAGTTTGGAAGTCTAGGATTTGGCTTGGGCGGTACGAATGCCACCGGCTTGGAGTGGATACCGTTCAATGGCTGGTGGCGCATCGGTGAGTTGGATACTACCTGGCACCTGGTTGTTGGCCTACTATACATGCCGCTTATTTTTCTGCCCGCGCTGTGGGGCGTGTGGGCTGGCACTCGCGCCTGGCTGCACGCCCACAGCGATACCAGCGCGCTGGCATTGCTGCTCAATGCGGCCATCTGGCCGTTCATGCCGCTGGCGCTGTATATAGAGCCCTATGGCGCGGTGCGCCTGGCCATCGGCGTGCAGTTGGCGGCGCTGCTGTTTGCCGCGTACTATGGCGTGCGCCGTGTGTTGGTGTATGGGCTGCTGTTTGCGTTGATGAGCTTATGGTTGCTTGTGCCTGGATAGTGAAAATAAGGTGAACCAAACGGCCAGTATGTGTACTGGCCGCTTCGGTTGAATATCGAATCTTTGTACGCTTGCTGGCTGGAGGGTTAAAAATAAAGGCTGTCAGCTAATCGCTAGCAGCTTGTTTAGGATGCGATCTAGGCTCGGCGACTTTTGCCGAACCGAACAAGGGCTTTGCTGGAGGGTTAGAGTAAAAAGCTGCCAGCTAATCGCTAATAGCTTGTTCGGGATGCGGAATCATGGCCCGGTGACTTTTGCCGAAGCGAATCAGGGCTTTGCTGCTGGAGGGTTAAAGCTAAAAGCTGTTAGCTAATCGCTAACAGCTTGTTTAGGATGCGGATCCTGGGCTCGAACCAGGGCTTTCTGAGTCAGAGTCAGACGTCCTACCACTAGACGAATCCGCACTGCGAAAGCCATTTTAACACGGCCTGCGGTGTGCGTCTAGGCGTTGTTGGGAGTGAGCACCACCCACAGCGCGCGCATGGCGCTGTCACCATTGTTGGTCAGGCGGTGCGGTGTGCTTGAATCAAAAATGATGCTGTCGCCCTGGCCCAGCGTATAAGTCTCAAAGCCTAGCTCCACCATCAGCTCGCCTTCCAGCACCAGGCCAAATTCGCGGCCGCTGTGGCTTGACATGTTCTTGCCAGACTGTGCGCCGGGGGCATATTTGATCTCCAGGAACTCGGTATCGGTTTCGGAGTTGGCGGTGAGGCGCGCCCAGGTGATACCGCTGTTCAGCTCCAACTTGGGGCGGGCATTGGCCGGCACCACTGGCGCTTTCTGCGTGGTGGGGAAGCTCACCACCTCTTTGTCCATGTCGTTAGTCAGCAAGGCCTCGCGCATCTGGCTGGCGGTGAGCTCGCTGCTGTTGATGCTGCCGTTGTGGGCCGCAGGGCTGTCTTGGCCGTCATCGGCGGGGAAGAAGTAATCTACCGATACGCCCAAAGCAGCGGCGATCTTGTACAGTGAGCGTACAGAGGGGAAGGCCTTGCCGGTCTCGATCTGGCTGAGCATGCTGGCGCTGATCTCGGCTGCCTTGGCCAGGTCGCGCAGGCTCATCTTGTGCTTTTGGCGAGCAGACCACAGTTTGCGGCCAATTTCACTGGGATTTTGGTCAAGTATCTCGTTCATAACCCTGTCGTACACTAGAGTTTAATCTAAGCTTTGTAAATCTGCCATGAATATTCTTGTTCAATGCGTTCAATACTAGTTGACATAAAGCGGTTTACTACTATAATGCGTTCAATTACACGAAACAGCAGTGCTAACTGCGCGTTGCGCTGCCAAACTCGGTGCTTTTCCGTTTGAAAGGATGGCCAACATGGATTTGCGGACGTATGGAACGATGGGGGTGGATTGGGAGCAACGTGTTGATTTCGAACGGTTGCGTGCGGAACGTCTGGCGCGCATCAAGGCCAAGCTAAAAGAATCCAACATCGGGGCACTGCTTTGCTTCGATATGAACAACATCCGCTACATCACCAACACCACCATCGGCACCTGGGCTATCGACAAGTTGGGGCGCTTCTGCCTACTGGCTCAAGACGATGAACCCATCAACTGGGATTTCGGTTCGGCTGCCAAGCATCACAAGCTGCACTCGCCCTGGTTGGGGGAGGAGCGTTCGCGTGCTGGCATCTCCACCCTGCGCGGCGCCATGCCTCCGGGAGCTATGCGCGCTGAGGATGTGGCGCGCAAGATCCGTATCGAGCTGGAAGAACGTGGCCTGCAGAATGAACCACTGGGCGTAGACATGGTCGAGCCCCCCGTATTGTTCGCCTTGCAGAAAGAAGGCATCAACGTGGTGGACGGCCAGCAACTGATGCTGGATGCCCGCGTGATCAAGACCCAGGATGAAGTGACCCTGCTCAACATGGCCTGCATGATGGTAGATGCGGCCTATGAGGAGCTATATCGCTTCATGAAGCCCGGCGTGAAGGAAAGCGAAGCCGTGGCGCTGGTGAACAAGGTGCTGTACGAGCTGGGCTCAGAGCATGTGGAGGGCGTCAACGCCATCTCCGGTGAACGCTGCAGCCCACACCCGCATATTTTTAGTGACCGCGTGATGCGCCCGGGTGACCCGGCCTTCTACGATATTTTGCATTCCTACATGGGCTATCGCACCTGCTACTACCGCACCTTTGCCATCGGTTCGGCCTCGCAGGCGCAGGTGGATGCGTATAAGCAGTGCCGCTATTATCTCGATGCGGCCATTGATGCCATCAAGCCCGGTGTTACCACCGCCGATGTGGTGAAGCTGTGGCCCAAGGCGCAGGAGTTCGGCTTCCCCAATGAAGAAGCCTGCTTCGCATTGCAATATGGCCACGGCGTTGGCCTGGGCATTTGGGAGAAGCCGGTATTCAGCCGCCTGGTCTCCTTCGATAGCCCGCAGGAGATTGAAGAGGGCATGGTGTTCGCCCTTGAAACCTATTGGCCCGCCAGCGATGGTTGGTCGGCGGCGCGCATTGAAGAGCAGATGGTGGTGACCAAGACCGGCGTAGAGTTGATCACGCGCTTCCCGGCTGAGGAGTTGATGGTGGCCGGCAAGCGCTACTTCACCACCAACGGCTGGCTGCCCACCACGCGTGACACGCAGTCTCACCGCAACATTGATTACACCGGTGTGGACTACGGCGGCGCAGGCCTGCCAGACGACCAGTAAGCGGGACGCAGGGCCGCCGCCATGCATCACACTACTCACCTTGACCAGTTGCCCAGCACAGTGCCTGCTGGATATTCTGGGCAGAGCGTAGGTTTCACGCGCAAGACGTATGTAGAGCACGGCATGGGCTCGGTGCATATGGGCACTGGCATCAGCCAGCTGGAGCCCGGCGGCCACATCAGCCACCACATGCACGCCTTCGAAGAGAGCTTCTATATTTTGGAGGGCAGCCTGATCTGCCAAATTGGCGATGCCGCCTACGAGCTCGGGCCGGGGCACTATGGCTTGATCCCAACAGGCACGCCGCACGCCTGGCAGAACAAGGGCAGCGTGCCAGCCCGCTGGGTCGAGATGCAGGCACCGCAGCCAAGGCCAGACGGCAGCGACACCTTCTTTGTAGCAGGTGAGCTGGCCGCCAGCGGCCAGGCACCCGACCCAGCCAAGGCTGCCGAGACAATGGTGAGCCATTTCGACGAAGGGCAGCTGCCCAAACCCGGCGAACCTGGCCAAATGGAAGGCTTCAACGCTACGACCGGCGTGGCGATCAAAATGTTCGTTGACCGCTCGTCTGGTGCCACGCACCAATCCCTCTTCCTCATTCAATACCAACCCGGCGCAAAGATCGATGCGCACGATCACACCTTTGAAGAGTCGTATTACATCGTCAGCGGCCGCGTGAAAGCGATTGCTGACGGCAAGACCTATGAGCTCGGTGCGGGCGACCTGATCTGGACCAGCGTGGGCTGCATCCACAGCTTTGAGCAAGTGGGCGATGAGTCGGTGCGCTGGATCGAGACCCAGGCACCGCTGCCGCCAGCCAAAGAAGCTTTTCGTTTTGAGCGTGACTGGTCCGGACATTACTCCGGCTAGTTTGGGAGAGATGTAGATGGCAAATGTTGGATTTATTGGCTTAGGGGTGATGGGCAGCCGCATGGTCACGCGGCTGATGGCGGCTGGTCACACGGTGACCGGCTTCAACCGCACCAAGGCTAAAGCACAAGACTTACTGGACGCGGGCATGGCTTGGGGCGATACGCCGCGGGCCGTAGCCGAAGCGTCTGAGATTGTCTTCAGCATCGTCAGCGATACGGCTGCCCTACGCCACATCGCCGAGGGGCCAAACGGGCTGCTGCCGGTGCTCGGCGCAGACAAGACCTGGGTCGAGATGAGCACGGTCAGCCCTGCTGCCAGCCGTGAGCTGGCGGCCAAGGCCGCTGCAGCTGGCGCACATATGCTGGATTGCCCGGTCTCGGGTAGCATCGCTACCCTGGAGGCGGGCCAACTTACCATGATGGTGGGCGGAGATGAGGCGGCCTTCAAAGCCGTTGAGCCCGTGCTGCTGGCCATCGGCTCCAAGGCTACTTATGTGGGTGATAGTGGATTGGCCGTCTCCATGAAAGTGGCCACCAACCTGAGCGTAGGCGTACAGGTGTTAGCGCTGGCGGAGTCGATCTTGCTGGCCGAAGCCGCCGGCATCCCGCGCACCACAGCCATCGAGGTACTGACCAATAGTGTGGTCGGCTCACCGCTGGTCAAGTACAAAGCCCCGCAGTTGGTGACTTTGCCAGACATAGCCTGGTACCCAGTGGATATGATGCAGAAAGACATCAAGCTGGCCCTGGAGCTGGGGGCTGAGTTGGGAGTAGCGCTGCCGACAACCGAGACGGCGCAGCGCGTGCTGGCCTTTGCCCAGGAAAAGGGCTGGGGCGAGAAGGACTTTGCGATCTTGATCGAAGCTGTCACGCACATGGGAGCGAAGTAATGGCGAAAGTAAAAAGGACCAAGCCAGCGGCCAAACCCGCCGGCAAAGAGGATGTGGAAGACCTGCTGCAGATGTATGAGCAGATGGTGCGCATCCGTGAATTTGAAGACAAGGTGAATGAGCTCTACACCACGGCCAAGATGCCCGGGTTGGCTCATCTCTATATCGGCGAAGAAGCCATCGCCGTGGGTGTGTGCGAAGCGTTGAATAGTGATGATTACATCACCAGCACCCACCGCGGCCACGGCCATTGCATCGCCAAGGGCGCCGCGGTGGACATTATGTTCGCGGAGCTGTTGGGCAAGGCTCCGGGCTACTGCGGCGGCAAGGGCGGCTCGATGCACATTGCTGACCAGGCCAACGGTAACCTGGGCGCCAACGCCATCGTCGGCGGCAGCGCTGGTATCGCCACCGGGGCGGCCTTCAGCGCCAAGCGCTTGGGCACCGGCCAGGTGGCGGTGTGCTTCTTCGGTGAAGGGGCGCTGGGGCAAGGCTTGCTGTATGAGACCATGAACATGGCGCAACTATGGAAGCTGCCCGTGATCTTTGTGTGCGAGAACAATATGTACAACGAGTACACGCACTACAACGAGACCGCCGCAGGTACGCTGGCCGGGCGCGCCGAAGCCTTTGGAATCCATACGGAAGAGATCGACGGCCAGGACATCCGCGTGGTCAACGAAGCGGCTGTGCGCCTCGTCGAGCGCGCTCGCAAGGGCGAGGGGCCGTCCTTCCTTATCTGCAATACGTATCGCTATCACGGTCACCATGTGGGTGACATTGACCGGGCTTACTACCGCCCTAAAGAAGAAGAGCAGGAATGGCAGCAGCGTGACCCGATCACCATTTTGGCAGATTGGATCATTGGCCAGAAGCTGTCTGACCAAAGCGTGCTTGACCACATCCATGCTGATGTGAAGAGCGAAGTGGCGCGCGGTGCGGAGTTTGCACTCAACGCTCCATTCCCTGACCCCAGCGAGGTGAATACACATGTCTACGCCTAACAGCAACGGACGCGTGATCACGATGGGCCAGGCGATCAAAGAGGCCCTGGCCGAAGAGCTGCGCCGCGACCCCACCGTGTACGTGATGGGTGAAGACGTGGCCGAAGCGGGTACGGCCTTCAAGGTGCTCAAAGGGCTGGTGGACGAGTTCGGTGCCGACCGTGTCATTGACTCGCCGATCTCTGAACCGGGCATCACCGGGCTCGGCGTCGGTGCGGCCATGACGGGTATGCGCCCGGTGGTGGATATCATGTTCGGCGATTTCAGCACGCTGATCATGGACCAGATGGTCAATCAAGCCGCCAAGATCCACTATATGTCTGGCGGCAAGCTCAAAGTGCCGATGGTGCTGCGCACTACCATGGGCGCCACGCGGCGCTCGGCGGCACAACATTCGCAGTCGCTGCATGCCTGGTTCAGCCATGTGCCGGGCATCAAGGTGGTTGTGCCTTCCACTCCGTATGACGCCAAAGGCTTGCTCAAAGCCGCCATCCGTGACGACAATCCGGTGGTCTTCTTCGAAGACAAGATGATGTATCAGCTGAAGGGCGAAGTGCCTGAAGAGGAATACATCATCCCCTTGGGCGTGGCCGACATCAAGCGTGAGGGCACGGACATCACCATCGTGGCTACCAGCAGCATGGTGCAAGTCTCGATGGCGGCGGCCGACAAGTTGGCCGAAATTGGTATCAGCGCAGAGGTGGTAGACCCGCGCTGCACTTTCCCGCTGGATAAAGACGCGCTGATCAACTCAGCCAAGAAAACCAGCCGCGTGATTGTGGTGGACGAAGGCTACGAGCGCTATGGCGTAACCGCCGAGTTGGCCTCGGTGATAGCCGATGGCGCTTTCTATTACCTGGATGCTCCGGTGAAGCGCATGGGCGCCATGGATGTGCCCATCCCGTTCTCACCGGTGCTTGAAGACCTCACCGTGCCAACGCCAGACACGGTGTTCGAGATGGCCAAGACCCTGTTAGGCGCGAACTAGGAGGCCACGCTGGCTACTAAAGTCATCATGCCCGCGCTGGGAATGGCGCAAGAGACTGGCAAACTGCTGGCCTGGCTCAAGCAGGAAGGCGATGTAGTTGCCAAGGGCGAGCCGCTGATGGAGATCGAGACCGACAAGGTTACGGTCTCGATCGATGCCACTGAAAGCGGCGTGCTGGCCAATGTCATCGCCAACGCCGGGCAGGATATTCCCGTTGGGCATGCGATTGCATTGATATTGGCGGAAGGTGAAAAAGCCCCACCGCGCGAAGAATTGCTGGCTGCGCTCAAAGCCGCCGCGGCCCCGGCACCCAGCGCGGCAGCTCCGGCTGCCGCACCGCGGCCTGTGGCTGCACGCCCAGCCGCGCAACCTGCGGCACCGCAGCCTACACCCGCTTATGCGCCAGCTGGCGCAGTGGTGGTCAATGCCAGCGCCATTGCCATGCGCATCGCCGCCGAACATGGCGTCGATCTGGCGCTGGTGCGCCCGTCTGGTGGGCGCATCAGCAAAGAAGACGTGCGCGAGTCCATTCGCACGCGCGGTGTGGGCGGCGGCTTTGTACCTGCGCGTAGCGCAGGTAGCAAAGTGCTCGCTTCGCCTAAGGCTAAGCGTATCGCGCAGGAAATGGGTGTGGATCTGGCCTTGCTGCGCGGCAGTGGCCCCGAAGGGGCGGTGCTGGCAATTGACGTGACACATGGCAACGGAGCGGTGTATGCTCCGGCCGCAGTAGAGCAGCCCGGCCCTCCGCTAAGCAGCCTGTGGAAGGTAATGGCCGAGCATGTCACTGAGAGCTGGCAGGATATTCCGCATTTTGTGCTCAGCCGTGAGGTGGATGCGACCAATATCATGGCCGCCCGCAAGACAGCGCAGGCCAAGAGCGAGGCCAAGATCACTTTCACAGATTTGCTGGTCAAGTTCTGTGCTGATGCCCTTGTGCAACATCCCAATGTAAACGCCACCTGGCGCAACGGCACCATTTGGCCCAATGAGCACATCAATGTGGGCCTCGCCGTAGGTGTGGAAGACGGCCTGGTCGTGCCAGTCGTGGCCGATGCGGATAAACTCAGCCTGCAAGACGTGGCTGTGCGCCGCGCTGAGCTGGTGCAGAAGGCCAACAGCAAGTCACTGCTGCCTGCCGATATTCAAGGTGGCACCTTTACGATAAGCAATCTGGGCATGTACGCCATCGACAGCTTCACAGCCATCGTCAACGCACCCAACGCCGCCATCCTGGCGGTGGGGCGCATTGTGGAGCGCGTGGTGCCGGTGGACGGCCAGCCGGCCATCCGGCCGATGCTGGCGCTGACCCTGTCGTGCGACCATCGCGTGCTGGATGGTTTGCGCGGCGCTCAATTCTTAGACACATTGGCGAGCCTTATTGAAGCCGCCGAGATCAAGGAGTAAGTGTTCATGGCAGAAGAGATCAAGCGCTTACGCGGCTCTGAAGCGCGCAAAGCCAGCGGTGGCACCTCTGAGCTGGGCGAATACGGCGCGCTGTTGAATGGCCAGTGGGTCAAGACCGGTGACGCTATCGAAGTACGCAGCCCGTACAACGATGCACTGGTGGCGGTGGTGCACCGCGCCGGCCCGAAAGAGATCGAGCAGGCCATTGCGGACGCTACGCGTGCTTTTCAGGTAACGCGCAAATTACCGTCATGGAAGAAAGCTGACGTATTGATGAAAGTCAGCGAAGGCATATTGGCGCGCCGCGAAGACTTGGCGCGCACGATAGCCCTCGAAGCCGGCAAGCCGATACGCACGGCGCGTCTGGAAGTGGACCGTGCCGCCTTTACTTTCCAAGTAGCCGCAGAGGAGACGAAGCGCCACTATGGCGAGATCGTGCCGCTGGACTGGTTGCCCGGCACCGAGAACCGCGTGGCGCACATTCACCGTGTGCCGCTCGGCCCGATTGCCGGCATTGCTCCCTTCAACTTCCCCTTGAACTTGGTGGCGCACAAGGTGGCGCCAGCCATGGCAGCCGGCAACCCGATCGTGCTGCGCCCGGCCAGCGCCACCCCGGTGAGCGCCCTCAAGCTGGGCGAGATCATCCAGGAGGCTGGCTGGCCCGACGGTGGGTATTCCGTGGTGACCTCGGCCACCACGGACGCTGCGCCGCTTATTGAGGACCCGCGCATCAAGCTGCTGACCTTCACGGGCAGCCCGGCCGTCGGTTGGAGCCTGAAGGGGAAAGCGGGCAGGAAGCGCGTCACGCTGGAGTTGGGCGGCAACGCTGGCGTCATTGTGCATGACGATGCTGACGTCAAATATGCGGCTGAGCGCGTGGCGTGGGGCGGCTTCTCATATGCCGGCCAATCGTGCATTTCGGTGCAGCGCGTATACGCCTCGGCCAAGATATACGAAGACTTCGTGGATGACCTGATCCCGCGTGTCAAGGCGCTGGTGGTAGGCGACCCGCTGGATGAGAAGACCGATGTCGGCCCCGTGATCGATAGTGGCGCAGCCGAGCGCGTCGAGGAGTGGCTGGCCGAAGCCAAGGCTGGCGGCGCCGAAGTGCTGGCGGGCGGCACGCGTGATGGCAATCTAATTAAGCCCACGGTGCTGGCTTCTTTGAAAGAGGACATGAACGTCTCCTGCCAGGAAGTATTTGGCCCGCTGGTGGGTTTGTTCCAGTACACCGATGTCAATCAGGCCATTCACTCGGTGGGCGCGTCTGACTTTGGTTTGCAGGCAGGCATTTTCACCAATGACAACGCCATCATCCATCGTGCCTTTGAAGAAATCGAAGTCGGCGGGCTGATGGTCAACGACGTCTCGACCTTCCGCATTGACCACATGCCTTATGGCGGTGTGAAGCAATCCGGCTTTGGCCGCGAAGGGTTGCGCTACGCCATCGAAGAGATGACCGAGCTCAAGCTGATCACGTACAATAACCGTGAGTAATACTCAATGCTGAACAAAAAGAGGCCGATGCATGCATCGGCCTCTTTTTGTTGTACAGAATTATCTAGGCAGGCACGGAGCCTAGCACATGCTGGCGCGCCTGGTTGACCTGGGCTTGCATCTGGCTGAGCTCATGATTGAGCAGCTTACCCTCGCGTTTGAGGAAGGTGCCACCCACCAGCACGCTGTCAATGTTGCTATTGTCCATCGCCCAGGCGACGGCGCCAACTGGGTCATTCACAGGCATTACATTGATCTGGTTCTGGCGCAGCAAAATCACATCGGCTTGCTTGCCTGGCGCCAGCGTTCCAATGCTGGCTTGCATGCCCAATGCCTCGGCACCGTAGGCGCTCACGAACTGGATCACATCGCGCGTGGTCAGCATGCGATCGGCGAACAGGTTGCCGGCCAGCTTCTTGTCAAAGCGCATGGCGTGCTGCATCGAGTTGGCCGAGCGCATTTGCGTGAACATGTCGCCGCGGTTGGCAATCTCCGTGTCCACACCCAAGGCAGGGCCGAAACCTGCATCGAGGAAGCGCTGTACAGTGGGTGCGCCGTAGCCTTGCATCATCTCGGCGGCGGGTGTCATCACTACGCTGCTGCCCGCGCTCTTAATCGTCGAGAGGTCACGGTCGGTCAGCGTGTTGCCATGCGCAAAGAGGATGTCTGCGCCAAGTAGCTTGGCTTTGTTCAGCTCAGCCAATTGGTCTTGGGTGGGGGAGGTGCCCATGCCCACTTGGGCGGAAATGCGCAGGCCCAGCTTACGTGCCAGTGCCCACTCCTCCTGCAATTGTTGTGTGTTCACATCCTGCGGGTCAGAAGAGGCCAGGGCGAGTGTGATGCGCCCGGCGGGCAGGCTGGCTTGCAGCGCTTGCAGCCCGGCTTCGCCCAGGCTGGTAGGGGCGGCCAGTACGCTGCGCAGGCCGGATTCGGCCAGCGCCTTAGCATTGGCCGCCAGATGCTCGGCCGTCGGTAGATTGGCATGGTCTAGCACCGTAGTGATGCCGGATTCGATGGCGTTGATGGCGCTGGAGAGTGTGCTGGCGTACACATCCTCGGGGCGGAAATTGGCCGCCAGGGCTGCCTGCTGCTTGCCGTCAAGCACTTGCTTGCTGATCAGAAAGTCTGCGCCCAGATTGCGCAGCACGCCCATCCACATATGATGGTGCGCATCAATAAAGCCCGGCATGGCGATCATGCCGCTGCCGTCGATCAGCTCGGCGCCAGACTCGCTGATGCTGCGGGCAACCTCCACAATTTTGTCGCCTTCGATCAGCACATCATAGTTGTGCTGGTTGCCAATGCGGGCATCCATACTGAGGACCGTGGCGGACTTGATCAGTTTGCGGTTTTCCATGTGTGCAGCACCTCTGCGCGGGTTCAGACTGCCATACATTGTAATAGCGTTTAGCATTATCAAACAAGTGCCGCTGTTTTGAACAGTTTGTGACGTAATGTGCAATAACAACCCGTTATTGTCAAATAAGGGTGAACATTCTAAGGGGAAGTGTTTGATGGGGCTTGACTAAACGAAAGTATCCGTATATAAACAGACAAATTCCCCCTAGGCTTTGCACAGAACCAAAGAAACATCTCGCCTGATTTGACTGGAGTACTGTACCTAAGGGCAGAAACTTGAAAAGCAAATCGAACTATACACTGACTGAATTTCTAACTTCTGTAGTTATCTCATCGCGTTACATCCCTGTGTGGATTGCGATGTGTATTTTGCTTTTAGCTGCTTACTTCACTGCACCCGCCACACTCTCCCCCGCTTCTTTCACCGCTGTACTCCCCCTCACCGCATTTTTAGTCATTGTCAGCCTTGGCCAGATGCTGGTTGTGATGACTGGCGGTATTGATCTCTCTACGCCGGGCACGATGACGCTGGCGGCGTTTGTGACCGTGGGTATAAGCGCAGGCTCGAACGACAATATCCTCAAGGGTTTGGCGATGGCCTTGGCAGTCTCCGCTTTGATTGGACTGGCCAACGGCTTCCTGATTGGCGTGTTCCGCCTGAACGCGCTGATCGTTACGCTGGCCATCGGCCAGGTGACGCGTGGCGTGCTGCTTAAGTATGCAACGCAGATCGCCAATGAGGCTTCGGTGCCAACTGTGCTTTCGCAGTGGGCTATTCGCCAGGTGTTTGGCGCCAGTTGGATCTTTTGGATCGCCATCATTACCATCCTCGCGGTGAGCATCATCCTGGGCTATACCGGGGTGGGGCGCCGCTTCCGCTCGGTGGGTGCCAACCCTATCGCAGCGCGTATCTCTGGCCAGCGCGTGACGATGTATGTTGTGCTGGCCTACGTGGTAGCCGCCATGATGTATGGCTTGGCGGGCTTCCTGCTGGCCGCCTTCATCCGCAGCCCAACGCAAGGGTTGGGCTTGCCCTATCTGCTCGGCCCGATTGCCGCCGTGGTGATCGGCGGCGCTTCGCTGAGTGGTGGCCTGGCCAGCGTGTTCTCAACGTCCCTGGCAGCATTCTTCCTCACTGTGCTGGATCAGATGCTGCGTGTGCTTGGTTTGCCAACCTCTTTACAGTATGTAGTGTTTGGAGTGGCAATTATCGGTGGCATGGCCGTTTCCGGTGACCGTATCGTGGATATGGTTGAAGGTTTATTCCAACGGCGTTTTGCCAAAGCTGAAGGTAACGATACTGGGTAGCAAGGAGGACGTTATAGCGACAAACGGTCAAACACGACATCAGGTCGCAAGATCGTATCGTTCAAACGACAAGCAACAAGGAAAAGGAGAAGTGGAAAGATGAAACTGAGCAAGTTCCAAATGATTGCCTTCCTCCTCGCCATTATGGCGTTGGTGTTGGCAGCGTGTGGCGGCCAACCCACTGCTGCTCCGGCTGGTGATGACACCGCCGCGGGTGGTGAGGAAGTGGCGGCTACCGGTTCTGAAGAGATCTTTGACGCCGACCCTGAAGTCTTAATGAAGACAATGGGCGTCTCTGACCCCTCGCAGGTTGGTGACGTAGTGCTGGCCTCCATGTACCGTGCCGGCCTCCCCGTTAGCGAAGAGATGGCTGCCAAGGCCCTCGAATGCTGGCGTGAGAAGGTCTGTGACACCGGCACGGGTGGCCCGATTACGGTTGCCCTGGCGGATGGCTTTGGTGAGAACCTGTGGCGTGAAGTGACCCACATGGAAATGGTGCTGCAGGCCCTGACCTACCCTGAGATCGGCCGCATCATCTACACCACCGCCATGTTTGACACCCAACAGGCCATTGCAGACATCCGCGGCTTGATCGCCCAGGAGGTTGACATCATCGTCGGCTTCCCCGACGCGGGTGACGCACTACTGCCGGTTGTACAAGAAGCTACTGACGCGGGCGTGATCTACGTCACCCACTCCTATGGTGTGTTGGGTGATGGCAGCGCCTATTTCTCCTCCATCTCTGAGGATGTATGTCTGCTGGGTCAGGAATTCGCCCGCATCCTGAATGAGGAAGTTGGCACCGGCAAGGTAGCCTTCCTGGGTGGTACTCCGGGCAACCCGCTGTCTGCGTACTGGCAGAGCTGCGAAGAGCCTGAACTCGGTGATGGCATTGAGCTGGTTGGCGCCGCTGACACCTTCTGGACCCGTGAGGGCACCTTCGAAGCGATGTCTGGCTTCCTGAGTGCTCACCCCGACCTCGCTGGTGTGAGCTACGAAGCGGCTGGCTCCTTCATGGGTGGCCTGAGCGCCTATGAGGCTGCCGGCCTGCCGGTGGACCTGGTTCTGACCCTGCGCACGGACGAGACTGTGCTGTTCTGTGAGTGGGTGGATATGGGTCAGCCGGACAACTTCAAGATCTACTTCGGCTCTGGTGGTAACTACCAATCCCGCATTGCGCTGACCGCCGCCATGATGCACCTGAACGGTTACGAAGTTCCGTCCAGCATTGTCATCCCGCCGTACATCCAGCCCGTCAATGCTAGCCACTGCTACCCTGACCTGCCGGATGACGCTTCAATCTCCTCCATGGTTCCGCACGATGTCGTGAAGGCGATGTACCCCTAATCCGGGCACAACGCACATAGACTGAAACGGAAAACAGGAAACTCTGGGTTAGAGTGACAGACAAGAATCAGAACCCCAGCAGCGAGAGCTATGCGCTCTCGCTGCTGGGAGTTTCCAAACGCTACGGCACGGTGCAAGCCCTGAAGGGCATGAGCCTGCAAGTGTTGCCCGGGGAAGTTCACGCGGTGGTTGGCGAGAACGGCTCTGGCAAATCTACGCTGCTGGGCATTGCCAGCGGCTTTGTAGAGCAGGACGAAGGCACTGTGCACATCATGGGCAAGCCGCTCACCATGGATTCGCCTGCCAAAGCCCGCGAGCTGGGCTTGGGCATGGCCTATCAGGAGATCTCCCAGGTGGCCGGCATGACCGTGGCAGAAAACCTGTACTTATCCGCGTCCAAGAAGGCGCGCCCCGCCATTTATTGGCGGCTCAAAGACTGGGCCATCCAAATGTTGGCCAAGTTTGAACTGGATGATATTTTTGCTGAAGCTCCCATTGGCTCATTGGCCTTGGCGGAGCGCCAGCTCTTGGAAGTAGCCAAGGCATTATTGTCTGAGCCCAAGGTGCTGTTGCTGGATGAACCCACCACGGCCATGGGCCCCTCTGAAGTGGAATGGCTGCACCGCACTATTAAAGAGCACACTGCCCGCGGCGTAGCCGTGGTGTATGTCAGCCACCGCCTGCCCGAAGTGCTGGGGCTGGCTGACCGTATTACTGTTTTGCGTGATGGCCAATATCAAGGCACCTATGACGCAGACAAGATCACTGAGAAAGAAATTGTTGAATTGATGATCGGCCGCCCGTTGGCTTCAGCCTTCCCGGAGCGGCTCGAGATCACTGAAGAGACCGAAGGGGTGCTCAAGGTGACGGACCTGCACGGCGAATACTTTGGCCCGGTAACCTTCACCGTGCGCCGCGGCGAGATCATTGGCATCGCTGGCGTGGAAGGCAACGGCCAGGGTGACCTGTTCTGGACGCTGTGTGGCGCCATTCCGCCCAAGGGTGGCCAGGTGCAAGTGTTTGATAAGCATGTCAATCTCACGTCACCTACGGGCGCGTTGAATTCGGGCATCATGCTGCTGGCGGGTGACCGCAAGCGTGATGCGCTGTTCCTGGTGCTCGGCGCCATTAGCAATGCATCCATCCAGGCATTGGAAAAGTTCACCCGCCTCGGTTGGCTTATGCCGCGCAAAGAGCGCGGTGCGGTGGGGGAGATGGGCAAGCAGCTCAAGCTGCGCACACCCTCGCTGGATATGCCGGTGAGCTTCCTTTCCGGTGGCAACCAGCAGAAAGTGGTGATGGCGCGTCCCTTCTTGCGTGACAACGTGAACGTGATCCTGGCGGACGAGCCTACCCAGGGTGTGGATGTAGCCGCCCGCTTTGATATCTATGAAGCTCTGCACACCAAGGCCACGCAAGGCGCGGCCCTGGTGGTGAAATCCAGCGATCCGATTGAGCTGGCCAGTTTGTGCAACCGCGTCTTTGTCATTTCACGCGGCCAGATCGTGCATGACATTCCGCAGGAGCAGCTGAGCGAGCGCACCATTATTGACGCCATGGTGCGCGGCGCCAAGCTGGGCAACGTGGAAGATCAGTTTGCCTTCGGCGGAAGAGAGGACTAGATGAACCGGAACAAGGAGCGCCTTAAGAAGGCGGCGATACGCATCCAGGAATGGTATCCCTTGATGCTGCTCCTGCTGATGATCTATACCCTGGGCGCCTATTCCGGCGGCCAGAGCAGCGCCTTTCTCTCTGAATACAACCTGAGCAACCTGTTGCAAGCCACCTTGCCGCTGGCCATTGTGGCCATGGCGCAGGTCAATGCCATGCTGGTGGGCTACCTAGATATCTCCGTGGGGGCGGTGATGTCCTTCAGTATCGTGGCCGCTTCCTTCATTATTACTAATGATGCTACGCCGCAGGCGGTTGCCATTGGCGCCGGCCTGATCCTGTTGGGCGGCGTGCTGGTGGGCCTATTCAATGCCCTGCTGGTGCGCTGGGTCAAGCTGCCCTCGATCATCGCTACCTTGGCCACGCTGAGCATCCTCGAAGGCGTGGCCCTGGTGCTGCGCCCGGTGGCCTCAGGCCCCATCAACGGCACCGCACTGGCGCTGCTGCGTACGAAGACCGGCTGGGTGCCGGTGGCTTTCATCGTAGTGCTGGTGGTGGCCATTTTGTGGGATATCTGGCTGCGCCGCTCTGCGGGCGGCCTGCGCGTGCGCGCCACCGGCAATGATGTACGCTCGGCGCGCCGCCTGGGCACGCGCACCAAGTGGATACAGGTGCGCGGTCTGGTGCTTTCCGGCATGCTGGCGGCGCTGGCCTCGTTCTTCCTGGCTGTGCAAGTGGGTGTGGGTGATGCGCGTGCCGGCACCAACTTTGCCCTCACCAGCATCGCTGCGGCCGCCTTGGGCGGCACCAGCCTGGCGGGTGGCGTCGGCCACTTCACCGGCGCGCTGGCGGTGAGCGTGTTCCTGACATTGATCAGCAACATGTTCTCACTGCGCATCATCACCTCCAGCTGGCTGAACGACCCGATTGTGATGGGCATGCTCACCATCATTGGCCTGGTGTTGTACCAGGTGCATGACCTTCGCATGCTTATCAAGGAAAACTGGAAGAAACTGCGCCGCGTGTTCACTGCCCGGCGCGTACGCAACAAAGATTACGCCGTGGCGAACGTCTTCGTCACGCCGCCAAGCGAAGTTCATGGTGTGGAAGCTGGTAAGCAGATCCTGCTCAAGGGCGGCACGGTGCTGAGCCTTGATCCGCAGATCGGTACGCTGCCGGTTGGTGATGTGCTGATCGAAGGCAACAAGATCGTCAAAGTAGCCAAGGACATTCAGGCCAATGGCGCCACGGAGGTGGTTGACGCCTCACGCATGATTGTGATGCCGGGCTTTGTGGACACCCACCGCCATATTTGGGAAGGTTTGCTGCGCAACATCGGTACCGATGTGCCGCTGGAAGGCCGCAGCAGCTATATCACCTTTGTGCTCGGCCGCCTCGGCCGCGCCTACCGCCCGCAGGATGCGTATGCTGGCAACATCGTCAGCGCCTTCGGCGCCATTGACGCTGGCATCACCACACTGCTGGACTGGTCACACATCCAGGCCTCGCCCGAGCACACCGATGCGGTGGTGCAGGCGCTGCATGACTCCAACATGCGCGCCGTGTTTGCCTACGGCTTCCCCTGGTGGGGCAAGTATGAGCCCAAGCAGCCGGGCTGGTTTGTGCGCGCCGCGCGTGCGCACTTCACCAGCAAGGATCAGTTGCTGACCTACGCACTGGCTGCAGCTGGCCCCGAATTTACCGATTTTGAGATCACACGCTCGCACTGGAGCATGGCTCGCTCCGTGGATGCACGCATCACCACGCATGTCGGCGTAGGCACTTTTGGCCAACGCCGCAAGGTGGAGGAGTTCGGCCGCAAGGGGCCAGAGTTGCTCGGCCCAGATACCACTTATATTCACTGCACCACGCTCAACGATACGGAGATTCAGATGATCGTCGACTCCGGCGGCTCAGTCTCGCTGGCCGCGCCAGTGGAGATGATGATGGGCCACGGCATGCCGCCCACGCAGAAGTTCCTCGACCGCGGTCTCAAGCCCAGCTTGAGCGTGGATGTGGAGACCAACGTACCGGGTGATATGTTCACGCAGCTGCGTTCGGTCATCGCCCTGCAACACAACTTGATTCACGAGCGCCGCTTGGCAGGCGAGAGCAAAGTACCTGACCTGATCTCTGAACAGGAAGTGTTGGAGTACGCCACTATTGAAGGGGCGCGCGCCAATGGCCTGGATCACAAGATTGGCAGCCTGACACCCGGCAAAGAAGCTGACATCATCATGCTCACCACTGACCATGTGAATGTCTCGCCGATCAACAACCCGGCCGCAGCGGTGGTGTGGGGCATGGACACCAGCAATGTGGATAGCGTGATGATCGCTGGCAAGTTCCTCAAACGCAGTGGCCTGCTGGTCAACGTAGACCTCAATGCTGTGCAGAAGATGGTGTACGACGCGCGTGATTATGTGCTGCGCCGCTCTCGCTTCAAGCTGCCCGCTATGTAATTCAGCTGGCCTTCCCGCCAGAGTAATGGAGTAGATCAAATGAAGGAACGCTTCTTAGTACGCACGGCGGACCAAGCCGAGTTTGTGCTGCCCAAGGCTTATGAGGGCATTAGCCAAGGCTTTGGCCGCTGGTCGATCGTGAACGGCGAAACCGGCTCTGTGCACCAGGAATTCAATATCTGTGAGCTGGAACCGGGCGGCCATATTGACACGCACCTGCACACGCACGAAGAGAGCGTGTATGTCTTGGAAGGCGAGCTGATCTGCGAGACTGGCGACGGCGCCTTTGCGCTGCAGCCGGGCGACTATGGCATTATTCATGTCAGCGCGGCCCACGGCTACAAGAACCGTAGCGACAAGAAGGTGCGCTGGGTGGAGATGCTGGCGCCGCAGCCGCGCTTGTGGAAGGAAGGCGACGTGTTCCCCGTGAAGGGGCGCATCGCCCAGACGGGCGAGCCGATCCGCGTCAACCCGCGTGACCCGCGCACGCGCTATTTTGGCAATATCACTGAGCAGCACATGGACCCCGGGAAACAGTCGCAAGAGCTGCTGGCCGTTTCCGGTAGTATGCGTACCGCGCTGCTGGTATACACCGGCATCACCGTCAAGATGATGGTGGATAGTGACCTGGGTGCTCACCTGCACACCATGTTCATGGTCAAGTACATCCCCGGCGGTGGAGCTGGCAGCCACGACCATCCGTTTGAAGAGACCTACATGATCATGGACGGCGAGGTCGAGGCCTGGTTTGATAACCAGACCTTCACGCTGAAGCCCGGCGATATAGCCTGGGCGGGTGTGGGCTGCGTGCACGGCTTCAAGAACAAGACCAATACCACGGTGCAATGGCTCGAAACGTCTGCGCCGCAATCACCCTCGCGCCATGCGTATCGCTTTGGCCGTGATTGGGACTATTTCGAAGAGCAGCTCAAGAGCGAATAGGGCAGAGGAGAGAAACATGGCGGATAAAGGCACTGTAGTAGTTGTTGGCGGCACGTCTGAGCTGGGCAAGGCGGTGGCCGTGCACTACGCCGAGAAGGGGCATCCCGTGGTGGTCACCGGCCGCGAGGCGGGCCGCGCCCAGAAGGTGGCCGAGGAGATCGGCCACGGTGCAACCGGCATCAACTTTGACCTGAGCAAGCCCAAGGATATTGCCAGCGCCCTGAGCAGCGTGAAGGACGTGCAGTATCTGGTGTTGGTCTCGATCGCGCGTGATGAGAACAGCATCAAGGCCTATGATATTGACCAGGCCGTAGAGCTGGTGACGCTGAAGCTGGTGGGCTACCCTGAAGTGGTGCACGCTTTGCTGCCGCAGATGCGTGGCGACGGCTGCGTGCTGCTGTACGGCGGCATGGCCAAGGAGCGCCCGTACCCCGGCTCCGCCACCGTGACCACCATCAACGGCGGCGTCAGCACCCTGGTGCGCGCCATGTCGGTGGAGCTGTCGCCGCTGCGCGTTAACGCCATCCACCCCGGCGTGGTGGGCGAGACGCCGTACTGGGCCGACAAGCCCGCCGGTGTGCTGGAGGCGCTCTCCGCCCGCACGCTGACCAAGAAGCTGGTGACCATCAAGGATGTCACTGACGCGGCTATCTTCCTGCTCGAGAACAGGGGCGTCAACGGCGTGAACTTGGATGTAGACGGCGGCTGGTGGTAGCGCTTACTGAATAGGTAAAAAAAGAGCCCGGCATTGCCGGGCTCTTTTTAGTTGAGCTTGCTGAGTGCGTCCAGCCCCGCCCGCAGGCGGGCCAGCACCGTCTCGCGGCCGATGAGCTCCATGCTCTCGAACAGCGGCGGGCTGATCTCCTGGCCGGTGGTGGCGTTGCGCAGTTGGGTGAACAGAGCGCCGGCCTTGATGCCCAGCTCGTTGGCGGCGGCGCGCATCGGCGCCTCGGCGGCAGCGGCGGTCAGCTCAGGCAGGGCTTCGAGGATGCCCAGCGCCTTGGCCAGGGCCGCGGCGGACTCGGCCGCACTCTTATCCTTGATGAGCAGCTTCTCAGCCGGAACGTCTACACTGGGGCGGAAGAAGAAGCCAGCAATCTCGGGCGCATCGTCAAGCGTGACGATGCGCTCCTGGATCAGGGGTGTGATGCGCTCCAGCAGGGCAGGGTCAGCCTGCAGGCCAGCCTTTTCGAAGAAGGGCAGCAGTCGGCGGGCCAGCTCCTCGGCGGGCAGAGCGCGGATGTGCAACCCGTTGAAGTGATCGAGCTTCTTGAAGTCGATCGCCGCCGGTGATGGGTTGAGCTTGGCAATGTCAAACTTCTCGATCAAGTCTGGCAGGGTGAAGAACTCAGTCTTGTCGTCATAGCTCCAGCCCATCAGCGCGATCCAGTTGATCACCCCTTCGGGCAGGTAACCCATCTGCGCCAGATCCTGAATGAAGATAGATTGGCCGGTGAGCTTCATTTCTTCGGTCTCGCGCTTGCTCATCTTGCCCTTGCCGCTGGGCTTGAGGAACACGGAGAGGTGGATCCATTTCGGTTGCGGCCAGCCAAAACCTTCGTAGATGTGCACGTGCAGCGGCAGGCTGGGCAGCCATTCTTCACCGCGCAACACGTGGGTGATGCCCATCAGATGGTCATCCACCATGGCGGCCAGGTGATACAACGCGTGCCCGTCGCTCTTGAGCAGCACACGGTCATCGATTGTGTGGTTCTGCACGGTGATGTCGCCGCGCAATTCATCGTGCACGGTGATACTGCCGTCTTTGGGGGCTTTGAAGCGGATGACGTGCGTCTCACCGTTCGCCACGCGCTGCTTGGCCTCGGCCAGCGGCAGCTCACGGCACTTGCCGGAGTAGTGCGGCGGCTGCTTGGCTTCCTGCTGCGCTTTGCGCACAGCATCCAGTTCGGCGGGCGTGCAGAAGCAATAGAAGGCCTTGCCGTTCTCCACCAGTTGCTCGGCGTGCTGGCGGTAGATCTCCATGCGCTTGGACTGGTAATAGGGTTCGTGCGGGCCGCCTACTTCGGGGCCTTCGTCCCATTGCAAGCCCAGCCAGCGCAAGCTGCTGGTCAGGTCGCCTTCGGCATCCGGGTTGAAACGTTTCTGGTCAGTATCTTCGATACGCAGAAGAAACTTGCCGCCGCTTTGATGCGCCAGCAAGTAGTTGTATAGAGCGGTGCGGCCACTACCCAGGTGGGTAAGGCCCGTGGGGGAGGGCGCAAAGCGCACCCGGGCTGCGTTGGTCTGCGTCATGTACTGCGAAAGCCTTTGCTATGAGAAGTTGAGGGCGCGGTGGCGCGCAATAACGCTCTCCACCAGGCCAATACCAAACATAAAGGTGAGCAGCGAGCTACCGCCCGCGCTCACAAAGGGTAATGGCAAGCCTGTGACGGGTAATAGCTGAATGTTCATGCCCACATTTACGATGGTGTGCAGCGCAATAATAACGCCAATTCCATACGCCACCAGCGAGCCGAAGGGATCTTGTGCCAGGCGCGCTGCGCGCACGCAGCGCCAGATGATGAACAACTCCATGCCCAGTACGGCCACGGCACCTACCAGGCCGAACTCAGCAGAAATGGCCGAGAAGATAAAGTCGTTGTGGCGCACTTTGAGGAAGCGCAGCTGCACTTGCGTGGCCTGGCCGTAGCCCTGGCCCAATACGCCCCCGGAGCCGATGGTGATGAGCGCTTGGGTCACGTTGTAGGTTTCACCATAGCGCGCATCCGGATCTGGGAAGGCAAAGTTGATGATGCGCTGGCGCTGGTATGGCTCCAGTAGCGGGAAGGCGATGATGGCTACCAACAAGCCGCCGCCGATGAACATGGCTAAATGTTTGAGCTTCAAGCCGCTGGCCCACAGCAGAGAGAACCACACGGTGAGCAGCACGATGGATGTGCTCAGGTTGGGCTGCAGCAGAATGAGCACCACCAGGCCGGCGGTGAGCAGCACGCTGCGCGCCACCCAGCGCAGGTCACCGATCTTGTCACGGTTACGGGCAAAGAAATCGGCCAGGATAAGGATCATCGTGATCTTGGCCAGTTCCGAAGGCTGCAGCACCACCAGGCCGATGTTGAGCCAGCGCTGGGCGCCGAAGCTGGCCTGGCCAGCCACGATGGTGAAGAGCAGCAGGATCGCCAGCAGCACATAGAGCACGCGCCCGGCCGAGATCCACAGGCGGTAATCCAGCAGGGTGCACACCACGATCACAGCCAGCCCGGCCAGGCCAAAGGTAATTTGGCGGCCGAGCACGTCTAGCTCAATAAGCTCGGGGTTGCCAGCAATGGTGGAGCGAATCATGGCGATGCCGAAGGTGAATAACACCACCACGGCACCCAGTAGCCAGAAGTCGAAATGTCGCCAGAGTGCGGTTCTCATTAGTGGGCAGTCTACAGTTTACAGTCAACAGTTTGCTGCTAACAGTTCATAGCAAAACTAACAGCCGTAAGCAAAAGCTGTTCACTGTCAACTGTGAGCTGTAGACTATCTTACTCAGTTGAGTGCTGCTTGGGTGCGCCTTTAATCGGAATCTCAGCCTGCAAAGTAGCGCTGCGGCCTTCTTGCACCATCTCCACGCGCACGGCGTGCTGGTCTACGTCAATATGGCGCGCCACCACCTCGATGAGCTCCTGGCGCAGCGACTCCATCACGCCAGGGGGCAGGGCGCTGCGGTCATGAATCAATACGACGCGTAGGCGGTCTTTCGCCGTAGTGGCGCTGCGCTTGCGTCCGAGAAGTTCGCTCAGGCTAGGCATTGCGCCCTTCTTTGGAGCCAATCAGTTTGGAGAGGCGGCCGAGGAAACCCGCGTTGCCATTGCTGGCGCTGAAGGGCACTTCCTCACCGGTGAGGCGGCGGGCAATATCGCGGAAGGCCTGGCCGGTCTTGCTCTTGGGTTCCAGCGAGATCGGTGCACCCTTGTTGGTGCTCACCAGCACCGCCGTGTCATCCGGCACGATGCCGATAAGGTCCACCGCCAGCAGCTCAAGCACATCCGCCACGGCCAGCATGTCGCCGCGCTCCACCATCTCAGTGTTGATGCGGTTGACCACCAGCTTGGCGGGGCCTTTTTGCTCAGCCTCCACCAGGCCGATGATGCGGTCGGCATCACGCACGGCGGAGACTTCAGGGTTGGTGATGATGACGACTTCGTCAGCCGGAGCGATGGCGTTCTTGAAGCCGCGCTCGATGCCAGCAGGTGAGTCGATCACGATGTAGTCAAAGTCCTGGCGCAGTTCATCGCAGATACGCACCATGTCTTTGGGGGCTACCGCGTTTTTGTCACGCGTCTGGGCGGCGGGGATCAGGTAGAGCTCTTCCAGGCGCTTGTCACGGATCATAGCCTGGCGCACTTTGCAGCGGCCTTCCACCACGTCTACCAGGTCATACACAATGCGGTTCTCCAGGCCAAGCACAACATCCAGGTTGCGCAGGCCGATATCAGCATCCATGCACACAACCTTGTGGCCCATATCGGCCAGGGCGGCGCTGATGTTGGCCGTGGCGGTGGTTTTACCCACGCCGCCTTTGCCAGAAGTGATGGTGATTACGCGTCCAGTCATCGGTTTATCCTAGGGTCCAATTCTCTGCGATTACTTGCCCGTCTTGAATGCGGGCGATCTCTGGTGAAATGTGACCACGCTCGCTAGGCGGGATGGCAATATGCCCGGCGATGCGCAGCTGGGTGGGCGCCAGGTCCATTGCGCATACAATGGCATCTTCGTTGCCGTTGGCGCCGGCGTGTACCAGGCCGCGCAGGCGGCCCCATACCACTACGTTGCCGCCAGCGATGACCTCGGCGCCGGGGTTGACGTCACCAATGATGGTGACATGCCCGGGCGAGTGCACGCTGGCGCCAGAGCGCAGCGTGCGGCGCACCATGATGCCGCCATCCGGCCCCAGTTCCTGAGGGGCGCTGTCTTCGTAATACTCCTCGGCCGCTTCCGTTTCGGGCTCACGTGAGCCATCGTGGATGCGGGTAGCCAGGCCCATGAGCTGGGCGCTGCGCTCGGTTTGTGCCGAGCTGCTCAGCACGCCCCATAGCAGCAAGCCGCTATCAGTCACCTGGTCACGCAGGCGGCTCATGGCGGCTACATTGAGGTCTTGAGCGTCTACATGGATGATGAGCTTGGCGCCTTTGAGGAAGTCTCCGCGGCGCTGCAATTCATCCAGTAAGGCTTGCTCCAGTTGCGGCCATTCACCCTCGCTGAGGGTGACCAGCAAGCCTTCACGGATGCCCTTGATGTCTACTTGTATAGCTTGTACATCGCTCACTAAAAAATTATAGCATTGGGGTTTTTGCCGCGCTTGGCAAAGGCGTCACAGACTGCCGAAGCGCGCAACTACTCGATGTAGCCCAACTGTGCATCGATGGCCTTGAGCTCAAAGTAGGCCTGGATGACACGGTTGAGGATCGGTCCGCCGACAGAGGAGCCTTCGCTACCGTTGTAGACAAAAGCAACTACGGCCAGCTCGGGGTCGTCGTAGGGGGCATAGGCCACAGACCAAGCATGGCTGGGCCAGGCGCCGTATTGGCAGCGGTTGTTGGCAGCGGCCACTTCATCGCAGTATTCGGCGGTGCCAGTTTTACCGGCGGCAGCCACGGTGAGGTTCGCAAAGCGCTCGGCGAGCGTGCCATAGGTTACGGCTTCACGCATGCCCTGCTGCACCGCCTGGATGACGGAGGGGTCAACCGTGGTCATCTCGCCCGTCGGGCGGCAGGCGCCAATGCCTTGCGGGTTCTCGTACTGCTCGATGATTGCATCCTTGGTGATGTCCCAGCGCAGGTCGGGCTCAAAGTCTTGGATGATGTTGCCTTCACCGTCGACGATCTGACGTAGCAGGGTGGGGCGCATCTGCGCGCCGTCATTGGCAATCGTAGCGGCGGAGACCAATACCTGCAACGGTGAAGCCAGAATATAGCCCTGGCCCACGCTGGTGATGTAGGTGTCACCGGTGGACCAGTTCTCGCCCTGGTTCAGGCGCTTCCAGGTCGGGTCTGGCACCAAGCCGTCCACTTCGTAGGGAAGCTCAACCCCCAGGGCTTCGCCGTAACCCATCGCCCGCGCGTAGGTACCCAGGCGGCAGATACCCAGCCCTTCAGGAATCTCACCCTCATAGCCGCCACCCACTTTGTAGAAGTACACGTTACTGGAGTTAGCCATACCCCCATAGAAGTTTAGTTGGCCGAAGCCTGCACGGTTCCAGTCCACAAATTCGCGGTTCTGGCCTGCTTCACCTTCATAGAAGCGTTGGTTCACCGTGATGGAGCCGGGGGTCTGTACGATCTGCTCCGGGGTTACGATGCCTTCGTTCAGGCCACCCACCGCAGTAACGATTTTGAACACTGAGCCTGCGGGCAAGGCCGCGCCGGCGGCATGGTTGACCAGCGGCTTGGTGGCATCCGCCAACAATTGCTCGTAGTAATAGGCCGGAATGAGGCGCGTCATGCGGTTGTTCTCAAATGTGGGCCAAGAGACCATGGCGAGCAACTCGCCGGTCTGCGGGTTCATGGCGATGATGACGCCGCTGGTCATGTGGCTGCGCGGCAGATCGCGGAAGTACTCATTCCACAGGCCCAGCTCCTCTTCAATAATTGCCGAGGCAGCGGCCTGCAGGCGCGCATCAATGGTCAGCACAATGTTCTCGCCAGCAATAGCTTCTACCGGCGGCTCAATATCACGCAGTACCTGACCACCTGAATCTATCTCCACCACGCGGCGGCCAGGGGTACCACGCAGCAGTTCATCAAAGTAAAGTTCCAGGCCGCCGTAGCCCACCTTGTCTCGGTTGGGCACAAAGCCCTCGGCACGCAGATCAGCTTCCTGGGCAGCAGGGATAGGCCCAAGATAACCGATGATGGCGGCGGTGATGGAACCCGTGGGGTATTCGCGCACCGGTTCCACCACTACTTCTACGCCGGGCCAGTCCACGGCATGTTCCTTGACCGCCAGGGCAAGCTCCCGCGAGACGTTGCATTGGATCGCCACGGGGTCATAGGGCGAGAAGCTGGTTTGCACCGCAATCATTTCAGCCACGCCCAAATCAGTGCCGCAGGGGATCAGGGGGTCATCAATGCTGCCCAGGTGCACGGGTTGGTCAGTAATGTCGGCCAGCGCGTAGATAATCTCTTGTATCTCGCCTTCATCGGCGGGCAACTCTGCCGGGATGACGACGATGTTGTAGGAAGCCACGTTGCGCGCCAGTACAACGCCGTTGCGGTCATAGATCACGCCGCGTTGCGGTGCCAGGCTGATAGTTTCGGTGCGGTTGGCTTCGGCCTGGCTGAGCCAGTTGTCATGCTCAAGCACCTGCAGATAGAAGAGGCGCAAGCCAAAGATGGCAAATACAAGCGCTACAAAGCCAAAGAAGGCCATTAGACGCCAGTTTTCGAGGGAGGTGTTGGGGGCAGACTTTGGGTAGCTCATGGAGTGCCTGAGGGGGAAATCGTTTTGGTCAGTTCAGAAATTAAAGCATTGATGGGTAAGAGAAGGATGAGATTCAAAAGCAGGGTGGGCAGAATGATGAGATTGAAGGCATCTGCCGGGGAGATCGGGTTATCGGAGAGCCACAGATAGCCCAAGGTGAGCACATGCACCAACAAGGTGCCCGCAATCACGCTGGAAAGCAGCGTGATCAGCGGCATCTTCCAGATGCGCTTGTTCAGCTGCTGGCAGCTAAAGGCCGCCAAGCCGTAGCCAGCGATCAGCAGCAGGTCTGGCAGGGCGCTGGCATAGCCCACCATGACACCGGCAACAACGCCCAGACGCCAGTCTGGGCGATTGTCCTCCTGCAGCATCCAGGTGAGCAGCACCAGCAGAACCAGGTCGCCGCTGCCTTGCAGCAGGCGCACGCGTGGCAGCAGGGTGACTTGAAGCAGGGTTGCGCCAAGCAGCAGGAGGAGGGCCACCAGCGTGCGCATGCTTACTCGTTGTTGAGCAGAGGGCTGAGATCGAGCGGTTGGAAGTTGACGATGATCAGCACGATCTCCAGCCGGCTGAAGTCCACCGCGGATTGCACGGATGCCGTCTGGAACAGGGCTGTAGCTTCACGGCGCACATTGCTGATCTGGCCCACCAGAATATTGCTGGGATACACACCACCAATACCTGAGGTGAACACCAGGTCACCGGGTTGCAGGTTGGCATCCAGCGGAATCAGATCCATGCCCAGTTGGGCCGTCACGCTGCCGCTCAGCAGACCATCCACCTCAGAGGGTTGCACGCGCACACTCACCTGGCTGCCGGGGTCCGTGATCAACTCCACGCGGGCCGCCGTGGCAGTTACTTGCACCACGCGCCCCACCAGGCCCTGTTGCGAAACCACCGGCATGCCGCGGCGAATACCATCATCCGAGCCGCGGTTGATGATGATGTAATGCAGGAAAGGGCTGGGGTCCTGGCCGATGACACCTGCCGCCTGGTAGGCATTCTCGGGGCGGGCACGTGCAAAATCCAGCAGGGCGGAGAGCAACTCGCCCTCAGTCACCTGCTGCTGCAAAGTGACGATCTCGGTCTGAAGCTGGGCATTCTCGGCGCGCAGTTGGGCGTTCTCAGCACGCAGGCTGGCAATATTGACCGGGGCGTTGATGAAATCTTGAATGGCTTGGAAGCGAGTGTACAGCCAGCCTTGAACGCCATAGATGGGGTCGATGGCTCCGTTGAACAATGGGGAAAGATAGCCACCCAGGGCCAACAGCAGGATGCCTGCCGCAGCGGCGATCAGGGCGAGTAATTGGTAGTTGTTGTTTCTGGAAGGGCGCATGCCAAAACCGCAGACATCATATCGCCAATGGCGAAGGGTTGGCAGCCCCGCAGGCTGCCTAATGCACTACTTAATCAAGCTGTAGCAGGAAGTGACGATAGGCTTCAATGTCATCCAGCACTAGGCCGGCGCCACGCGCCACGCAGGTCAGCGGGTCATCGGCTACCCAGCAGCGGATACGCAGTTCATCGCTGAGGCGTTCTGACAGGCCTTGGATCAGGGCGCCACCACCACACATGCACACGCCGTTGTCCATCACATCACCCACCATGTCTGGCGGCACATCATCCAGCGCTTCTTTCACGGCTTGCACAATTTGGTCCACCGGGCCGCTGAGGGCATCACGGATTTCGATGGAGGAGATCTCCAGCGTCTCCGGCAGGCCGGTGACCAGGTTGCGGCCGCGCACGGTGGTGGTTTTCTCTTCTTTGAGCGGGAAGGCCGAGCCGATCTTGATCTTGATCTGCTCGGCGGCGCGCTCGCCGATGAGGATGTTGTACTTGTTGCGAATGTATTGCACGATGGATTGGTCAAGCTCGTCGCCCGCTACACGCAGGCTGCGGTTAGCCACCACAGAACCCAGCGAGAACACGGTCACTTCAGACGTGCCGCCGCCGATATCGAGCACCACGTTGCCGCCCACCTGGTTGATGGGCAAGCCCACAGCCAGTGCGGAGGCGGTGGGCTCTTCGATGAGATAGACCTCACGCGCGCCGGCCAGCAGAGCGGCGTCGTTGACGGCGCGCTTCTCGACCTCAGTGACACCAGTCGGCACGCCGATGACGACACGCGGGCGGGGCAGGGGCACGATGCTTTGCTCGTGCGCCTTGCCGATGAAGTGGGCCAGCATGGCCTCTGTAATTTCAAATTCGGAGATCACGCCGTCGCGCAGCGGGCGTACGACAAGCACGTTCTTGGGGGCGCGGCCCGCCATTTCTTTGGCTACCTGGCCCACGGCGGCTTTATCGCCCACCATGATGGGGATGCGTGATTTTTTCTCAACGGCTACCCAGGAGGGCTCGTTGATGACGATGCCTTTACCGCGCACAAACACCAGCGTGTTCGCAGTGCCAAGGTCGATACCAATATCCAGGGAGAAGAATCCCAGGATCCAGTTTATGGGATTAAAGGCCATGGCCACCTACGGCATACAGCCCTGACAGCGCAGGGCAAAAGACTTGAGGAGGATGCAACGTCTTCATTAATGTAGTGGCAGCGCGAGAACGTACTGCAGGAACCTTAGAGGTGCTACAACCGAATGATTTTACCATGCAGGCTTGAATGCGCCGTTCACCTGACTTGAACAATTTACCCGTCTAGCTGGGTATAATCTTGCCAATTGCAGATAAATTTGAGGTGAAGAAAAGGCCAGATAGACACATATACTACATTTGAGGGAATAGCGCACGGCCCGGCATTTTTGCCGGGTGACGAGGTTGAGTTGGTTCTTGCGCAGCTCACGAACGGTGAAACTGTTCGTGGCTTGCGCGGGCGAATGCAAAAGGCGCATTCGCCGCGTGGCTGGACACATTGGCCGCACGGCTTGCTGATTGCTTCGCTCCGCTTCACAGCGAAGATAAGTAGCCCCTAACGGGGCCGCGAAAATCGAATACAGGTGCAGTTTGCGCTTTTTGCAAACTGCATCAGCAAGCGCAGTGGCCGGCCGAAGGCCGTCCACGTGCTTGCGTAGATCAGCGGATGCCACTCCGGGAGACCCGCCCCCGAATTTCCCTCCAGAATCAAAGCTGGCGCACAAGGCTGCCGGGGTAACCCTGCAGACAAAATCGCCAGCAGCGGCTCATTGTCTTTCTTGTTGGAGGATTCTTCTGCCATGTGTGGAATTGTTGGATACATCGGCCCGCGCGATGCGACGCCGATAATTTTGAACGGCTTGAAACGCCTGGAATACCGCGGCTACGACTCGGCCGGTATTGCCGTACTCGAAGACGAGCATATTGAGATCCGCCGTGACGCCGGCAAACTTGACCGCTTGTTCAGCACGGTGGCTGAGCAGCCCGTGCACGGCCAACTGGGCATCGGGCACACCCGCTGGGCTACCCACGGTGAGCCCAACGTGCGCAATGCCCACCCGCACACCAGCGCCTCTGGCGAAGTGGTGCTGGTGCACAACGGCATCGTAGAAAATTACCTGCAGCTGCGAGATGAGCTGGAGGCCGAAGGGGTTGAGTTCAAGTCTGACACGGATACCGAAGTCATCGTGCAGTTGGTGGATCGCTTCCTGGCCAAGGAGGGCAATCTGGAGGATGCCGCTCGCCAGGTGCTGCGCTTGATCCGCGGCCACCACGGCATCGTGCTGTTCAGCTCGCGCCAGCCTGACCGCATCGTGGCTGCCCGCATGGGCAACGCTGGCGGTGTGGTGGTAGGCTTCGGCAAGGATGAGATGTTCATCTCGTCTGACCTGCCCGCCATTCTGGAGCACACGCGTGAAGTCGTGTTCCTTGAATCCGGGCAGATGGCAGTGGTCACGCGTGAAGGCATGGAGCTCAGCAACATGCAGGGCGAGACTCTTGAACCCAAGGTTGACGTTATCTTCTGGGATCCGGTGGCCGCTGAGAAGGGCGAGTATCGCCACTTCATGCAGAAGGAGATCCACGAGCAGGTGCGTGCGCTCACGGACACCATCTCGGGCCGTGTTGATTTTGAAACCGGCCGCATCATGCTGCCTGACCTCAAGCTGGATGAAGCCTACGCCAAAAAGCTGGAGAAGATCTGGATCATTGCTTGTGGCACGGCTGGCTATGCCGGGCAGATCGGCGCTAAGTACATCGAGCGCATTGCGCGTCTGCCGGTTGAGTTTGATATTGCCTCTGAGTTCCGCTACCGTGACCCTCTGGTAAGCGACAAGATGGCGGTGCTGGCTATCAGTCAGTCTGGCGAGACCGCCGACACGCTGGCCGCCATGGCGGAGGGCCGCAAGCGTGGCGCCAAGCTGTGGGCCAACATCAACATGATTGGCTCGCAAGCCATGCGCATTGCGGATGGCTACATCTCCATGCAGACCGGGCCTGAGATCGGCGTGGCCTCCACCAAGGCCTATACCGCCCCGGTGGTGAACCTGTACATGCTGGCCATCCTGCTCGGTGAGCTGCGCGGCACGCTGGACGATAACACCCGCCGTGCTCTGGTGGCCGAGCTCAGCCATGTACCCGAATGGGTATCGGCGTGCTTGCAGCGCGAAGCTGAAGTGCTGGAAGTGGCCAAGGCGCTCAAGGACATTACCCATTGTCTCTATCTGGGGCGTGGCATCAACGTCTCCACTGCCTACGAAGGCGCGCTCAAGCTCAAGGAGCTGTCCTACATCCATGCGGAAGGCTACCCGGCCGGCGAGATGAAGCACGGCCCGATCGCCCTGGTGGATGAGGACATGCCTGTGATCGTAGTGGCTCCGCAAGATGAGCTATACGAGAAGATGATCAGCCAGATCGAGCAGGCCAAGGCGCGCGGCGGCAAGGTTGTGGCCGTGGCTACCGAAGGCGATGAGCTCATCCCAACGCTGGCAGACCATGTGCTGTGGGTGCCCAAGACCCCGGAGCTGCTCTCGCCTGTGGTGACCGTAATTCCATTGCAGATGTTGGCGTATCACATCGCCAGCCTGCGTGGTTTGGATGTTGACCAGCCGCGTAACCTGGCCAAGAGCGTTACCGTCGAGTAAAGGCAACTGCTATTCGCTAATCAAAAGGCCATCGATTGATCGATGGCCTTTTTGATGAATTCTAGCCCTCTTCCGCCACTTTTTTCAGCGCCAGTAGTTTGTCTTCCCAGAAGGCTGCGTATTTCTGCACCCACTCCTCAACTTCGGAGAGCGGTGCCGGATCGATGCGGTACCAGAGCTCGCGGCCGCGCTGTTCCACAAGCACCAGACGGCTGCTGCGCAGCACGCGCAGGTGCTTGCTGACGGCGGGACGGCTGATGCGCGGGAAGCGCTCGGCGAGCTGGCCGGCCCGCAGTGGCCCAGCCAGCAGCGCATCCAGGATGCGTCTGCGAGTTGGGTCGGCGATGGCGTAGAAGGCAGAGCGATCCTGCACTTAGTTTGCCTCAGCGGCCTGTTTGAGATCATTCAAGTTGTCAGCAATCGTCCAGCCCTGGATATGGCCTTCGTAGGCTTCCTTGGAAGCGGCTTCACCCAGCGCCTCGAAGCCCGTGTGGATCAGGCTGACGAGTGTGCCGGCCCCTTGTGGTTGTAGACGTAGTGTCACTAGCGTGCTTGTGTTCCACGGCGTGCCGTTCTCAGGATCACTCTTCCAGGTGAAGGCTAGCTCACGCTCTGGCTCAAGTTTCGTAACTTCGCCAGTGAAGCGGTAAGGCCCTTCGCCGGGCAGATCGCCCTTCATTTCAAAGCGCCCGCCCAGCTTATGCTCGAAGACCAGATTGCGTGCCAGCCACTGGTTCATGCCCTCCGTGCTGGCCATCAGGCTCCAGACTCTTGCTGGAGCAGCGTCTATGTAGATTTCAAACTCTATTTTTAACTCTTGTGGGGAATGTTTGGTAAGCATAAGCCCTCCAATATGTAACTAATTGGTTACATATTATCGGCTTTCACGTCTCTTGTCAAGCGGAAGCCCAAGCAAAATTCAGGCTCTATGCTTGATGATGCGGATTTGGTTTGGTGCTGCGACAATGGCAGCGCAAGTATGCGCAGAGTTGCTGCGACAAACTATGCTGTTCCTTAGAAGATCATACGCCACACGAGAAAGGCCGTCATGCCCACCACGATGGTGAGCAGCAGGTTTTTGGTGCGCCATGAAATGAGGATGGCGATCAGGCTGGCTGGCAGCATGGCATTGTTGGCCACCAGATTGAGCTCGCCTTCGCGCAGGACGACGATGGGCAGGATGATGGCCGAGAGCACCGCAGGCGGCACGTAGCGCAGAGCGCGCTCGACGCCTTCGGGCAGCGTGCGCCGACTGAGGGCAAGCAGTACCGGGATGCGTGTAGCCATAGTGGCGATGGCCATACCAGCCAGCAGCCATACTTCGTTCATGGGGTGCCTGCCTTGCTGCGCGGCCAGGCGCGCTCAGCCAGCACGCCGCTCAGGACGCCGAGCACGGCGGCCAGTAGCAGGCCGGCGCGGTGGGGCAGCCCGTAGGCCAGCACTGCGGTAACGCCGGAGACAAGCACGGCCAGCAACTCCGGCCGGCCTTTGACCATGGGCACAAGCATGCCGATGAAGGTCACCACCAGGGCAAAGTCCAGGCCCCAGCTACCCGGATCATCAATCGCCTGCCCAGCCAGGATACCCAGGCCAGTGGCAGCGAACCAGTTGGTGTACATGGCCAGCTCGCTGCCGAGCAGATACCACTTGCGCTCTTCAAGCTGATTGCGTTCTTCGAAACCTTTGACCGCCACCACGAAGGATTCGTCCGTCAGCCAGAAGCCGAGCGGTACCAGCCAGCGGGTGCTTAACCCCTTAAGTTGTGGGGCCAGGGTGGCGGAGTAGAGAATATGGCGGGCGTTGACTACGAACGTAGTCAACGCGATCACCAGCACAGGCGTCTGCGCCGCAATCAGGCTCACGGCAATGAACTGGGCTGACCCTGCAAAGACCACCAGCGACATCGCCGCGGTGGCCGCCGGGCTGAGCCCGCTGGCGATGCCCAGTGCGCCATAGATCAAGCCAAAGGGCAGCGCGCCCACCAGCAGCGGAAAGGTGTCTTTTGCGCCCTGCCAGAAGTGGATGCTTGCGGAGGAAGGTTGAGTTGTTGGCGTGGGGAGCATAGCGGCTGCTGGATTTTAACCGCACTCAGCCTGGCCGATGTTCAGAATTTTATTGCAACGGTGCGAAGGGATCGTTCTCGTCCAGCTCGGGTTCTGCGGCGGGGCGCTGAATAAAGAAGCTCGCCACAACAATGCTCAGGATGCTGACCAAGGCAATGCCCACCACCAACTGAACGCTGCTGTTGCTGTTGTCCTGCGCGGCTTGTTGCGCCACTACCAACTGTGCTTCAGCCAGCGCGGCTTGTACCGTGGCATCCGTGTCTGCTGCGGAGAGCACCGTTGCGGTCGGCGGTGGTGATGGCGTCAGCGTAGGAGTGGGGCTGGGCGTAGTGTTGGGGTCTTCGGTCGGGGCGCTGGTGGGTATGCTGCCAGCGGGCGCCACGACCACTTCATCGCCGGGGTGCAGTACCTCCCATTCGGCGAAACCATTTAGTTGCAGTAATTGCTCCAGCGGCACATCGTACACCGCGGCTAGTGTCCACAGCGTTTGGCCGGTGCGGATGATGTGCACCACCGAGCCATCCGGCTGCGCCTCGGCTTTGGTAACCGGGATCATGATCTGTACTGGCGGCACATTGCTGGAGCCGCTGGATGGCGTGGATGCGGTGCCGCTAGTGCCACTACCACTGCCGCTGCCGCCGCCCACGCTGTAGCCGGTTACGCACACAAAGTAGTAGCGCGTGGTGCCGTCATTGGCGACGCCGCAACCGATGTGTACATAGGTGGAGGCGATCATAGTGGGGTTGTGATCGGGCGATTGCTTCCACCAGGCGATGGCGCTTTGCGAAGTTTCGCCCATGCCGTATTTGGCGATCTCTGAGATGAAGATGGTCGAGCCGCCGCCGTAACCGGCCGCATAGGCGCGGTCACGCGGGCGCGTGCCACCGGGGCCTGTGTGAATGTCACCGCCGGTGGCGCCCTGGGTAGAGGCGAGGTAATCTGCCTGGCCCTGCGCCAACTGCGAGAGCAGGGAGTGCTCCTCGTATGGCGGCAAGCCGTACTCGGCGCGGTAGGCGTTGATCAACCCTACCACTTCGCTCGGCGAGCCTTGTGGTACAGGGGCCAGGGCAGGGGCAGCACTGATCAACAACAGTGATGTGGCGGCGAGCCAACGAAATAGGGAATACATGGTGGGGTTGATTCAAATGCTACCACCTGTGTGCATTAAGCGGCGTTTAGAGATAGCACGCAGTGCACAACGCAACAGTGCTAGATATTGCCCATTCTCAAAGCTGTTAAGACAAAAGACAAACACTGACTCTAGAATCTTATTAACTTTCGTGCGCCCTGGAGGGACTTATGTAACCCGTACGTCTTGGTTCGTTGTGGCGCCGAAGTGAACGAGAAGGGTATCAACGTAGATGCCAACCTCAACCTGCTGGGCAGTGGTAACGGTAATGATGAAGCAACTAGCAGGGGTGTCAACCTCAATTTGCTGACACGGTTGAAGCAGGGCTGGGCGGCAGTGGCGGCGTCAATCTTAACGTGAACCTGCCGGGCTTGTTCCCGTAGACAAGTGCGAATCAAAAAAGAGCGCCGGTTCTACCGGCGCTCTTTTATTCTGAAAACACATTGCGGCGTGCCTTGTGGCCCCGCTTGCAGCTTGCTGGCTTGCTCGGCGTCTGCGCCGAGCAATTCCTCCAGCATGTAAGCATCTACTTGGCACAGTTCAGGGTGCTGATCAATGATGGCGGCAAAGGGGCAGTGCCCCAGCACCACTTGTGGCCCGCCCGGGTGCGCCTCCCAGCGCGGCCGGTAGCCTAATGGCTCCAGGCGTTGCACCGCACTTAGCAAGCGTTGGCTGGCGCTGCGCGTGGGGCGGGCAGGGGGCGGGGCATTGCTGGGTCTGCCCAGCAAGCGCTGCGCCAATGGGCGCTGGCCGCTGGGGCGCAAGCCGCCCAGCAGGGCGCTGCTCAACCCAGCCAGGTGGTTCGGCTGGGCCTGATTGGTGAGCATGTAGGTGAGCTGAGGGCGGCCGCGCCCCTCATGCGGCGGCTGATTGACGCTGACCAGCCCACGCTGCTCAAGAATGTGCAGGTGGCGGCGCAGGTTCTGCATGCTCATGCCGAAGGCCTGCGCCATTTGCAACGCGCTGGCGCTGCCACGTGCGCTGAGAAAATCAAGGATGCTTTGCCGGGTGGATTGCATAAGGCAAGTAATCAGTGACTAGTAACCAGTACTCTGTAAGAGCGAAATCTCCTGATCACTGATTGCTGTTCACTCATTACCGTCTATTTTACCAAATAAATATTTACTTTATTCACAGGCGTTGACTCAAATGTTCAACCATGTATAATGTGAATGAAAGAACAATCGGGAGCAATGGCCCGCACACTGTATTGGGACGCCATATAT
Organism: uncultured Anaerolineaceae bacterium; assembly: GCA_964623375.1. Lineage (GTDB taxonomy): Bacteria > Chloroflexota > Anaerolineae > Anaerolineales > UBA11579 > JAMCZK01. The sequence goes on from CAZUTS010000001.1 coordinate 541,425, forward strand.
GAAATAGCGTTGGCGTTGAAAGAAGCCCATCCCAACGAGACGCTTGAAACACTCTCGCTGGGCGAGCTCTTTCAGTGGGTAATTGCATTGCCAGGCTTTGCAGACGACCCTGAGCTGGCCAATGATGACATACTGGCTGCCATTTACCAGGAGTGGTTCGAAGAGATCAACCCGGTGTGAGCCGGGGTAATGGATATACACAAGTGGAGATGAACGTACATGACTGACACCAATCCCACCGTGAATAGCGCCGGGTACGACGTTCCGCCTGAGTTGCGCCAGAACGTGGCCATCACCACGCTGGACAAGATCTGGAACATGGGCCGCCGCTATTCGGTCTGGCCGATGATGTTCGGCTTGGCTTGCTGCGCTATCGAAATGATCTGTACCGCTGCCAGCCGCTATGACCTGGCGCGCTTCGGTATGGAAGTAATGCGCCCAAGCCCGCGCCAATCTGACCTGATGATCGTCTCCGGCACTGTCACCAAGAAGATGATCCCGCAAATTGTGCGTCTGTACAACCAGATGCCTGAGCCTAAGTATGTGCTGGCGATGGGCGCCTGCGCTTCCGGTGGTGGCCCATTCAAAGAAGGCTACAACGTGGTGTCTGGTGTAGACCAGTACATCCCCGTGGACGTGTACGTGCCTGGCTGCCCGCCGACCCCGCAGGCGTTGCTGCACGGCCTGATGAAGCTGCAAGAGAAAATTGACTCTGAATCCATCACCAGCGTGCGCTGGTATGGCAAGGATGACATTCCTGCCATCCCTGTGCCGCTGCTCGGGCCAGATATTCTCGACCCGCGTGATTACGAAATCATCAAGCAGGAAACCAGCAAGCCGGCTCCCGCCGCCGCTCCGGCTGCAGCAGCCTCTGCTGCCGCAGCCCCCGCTGCCCCTGCAACCCCCGCTGCGAGCTAAACGACGATGAGCGAACAAACACCAACTGCCCCGGCCGCTGCGGCCCCTGTTGAAAAGAGTGAGCTCGAAAAGCGCTTCCCGAACGCGGTGAAGGCTGACGAGCGCGCCGGCTACGCTGGTTATCTGGTGGAGACCAGCAACCTGGTGGAAGTTGCCACTGCCTTGCGTGATGAGATGGGCTACGACTACCTGTCTTCTGTTACCGCTGTGGACTACTACTCCGAAGCCCCCAATGCCAACAACTTCATCGAAGTGGTCTATCACTTTTACAAGTCCACCGGCGGTGCTGCGCTGGAGATCAAAGTCCAGACCCCGCGTGACAACTCTGTAGTGCCTTCGCTAACTCCGGTCTACCCCGGCGCTGATTTCCAGGAGCGCGAGGCGTATGACCTGTACGGCGTGACCTTTGAAGGCCACCCGGATCTGCGCCGCATCCTGATGTGGGAAGGCTTTGCCGGCCACCCCATGCGCAAGGATTGGACCGAAGCCTTCTACGAAGAAGAAGCCAAGCCGTTCAAGAACCGCTGGCCCGAAGGCCAGGTCTACCGCGCTGAGGACCGCAACCCCTTCAATAAGAACAACAAGTACCCGCAAGGGTTTGACCCCGCCAACTTCAAAGAGGTGGATGACCCCAGACTCTACGAAGTCCTGGAGAAGGCTGCCCGCGAATACACCGAGGATATCGACACCGAGCAGGTGGTCGTCAACCTCGGCCCGCAGCATCCTTCCACCCACGGCGTGTTCCGCATGGCGGTGCGCCTGGATGGTGAGACCATCGTGGCGCTCAAGCCGGTGATGGGTTACCTGCACCGCAATCACGAGAAGATCGGCGAGCGCAATACCTGGACGATGAACATGCCGTTCACCGACCGCTTGGATTATCTCGCCTCGATGAGCAACAACTTTGGCTACGCCCTGGCCGTTGAGAAGCTGATGGGCGATAAGGGCACTCCGCCGGAGCGCGCTGAGTATCTGCGTGTCATCATGGCTGAGCTCACCCGCATCAGCAACCACTTGTGGGCTGTCGGCTTCCTGCTGAATGACCTCGGCGCCTTCTTCACCCCGGCGCTTTATGCCATTGAAGAGCGCGAGCTCATTCTGGATGTATTCGAGGCCACCACCGGCTCGCGCATGATGTGCAACTACTTCCGCTTCGGCGGGGTGGCGCGTGACCTGCCCGAAGGCATCCTGGAGAAGATCAAGCTGCTGGTGCATGACCGCTTACCACGCAAGATCGACGAGCTGGATATCTACCTCTCTGAGAATGAGCTGGTGCGCAGCCGCTCTGAGGGTGTGGGCATCATCACCCCGGAGGAGGCCATTGCCTTCTCCACCGCTGGCCCCGTACTGCGTGCCTCTGGCGTGCCGTACGATGTCCGCCGCGCCGACCCCTACGGTATCTACGACCGCTTCAAGTTTGATGTGGCCGTGCGCTACCACGGTGATGTGTACGACCGCTACATGATCCGTATCGATGAAATGCGCCAGAGCCTGCAGATCCTGGGCCAGGCGCTGAAAGACTTGCCGGGTGGCGAGATCATGAATGGCAAGAACCCCTACCAGGTGCGTGTGCCGGCTGGCGAATCCTACGGCCGTGTCGAAGGCCCCAAGGGCGAGCTCGGCTACTACATCGTGTCCAACGGCAAGGGTAACCCTGCCCGCTACCACGTGCGCGCCCCAAGCTTCATCAACCTGACGATTCTTGAGAAGATGTGTGTTGGCCAGAAGGTGGCTGACGTAGTGGTCAACCTCGGTTCCATTGACATCGTGCTCGGCGAAGTAGACCGCTAAGGCGAGGCTGGAGAAAAGATATGTACGGACTCGGTATTCTCAAAGGTATGTGGGTGACCCTGACCCACTTCATCGACTCGTATGTCGAAGACATCAAGTGGTGGGGCCGCAAACGCTACTTCACCAAAGAAGGCATTGAACATCGCCGCAGCGTAGACACCAAAGGCATCTTCACTGTGCAGTATCCAGAAGAAAAGCTGCCGGTACCTGAGGAATTTCGCTATGTGCCCTTCCTGGTCTACGAGATTGACGAAGAAGGCAACAAGCATGACCGCTGCACCTCGTGCGGTATCTGCGCCAAGGCCTGCCCGCCCCAGTGCATCTGGATCGTGCGTACGGAAGACCCCGTTACCAAGCGTCCCGTGCCCGAACCGGCAGAATTTTTTGTTGATGTGGATATCTGCATGAACTGTGGCTACTGCGCCGAATACTGCCCGTTCGATGCCATCAAGATGGACCACGACTACGAAATGGCCTCGTTTGACCGCCATGCAGAGCACATCTTCAACAAAGAGAAGCTCTCCAAGCCCGCCAGCTACTACGCCGGCATCCGCCCCACGAACTATGCTCGTGAGGAAGCGGTGAAAGCGGAAGAAGCTGCCAAGAAGGCCGCTGCGGCGGCCGCCAAGGCTGCTGCCGCCGCTGCTGCCCCAGCCGCTCCGGCTGCGCCCGCCGCCCCGGCAGCTACTGAGTAACAGGCTGCCAGTTTCACAGAAAGTACACGAAGCGAGGTTATGCCTCGCTTCGTTGTAAATGCATATGTACAACGAAGATACCGAACTGCTGTATCCTCTGCGCGTCACGCCCGCCATCCGCGATCTGCACGGAGAGGCTTGGCGTGATGCCGCGCAAAAAGCCTATAAGGCCGGCCCTGATGGGCAGGAGGCTGTGGTGTTTGTGCTCGCCATGGCACGCGTCAACGGTTGCCACAACTGCAACGCCGATTCCTTCCGCGCTATGAAGGGCTGCACGGCCTGCGCGCAAGATAGTGTGCGCCGCTACAAAGGCGGCGAAAAGGCGCTGCTGAAACAGATCGAGAAGGCGGCCAAGGAGTTAGAGGTTGAAGCAGACGTGTAGCTTTAGCTCTCAAGGGCTCTTATCAGCAGCGCAGTCAGACCTAACTGCGCTGCTGTTTGCTTTAAGTAGCCTATATCCAGAAGCTCCGCTTGTACGGCAATGAGCCCTAGAATGTCTCGCCACTGTTGATTTGAAGCTTCCCCACCTTGCTGAAACCACTCAAGCTTTGCAAGAATGGTGTCTTCAGGGCTTGCGATGATGGCTTCCATTCTAGGCTCAAGAGATAGCAAGACCGCTTTGCTATGCGAAAACTGCTGTTGAGTAAAGGCACGCTGGGGCGGGATGAACACATCCACCTTGAACATACTTTCTTTATGCAGGATGTTGAAACTGCTGCGCCTCTTGATAGCATCAGCCAGCATCGCTTCATCAATAAAAAAATCTTGTTCTAGTGCAGCGGTCAGCAGACTGGCATGATCCGGTTGCAGCAAGGCAATGATGTCAGCATCTTGAGTTGTGCGAACCATGCCGTGGAAGCTGCTGGCAAGCGATCCTCCAATGAAATACGGAACGCCAAGTGCTTCCAAGACCTTTGTTACGCGTAACGTTATTGCAATAGGGTCAGGACTTGGCGTGTAGTTTTCCATAGAACTTGCTGGCTGCTTCCTCACCCAATAGCAAGCTGGCATATCTGCACTTGATTTCGGCACGGTCAGCTTGTGGGTAACGCTGGCGTAACCCGGCTAGCGCTAGCTGGTGAGAGGAGCGCACGAGGGCGGTTAGCAATTCAGCTTTGCGCCAAGGCGGCATTTCGCGCAGCTTGCGCGCTTGCAAAGCCTCGATTTCTGGATGTGTGTCGGGATAATAGCTGCCCACCATGCGAGTATACAGCAGCTTTATAATAGACCTATGTCCAAAGAACTTACCAACGAAACTGTATTGGCTGCTCTTGCCAAAGTAAAAGAGCCTGCCGTTCAGAAAGACTTTGTACTTCTGAATGCAGTGCAGACACTTGAGGTCAGCGGGGAGCGTGTTGCGCTCACCCTGGCACTGATCAGCCCCAGCCATCCCTTCCAGGCAGAGATCGAGAAGGATGTGCGCAAAGCGCTGGAGAAAGCTGGTGCCAAGCACATCGAGCTTGAGTTTGCGCTGCAGGTGCCCGGAGACGGCCGCCCGCGGGCTGGCTATGCCTCCGGCGTTAAGAACGTAGTGGCCATCGCCTCCGGCAAGGGTGGGGTGGGCAAGAGCACCGTCTCGGTCAACGTCGCCACTGCGCTCGCCAAGGCGGGCGCCAAGGTTGGCCTACTCGACTCAGATGTGTATGGCCCCAATGTACCCACCATGATGGGCGTCAAGCACCTGCCCGCGCCTCCGGATGCCAGCGGCCACCTGCTGCCGGCTGAAGCCTATGGGGTCAAGATGATGTCGATCGGCTTCCTGGTCAAGCCGGAGCAGGCCATGGTGTGGCGCGGCCCCATGCTGCACAACGCCATTCGCCAGTTCATCAATGATGTGGAATGGGGCGACATCGATTACCTGGTTGTTGATATGCCGCCGGGTACTGGCGATGTGCAGCTCAGTCTGGCGCAGACCACACCGCTGAGCGCCGGCGTTATTGTCACCCTGCCGCAGAAAGTCTCGATTGACGATGCGCGCCGTGGCGCTGAGATGTTCCGCCAGTTGCGCGTACCGCTGATGGGTGTAGTGGAAAACATGAGCTACCTTGAGCTGCCGGATGGCAAGCGTATGGAGGTCTTCGGCAAGGGTGGCGGTGAATCGCTGGCGGATGAGTTCGGCGTACCCTTCATTGGCGCCATCCCGATGGAACCCAATGTGCGCGCCGGCGGCGATGGCGGCAAGCCCATCGTGATCGGCCACCCGGATTCGCCGGCGGCCAAGGCGTTGACCGAGATCGCCGCCGATATTGCCCTGCGCACATCCGTAGCTGCACTGGCTGCGCAAAGTCAGGCATTTTCCATTAAAATCGAGTAAGCAGTGAATAGGGGCTAGTGAACAGGCCTGTGCCAAACGGTTTTCCTGATCACTACTCACTGTTTATTATTCACTAAAAACAGAAAGGTGCGCTGTGGGTGTAACACCCAGCGATAACAACATGACTGATTCGCCACAGCCTACGGAGCAGGTGCAAAACCCGCTCATCGTTGGCATACGTTTTCAAAAGATTGGCAAGCTGTATCACTTTGATGCCAGCAAAGAGCCTGAGCTCAAGCCTGGTGACTACGCCATTGTAGAGACCAGCCGCGGCGTGCAGATCGGCCAGGTGGTGCAGCGTCTTGAGGAGCCACCCGCGCCCCCACAACAAGGCACCTGGAAGCCCATCGAGCGAAAAGCCTCTGTCGGCGATCTTGAGGTGCACAAGAACATTCAGAAAAAAGAAGTGGAGGCCATGATCGAGGCGCGTGCCTCGGCGTCCAAACTGAATTACAAAGGCGTCAAGATTGTCAAGGCAGAGTTCAGCTTTGACCGCAAGATGCTCACCTTCATGTACAACACCGAAGAAGACAAAGATGTGGACTTGGGCAAGCTGCGTAAGGAGATGCTCAAGCTGTACAAGAACACCAACATTGAGATGCGCCGCATTGGCCCGCGCGATGTTGCCAAGATCCTGGGCGGCATGGGCGCCTGTGGCCTGGAGAGCCGCTGCTGCTCCACCTTCCTGACGGACTTCAGCCCCATCTCGATCAAGATGGCCAAGGCCCAGGGCATCTCGCTCGACCCGGGTGAGATCACCGGCATGTGTGGCCGCTTGCGCTGCTGCCTGATCTACGAATATGAGCAGTACGTGGAAGCCCGCAAGACCCTGCCCAAGCGTGGCAAAGAAGTGCAAACCCCGCTCGGCCGCGGCAAGGTGATCGATGTCGTACCGCTCAAGCAGGCAGTGCTGGTCTCGTTGCCGGAGGGCAAGCGCGCCGAGTTCCTCAAGCATGAGATCGAACCCTGGGATGAGCTTGAGGCGCTGCGTCGCAAGAGCGAAGCCCCGTGTGATCGCCACGAGAACGGCGGCTGCGACTGCGGCAAGGCTAACTACAACACGGCCCAGAAGAAGACTGACGACTAATAAAAAACGCCCGCAACAGCGGGCGTTTTTTATGTGTGCTGTGAGCTATTCTTCTACGATGATTGTGCCGGACATGCCGGTATGTCCAGCGCCGCCATGGAACTGGCAGTGATAGTCGTAGGTGCCCGGTGTCTCAAAAGTGAAACTGAAGCTATCCCCTTGGCTCAACGTACTGCTGCTGAAGCTCTCGTCATCCGCAGTGACCGTGTGCGGAGCATCTTCATTGTTGCGCCAGGTGACCGTGGTGCCAGCTTTCACGGTGAGCGTATCAGGGCCAAATGAAAAATTGGCGATCGCTACTGTGGCGCCATCTGCGCTGCTGCCTTCGGCCTCTTCTTCGGTCGCAGCTGCTGTCTCAGTGGGGTTGTCGCTAGGTTCGGTTGCTTCAGCGGGAGTAGGGGCTTGTGTGGCGGGTGGGCTGCTGGCGCAGGCTGTAAGCAAAAGCATGAGAATGACTAAAGTACTTGTGCGGGAAAGCGAATTCATTTCACACCTCCTCAGGTTGATACAGTATAGGCTGGCCATCTAAGACCCAGATTAGGGAAGGCTAATTTTATCGATCTAATAGCGAAAGAGGATGCAGCGGGGCGGCTTGTTTACTTGCGCTATGCGCCGTGTCGTATCCTTGGGTCCCCTCTATTACTGAGAGTCTATTCGAGCTCGGCTTTGGCAAAGATGTTGTCGGCATTACGGATTATTGCATCTACCCGGAAAGCAAGGATGTTATAGTTCCCACTATTCTTCTTTTCAAGCATATGGATCTGGTTCAACGCCGCGTCGGTATCGTCTCAGGAATACTTGCCGCCTCCATTTGGGGCGGCATGTATGTTGTTAGCAAAGTGGTGCTTGAGGTTGTGCCTCCATTCACGCTGCTCACGCTGCGGTTAGTGTTGGGTGCCGGTAGCCTGGCTTTGTGGATGCGGCTGCGTGGTATCGCATGGCCTGCACTCAGCCGAGCAGACTGGCGCAACTTGGTAATACTGGGGGTTTTGGGATACGGTGTTTCGCTGGGGTTTCAGTTTTTAGGAACGCAGCTTTCTACAGCCAGCAATGGCGCCATCATCACTTCCCTTACGCCTGCCATCATTTTTGTGACCGCATGGTTGATGCTGAAAGAACCTGCCGGCTGGCGGCAAGTGTTTGTACTCTTGGTTTCACTGCTCAGCATCCTGTTGATCCTCGACCCACGCCAGGCGGATCTCAGTAGCGAGAAGATGACTGGCAACCTGTTCCTGGTGGGGGCGGCGCTCACCTGGGCGGTGTACTCCTCTCGTGTGCGCCAATTGGCGGCGCGTGTGCCCGTGTATCCTTTGACCTTAGTAGCCTTAGCCAGCGGCTTACTTTTCACTGTGCCGATGAGCGCTCAGGAGCTGGCGGGTGCTGAGCTATCCGAGATAACGCCCGCCATCTGGCTGGGTATCATCTACTTAGGTATCGTGTCTACCGCCGTGGCATCCTACTTGTGGAACAACGCCTTTGCGCTGCTCCCAGCGCGCACGGCTTCGATGACCTTTTTCGCACAACCTCTGGTTGGAGCCGGGCTCGGCATTCTGCTGTTGGGTGAACGTTTTACGGCTCAATTTGCCTGGGGTGCAGCACTCATCTTGCTCTGCTTGTGGGTGGCTTCACAGGGCGATAGAATCGAATAGTTCGTCCGCTCCTTGGAGGGTCCCGTTGCAGCAGTATATTTTCCGCCCGATTGGCATTGTTGCCATCGTCATCTTTGTTGTCTTCCTCCCGATAAGCCTGGCCTTCCGCGAAGTGGGCAAACTCGTCTTCGATGCTGAGGCCACCAAGACCATGGTGCGCGAGAGCTTGATGGGCGGGCAAATGACCTCGGTGCTGGCCAGCCAGATCGCGCAGCAGATGCTACTGCGCACCCAGGGTGGCCAGGATTCGCTCCCCAACGCCTTCGTGCGCAATACCCTCAGCGAGCTTACTGAAGATGACTGGCGCGCCATCACAGCGCTGACCATGCCTCCTCGTCTGGTGGAAAACACGGTAGAAGAAATTGTTAGTGGCTATACGGCCTGGATGGATGGCGAGGCCGAGTTGCCTGAGATACGCGTAGAGCTAGACGGGTGGAAAGCCAACATGGAAGCCAATGCCGGCCCAGTGCTTGCCATTGTCTTGGACGCTCAACCGCAATGCACCGCGGAGGAGGCGGCCAACCTGGTCGTGACTGCGCTGCAGTCTATGGAAGGCTTGCTGGAGCAAATTGGCGGCTGCCGCCCGCCGGAGCCTATTTATTCTGCCATTTTGGACAATGCTGGCGTTCTTTTGGGCACCAGCTTGCAGTTTGCCCCTTCCAGCATTGATGTGAGCGCGCTCAGCCAACTGTCTGGCGCGCCCCAACAGTTGGCCGGCCTTAAGGAAGGCTTGATTCGCGTACGCCAAGTCTTGCTATGGGGCTGGGTGGCCGTGGCCGGCGTGGGTTTGCTAGGGGTGTTGTTTGGGGCACGTTCGCTGCCTCAGACGTTGCGCTGGTTGGGTTGGCCTTCATTATTGGCGGGTGGTATTACCCTAGCCTTTGGAATGGGCCTTGGCTTTTTCTCGCTGCACTTTATAGATGTATTCCTTGCTGGCCCTTTGCTGCAACAAAGCGGCGCCGTGGCCATTCTTGGTAGTGCAGTGGCCAGCGGCGCATTGGACTACGCTAGTGGCCCCCTCATGCTTTACGGCATCATTCTGCTCGTGGCTGGTGCAGCGCTGGCGTTTACAGCCTACGTGCTGGCGCGGCGTCACTCCTCTCCTGGAATTCCACTGAACCGCAAACGCATAGGCTGGTAAATAGAACGGGCTGCCATCGGCAGCCCGTTTTGTTATTGCTTGGGTTCGCGCTTGTACAGCTTATTGCGGTCTTGCCCCAAGGTATGCAGCATCACCAGGTTGGGGGGGCGCATGTCACCAATCGGATAGCCCGAAATCACAACCACCTTTTGACCCGGTTTGAGCTCGTGCAGGCCAAGCGTGGTGCTCTCAATGCTCTCAAGCATTTCATCAATGCTGTGGGAGAGGTCCACCATGATGGGCAGCACGCCAGCGTACACCGCCATGCGGTTGTAGGTCTTGCGCTCAGGGGTGAGGGCGAGGATGGGCACGCGCGGGAAGGACTTGGACATGAGCAGGGCGGTGCGGCCAGACTCGGTGAATACGGTGATGGCCGCCACGTTCACATCCTGCGCCAGCTCGCGTGCGGCGCGGGTGATGGAGATGGCGTCCTCGCGCTCGGCAGAGGGTTCGCTGCCCTTCCAGTGGCCCCATTTGGCCTGGTGCAACTCCGATTCGTGGATGATGGCTTCCATCATGCGCACCGTCTCCACAGGGTAGCCGCCCATGGCAGTTTCGCCGGAGAGCATCACCGCGTCTGTGCCGTCAAAGATGGCATTGGCCACGTCTGATGCTTCTGCACGCGTGGGGCGCGGGTTGAGGATCATCGATTCCAGCATCTGTGTAGCCGTGATCACAATCTTGCTGGCCTGGTTGGCCGCATCGATGATTTGCTTCTGGGCAATGGGCACATACTCAGGCGGTAGCTCAACACCCAGGTCACCGCGCGCCACCATTACGCCATTGGCGGCTTCTACGATCTCGTTAAGGTTTTCCAGCGCCTCGCTGCGCTCCAGCTTGGCAATGATGGGCACATCCATGCGGTCTGGGGCGGGGGCATGCTCATTGATAAAGGCACGCACGCGTTTTACATCATCGGCGGTGCGCACGAAGGAGATGGCCACCATGTCTACGCCAAGCTCCAGACCCTTGGACAGATCCTGCTCATCTTTTGGGGTCAGCCCGGGCACATCAATATAGGCGCCGGGCAGGTTGATGCCCTTGTTTGACTTTAGCGTACCGCCGATAACCACTTCGGCCTGGATGGTGGTCTCCGTCACATCGCCTGCGCGCAACTCCAGGCGGCCGTCATCCAGCAGGATGCGGTTGCCCTTGCTGATGAAGCGCGGCAGTTCGGCAAAATCCACCGGGATGGCTCCGTCGCTGTCGTCAATCGTGCTCAGGGTGATCCAGTCGCCGCGGGTCAGCACCACGCTGCCGTTGGCCAGATCGCCTACGCGGATCTTTGGCCCTTGCAGGTCTTGCAGAATGGCAACCGGGGAATCGAGCTTTTCGGCGGCGGCACGCACGCGTTGAATGAGCTCGGCGTATTCTGCATGCGTACCGTGCGAGAAGTTGAGGCGGGCAACACTCATGCCCGCGGCAATCATTCGTTCAAGGGTGGCGCTATCCTGGCTGGATGGGCCCAGGGTGGCAACAATTTTGGCGCGTCGTTCTTTCAGCATTGAGTATATAACCCGCTACAAGGCAAGTGGTTGCACATAATTGCAAGACTCATGTGGTTGGGGTGCCTGGAAGGAAACTGCACTTCAATCGATGAGCGTTGAGGAGCGGGTGATGGGATTCGAACCCACGCATGCTTGCTTGGGAAGCAAGTGCCTTACCACTTGGCGACACCCGCGATGAGCCGCATTATATCAAACACAGCCAAAGGCTTCTACTTGGCTCGCTGCCCCTTTGCTTGGATATGAAACAGCAGCCACAATGCTATGGCGCAGAGATAGCTGGGCAGCAACGCCTTGTATACAAGTTCTGTCCATTCAATATGCAAGCCATACTGGCGCAGCAGGCCGAGGATGAAAAGCACAAAACCAGCCGCATACAGGGCCAGGATCCCAAATAGCGCTTTGCGAGTTGCTGAGCGACTATAGTCTTCGACGGCACTGAGCAGCAGCACTATTACCCCGGGCGCGGTCACCAGATGGATCATACCCAGCATTGGCAGGCTCAGCCAGCCAATCGCAACGCTATATACCAGTATGGCGCGGAAGGCTGCGCAGCCGGGTTCCGCGCGATGCCAGAACAGGGTCAAGGCCAGCATGCTTAAGAGCAGCAGGCCGGTTGTAACCTGGTATGGATTCCATACGAGGTCTGCAATAGAGCCAATGGGGTAGCGTGGGCTGGTGGCGTAGACTCGTATCATGGCGAGGAACTCGGCTACCCAGCCGGGTTGCAGTACCTCGGCAAAGAGCCACAGTCCCAGGCTGGCTGCGGCCAAGCCAGCGAGCAAACGCCAGCGCTTGCGATCCAGCAGCGCCCAAACTGCCAGAAAAATTAGGGGGGCTAACGTTGCCTGGGGCTTGAAGGTCAGGCCGGCTGCCAGTGCGCCTGCCATGCCAAGACGCCCCTTACGCAAGGCCCAGTAGCTTGCACCCAGGCTGAGTGTGGCGATCGCATTAAACTGTGACCAAATGGTGTGCTGCCAGATTGGGATCGACACGATGCCCAGCACCAGGACAAGCGTGCGCTGGTTGACGCTTTTTGGCCAGCTCACCGCGGCCATCAGCCACCAGGTGCCCAGATAAAACATCCACTGGACACACAATGTCCAAATGAAATGAGCTATTTCATAGGGCAAGGCTGCCAATGGCAGAATAAAGAGCAGTATTGTGGCGGGGTAGAAAAACAAGCCATCATGCAGGTGCACGGTGTTGTTAAACTGCGCCAGCATGTCCGTGCCGTTTTGCACATCGTAGACGCTTCTTCCGCTCTCCAGGAAGGCGCGGCCCGCGTTCCACAAGGGGAAGAGATCGGCACGCATACGCACAGCCTCTTCCCTGTTGAGCAGAAAAGTTAGCGCCAGCGAGAGTAGCAAGCCGGCAATCAGCAGCACAACGGTCTTTTGTTGTTCACTGCGCTCACTTGCCGGAGCAGGGTGTTTTTGCACTGTTGTGCTCATCGTTTAGTGGCCATGCGTGCCTGTAGCCATTGCCATGTGGCCGGCACTCCAATCCAAAGATAGATTCCCAGGGGGATGATCGCCAGTGCTTTCAGCCCAGGCCAGGAGTACTTGGCAAACAAGTAGAAGCTCAGGTTCCCTGCCAAGGGAACCCAGCCTATGGGCAGCACAAACAGGGCCAGCAAATCCGTATGCTGAAAATAGGGCAGCGATAAGGCAGTGGTAGCGGTCAGCAGGATAAGGCGTTTGGTCTTGGAAAGTGGCAGAAGTACGGGCAACCACAGCAGCACAGCCACTGGCCCTAGCCACTGCCACAGAGAAATGCTGCTAAGGTCGTTGGGTGGATTGCTTAGGATGGTGCCAATAACTTCCACAGGCCAGTGGGGGTAGGCCGCCAGTGACACTAGCAAAGCTAGCAGGGGCACTACCGCGCTGTATGCGCGCTCCCGCCAGGAAAGGCCGGCTAAGCACAATAGCGCCAAGCCCAAGGGTACGCCTAGCTGAAACTTGGTTAGCAGCAGCGTCAGTCCAAGCCCAGCTAAGCCCCAGCGCTTGTGAGTGAGTCCCCACCAGCAAAGCGCCATGCCGCCTAGCAGGATGCCGGTGATGTTGCCGTAATACAGCGTGTAAAACAGTTGGTAGGTCAGCAGCGCGCTGGCTGCTTTACTTCCCCCGCCAAACACGCGTGTAGCGGCGAAGACACCAGCGATGTTGGCCAGGTTCCAGAGCACGAAGGCGGCCACCGGATGCATAAAACCCAGCAAGGTATAAAGCGGCAGGATCCAGGAGGCGTAGAAGTGAAAGCTGGTATCGCCCTGGCCGGCTCGTAGATAGTTGGTGAGGTCGTAGGCTCCGGCGCCGCCATGCAGTTGATACCAGGCAAATACAAACACCATGGCAGCACATAGTGCGAGTGCAAACAGCTCCAGCAAGCTCAATCGCTGTGAAAGCCGCTTGTCGAGTGATGCTGCCTCGAACATGCCGTCAGTATAATGCGGCGTTTTTATTTTTAGTGCAGATACAGACAGCTTCTGCTAGTCTGGCGCGAGCTGCGCGCAAAGAGTAGCGCGTGTGCTCACGCAATGCTCAAACACCGTTTGCCTCGTTATAATTTTGAACCCTTGACCAGAAAAAAATCAGCCCCATCTGTCTCTGAGCAGTTTCTCAGGCTGCTTAGGCCTATAAGCAAGCTTGCCCTTCTTTTGGTAAGTCTCTGGCTGTTTGTGCTTGCCATCAGCCTAATGAAAGCCGGCGCACGCGAGCTCGGCCCCTTTATCCAGTCATGGTTCTCGTTGGAAAACTTTGCCAATAGTTTGGGCTTTGGCTGGCTGTTTGCATATGGTGTGATGAGCGGTTCACCTGTCGCCGCAGCAGCGCTCACTTTCTTTGACGCTGGTGTGGTGCGTGACCTGGATGCCTTTGCCATGATCACCGGCAGCCGGTTGGGGGCAAGTTTGATCGTGCTCCTGATCGGCTTTGTATATGTGCTGCGAGGCCGCAGCCGTGCAGAAAGCCTGGGTATGGGCTTGATGTCATTTTCTGTTACTGGCAGCACATACCTGTTAGCTCTGCTGCCGGGCTATCTTTTGCTTGCAAGCAATACGGTCGACAACATACAGCTTAGTAGTGGAACAGTGGTTACTTCGCTCCTCGAAAGCTTGTTTGACCCTATTGTGGGTTGGCTGGATGCAGTGCTGCCCGGCTGGATGCTGTTCGCGGTAGGTATAGCTGTCATTCTGCTTAGTTTCCGTCTGTTTGATGACTTGCTGCCGACAGAGGCCATCAAGAAAAGCCCCGTCGGCAAGCTCTCCAGCCTGGCGTACAAGCCCTTCGTGATGTTTGTTCTGGGGTCATTGATCACGCTGGTCTCCATGTCAGTAAGCGTATCTATTTCCATTCTTGTGCCACTCAGCCAGCGAGGCTTTGTTCGCCGTGAGAATGTGATTCCCTACATCATGGGCGCAAACATCACTACATTTATAGACACCTTGTTGGCCGCAGTGCTGCTAGGAAACCCGCGCGCCTTCACGGTGGTTCTTGTAGAAATGCTCAGCATATCTTTGGTCTCCACGCTTATTTTGTTTTTTGTGTACTCGCCATATGAGCGCACAGTTCTGAAGTTTGTCAGTTGGCTGGTTGCCAACAACCGCAATTTGGCTGTGTTTATTCTCTTGATTTTTGTTATTCCTTTACTGCTGCTTGTTGTATAGAGAGGGTTGTATGCATGTCTTAATTGCCAGTTACTCCAGCTCACACTCTGCGGCTGCCTTAGAGTACGGCTTGGAGTTGGTACAACGGTCTGGCGCCACAGGTACGCTGGTATATGTTGTCGCCACGCCGAACGAGCGTGAGCGTGGGCATAAGCTGTTGCAGACACAAGCCGCTATGGCGGCCGAGAAGACTATAGAGGTCAAGACGGAGTTGCGCCTAGGGCAACCGGCCGAGCAGATCGTTCATCTGGCGTATGAAGCAGCTTGCGATCTGATTATTCTCGCCACAGAGAAATCTGAGTCTCTATTTGGGCCATTGCTCTCCCCACCCAGCGAACGCGTGTTGGCCAATGCCCCGTGCCCGGTTTTGCTGGTGCGCGCAGGGGCGCGGCCGCCGTTGCGTCTGCTTGTGCTGCATGGCGGCTCTCAAGCTGCGCAAGCACTGCCCAATTTTCTGAATAAGGCTGGCGGCATACTAACGGCGGGGTGCGAAGTAACCCTGTTGCATGTAATGTCGCAAATGCGAGCGGATCATCAGGTAAGTGGGTGGGAGCTGAGCGCAACTGCCGAGGAGCTGATGAACATGAAGGCCGTTGAGGGTGTGTGGCTGGAGGAGGCTATTGCACTCTTCCAGCCTTATGCTGGCGTCCAGGTTAAGCCCAAAGTGCGGCACGGGTTGGTGGTTGAAGAAATATTGGCTGAGGCTGAAGAAGGCGAGTACGATGTGCTCGTGCTGGGAAGGCATGCCAGCAGCGGCTGGTCAGCCATCTTAGCGGATAACATCACGAAAGAAGTGCTTGAGAAATCCAAGCTCTCACTGCTGGTCTTTGGCAACCGCTAGCCTCTAGTTGCCTGCTCAAACGCAAAAGGCTGTGCCTGCAGTTAGCAGGCACAGCCTTTTTGTTTGATGGGTAAACAGTTTACTTTTTAGAACATCATGGCGTTAGCCACGTCGATCATGCTCTTGTCTGGGCGCAGGTCAGCTTCGGTGAGGCGGTTGAGCGGGCGCAGTTCGGAGAGCTCGGCCACATCGGTCAGGGAGGGCTGGCTGGGGTCAACGTAGACCAGGCCGGTCAGCAGTACTTCCTCGTTGCGTGCATCCTCGATCAGCTTCATGGCCGCCGAACGGCTGGTGGGATCGTAGTCACGATCGATCTTCTTGAGCACAACCTTAGCCCCGTCGTGTAGGGTCACCGTGGTAGTGGTGCCCTCGGGGAAATCGGTTAGCTGGATCTCTTCCTCGCGCGGCACGAAGGTGAAGTCGTGCAGCGGTTCGCGGTGCTCTCGGCCCCAGCCGTAGGAGTGGCGTGAGTCATCTTCGTTGTTGAAGGTGACACAAGGGCTGATGATGTCCAGAATGGCCAGGCCATTGTGGCTCAGGGCGGCCTTGATCAGCGCCTTCACCTGGTTGGCGTCACCCGCAAACGAGCGGGCCACAAAGGTGGCGCCGGAGGCCATTGCCTCTTGAACCACGTCTACCGGGGTGAACGGGTTCAGGCCCTGGTACTTGAGGCGCAGGCCCTTTTCCGCGGTGGCGGAGAACTGGCCCTTGGTCAAGCCGTATACGCCATTGTTCTCCACGATGTAAACCATGGGCACGTTGCGGCGCATAATGTGCTTGAACTGGCCCATACCGATGTTGGTGGTGTCGCCATCACCGCTGACGGCGAGGGCGCGCATGCGCTTGTCGCCAAACATGGCGCCGGTGGCCACTGAAGGCATGCGGCCGTGCAGGCTGTTGAAGCCAAAGCTGCGGTTCAGGAAATAGGCCGGGCTCTTGCTGGAGCAGCCAATGCCGCTCAGCTTGATCATGTCTTCCGGCACTACGTTCAGTTCATACGCCGCGGCAATGATCTGGTTGGAGATCGAGTTGTGGCCACAGCCTGCACACAGGGTGGTGGGGGCGCCGCGGTAATCATTCTTCGACATCCCAACCAGGTTGAGTTGTACGTTAGGCATCTGTGCGGTTTCAGTCATGTCTACTTCTCCTGAAGCTCTACAGCTTCTTTGATCCAGTTTGCAGTGAGCGGCATGCCGTCATGCTTGGCCAAGGAAACCATCTTGTTGGTGTGCTCCGGGTACTCCAGGCGCAGAATCATGTGCATCTGTCCGTCACGGTTCATTTCCACTACATAGATGCGCTCGTGCTTCTCGATGAAGCTCTTGACCTCATCAGTGAAGGGTACGGCGCGCAAGCGCAGGTAGTCAGTCTCTAAGCCATTTTCAGCCAGGTAGTCACGGGCTTCGACGATTGCTTCATGGGTAGAGCCGTAAGAGATGATGCCAACCTTGTTTCCATTGTCAACGATCTCAGGCTTGGGCACGTAGCTGGCAGCCGTCTCAAACTTGTGCTTGAGGCGTGCCATGTTGCGCTCCCAATCTTCGCTGCGCTCGCTGTACTTGGCGGCGTCGTTGTGGCCGGTGCCGCGGGCGAACCAGGCGCTGCGCGGGTGCTTGTTGCCGGGGGCGGTGCGATAGGGGATGCCATCACCGTCAATGTCTTTGTAGCGCTGCCAATCGCTCAGCTTCTCCAGGTCCTCTTCCCACAGGATCTTGCCGCGGTCCATCGGAGTGCTGGGGTATTCGAAGGGCTTGGTCATCCAGGTGTTCATGCCCAGATCCAGGTCGCTCATCACGAACACAGGCGTCTGCATGCGCTCGGCGATGTCAAAGGACTTCCAGCCGAACTCAAAGCACTCGCTGGCGGAGCCGGGCAGCAACAAAATGTGCTTGGTGTCGCCGTGGCCCAGGAAGTAGGTCGAGATGATGTCGCCCTGCGAGGTGCGTGTGGGCAAACCCGTGCTGGGGCCAACACGCTGCACATCCCAGACCACTACCGGGATCTCGGCATACGCCGCCAGGCCTACGAACTCGGTCATCAGACTGATGCCGGGGCCGGAGGTGGAGGTCATGGCGCGCAAGCCAGACCAGCCGGCGCCCACGGCCATGCCGATGGCAGCCAATTCGTCCTCAGCCTGCACAATGCCGTAGGTCTTGCCTTCCTGGCCTTCTTTGTCACGGAACTTGGCAATGTTGTGGCTCACGCCCTCAGCCACACTGGAGGCGGGGGTAATGGGATACCAGGCCATGAATTGCAAACCACCAAAGATGGAGCCCAGCGCGCCGGCGGTGTTGCCGTCAGCCATGATGTAATCCTTGGTTTCATCCATTGCTGCCACGCGGAAGGGATCGGTCTTGGTCAGGTTCGCTTTGGCCCATTCGTAGGCAGCTTCGATCACGCCCATGTTGATGGCGATGGGCTTCTGCTTGCCGTCGAAGTGATACTCCAAGGCCTCGCGGATCTTGGCCATGTCGATCTCGAGCATGTGCACCAGTACGCCTACATACGCCATGTTGGCTACGTAGTCACGCAGGGTGGCCGGGGCGTCAGATTCCTTGGCGAACTTCTTAGCCGGGAAGGAGTACACGGAAATATCCGTGCGCTTGATCTCGAATTTCAGATGGTCGCCATGATAGAAGGCGCCGCCAGGGGCCACACTGGCCAGGTCTTCAACGAAGGTGTCCTCGTTCATCGCCACAACAATTTCGTGCTCGGCGCGGCGGGCGAGGTACCCCTTCTTGCTCAGACGAATGGTGTACCAGGTGGGGAGGCCCTGGATGTTGGAGGGGAACAGGTTCTTGCCCGAGACGGGGATGCCCATCTTGAACAGGGCGCGCAGCAGCGTCAGATTCGAAGTCTGGCTGCCGGAACCGTTCTTCGTGGCGACGGTCATTGAAAAGTCGTTCACCACGGCTTTGCCTCCTGTTCCTGTTTGATGAGTATCTTGCACCTGCGGTGTTGCCATTACATCTCCTTGGTTGACTTGAGACACCCTGAATGGGTGTTACACCCTGAAGGGTGTTACTCGTTACGCTTGTCGATGAGGTCAAAGTGGCCCACGAGCAATTGGTGGCCACGCACAAAATCTTTTTCGGCGATCGCTTCGACAATTTGGCGGTGTGAATCCCACACCTGCAACTGGTACTCCAAGCCGGTATACAGGCTCAGGCCCACTTGTTCGTAGGCTTCCCAGTACGCTTCTAACAGGCCAATGACAAAGGGGTTCTGCAGATGCTGGTAGATCACCAGATGCAGCTCACGGTGCTCGGCATGCGGCACGCGGATGGGTTCGGCTTTGAGCATACCTTGGGCGCGATTCACCAGGCTGCGTAAATGCTCAACATCCTCCGGCGTCAGGCGTTGCACCGCTTCAAACCAATACACGCGCTCCAGGTGGCGGCGCACGTCTGAGAAGCTGGCAAAGGCAGCTTGGTCCCGGTCAATGGCGTAGAACAAGCTCTCGCGCACAGCCGGGGCGAAGGTGTAGGGCAGGCGTTTGATGCCGGTGCGCGGGCGCACCTCAACAAAGCCCAGCGCGCGGGCCACCTGCAATTGTTCACGCAATACAGAGATACTGACCCCGTGCTCAGCGCTCAACTCCTGGAGCGAGGGCAGGCGGTCACCACCGTTGCCGTTGGCAAGGTACTTAATAAAATCGAAGGAGGTGGTTTCTTTTAACATAAGGCCTCTGACTAAAGCTGTTATTAATCAGATTATTATGAGGATTTAAGTATAGCCCCTTGAATGCTTTGAGTCAAGCAGCAGCTAACTAAATTTAGCCGACTTGTTAGCTTTTTTGATGCTTGACAATAGAACTAAAGTTCTATATACTGTTGGCAGTGAGGTGAACGATGAAAGCCGATCTGCACACACAAACTACTCTGCAATCCCCAGAAGCTGCTGCTGAAAGTCTGGCTACTGCGGTTGTGCGCCTGGCGGATCAGCGCAACCAGTTGCGCGATTACCGCCAGCGTGCCCAGCACAGCAGCCTGGTGAACCAGGCCTTGCAGGCGTACCGCATGTGCGTACGCCCGCAGGCCGAACCCAACGCCGCCTAACGTTGTACTCAAACACAAAGCAGCCTCAGGCATTTGCCTGGGGCTGCTTTTGTTATTATGGGCTCATGGAACTGTCACGCTGGAGCGATCGTTGGCGGCTGCTGGTGGCCGCCGGCGTGCTTGGCACGCTGGTAGCCACCTTGCCTGAATACTCGCCAGCCTTTGCCTGGCTTGGAGTTGCGTTGGGGTTGCTGGTGGCGTTTAAAGCGTTGCTGCCCTCTGTCTGGTGGCTGGATGTGGCGGGCAATGTCGCCATCAGCCTGGGTCTGTTAGTTGTGGGGTTTAGGATGCTGGCGCAGGCAGCCGGAAGCTGGTGGCCGCTGCCATTGGCATTTGCCTTATATGCCGGGGTGGGGTTGTGGCCACTTCTTCACCCGGTAAGCTCACGCCGGCTGGATGCCCAGCACCCGTTCGCTCTGCGCGCGGGTGCCCTCGCTATAGTGGTGGTGCTTTGGATAGTGCGTTGGTTGGCGAATGAGATGCCCGGGCTGTTTGACGCAGCTTTGGGAGTGGTACTCACGATAGGGGCGGCGCTTTTTATCCGCGCCACAGTGGCCGAGCGCCTGCCGGCCAGCGACGCGTCCTAGCCAGCCCAGGCCAGCGTGCACTGCAGCGTGAAGCCGCCTTGTGCCCAGCGGTCCCAGCGTGCAATCAGCTCAAACACACTCACATCGCTCTGCAGGTGCTCAGGCATCAAGGCCACCCATACATCTAAATACTCGGCTTGCCAGGGCAGGGTGCAGGCCTGCTCGATGGCATGAGCTTGTTGCACTAGGCCAGTGTCCGCAGGTGTACCAATCAGTGCAAACAAGCTCGCCGTCGCCACCTGATCGAACACAAAGTAGCCTGAGAATTGCATTCCTGATTGCTGCACCGGCACAAGCTGCATCAGCGCATCCATCGACAAGCCTGTCAGCACTAGCTGGTATTCGGCTTGCTCGAGCGGCGCAGAATACAGCGGCGTCCATTCGTAGGCGCCACTTACCGAGCGCTGTACTGCCCATACACTCTGCACCTGAGGCTCAGCCGCGCTGAGCTGGTCTACCAGCACTACCACGGTGTTTTCCGTGGCCGGCGTCTTGGCGCTCTCGCTGGTGAGCGGGTTGCTGGCCGCCAGGGCGCTGCCCAGGCTGCCGATCAGCAGGCCGCATACCAGCCCCATGGCAATGAAGGCCAAGAACAAAGAGTGGCGCGTCACGCGTAAGCCGCTCATCCCCACAGCACTCCAGCCAGCCACAGACCAATGCCCAAGCCCAGCATCCAACCTGCCAAAGCTACAAAGGTCCAGTTATCTGCCATGCGCTGCCATAGGGTCACAGGGCGCAGGCCGTCTTCGACACTGTACAGGTCTGCGGCAATGTACTCGGCGTGCAGAGCTTGCTGCACCTGGCGGCTGTTAGCACGCGCGTTGGCACGCTGCGCAGCTTCCGCGGCGGCGCGTAGCACGCGGCCGCCCACCGGGCGTGCTGCGCCGAGGTTACGCGTGGCGCTGAGGGCTTGCACCACCAGCTGCCACCATTTCAATTCAAGCCATTGACTTACTTGGGCCATAGGGTCACCGTGAGGTTGTTACTTTCAAAATTTTGCCGCGTTCATCGGCCACTACGCGCACCGTGCGTGAGAGGCGCGGTTCGCTGGTGCTGGCGCGCCCTCGAAAGGTGAGCAAGTAAGTGGCTCCGCTAGCGCTCTTGGCGCTGGCTTGGGCGCGCACGCTCGGCTCTCCATCTTCCAGTTCAGGAAACTGGCGGTGGATCTGCTTGCTAATAGCGTCCACTACACGGCGTTCCAGCATGGTTTTACTGTTCGCCCACGCGCAAGTTGAAGCGCGCACGCTTGCGCATAAAGGCGGGCACATCCAGATCATTGAGCACATCCACCGGCATAGCGGGCATGCTCTCCGCCATCATCTCTACTTGCACGGGTTGGTCTTGCAGCCCGGCTTGGAAGCCACTCTCGCTCGGCTCGTCTTCGTGGGCAGCGTACTCATCGCCCGCGTTCACTGCGGCCATGGCCGGCACGGCCACTACTTTGGCGGCGGCTGGCACCGCAGTGGAGACGGCTACCGGTTGCAGCTTCTCTGCGCCCGGCAACACATCAGAGAGGCTCTTGGCGCCGATACCGGTCACCACCAGGATCACCTGAGTGCGCTCGGTCATGCGCTCATCATGCGAGACGCCCATCACCACTTCAACATCTTCGTTCACGAGGTCGCGCAGGTAGCCCAGCGCCTCGCCAACTTCAAACAGGCTCAGGTCATCACCGCCGCTAAAGTTGGCGATAACACCCGAAGCATCCTTCAGCGACACACTCTCCAGCAGTGGGTGGTTGAGCGCTTGCTGTACGGCAGCTACGGCCTTGCCTTCGCCCTTGCCTTGGCCAATGGCCATCAGTGCGCCACCGCCCTTGAGCATCATGTTGCGCACATGGGCAAAGTCCACATTGATCAGGCCAGGCTGGGTGACCAGCTCGGCAATGCCCTGCACCGATTGGCGCAGCACATCATCGGCCATGCGGAAGGCGGTTTCCAGCGGCAAGTCGTGCGGCGCCACATACAGCAAGCGGTCATTGGGGATAGCGATGAGCGTATCCGTGTTGGGCTGCAGCATCGCAAGCCCTTCTTGTGCGTTCTTCAGGCGGCGGCCCATCTCAAAGCTGAAGGGCATCGTCACCACCGCAATCGTCACTGCACCCAGGCTGCGCGCCACTTCGCCCGCAATGCCTATTGAGCCAGTGCCGGTGCCGCCGCCCATGCCCGCCGTGAGGAACACCATGTCGGCGCCTTTCAGCGCGGCTTCCAGCTCCTTGCGGCTTTCGATGGCGGCTTGGCGGCCGACTTCAGGATCGCCACCGGCGCCCAGGCCGCGGGTCAGCATGGGGCCAAGCTGAACCTTGGTGGGGGCCAGGCTCTGTTGCAACACCTGATAATCCGTGTTGGCGGCGATGAAGTCAATGCCTTCCAAGCCCAGCTCAATCATGCGGTCCACGGCGTTGCCGCCGCCACCACCGAGGCCCACAACTTTAATGACAGGGCCGTATTTGACATGGCTGGGTTGCGTTTCGTGCGTGTTTATCTGTTCCATAGCAAAGCTCCTCGTTGTGCAGCTCAGGCTTGGCTGGGCAGGTTGTTGACCTGGCAGCCAGCCGCAATCAGCTCGCGCAGTGTGGTATCCGAAAAAGCATCCAGCCCGCCAGCCAGCGTGACGCGCTGGGCCAGCTTGGCTTCTTCTAGCGAGAAGCCAATCGTGGGCTGATAGTGAGCAATGAAGGGCATAGCCTGCTGCAG
This sequence comes from uncultured Anaerolineaceae bacterium, assembly GCA_964623375.1. GTDB lineage: Bacteria > Chloroflexota > Anaerolineae > Anaerolineales > UBA11579 > JAMCZK01. Next base: position 564,371 of record CAZUTS010000001.1, read on the forward strand.
CGGCCAGTTGGCATCGGGCAGCAGCAGGTAGTGGCGGATGCTGACGGCGCGGCCTGCAACCGGGGCATAGGCTGCACCGTCCATCTCGATGGCGGGCAGGCTGTGGCTCACCGTGTGGGTGGTTTCCACATCCGGCTCGGGGAAGGTGTCTTCGGGCGTGTAAGCCGTGGGGAAGCTGTGCGCCGCCAGGCGGCCGGGCTCCAGCAGCACTTCGGCCAGCGGTTGCGGCAGACCTTCGGCGCTGAACCAGGCCTGGCCCGCGGCGGTGCTGTCGGCTTCGGCGGCCAGCAGCCACACGCCGCTGACAATCACGTTGCTGGGCAGCTCGGCGCTCTTGAGCGCAGCGATCAGCGCTTGCATGCTGGCGGTATCGGCTTCACCTTCGGCTTGCATCCCCGTGGCCACCAGAACGATGGGTAGGGTGTGGCCAATGGCGGCCTGGCTGACGGCGTTGTACCAATCAAAGATGTGGAAGCCACGCTGATCCTGGCTGTTCTCCGGTGTGGAGTAGGGCAGTGTGGCTGGCCAGCGCTCCGGGCCGCCTTCGCCCCAGGCGAGTCCCTTATCACCTGCCCAGGCATAAGCGCCCAGGGCCAGGTTGTTGAGCAGCATTTCGTGGCCTTGCTGCGCCAGCGCTTCCAGCGCGCCGCGCACAAAGGCGGTGTCCCAATAATCGCCGCCCGGCTCCAGCGGAGGGAAGACAGGGATCAGGCCCGCGTCCAGCGCGGCCTGCGCCAGCGGGGTGAAAAGTTCAAGGAAGCGCGGCACCAGGCCGCGCTGCGTCCAGCCGGTGGCGGGCCACTGGCTGCGCAGGTTGGGCTTGTCAAACAGCACGGCGTAGCGCACGCCCCATTTGGCATAGGCCTCAAACAGGGGGCGCAGCATCTCGGCATCCGCGCCGGCGTTGTCCAGCGGCAGCTGGAAGTGCAGCACGGGCTCAATGCCCGCCTGCGCCAGGCTGCGGATAAAGTCTTCAGGGATGGCCCGCTCAGCCGTGGCCTGCAGGATGGCCCAGTTGGCGCCCATGGCTTGCAGCTTGGGCAGCCAGGCCAGCATATCGGCCGTGGTGTAGTGCTCGCTATCGGGGAAGTAGTGCACCCCGAAGCGGTCACGGCTCGTATTGCCTTTAAACGAATTCTCTTGCATCGTTATGTCCAGCATCATGCTGGCATAGGATGCAAGAGACGTGCCAACCCCTCGATTTTCGGGGGATTGGGTGAACCTCTTGATAGTGGCCTGTTGTAGGCCTAGAAACAGGCCAAGCCAGCTCCCGGGCAACGCGCGGCGATGAGCGCCAGCGCCGAGGCCATGAAGGCGAAGCCTGCCACCGCACCGATGATGGTTTGCGGCAGGTCGTGGCGATCTGTGTGCACACGCGCCCACAGCACCAGCGGCACGAGCAGGAAGAAGGGCGCGGCTGCCGGACCAAACAATGCCCATAGCAGCAGCACAAAGGCGGCGATGCCAGCGCCGTGCCCGCTGATCTTCCACTTGAGAGTGATCAGCAGCATCAGCAGGCCTTGCAGCGCGCCCACATAGGTGAACGCCTGAATGACGAAGGGTGCATCCATAAAGTACATCATGATGCTGGCCAGACTGAAGACGATGAAGATGAAGGCCATCGGCTTGATGCGCTCGGTGCGTTCTTTCATGTGAAAATCGCTCACTTCGCCTTTGCGCATCAGGTGGATCAGGTACAGCAGCGGCAGCACAAAGCCAAAGCCGGCATACACGCCAGCCCAGGGCCAGAAGCGCGCATCGTTGATCTCGGCGCCCATCAGGTACATGCTGGCAAAGCTCAGCACAGCCGGGCTGGTGATCACAGAGATCGCCTTGGCGATAACCCACAAGGGGTTGCTAGCGGCGCGGTCAGCAGTAGTAGCGGTTTGCATCTTAGGCATAAGCTTAGTTCACAGCCTTTAAGGGGGGATGAAGCAACGGCGAATATATTGTTAACAAGTTTAACCGCACTTGGATACGCATATGGTACAAAACACCCCATGATATTGGTCACCGGCGGCCCCGGCTTTATCGGTCAGCGTTTGATTGATCGCCTTGTGCAAGAGGGGCGTGAAGTGCGCACCCTGATCCGCCCTTCGCAGCGTTCGCCGCAACTGCCGCATGGCGTAGCGGTGCAGGCTGCGTTGAGCAGCCTGGCCGATATCCGCGGCCTGCGCGCTGCGCTGGTGGGCGTGGACACCGTGTATCACTTGGCCGGCATTGACTGGGCAGACCCCGGCGATGACTTACGCACTACCGATATTGATGGCACGCGCAACCTGCTGCAAGCCGCGCAGGATGCGGGCGTTAAGCGCCTGATCTACCTCAGCCATTTGGATGCGGACCGTGCCGCGGCCTTCCCGGTGCTCAAGACCAAGGGCATCGCTGAGGAGTTCATCCGCCAGAGCCCTATTCCCAGCACCATCCTGCGCTCGGCCATCGTATATGGACCGGGCGACCACTTCACCGTGCGCCTGGCGCAGCTGCTGGCCTACACGCCGCGCGTCTTTCCGCTGCCCGGTGAGGGTTCGGCGTTGCTGCAGCCCATCTGGGTCGAGGATCTGGTAACCTGCCTGGCCTGGTGCCTGGAGGATGACGAGACGCTGGGCCAAACCATTGATGTAGGCGGCCCGGAGCATATCTCCTATCGCCGCATTGTTGAGCTGGTGATGGAGCGCAGCGGCCAGCCGCACCGCTTGTTCTCCGTGCGGCCCTCATATCTGCGTCTGCTGAATGTCTTGCTGCACACCATGGCGCCGCGGCTGCCAGTCTCCAGCTATTGGTTGGATTATTTGGCGGCTGATCGTATTTGCGAGCTGGACACTGTGCCGCGTATGTTTCACTTGATGCCGGCGCGCTTCTCACAACGCCTGGCTTACTTGCAGAATATAGATTGGAAAGCAGACCTGCACAAGAGCTATGAGCTCTAAGCTCATAGTGTTGGCTCAAGCTCTGTAGCAAATTTACTGGCGTAAGAAAGCGCCGCTCTATATACTGCCATGAAGATGCGAACTTACGACGTAACCCTCACCATCTCTACTTCCATGCCTGTGTGGCCCGGTGACCCGGGTGTCTCGCTAGGACGTGTGCAAAAGATCGAGGAGGGTTCACTCGCCAACGTCTCACGCATTGAAATGGGGGTGCACACCGGCACGCATGTGGATGCCCCCTATCACTTCATCAAAGATGGCAGCACGGTCGAGAGTCTTTCGCTCAAGACGCTGATCGGGCGGGCGTATGTGGTGCATCTGGATGACAGCGTAGAGCGCGTGCTGCCCAGCCATCTGGAAGCCGCAGGCATCCCGCCGCGCACGCAGCGTGTGCTGATCCGCACGCGCAACTCCAAGCACTGGGCCAAGGGCGAATACAAAGCCTTTGACGAGAGCTATGTAGGCGTTGATGAAAGCGCCGCTAAATATCTGGTGGAACGTGGCGTCAAGCTGGTGGGGGTGGATTACTTGTCCGTGGCCCCGTTCCCTGAGCCGCAGCCGACCCACGTGACCTTGCTCAGCGCGGGTGTGGTCATCGTTGAGGGGCTGAACCTCTCGCAGGTGGCGCAGGGGCGCTACAACTTCTGGTGCTTGCCGCTCAAGCTGGATAAGACCGATGGCGCGCCTGCCCGCGTGGTGCTGCAGGGCGTCTAGCCTTTTTTGCCAAGCTGCACTGCTTTCAATAATCCTAAATCGAATTCCCTCAGCCGCTCTGGCCCCAGCGCCCGCGCCGCTTCCATCACGGTTTCCACATCGGCACGCAGTTGCTCTACGTCCACGCCGCGGCACAGCGCTGGCCAGGGACGCAGCCATTTTTTGCAGCGCTCGTACATCTTGGCCATGCCTACGTAGTTGCCGCGCTGAATCTGCAGATACATCACCCCGGCTTGCAAAATGCCCTTGTATAGGTGGCGCGCTGGGCCACTTTCCTCTTTCCAGGCCGCTTCCAGGGCCTCGTGCGCTTCCCAGTACTGGCCGGCGTTGAATAGGGCGATGCCGCGGGCGGCCTCGGCGTGCAGCGGCCCGCTGCACGCGCTGAGCAGTTGCTCCGCGGTGACGAAAACTTCATCTGGGTTGCGTACGGCCATGGACTCAGTATAGCGTAGCCAAACAAAAAGCCGCTGACACGTCAGCGGCTTTTGTGTTTAGTGCGTGTGATGCCTAGTCGAGAAAGATCTCGACGTGTTCGCCATCTTCTTCGTCGATCACGTCCACAATTTTGCCGCTCAACCCATTGCGGATGGCGCCCATAATGTCGGCGTGAGCGATCTCAGGTGCAAAGTTGGAGGCAATGCTCATGCCAGCATCCACGAGTGAGAGCGGCAGGTTCACGCTCACTTTGGCTTTGCCAGTAATGACATCTGTCACGCGCACACGCAGGTAGCGGCCATCTTCCACCGGGCTGGGGGGGCGTGGCGGGGTCGGGCGCAGCCCGGCGCTGCGGTTCAGCGCTTCGAGCAACTTGGCGCCGTCGTCCGCGCTGATTTTGCCGTCCTGGATCATTTGCAGTATCTTGATGCGTTCTTCGCTGCTTGCCATAGCTCTCCTAGCGTTCCTCACTGCGAGGCGTTTCATCTTGTTTGCGGCGGAACCAGTTTGTGCTGTTCTTGATAAATGTTTCGACTACGCTGGTGGGCAAGGGCATGTCAACATTCACGGTGTGCTTGCCCGGTTTGTGCGAGCCAACGCGCACACGCATCCACTCGCCACTACGCACCACCCAGCCTATCACCACGGTGGCCAGCCCGATGGCAAAGGGCACCACAGGCAAAAGAACCAGAAGTTCATCCCGCTGCGCTGTAGGATGTTGCCCATCCATAGGGCGCTGCCAATGGTGATCACCAGGCCAATGATGAGCAAGCCGCGCCCAGCGCTTTGCTTGGGCTTGATGGGGGTTATGCTCACATGCTCATTCTCGAACACCGTGCGCTCATCGCGCACATGGGATTGAGCCTCGTGGATGACTACAGTAGGCTGCTGCAATAGGCGCTGTGTGGCCTCATCGGCGCTGAGCTGGCCGCGTTCCACCTGCTCCAGGATGCCCATACGAGTATCGGCTGTTGGAGGCAGATCCTGCATACCGCTGAGCAACTGCTCAGCGTCTGCAGGGGTGATCTCGCCGCGTTCCAGGCGCAGCAGTATCTCCATGCGTTGCTGGGCGTTAGGCATCGGGAGTGTCCTCTGGGTCTAGCGGTGCTACTGGTGGCACGGGTGGAACAGGAGGCACCGGCGGAGTGGGGGGCGTGGCTTGGCGGCCTTCGATAGTGTTCAGCAGCATTTCCGCTTGAGCCACGCTGATCTTCTTGTCTTGCACCATCTGTAAGATGAGCATACGCTCCTGTTCGCTGACCGGGGCGGCCTTCTTGGGCTGCACCGCCACGCGGGAGCTGCGCTGGTTTAGCTTGCTTTGCAGGCGGCGTTGCACCTCGGCCACGCGCTGTTGGGCGCGGTGCTGGGCGCGCTCGGTGGAGTGGCGCAAGCGCTCTTGCATCTGCTTGAGCTGCTCGTTCACGTTCTCCATCTGCTGGTCCAGTTGGGCGGTGATTTGCTCGGTGATCTCGCCTGCCAGCGCACTGCTGTCGTCCATAAAGTCCATATCCAGGTCAAGGTCAATATCCAGCTCGTCCAGATCATCGCTGGAGCCGCGGCTGCGAAAATCGATCAGGCCGGCGGCTACGAGGCGCACATCTTGTGAGCCGTCGCCCAGGGTGAACTGGTGCGTGGCGGCCTGGATGTGGGTCTTGCCCTCGCCGGTGTTGAGGTTGATGTTCTGGGCGGCACTCTCCAGCAGTACACTGGCGTTCTCCGCCTCCGAGAGGCGGCAGAACAGATTGCCGCTGGCTTCTACGGAGACATCGCCCTCGGATTCCAGGCGTAGGTCGGCATTGCCGGCAACCGTGGCTTGCATATCGCCCTCAATGTTGCGAGCGGCCAGGTTGGCGCTCACCGAGCGGGCCATGAAGTCACCCTCGATGTTGCGCACGCTGGCGTTGCCAGCCACTTCGTCTACCGTCAGGCTGCCTTCAATGTTGCGGGCGGTGAAGCTGCCGGCCACGTGTTGCACGGTGGTCTCGCCCACGTTGCGCAGGGTGAGTGAGCCAGCCACCTGCTCAATGCTCACTTCACCTTCAACATTGTGAACGTAGGCATCACGCGTCACTTGCTGCACGTTCAAGCTGCTGTTCAAGGGCACGCGCAGCACACAGTCATTGGTGACTTGCAGCGTTATCGAGTCGGGGGTGTTGGTGTAGTGTACGTCATTTTCGTTGCGAGCTTCGATACGAACGCGGTCTGTATCCCAGCCGCGCACTTGCAGCGAGCCGTGCACACTTTCGATGTTGATTTGGGCGTCATCGTCACAGGGGATCTCTATTCGTGCCATCTCAATTTCCTTGTAGGTTTTGGATGCGCTGCATGGCTTCGTCATAGCTGATGGCGCCACGCTCAAGGTCATCCACAATTTGTTTGCGTTGGTCTTCGCTCAGGCCGGCAAATTCATCCTCGCCGGGCTCGTACCCCAGGCTGCGAATGATCTCAAGCAGGCGGTTGCGGATGGTGGGGTAGGAGAGGCCCAGATCGGCTTCCATGCGGGTCAGCTTGCCCTCGTTGCGAACAAAGAGTTCGACGAAGGCAAGCTGGTCCTCGCTGAGTTGGCTGAAGGGTGCGCTGGCGAAGCGTCCTTGCAGGCTGGTGTCACATTCGCGGCAGCGCAAGCTGGTGACCACCAGCTCGCCGCTGCACACGGGGCATGCTGAGGGAGCGTGGTGCATGATTAGCCAGCGATGCTGTGATTGGCCGTGCGCTGCAACTGCACGGGCACCGTGGGGCGCACCAGCTTGCGTGGCGCCACCCAGCTACCCAGAGAGAACAGGGCGCCGGCGGCCTGGTTGCGCATCTCATCGAACAGGCTGTTCAGTACGGCAACCTGGGGCTGCGGGTCCACAGCGTGAGCCTGGGCCTGTAGGCGAGCCAGCTGGCTGGCATCCTGCGCACGGTGTTCGGCAAAGCTATGAATGTTCTGGTACATGTCTTCCTCCAAAAATCTAAAAATGAACCTTGTAAAATCTGAATGATTGCTCGTCAATCATTCAAAAGTATACAGATATTCTTGATAATGTCAATAGTTTTAATTAGGAAAATTGAAAATTCGCTTGAATTTTCTTATTTTTGGTTCAAGAATCTGGCAGAAGACGCAAAAAGCCCGTATTTACGGGCTTGGATTGGCTGATTCGGGAGATTTTTTGCTAGAGGATGGTGGCGGGCTGCCCGCCGATGGTGACTTCTTGCCCGGCGTCAAAAGGCTTGCGCAGCACCGCCAATGCTAGTGTGCCATCGCCAGAGGTGGCGACGGAGCTCACGCTGCCCAGCGTGCGGCCGTCTAGCTGCACGCTGGCACCCGGCTGCACGGGGGCGGCGCTGCGCACCAGTGCCAGCCCGCGGGCGATCTTGTCATAGGTTACCTGGCGTGCCAGCACTTCCTGCCCGGTATAGCAGCCCTTTGTGTCTGAGACATAGCGGCGCAAGCCCACTTCAAATGGGGTGTTGGCATCAGTGAATTCGGGTGCTCCGGCGCGGCCCGCCTCAATGCGCAACTGCTCGCGTGCGCTAGCGGTGAGCTCCGCAAGCCCGGCAGTTTGCAGGGTTGCCAGCAGGGCAGGCAATACCCCAGCGGGCACGAGCAGGCGCATGCCCCCGTCTTCCGCTAAGGCATACACCCCTTGACCCTCCAGCCTGCCGCTGGCAACTTCCTCGAGCGTAGCGGGGGCGGGCAAGCTCAGCGCAGCCAGTGCTGTTTGCGCTTGGGCACCTACAATCTCAACTTGCTCCCACTCAGCGCTGACGTCTGTAACGCTTACCTGATCATTGAAGAAGATGTGGCGCTTGAAGTAGGCGGTCAAACCGGCCGCGTGGCCGGGCTGGGTGAGCAGCAGCATCGCTTCGCCATGCTGCACCAAAGTGAACACCTCTAAAATGCGCGCACTGGGATTGGTCAGCACCGTCGGAACGGCGCGTTGCGCACTAAGCAGGCCGACATCATTGGTGGTCTGGCGCTGCAAGTAGTCTTGTCGTGTGGGGCCGCTCACCAACAGCGTGCCCGCTTGCGGCACGCGGTACCACGCAGCGGGCATAGAAGTGGCTTGCGCATCTGGCGAAGGCATAAGCTCAAGACGATTCTAGCATGTGCTATCTTACAATCGTGTTGGTGGCTGCACGGCTTGTATAATTCCAGCGGTAAGGTTATTGCATCCCTTGCGTCTATACATCAAGAGGCAAAAAACTATGGAACTCACTCCCAATGAAAAATCACTGACCCAGGAACACGTGAAGGTACTCATCCTGGGGTCTGGCCCAGCAGGTCTGGCCGCTGCTCTGTATACGGCGCGCGCCCAGCTCGAGCCGGTGGTGCTGGCTGGCCAGGATTACGGCGGACAGGTCTCGCTGACCCACACCGTTGAAAATTACCCCGGGTTTCCGGATGCAGTGGGTGGCCCTGAGCTCACCGAGCTGTTCCGCAAGCAGGCTGAGCACTTCGGTGCCAAGACCATCTTCGACACTGCCGTGAAGGTGGATCTGAGCCAGCGCCCGTTCAAGGTGACCAGTTTTTCCACCGAGTACACCGCTGATACGCTCATCATTGCTACTGGCGCCACCCCGCGCCACTTGGAAGTGCCGGGCGAGACCGAATTCACCGGCCGCGGCGTCTCCTACTGTGGCACCTGTGATGGCTTCTTCTTCAAAGAGAAAGACATCGTAGTGGTGGGCGGTGGCGATAGCGCCATGGAAGAAGGCGCCTTCCTGACCCGTTTTGCCAACAACGTGACTGTTATCCACCGCCGTGATGATTTCCGTGCTGGCGAGCTGCTGTTGCAGCGTGCCAAAGACAATCCAAAAATGAGCTTCATCACCAATACCGTGGTGAACAAGATCGAGGGTAACGGCACGGTGCAAACCATCGAGCTGGAAGATGTGGTTACGGGCGAGAAGAAGCCCTTCACCACCGATGGCATATTTATCTTCATCGGCCACACGCCCAACACGCAGCTCTTCCAGGGCCAGCTCGAGATGGACGAGGGCGGCTATCTGATCGCCAACCGCTACATGGAAACCAGCGTGCCGGGTGTCTTCGCCGCCGGTGAGGTGGCAGACCCGCACTTCCGCCAGGTGATCACCTCGGCGGGCATGGGGGCGGGGGCAGGCATTCAAGCCACGCGCTTCCTCGAAGCAAACGAGTAGCGTTACCGCGCACACCCACATCAAGCAAGTGACAAGCGTCCTCCATTATGGAGGACGCTTCACTTTAAGCCGCGGTGATATAATCGTGGTGTTTGGCACAAAATCCCAATAATTCTTAACTAGCGGAGAAGTACATGTCGCACAAGATTACGATTGTCGGCGCCGGAATGACTGGCGCCACCGCCGCCCACTGGCTCGCAGAGCGCGAGTTGGCGGAAATTGCATTGATTGACGTTGTCGAGGGCATGCCGCAGGGTAAAGCCCTCGATTTATTCCAGGCCATGCCCGTCATCGGCAAGGATGTCAAGATCACCGGCAGCAATGACTATGCCGCCAGCGAAGGCTCAGACATCGTGGTCATCACCGCCGGTCTGCCGCGCAAGCCGGGCATGAGCCGTGATGACTTGCTGGCCACCAACTCAGACATCGTCAAGAAGGCCACCGAAGAGACCCTCAAAAGCTCTCCCAACGCTATCTACATCATCCTCACCAATCCGCTGGACGCCATGTGCTATGTGGCCATGAAGGCGGGCGGCCTGCCGCGCGAGCGTGTGATTGGACAGGCTGGCATCCTCGACTCGGCGCGTATGCGTGCTTTCGTTGCCATGGAGCTGGGCGTGAGCGTGGAGAACATCTTCTGCTACGTGCTGGGTGGCCACGGAGACAGCATGGTACCGCTGACGCGCCATTCCAACGTGGCTGGCGTGCCGCTCAACGAGACCATGCCTGCCGACCGCCTGGAGGCCATCGTAGACCGCACCCGCAAGGGTGGTGGCGAGATCGTGGCTCTGCTCAAGCAGGGCAGCGCCTTCTACGCTCCCTCGGTGGCGGTGGCCCAGATGGCTGAGGCTATTTTGAAAGATAAGCAGCTGATTGCCCCCTGCGCCGTGTACATGAACGGCGAGTACGGGTTGAAGGACATCTTCTTCGGCGTTCCCGCCCAATTGGGCCGCAAGGGTCTGGAGAAGGTGATCGAGTACAAGCTCAACGATGATGAGAAGGCGATGTTGGACAACTCAGCTGCCGAAGTGCGCGAGTTGACCGCAGCGCTCAAGATCTAGACCGCCTACGATTGGAGCAGGCATGGCAAAAGACACGCTAACCATTAAAGACAACCGTACCGGGCAGGAGTACGAACTCCCCATTTGGGAGGGCACGATCAAGGCCACTGACCTGCGCCAGATCAAGACAGGTGCAGAGGATTTTGGCCTGATGACCTATGATCCGGCCTTTATGAACACAGCCAGCACCAAGAGCGAGATCACCTATCTGGATGGCGATAAGGGTATTCTGCGCTACCGTGGCTACCCGATCGAGCAATTGGCCGAGAAGTGTACTTACCTTGAAGTGGCTTACCTCATTCTCTACGGCGAGCTGCCCAATGAGGACCAGTTGGCGCAGTGGGTGCATGAGATCACGCACCACACCATCATCCACGAGAACATCAAGCACTTCATGCAGAACTTCCGCTACGATGCCCACCCCATGGGTATGTTCATCGCCACTGTAGCGGCGCTCTCCACTTTCTATCCTGAAGCGAATCAGATCAACGACACCAGCGTGCGCACCATTCAGATCCAGCGTCTCATCGCCAAGGTGCCCACCATTGCCGCCTTCTCGTACCGTCACAGCCGCGGCTTGCCGTTCATCTATCCTGACAACAATCTGAGCTACCCGGGCAACTTCTTGAGCATGATGTTCAAGATGATGGAGCAGCACTACGAGCCCAACCCGGTTTTGGAGCGCGCCCTGGACGTGCTCTTCATCCTGCATGCAGACCATGAGCAGAACTGCAGCACCAGCGCCATGCGCTCGATTGGCTCCAGCAAGGTGGATCCGTACTCCGCCATGGCTGGCGCATCTGCCGCGCTCTACGGCCCGTTGCACGGCGGCGCCAATGAAGCCGTGCTGCGCATGCTGGCGCAGATCGGCGATGTCAAGAACATCCCCGGCTTCATTGAAAAGGTCAAGAATGGCGAAGGTCGCTTGATGGGCTTCGGCCACCGCGTCTACAAGAACTACGACCCGCGCGCCAAGATCATCAAGCAGGTGGCCGAGGATGTCTTCAAGGTCACCGGTCGCAATGACCTGCTGGATATTGCCCTGGAGCTGGAGCAGATCGCCCTGAGCGATGAGTACTTCATCCAGCGCAAGCTGTATCCCAACGTAGACTTTTACTCCGGCATCATCTACCAGGCCATGGGCCTGCCGGTAGCCTTCTTCCCGGTCATGTTCGCCATCCCCCGCACGGTCGGTTGGTTGGCGCAATGGCAGGAGATGCTGCTGGACGATGAGCAGAAGATCGCTCGCCCGCGCCAGGTGTATCTGGGCGAAGACAAGCGTGACTTCCAGCCGATGGACAAGCGCAAGTAGCTTGATTTTGCAAAGAATAAAAAAGCCCGCTCCATGGAGCGGGCTTTTTGTTTGTGATGAATTTACGGTGTGGGCGAGTTGACCGGGGCGCCGCTGCCGTTCCAGGTGAAGGTGCGCGTCAGGCTCACCGGGCCACCCTGGATGTACACTGGCAGGCCATCAGCATCCACACCGATCTGCGCCACAGTGACCACATACCAGCGGAAGATATGCGGGCGGCCATCCGTGGGGCGGAAGGCGGTGGGTGCGGTGAAGGTGGTGTCCTTCACTTCATCAGTGATGTTCAGGTTTTGGCCACTGGTCACATCCACAATGGTCACCTGGTAGTACTCGTTGCTGCGCAGGGAACCTACCGAGGCCCATTGCAGGGCGATCGTGTCGCTGCTGGAGGTGAAGGCATCGCCATCTACGGGCAGCAGCAGCTCCGGGGCTGGGTAGGGCGGTGCTACGGTGGGGGTGACAGTAGCCGCGCCCACGAAGGTGCGCATGCACAGGGGAATGTTCAGGCGCTGGCCTTCAAAGGTGCTGTCGGAGGTCATGCCGTTCCAGCTCATGATGGCTTCCATCGGCACGCCATAGGTCAGCGAGATGAGGCTCAGCGACTCGCCCGATTGCACAACATAAGGGCTCACTTCGCAGGCGGCGATGGTAGCTTCCATCTCGCCCAGCGTAGCGGTGGCTTGCGGTGTGGCTGTGAATGTGGGCTGCGGCACCAGCAGCGCCTGGCCAATAAAGAGATTGCAGTTGGCATCCAACGAGTTTTGCAAAATGATGGAGGCTGCGCTCACATTGAAGGCAAAGCCAATGCCGCCACAGGTATCGCTCTGCTGGACGGTGTAGGCCAGCGGCGTGTAGGTGGGCACCGGGGTAGAGGTCGGCGTGGGGGTTTCCGGGGTCTCAGTGGGCGTGATGGTGGCCGTGGGCGTGGCGGTGCCCTCAACTTCGGGCGCCAGCAGGCGGCCGGTTTGCGAGAGGGCGGCATAGGCCACGCCGCCGCCAACCAGCAGGAGGAGCACCAGCAGGCCAATAGCGATGGGCAAGCTGAGGCGCAGCTCAGGCAGGCTGGCACGGCCGCCGATTTGGGCGGCTGGCTTGGTGGCCTTCTTGGTGATCGGCGTGCTGCCAGCGACAAACTGGTGGCCGCATACCAGGCAGCGGGGCGCGTTTTCGCTTACCCGTGTGCCACAACTGGGGCAGATTTTGGTAGGAGTGGAACGAGGTTTTTCCATAGCCATAAAACTTGGCGATTATACCAAGGGGTGGGTGATGCGCATGAATGAACGATGAGTGAGAAGCGGAGATTTGAGATTGGAGAGACTTCCACTCTCCAATCTCAAATCTCGCTTGTTCCACTGGTTATACTCATCCCGATGCAGCCCACCAGCCTGTACTTGCACATCCCATTCTGCCGCCACCGTTGCGGCTATTGTGATTTCAATACCTATGCTGGGTTGGATACCCTCATTCCAGCGTACACGGATGCACTTATCGCCGAGGCTGAGTGGCTGGGCCGCGCCGCACAAGAGCCCGGCGGCCAGCGGCTGCCCGTGCATACCATCTTCCTGGGCGGCGGCACGCCTTCGCTGCTGCCGCTGGAGGGTATGCAGCGCCTGCTCACGGCGCTGCATGCAGCCTACGATGTGGCTGCCGATGCCGAGATCTCGCTGGAGGCCAACCCGGGCACCCTGTCACCGCAGTACCTGGCAGGCTTGCGGGCGGCAGGCTTCAACCGCCTCAGCCTGGGTGTGCAATCGGCCAGCCCGCATGAGCTCATTGTGCTTGAACGAGAGCATGACTTTGCCGATGTGATCAACTCCGTCAAGTGGGCGCGCCAGGCGGGCTTTACTAATCTCAATCTGGATTGGATCTTCGGTCTGCCCGGGCAGAGCCTGGCCAGCTGGCAGCGCAATTTGGAGCTGGCCGTAGGCTTGGCACCGGAGCACCTTTCGCTGTACGCGCTCAGCATTGAGCACGGCACACCTTTCAAAGAGTTAGACACTCGCGGCCTGCTGGCCTTGCCTGACGGTGATCTGGCGGCGGAAATGTACGAGCTGGCCGATGTCAAGCTGGCTGAATCTGGTTTTGTGCAGTACGAGATCTCCAATTGGGCCAAACCCGGCCCTGACGGCAAGCCGCTAGCCTGCCGCCACAACTTGCAGTACTGGCGCAATCTGCCCTACGCCGGGCTAGGCGCGGGGGCGCACGGCTTTTTCGCCGGCCACCGCACCGCCAACGTGTTGGCGCCCGCCGCCTACATCAAACGTATGCGCGAGGCCGTGGCAGAGCAGGCTGCGAAGCAGCCTGCTCTACCCAGAACGCCAGCCACAGCCAGCGCCGAGCAGGTGGATGCCGAACGTGAGATGGGCGAGACGATGATGATGGGCTTGCGCCTGGTACGCGAGGGCGTCTCCACTGAAGGGTTCGCCCAGCGCTTCGGCAGCACGCTTGAGCAGGTGTACGGCAAGAGCATCAGCACGCTGCAGCGCCGCGGCTTGCTCGAAACCGCCGCAGGCACCCTGCGCCTGACGCAGCAAGGGCGGCTGCTTGGCAATCAGGTATTTATGGAGTTTGTCTAGCGCCGATGTTATTATTCGCCTATGGCTAAGGCAACGAAAAAGACCACCAAGAAAACAACAAAGAAAACAACAAAGAAAGCAGCCGCTCCCAAAAGTGCAGCAAAAGGCGCGGTAAAGAACGAAGTACTGAATACCAAGGGTAAGTTCTACCTGGGTAAAGTCCACGACCTCAAGAAAAACCAGACTTCGTCTGACCCGGTGCTGTATGACCCCGCCGATCTCACCACGCATGGTGTTGTGTTCGGCATGACCGGCTCAGGCAAGACGGGTCTGTGCATCAGCATTCTGGAGGAAGCTGCGCTGCAGGGCATCCCAGCGCTGATGATCGATCCCAAGGGCGATATCACCAACCTGCTGCTGCACTTCCCCAACCTGCAGCCAGCTGACTTTGAGCCGTGGATCAATCCTGATGAGGCCAAGCGCTCTGGCAAGAGTGTGCAGCAGGCGGCCGCCGACACCGCCGCCATGTGGTCCAAGGGTCTGGCCGACTGGGGCATCGGCCCGCAGCGCATTCAGGCGCTGGTAGACGCCGCCGAGTACGCCGTGTACACACCCGGCTCGGATGCAGGTTTCCCGGTCAGCATCCTGGCTTCGCTGCAAGCCCCGCAGGAAAGCTGGGAAGAGCATCGTGAGGCCATTCGCGAGCGCATCGCCTCCACCGCTACTGCCATCCTAGGGCTGGTGGGCTTCAGCGATGTTGATCCTGTGAAATCCCGCGAGCACATCCTGCTCGCCAATCTCTTCGAACAGGCCTGGTCCAAGGGCAAAGACCTCGGGCTCGGCGAATTAATTCGCCAGGTGCAAAACCCGCCCATTACTAAGCTGGGCGTGCTTGACCTTGACCAGTTCTTCCCGGCCAAAGACCGCGGGGCGCTGGCGCTACGTCTCAATAACATTTTGGCTGCGCCCAGCTTCCAAACCTGGCTTGAAGGCACGCCGCTTGACATCGAGAAGCTGCTCTTCACCTCTGGCGGTAAGCCGCGCCACATTGTCTTCCTGCTCTCGCACCTCTCCGATGCGGAGCGCATGTTCTTCATTACGCTGCTGTACTCCGCCGTGGAAACCTGGATGCGCAACCAGCGCGGCACCGGCTCGCTGCGCGCGCTGGTCTACTTTGATGAGATCCACGGCTACCTGCCGCCGGTCAAAGAGCCGCCCAGCAAGGCGCCCATGTTGCGCATGCTGAAGCAGGCGCGTGCCTTTGGCGTGGGGCAGCTGCTTGCCACGCAGAACCCGGTAGATGTGGATTACAAAGCGCTCTCCAACGCCGGTTCATGGTTCATTGGCAAGCTGCAGACCGATAGAGACAAAGAACGCCTGCTGGATGGGCTGGAAGGTGCCGCCCCGGGCGGTTTCAAGCGCTCTGACTATGACAAGCAAATTTCTGCGCTGGATAAGCGCGTCTTCCTTTTGCACAATGTGCACGAGAAGCAACCCGTGATCTTCTACACCCGTTGGGCGATGAATTACCTGGCTGGCCCGCTGACGCGCAGCCAAATTCCTGCGCTCAACAAGCTCTCGGCTACGCCCGTCAAAGCTGCGTCTGCCAAGGCCACGCCTGCGAAGGCGTACAAGCCATCCACTTCATCAAAAGAGGAGCCGCAAATGACCCCGACTGATTCCGGTGCCCTGAGCCACCGCCCCATCGTGCCCTCCGGCGTGCAGGAGCTGTTCATGCCTGCCAGCCTGGGCCTGGAGGCGGCTGCGCAAGCCAGCCGCCGCAGCCTGCCCGCAGATGCCAAGCGCACCGGGCTGGTCTATCACCCGGCCTTGCTGGGGCAGGCGCAGGTGCGCGTCGTGCAGCGCAAGTACAACCTTGACCTGGAAACCCAGAAGGCCGCGCTGGTGACGGATGTGCCCGCCCGCGGGCTGCGTTGGGAAGACTTTGAGCATGACGCGCTGGATGAGCGCCGCCTGGAAGGCCGCCCGGAGAGCGACGATGCACTCTACGGCGAGCTGACTGGCCAGATGGCCGATGGCGCCCAGCTCAAAATTCTGGAGCGCGATTTCTCAGACTGGGTCTACCGCACCAGCGAAGTGCAGGTGTGGGCCAATGATGAGCTCAAGGTCTATGCTGGCCCTGAACTGACGCGTGAGGAGTTCGCCGCCCTGTGTGCGCAAGAAGCGCAAACCAAGAGCAACCAGGAAGTGGAGAAGACCAAGCAGAAGTTCGACACCCAGCTGAAGAATTTACAGCGCAAGCTGGAGAAAGAGCGCCGTGACCTGGGCCAGGATGAGCAGAAGGCCAACCAGCGCAACATGGAAGCGATGGGCACCCACCTGGAAAACATTATCGGCCTCTTTGCCGGCCGCAGCCGCCGCCTGAGCACCTCGCTCACCAAGCACCGCATGTCCAGCGAGGCCAAGGCCCGCGTCGAAGACAGCAAAGCCACCATCGGCAGCCTGGAAAAGGAAATGCAGCAGATGGGTGAGGAGATCCAGGATGCCCTGGCAGAGATCGATACTCGCTGGGATGCTGTGGCGGAAAAGATCACCCAGATTCCCATGGCACCCGCTCGCAAGGATATTTACGTGAGCAGCTTTGGCGTGATTTGGCTGCCGTATCACTTGGTGAGCGTAGGCGGCCGCGAAGTTGAAATTCCGGCTTACGAATAAACTAAACTGACCACAAAGACACAAAGAGCACAAAGATTTTTCTTTGTGCTCTTTTTATGCAGAGTAGCTCCCTGCGGTCTGCTCTTACATGCTTCCCTAAGTCATTCCAGCATTGGCTCTGGCTAGCTTCGGAATGACGCGGTTTCTTACTCAACCGACGAAGCAATCTCCCCGGCTAATAAGAGGTAGTGGGCAGATTGCCACGCGCACTGGCCGCTATGCGGCCAATGGCTCGCAATGACAGTCCTATATCTAACATGGCTACTTAAGTCATTCCGACGACGGCGACAGCCCAAGGAGGAATCCTTTAGGCCATTGCAAAAATCACTGTTTGGTTTGCTCGGTTTAGCTTAGTTAATGTAATAAAGACGCCTCGGAATGACGCTGTTTCTCGCTCAGCGGACTACGCCATCGGATTAGCCGATTAATCATCTAAGCTATACCTCGCGGCGGCCGAGTTCTTCGGCCAGCTCCACTAACGCCGCGCCGGGTTCGGCGGCGGGGTGGGCACTGTGCAGGGCGTCAATCGCTTCCTGGGTCAGCTTGTCTGCCTGCTGGCGGCAAAACTCTCGGCCGCCTTCAGCTTCCAGTTGGTCGGCCAGGGCGTCTACATTGTCTTTGGTCACGCCGGCGCGCCAGCCATGGGCAAACTCCCCATTCTTTTGAAGCGCATACAGCACCGGCAGGGACTTTTTGCCGCTGAGCAGATCGGTGTGAGCGGATTTGCCCATGGCATCCGGGTTGCCCCAAATGCCTAGAAAATCATCATGCACTTGAAACGCAAGCCCCAGCTTCTCGCCAAACACCATGTAGGCTTTCAAGCGGGCGCCATCAGCGCCGGCAACCAGAGCGCCCATGCGCACACAGGCGGCAATCAGTGCACCGGTCTTGCCCCAGATCATTGGCCAGTAATCGTCTACAGTGATGTTTGGCATGCTCTCATAGGCCAGGTCAAGATACTGACCCTGGGTGAGCTGCAGGCTAGTGCGCGGCAACAAGCGGGCGGCCTGCACATACGTATGCTCAGACACGCTGTCGATCAACCCTTCCAGCGCTACGTGTGCCAGGGAGAACAGCGTATCGCCAGCGTTGATGGCCTGAGCCACGCCCCATTTGGCCCACACGGTGGGGCGGCCGCGGCGCTGCTCACTGTTATCTTGAATGTCATCATGGATCAGGGAGAAGTTGTGCAGAATCTCCACCGCCGCCGCGGCAGGCAGCGCCTTGTGCCACTCGGCGCCCGCAGCCGCCGCGCTCAGCAGCACCAGGGTGGGGCGCACGCGCTTGCCGCAGGCTTTGGGGCCAGCGCCTTCGCCTTCCCAGCCCATGTGATAGCGCAGCATGGCCAGCAATTCTTGTGGGGATTGGGTATTGGTGAACAATGCGGGCTGCACAGCAGCTTGCAGCGCGTCTTCAATCGCAGGGAGCAACTGTTCTTGATATGAGGCGAGCGACATAGAGCTGGATTATAGACCAGCCTGTTACGGCTTGGATTACTGAATTAAAAAGGCTTGGCGAGGGTTTGGCTACTCGCCGCGGTAAATGAGTGGCACGGCTTGCAAACTGGCGATGTCGCCTGCGCCGGCGGCAAACATGGCCACCTGCAGCTCTCGGCTGACTTCGTTAATGGTCTCGACCACCGCTTCGCTGGATTTCACCGCAGCCTTGAGGAAGGGGCCAGCCATGCCGCCCAGCTCTGCGCCCAAGGCGATGCCCTTGGCCACATCCACGCCGCTGCGCAGCCCGCCAGAGGCGAAGATGCGCATGGTCTTGACGGCCTGGCGCACCTGCATGATGCTCTCGGCCGTGGGGATGCCCCAATCCACAAAGGCGGCCGCAAGGCGCGCCTGGCTCGGATTCTTGGCCCGGTGCATTTCCACCTGGCTCCAGGAGGTGCCGCCCGCGCCGGCCACGTCAATGGCCTGCACGCCAGCACGCGCAAGCTGCTTGGCCAGTTCGCCAGAGATGCCCCAGCCAACTTCCTTCACTACCACAGGCACGGGGAGTTGCTTGCACATGATTTCAATTTTCTTGAGCAGGCCGCTGAAGTTGGTGTCGCCTTCGGGCTGCACCGCTTCCTGTACGGCGTTGAGGTGCAGCATCAGCGCATCTGCCTCGGCCATGTCTACGGCGCGTTGCAAGTGATTCAGGCCATAGCCGTAGTTGAGCTGCACCGCGCCTACATTAGCGAAGAGCAGAATATCCGGCGCTACATTGCGCACGCGGAAGGTCGGCTCCAGCTTGGGGTCTTCGATGGCGGCGCGCTGGCTGCCCAGGCCAAGGGCAATGCCGGTTTCCTGGGCTGCTTCGGCCAGCGCCTGGTTGATTGCGCCGGCTTCATCGGTGCCGCCAGTCATGGAGGAAATTAGTAGGGGGGCTTTAAGCTGCTTGCCGAACACCTGCACGCCAAGGCTGATCTCATTCAGGTTCAGTTCGGGCAGGGCGTTGTGCAGGAAGGAATATTTCTCGAAGCCTGTGGTGAGCCCGGAGCGCACGTCTTCTTCGAGATTGATGCGAATGTGGTCGGCTTTTCGGGCGCCGGTGCCCGTAACTTTCGCCATAGAGTAGTGTTCCTGTGGAGTGATGGGTAGTTTACCACCGCAAATTCGGCGCTTAATTAAGCGCAAGATAAGCGGCTAAAGACGGTAAAATATCACTCTACACTTTTGGAGGCATACATGTCAGATACATTTGAACAAGTGAAGGCTACCGTCGTCGAACTGCTCGGCGTAGATGAGGCCAAGGTCACCCGTGAGGCTCGTTTCCGCGAGGACCTCGAGGCGGATTCGTTGGACATCGTGGAGCTGATCATGGCGCTCGAGGACAAGCTCAACATCGAGATCTCCGATGAGGATGCACAGAGCATCACCACCGTAGGTGGCGCTGTCGATTACATCGAAGGCAAGAAGTAACCCGTCTTCATTCGAATGCAAACAAAAAAGAGCGGCAACTGCCGCTCTTTTTGTTTCCCTGCTTACGGGGCAACACAGTCATTGTCTTGGAAGAGGGCCCACTCCTCGCACTCATGGCCAGGATCAAACACGCATACCCCGATCTCGTTACCGTTTGCATCTTTGCGCATCTTCTGCTGGCCGCCTTGCTTGAGGCAGTATACCGAGGCCGGGTTGGCCAGCTGCGCTGCCTGCATCTTGCTCATTTGCATCCAGCCGATGAGGACTGCCAGCAGAATGAGACCGATGAACAGTGCTTTTCTAAATATACATACTCCTAAACACGGGGCAGAACGCGCCCAGTGCTGGCCATGTAGTGGCGGTACTCGTCACCAAACGCATCCAACATCATCTGCTCTTCACTGTGGGCACGGATGAAGTAAAAGGGTGTGAAGATAGCTATACCTGCCAGGCCAGCGATCCAGTTGTGCAGCAGCAGCGCCTGCGCTACCACAAACAGCCATTGGCTGGCATACATGGGGTGGCGCACTTTTCTGTAAATGCCAGTGGTGATGAGCTTGTGGCCTTCCACAATCTCCAGCACGGGTGACCAGAATTTGTTTAAATCAGCATGGGTTTTGGCAAGCACCCATAGCGAGGCGGCCAGCAGCACGGCACCAACCCAGCCTGCCCAGCTGGGCAGGCTGTAGTTGAAGTCATCCAGCCAGTGCGTGGTTACGAAGAGTAGCGGGAGTACAAACTCAACCAAGCCCAGAAGAATTAAAAACAAACGCTCGCGCCGCGCGGAGCGTTGTTCTACTTTTAAATTGCTCTTCCAAGTGTTGCGCAGTGGGGCGCGGATGGCGGCCTTGACCACCATGCCAACCCAGTACACGGCTGAGAAGAGAGTGATCATAGAGCCTACTTCAGCATGTCCGGGATCTGCTCCGGATAGTCTGCCACGCGCACGCCAGCCTTGGTCAGCGCGGCAATCTTGTCCTCGGCGCTGCCCGCGCTGCCTTCAACGATAGCGCCAGCGTGGCCCATGCGCTTGCCCGGAGGGGCGGCGCGGCCCGCGATGAAGCTCACCACCGGCTTGGTCATGTGCTTGCTGATGTATTCGGCGGCCTTCTCTTCGTCCGTGCCACCGATCTCGCCGATCATGACCACTTTGTCGGTCAGCGGGTCTTCTTCGAACATCTGCAGGATATCGATGAAGTTGAGACCCTTCACGGGGTCACCACCGATACCGACGGTGGTGCTGGAGCCCATGCCGACCTGCTTGAGGGCGTACAGCACTTCGTAGGTCAGGGTGCCAGAGCGGGAGACCACACCGATGTTGCCAGGGATGGCGTTGTCGCCGGGGATGAAGCCGATTTTGGTCTGACCGGGGGTCAGCAGACCCGGGCAGTTGGGGCCAATGAGCAGCACACCCTTCGAGTCGAGATAAGCGCGTACGCGCATCATGTCTTGCAGGGGGATGCCTTCGGTGAGACACACGATGAGGCGCACGCCCGCATCGGCGGCTTCCAGCATGGCGTCCGCCGCGGCAGCCAGCGGCACTATGATCATGCTGCAATCGGCGCCAGTAGCGTCTACGGCCACCTTCACGGAGTCGAAGACGGGCACCTTGCCATCCAGCACCCATTCGCCACCTTTGCCAGGGCGCACACCGCCTACAACCTGGGTGCCGTATTCCAGCATGCGCTGGGAGTGAAACAAGCCTTCGTTGCCGGTGATGCCTTGCACCACCACACGGGTGTTCTTGTCAGCCAAAATTCCCATTTATATAGTCCTTTCGTAAACCTTTAACCACAAAGGCACAAAGAGCACAAAGTTTTGAATCAACCGTTCACTACTCGACGAATTCCTTGTTTCAGGAAGAGCACGTTGAAGTTAAGCAGAAGTCCAAGCCACAAGTTGGTCAATTTCAAGTAAGTCAGCAATTGAGCCTCATGAATAGCTTGAATGCGTTCTACTGTTTTCATCTCCACAATTACCAAACCTTCAACCAGTAAATCCATTCTGTAGCCTGCATCCAGATTCACACCCTTGTACTTTATAGGCAGTAAAACTTCCTTAGTGTAAGCAATCCCACGCAGACTCAATTCATGGCACAAACTTGTCAGGTAAGCCGATTCCAGTAAATCCGGCCCCAATGTCGAATGAACTTCGATCGCCGCGCCAATGATTTGTTTCGAAAGCTCATTAGCTCGCTCTTTTTCATTCATTTCTTTGTGCTCTTTGTGACTTTGTGGTTCGCTTTTTCCTTTACTTGCCCTTGGCGGCGGCTACAGCCTTCTGTGCGGCTTCGGCCAGCGTCTCGGCCGTGATCATGTCGGCATCGGCCAGCAGGGCGCGGCCTTCGGCGGCGTTGGTACCCGCCAGGCGCACCACCATCGGCACATCGGTCTTGATGCTCTTGAGCGCCTCGAGAATACCCTTGGCCACTTCATCGCCACGCGTGATGCCGCCGAAGATGTTGAACAGCACAGCCTTGACGTTCTTGTCTTGCAGGATGATGCGCAGGGCGGCTGCCACCTTCTCTGCATTGGCGCCACCGCCAATGTCGAGGAAGTTGGCCGGCTCGCCGCCGAACAGCTTGATGATGTCCATGGTGGCCATCGCCAGACCGGCGCCATTGACCATGCAGCCGATCTCGCCATCCAACTGGATATAGGTCAGGCCGCTCTTGCGCGCCTGGGTCTCGGCCGGGGTTTCCTCGTCCAAATCGCGCAGCTTGGCCAGTTTGGGCTGGCGGAAGATGGCGTTGTCGTCAATGAGCATCTTGCCATCGATGGCCAGCAGCTCATTGTCTTCGGTGATTACGAGGGGGTTGATCTCAGCCAATGTAGCGTCAGAGTTTTTGTACGCTTCCCACAAGCCTTTGCAGATGTTATGGAAGGCGGCCCAATGGTTGCGGTCCAGCTCAATACCCACGGCCAGGTCACGAATGTTGTAGTCTTGCAGACCCAACAAGGGGTTCACATGTACGCGGATGATCTTTTCGGGGTTGGTGGCGGCCACTTCTTCAATGTCTACGCCGCCCGCCGCAGAGGCGATGATGACCGGCTGGCGAGCCGCACGGTCATTGGTGATACCCAGGTAGATCTCACTGGCGATGCCAATGGCAGGGTCGATGAGCACTTTGCGCACCGGCAGGCCTTTGATATCCATACCGATGATCTGCTTGGCGGCGTCTTCGGCCTGCTTGGGGGTCTTCACTACCTTCACGCCGCCAGCTTTACCGCGGCCACCCACCAGCACTTGCGCCTTCACTACTACTGCGCCACCCAGGGCT
The DNA here is from genome assembly GCA_964623375.1 of uncultured Anaerolineaceae bacterium. Taxonomy (GTDB): domain Bacteria; phylum Chloroflexota; class Anaerolineae; order Anaerolineales; family UBA11579; genus JAMCZK01. The sequence continues at coordinate 587,352 of CAZUTS010000001.1, forward strand.
TTGGCGATCTCGCCAGCCTCTTTGGGGGTCTTGGCAATCTTGCCCTTGGGAACGGGCACGCCGTACTGAGCAAAGATCTTCTTTGAGTCGTATTCGTGTAGCTTCATAACCGGGAAATGCTCCTTTGGAGAGAGCGGATGTGATTTACCTTTTTTGGTAAAGCAGACAATGCGATTATATCAAAGCTTTCTAAGCAGCATGAATTGGAGCATTAGTGCTACAATTTTGCTTAGGAGGGAAACAAAAATGAAATCCATCTTATTCTCCAGACTAGATTTGTCAGACGAAAGAAACAAGGGATTTTCTACTGATTTGGTCGAGCTTTTGCAGCTTTCCCAATCCCAGCTGGACGCACTAGTAAAATCTTTGCCAGAATATTTAGAGAGCACGACTAAGCCGAAGAAATCTGCACTTATAAGTGATATTGCGCAGAGTACAGGCATCCTCCAGTATCGGCTTGATTCTCTCATCGCTATCTTGATTTTTTTCCTTGCACAAATGGAAGATGACGAGATAAGCGTTGATGAACCAGATGCTTGGATGCAAGATCTTCAAGAGTTAGGAGTACTTTCGGATGAGAATTCTGTTACCTTTTTGCGCCTAATTCAAGAACTAAAGACAAGCACTATCGAAAGATTTTCGCGTATAAGAAGAATCCAGTTGGAAACCGGAGGGGTTTTACCAAGTTTTTCTTCTATTGGGTACACTGTCGAAATGCGTGGAGTGTTCAGTGAAGATTATGAATCTTGGAAGCCTTTGGAAACATACTCTCCAAAATTGCTAGATTTAGTTCCCGTTGCTTCAATCAGCATTGGAATTAGGGGAGAAGCAAAGTCAGAAGTTGCTTTTCAAGCAAGTTTAGATCAGATAGATATTATGCTGGGCCACTTAAATGCTGCCAAGAAGTTGTTACTTCAAATGAAAAGTGGAATAGAGTTGCATTAGGATTCTCCCGAGCATGACAGATCCATTGCTACTTTATTCCACAAATACACGTCTTGCCAATGATATATGTAGAATTTATTATCATGATCTTCACTATGTACATGTTTCTGCAGATATTGGTTCGCCAGCTTTGACTGCGGTGATGCGCCTTAGTCCGCCAAGTTCAAGTCCACACCACAGGTACAGGCAGTTACGTGAGGAAGTTCAAGGCAATGATTTGCATGGAGCTTTAATTCAAAAGAACAGATCCGGAGTACTGTACGGAGCTGAGCAGAAACTTTCTCAAGGAAAGATTACTAAGCAACAAAGAGATGAAATTGTCGAAATTGTTAGGTTTGCCCCCATTAACTTTTATAGTCCGCTACTATATGTCATGCCATACAGTGGAGTAAAGCATCTGCTGACGCAGACGCCTGTTTCTGAGCGAGCATCGCCAACTTCATGGGAGGCTATCATTAAAGAGCTTCCTAGCAGGCTATTTGGAGTTGTTTCTGACTTATGAACAACGATTGGCGTGTTGAATTTGATGATAGCAGCTATTCTGCTTTATTAGAAGCAGTTGATTTAGTATTTAAGCAATTTGTTGGATCTTCGCAATTAGCTTCAAATTACACAACTGAGAATAAGCTCGCCTCTTATATTGTTTCTTTAGTTGAAAAATGTGAAAACGTTGAGATAGGAGCGCTTTCTGTAACTGTAAAGAAATATTATATGAATAAGCTTGAAGTTGCTCTGTTTGATAAATTTGATATGGAGAATCCACAGAGCAAAGTCGATGGCGAGCGGATTTTTTCTGAGTTTCAAGCTAAATTGGCTGAAACTGATAACTGAACCTGATGTAGATGTTTCGCTATGAGCATCGCAGCCAGGCGCTGTTACCGCGCCGCCAGTTTGTAGTGCGAGTGGGGCGGCATGTGCTGCTAGCGCTGGCCCTAATGAGCGTATTTTTGCTCATTGGCACGCTGGGTTACCACTGGCTGGCCGGCATGGCCTGGTTGGATGCTCTGCTCAACGCGGCGATGATTCTTTCGGGCATGGGGCCAGTGAATCCAATTAGCAGCGATGCGGGCAAATGGTTTGCTACGGGCTATGCAGTGGTGTCTGGGTTGGTGTTCGCGCTCACTACGGGTATTGTGGTCTCGCCCATGTTGCACCGCGTGTTTCATAGTTTGCATGTGAAAGATGCGGAGTGAGAATAAAAAAAGGCTGCCAATGGCAGCCTTTTTTGCTTATATAGATGGAACTACTCGATGAACCATGACACAGTGGCGTTCTGGCTGTCCACCACCCAGACGCCACCGTTGGGGTCAGCGGCAACGCCCTGGGCAACGGCGATGTTGGCCGCGGTCTGATCGTAGCCGCCGAAGAAGTACGCAATCGTGCCATCCGGGTTGTAAACCAGCACGCGGCCAGCTTCCGGGTCTGCTATGAACAATTGGCCGCCCTGGCCTACGCTCATATAAGGCTTGTTGATCAGCGACTGGCCATACCAGCCGGCAATCTCCCACGGGGTCTGGGGGATGAAGCGGCCATCCTGATACTCCAGCACCTGCACGCACTGGTTCCACGTATCAGCTACATAGACGATCTCGCGGCTGGCATCGTAGGCCAGGCCCACCGGCTCATCAAACTGGCCGAGGTCGAAGCCGTATTCACCATAGTCGCTCAGGTGGTTGCCTTGCGCATCGTACAGACGCAAGCGCTTGTTGCCGGTGTCGGTCACTAGCACGTTGCCATCGTTGAGCACCACGACATCACGCGGACCCCACAGTGCGCCGCTGCTCTCATCCTGCCCGAAGTAGCCCCACATGCGGACAAATGCGCCGCTTGAGGTGAACTGTTGCACGCGGTGGTTCCAGGTGTCAGCCACATACACGTATTCGCCATCGGGCGAAACAGCGATTGACCACGGCTCGTTGAAGCTGCCGCCCTCGGCTTCGCCAGCCGCCAGGTCAGCAAAGCTGCCCCACATGTGCAGCACGCTGCCATCCGGCGCCAGGTGTTGAATGCGATGGTTGCCGGTGTCGGCAACATAGAGCGTGCCGTCTGGCGCTACGGCGGCGTTGCGCGGCGAGATGAACTGGCCGGGCTCGCTGCCAAAGCCACCAATGGTGAATTGCGGCGGCAGCTCGCGGCCTTTGCCCTCGTAAGGGTCTGCCAGCACTTCTTCGGGCGTTACACCTTGCACGCCGTAGTCCCAGATCTGTGCGGCCACATCCTTGCGGATGTAGATACGCATGGTGCGCCCAGGCGACCAGGCTTCGAGGCTGGCGTTTTGGCCCTTGTTGGTGAGGTAATCGGTAAAGTCGCTATTGATCCAAATCTGCCACAGCGCATCACGCGTCGTAGCGTCACCGATGTAGCTCCACAGCTTTTGCACTACGCGGCGCAAATAATCAACGGTGCCCATCTCGCTGGCGGGCTGCCCGGTCTCAGCGGTGTAACCGTAGCCAATACTGCTGGGGCTGAAGTCAAAGTAGTCTTGGTTCGGCCACCAGATGCGCATGTACTCAAACATGTAGAAGCTCTGGCCCACCACGGGTTCGATCTTGCCGTAGTTACTGTCACCCACGATGATGACCGGGAAATCACGCAGATCGCGGCTGGGTTGGTCTGCGTAGTAGCGCTGGTTGGGATAGTTGCGCAGATACCACCAGAAGGGATAGGAAGTCTCGTTGTCGTACGCTACTTTGAGGTCAAGCGTATCGGTGAGACGGCGCGAGATCTCTTCGATCTGGTTAATGGCAATTTTCGGCCCCGGCGCCATGTGCGCGTAGACCAAATACTCCGTGGCCAGGTCGTAGTTGCGGAAGTTGGCGCGTAAGGCAATGCGGAACGTGGTGAGGGCCAGCGCGGCAAATACCAGCAGGGTAGCCACGCGGGCAACTTGGTCACGCCGCCACTCGCCGAGCAGGGCATAGTGCATCACCCCATAGGCGCCCAGCGCAAAGGTGATGACGAAGAACAAGAAGTGATAGGTGGCCTGCAACTGGGCTTGTTCATTGCCTTGGAAGGGCGGTGCAGCACCCAACAGCGAGCCAAGCAGGTTGAAGCCAGCCACCAGACATAGCAGCACTGAGCCAAGCAGCATCCAGCCGTGGTTCTGAGCAAAGCTGGCCCAGGGGATGCGCGCGATCAGGCGTGACACCGCCCAGGCCGCCAGCAGCAGCATGGGGATGGCAATGTGCAGGGTGAGCCAGGGCATGCGCTCGCCTGCCACGGTGTAGGCGATAAGCGCCGTCACCGCCCAGAACGCAAACAGCACTAGCGCCATGCGGTAACTTTCGTGCGGGAGCAGGTCACGGCCCTCGCTGTCCGGCTCGGGCTGCGTGTGCTGCAGCCGCTTCAGGCTGCGCAGGCCAAGAACGCCGGCTAGCAGGCTGCCCGCCGCGGCAAGGAACTCGTAGGCAGGAATCTGCACGCCCCAGTAATAGTAGGTGGGCTGGTTGCCGCGCTCCACCGCCTGCTGCGCCAGCCAGTAGCCCAGCGAACCGACCAGGCCAGAGAAGAAGCCCAGCCCATTGCTGAAGATGGTGGTGTAGAAGGGGACGAAAATAGCGTAAAACACCGCGGTGCTGACCCACCAGGCGCGCCAGTTGACCAGCGCACCCATCACGCCGGAGACTATTGCCAGGACCACAACAACGGCGCTAATGAAGATGAGATTGCTGGTATCGCGGTAAGCCATGGGGTCATGGTGCAACCAGCGTATCGGGAAGGCCGAAAGATGCGGCAGCACCAAGGCAAACAAAATAGCCATCAGAGTGAAAGCGCGCTCCTGCCGCAGGCGCGGCAGGCCGTAGCCCGTGAACAGCGCAATCAGCGCGGCGACAAGTGACACCGCGCCCAGGCCGCCCAGAATTACTGTGGTGGCGGAAAGCGGCGACTCAAAGCCAGCGCTTTCGCCTTCGGAGGGGATGACAGGTTCCTCCACCTGGGTGGCACTGATTGCCGCCGTGCTGTCTTGCTCGCTGGCCTGCGCTTGTGCGCCAATCGCCAGGAACAGCAGCGCAACGCTGAGCACCAACGTGACGAAGAACACGCGGCGCGCCCCCTCTGTCTTCCATATGCGTGCAGCGATGCGCCAAAGGAAGACCAGGCCGAGGAAAATCAGTGCCTGGGCAAGATAAATGAATGAGGTCTCTTTAGAGGTGAAGTGCAGTGAGATGGCTGCAACTGTGATGTAGATAAATTTATTCTTGCCTGTATCCAGATAGCGCAGTATGCCCCACAGCATCACCAAGCCAAACAGGGCAACGAAGATCTCGTTGCGCGCGTAGCGGCTGTAGTACATCGTATAGGGCGATATAAGAAAGAACAGCGAGGCGAGGATGGCGGCGTTGCGCCCCAGATAACGCCGGAAGGCCCACCACACAAAGAACACAGTCGCCACGCCGAACAACGCTTGCGGCGCACGCGCCGTGAAATCATTATCGCCAAACAGGAAGTAGCTCAGCGCTAACATGTGGAACTGGATCGGGCCGTGGCTCAGCGGGTCGTGCTGGTAGCCGTTGCCTTTGAACAACTGCCAGGAGAAATAGACATGGGTTGTTTCGTCATGGCTCATCACACGCTCGCCGAGCATGTGAAAACGCGTGACCACAGCGGCCAGCAGGATGAGCACCAGCACCGCGTGCTCCCATGTGAATTTCTTACCGCCGAGCAGGGGGCGATCCAACCAGCTAGTTTGCGAACGGGAGGGGTCTTTGGCCATTGGTTTTACTCTAGGGGAGGTCAAACCATAATTGTACGGGCAGGCGCGGCATTCGGCAATAAGCCTCCCGTGAGAAGCCGCTTATTCTGCGTACGCGGCAAATTTCTTTTGGTGGCCTAGACGCAGGTGCAAGTAGTAATAAAACGCGGCTGCCACCGCACACAGCACGCCGCCGCCCAGCCATAACAGGATGGGGTCGTAATTGTCGAGCACAAAGCCCGCCGCCGCCGGGCCGAGCGCCGCTGGCAGCGCCCACACCAGGCTGAAGGCGGCCATGTAGCGGCCGCGCATCGCCTCGGGCGCAAAGTTGGCCGCCAGCGCCGAGGCGGTGGGCAGGATGACCATCTCGCCAATGGTGATGACGATGATGGCGCACACGAACAGCCAATAGGCTGCCACCAGCCCGAAGAGGCTGAAGCCAATGACGTAGAAAATGGCACCCACGGTCATCATCAGGAAGGGCGGCCGCCACTTGATAATGCGTGAGACCCACAGCTGAAACAGGATCACGGTGATACCGCTGGTGCTCATCAGCAGGCCAAAGCCTTGCGGGTCAATGTTGTGCTGGTCTCGCAAGAAGATGGAGAGCGTGCCGTACATTTGAATGTAGACCATGCCCAGCAGAATAGAGGTGAGGATAAAGGCCAGGAAGGGCAGGTCTTTCAATACAGTGCCGTAGCCAGCAAAGGTCTTGGCAAAGCTCTCGGGCTGCTGGTCTTCACTTGGCTTGGGCTTGCTCTCAGCAATATAGAAGAAGAACAGCACGGCCACTATGCAGCTAATGATGGCATCGGAGATGAATAGATAGAAGAAAGACCAACCCGCCAGCAGGCCGCCAATACTTGGCCCCACGATCCAGGTCAGGTTATTTACGACGCGCAGAATGCCAAAGCCCTCCTGGCGCTGCTTCTCAGACAGAATGTCAGCGATCATGGCTTGGTGGGCTGGCCCGGCCAGCTCACCGAACAGGCCGCTGATCAGCGCTACTACGTACAGCCAGCGCATCTCGTTGACCAGACCCAGTCCAAGCGTAGTGAGCGCGCTGCACACCAAGCCAATAATGATGAGCTTCTTGCGCCCGATGCGGTCAGTGAGCGCACCGCCCACCATCGAGCCCACTAGGCCAGAGACTGAGAACATGCCCGTCACCAGGCCAGCCTGGGTTGCGCCAACGTTGAAGCGTTGCGTTACATAGAGGGCAAAGAAGGGGAAGAGCAGCGTGCGCCCGATGCCGTCTATGAACGAGACGGCCACCACGGGCCAGAAGGCACGCGGAAACTCACGGGTAAAGCTGCCAAAACGTTGTGACAGACGATTGCGCATGCGGCCTCTAAAACTTTCGCCGCAGTATAGCACGAATGTTCTTTGTTAGCGTAGGCGGCGATTGCCGCTCGGCTTGCTGGAAGAACGCGCCGGTCTGCCGGAGGGCCTGCTACTCGGTTTGCCCGCCGCCCGCGAGCTTGGTCTGTCTGAGGAGCGCGTGTTCGGTTTGCCTGAGGGGCGCGAGCTTGGCTTACCACCAGAAGGCCGCGAGCTGGGTTTGCCAGACGTGCGGCTGCTTGGCTTGCTAGAAGGCCGTGAGCTGGGCTTGCCACCCGAAGGCCGCGAACTTGGTTTGCCAGACGGGCGGGAGCTAGGCTTGCCACCGGAAGGCCGCGAGCTTGGCCGGCCAGACGGACGGCGGCTTGGCACGTCAGTAGCCCTGTCGTCACCTATGCTACTGGTGCGGCGCGGCCGCCCCAGGGTGATGCCGGTTTTGCGCACGGCTGGCTTGCGGCTGCCGGGGCCTTTGCCCTGTTTGCGGCGCGGTGCGCTGGTCTTGCGCGGCGCCTCATCACTCTTGGCGGCGGGGCGCGGTTTGCGCGTGTCGGGCTTTTCGCCCGCCATCAGATCGCGCACTTCATTTTCATTCAATGCACGCCACTCACCGGTCTTCAGGCTGCCAAGATACAGATTGCCGATGCGCACGCGGATCAGTTTCACCACTGGCAGACCCAGCTGGCCAGCGATCTCACGGATCTGGCGTTTGTGGCCTTCATGCATGATCACACGCAGCCAGGCGCCTTTGCCGTAGTTGTGCTCGATGCGCACTTCGGCAGGGCGGGTGCGTGTGCCATCTTCCAGCACGACGCCGCGGCGCCACGTGGCCAGTTGCTCAGCATCTGGTTGCCGCGCCACCAGCACGCGGTATTCCTTCTCTTGCTCGAAACGCGGATGGCTGACACGTTGGGTGAGCTCACCGTCATTGGTGAGGATCATCAACCCTTCGCTCTCTTTGTCCAGGCGGCCCACCAGGTGCAGTTGCTCGCCACCCGGGATGAGGTCAACCACCTTTTGGCGCGGCTCAGGGCCGCCGGTGGTCGAGAGCACACCGCGTGGCTTGTAGACTGCGTAATACACCGGCCTGGCGGCGGCAGAAATGCGTGAGCCGTCTACCTTGATGACATCCTGTGACGCATCGGCTTTATCGCCAATGTGGGCGGTGGCGCCATTCACGGTCACGCGCCCTGCTTCGATCATCTCTTCCGCAGTGCGTCGCGAGCCATAGCCCGCACGAGCCAGTATTTTTTGCAGACGTTCTTCAGCCATGGCTGAATATTAATGGGTAAAGCCATAATTTGGTGGAGATTTCTCGGCGAACAATGCCCGTATACTAAGGGTATGAGCGATGCCCTGGTTCTTACTCAAATCGAATCGTACGTAGCCACCGTGCGCCTTAACCGGCCTGACAAGCTCAACGCGCTCAGTCCCGAGATGCTGCGCGCCTTAGCAGAGACGCTGGAGAGACTCAACGCCGATGAACAGGTGCGCGTGATCGTGCTCTACGGCGGCGAGCGGGCCTTTGCCGCTGGCGCTGACATTGAGGCGATGGCCAAAGCTGGCCCGGTGGATATCTACCTGGGCAACACGCGTGCGCTGTGGCAACGTATCTGGGCTATCGATAAGCCCGTCATCGCCGCCGTGCGCGGCGTGGCCTTTGGCGGTGGCTGCGAGCTGGCGCTGGGCTGCGATCTCATCGTGGCGGGCGAGACGGCGCGTTTTGCCCAGCCGGAGATCAAGCTGGGCATCATGCCCGGCGCGGGCGGCACGCAGCGCTTGGCGCGTGCCATTGGCCCGGTGCGTGCGATGGAAATGGTGCTGACCGGGGAACCACTCTCGGCCCAGGCCGCGTTGCAGGCTGGCCTGCTCAACCGTGTAGTGCCGGATGAGCGCGTGCTGGCCGAGGCCTTGGAGTTGGCCGCCGTGGTAGCCGAGCGGCCAGCCGTGGCGGTGCGCCTGGCGCGCCACGCGCTGCGCTACGGCCAAGAACGCACCTTGCTGGAAGGCATGGAGCTCGAACGCCGCAATTACCTGATGACCTACGACACGCAAGACCAAAAAGAAGGCATGGCGGCATTTTTGGAGAAGCGGAAGGCGGAGTTCAAAGGAAAATAATCTCCAATCTCGAATCTATGTTTAACAGAGATTCGAGATTGGAGATTTAACTATGAAGGCAAGCACACTTCCCACCATCGGCATCATCGGCGCAGGCACGATGGGCTCTGGCATTGCGCTGGCCGCTGTTTTGGCCGGTGCAGACGTCATCTTGCAAGACACCTATGCGCCTGTGCTTGAAAAGGCGGATGGGTACATCAAGAAGTTTCTGGAGAAGAAAGACAAGTCAGCCCTGTACGCCAACCTCACCCTCACCGATACGCTGGATGCCTTTGCACGTGCGGGTGTAGTGATCGAGGCTGCGCCGGAGCGTCTTGAGCTCAAACAGGAGCTGTTCGCCAAACTCGAGGCGGTGTGTGCGCCGGATGCGATCCTGGCTACCAACACCAGCACGCTCTCCGTCACCGCGATTGCGGCCATGACCCAGAGCCCACAACGCGTCGCCGGCATGCACTTCTTCAATCCCGCGCCAGTGCTGCCATTGGTGGAGGTTGTGTGCGCCGCCCAGAGCAGCCCAGCCACTATCGACGCGCTGGTAACGCTGGCCGAAGCGCTGGGCAAAACGCCGGTGGTCATGGGCGACACGCCCGGCTTCATTGTCAACCGCGTAGCGCGGCCGTTTTACGGCGAAGCGCTGCGCTTGCTGGGCGAGGGTGTGGCTTCCTTCGAAACGATTGACCGTTTAGTAGAGCAGGGAGCTGGCTTCCGCATGGGGCCGTTCCGTCTGATGGACCTCATCGGCATTGACATCAACGCCGGAGCGATGCGCTCAATGTATGAGCAGACATATGGCGAGCCGCGCTACCGCCCGCACTGGATCCAGATGCAGAAGCTGGCCGCAGGCGAGCTGGGTCGCAAGACCGGCAAGGGCTTTTACACCTATGCGGATTCGGACGAGGCTCCTGAGCCGCAGCAAGCCGCTGCAGTGCAGGGCGAGGGCAACGTGCTGATCTCATCCGGCAGCTTTGCGCCCGGCCTGGCTGGGCTGGCGGTAACGGGTGGCTATGTCCTGAGCCATGAGCTGGGCGCCGCGCCGGTGGCGGCCTTTGTAGCCGCCAGCCAGGTTGAAGGCGCCGCGGCCATCGTCAAGGGCTGGGATGCCGCGCTGGATGCGAGCATCCCGCTGCTGGTGCAGGGCGCCGACATCACGCTGAGCCAAGCACGCCGCTGGGCCAAGCAGCCGCAGCGCGTGTTTGTGTTCGATGGCTTGTTCATGGATGGCAGCCTGGTCACCGTGAGCGGGGACGAGGCCATGCGCCCGCAGGTGGAAGCGGTGCTGGCCGGCCTTGGCCGCCAGGCGGCCTGGGTCGGCGAGAGCCCAGCACTGGTGCTACCGCGTATTGTGTGCCAGCTGATCAACGAAGCCAGCTTCGCCGTGCTCGAAGGTGTGGGGGATGCCGAGACGATCGATCTGGCTATGAAGCTGGGCGTCAACTATCCGCGCGGCTTGGTGGAGTGGGGCGGCCAGCTTAGTTGGCCAACGGTGCTAGCCGTGCTCGACCATCTATATGCTGAGTACCACGAGGAGCGCTATCGTGCCTCGGTGCTGCTGAGGCGCTTGGCGCGAGGATAATCCATGGCGAGGGGGCGAAGATCCATAAGGCTGCAAGACTATGATTACAGCCAACCGGGTGTGTACTTTGTAACCATTTGCGTTCAACAGCGAGCGTGGCTGTTGGGTCAGATAGAGGACCAACAGATGGTTTTAAGTCCTGCAGGTCATATTGTTGAGGATGCGATTGCGAGCATTCCAATGAGCGGTAAGCATTTAGAAATTGGTGCGGTTTGCATAATGCCAAATCACTTACATTTGTTGCTCAATTTTGTTGAACCTGAACACGAGCCTGGTAGGGGCGGGGTTACCCCGCCCCTACGAAAGCGCTTGACGCTGGGTCAGGTTGTTGGAAGATTCAAATACGCCACAACTAAATCTATAAATGAGTTGCAGGCAACGCCAGGAGCACGTTTCTGGCAACGTAACTACTATGAGCGTATAGTCCGTAGCGAGACTGAGTACGCCGCGGTATACAACTACATCTTTGAAAATCCCCGGAGCTGGGATAAGGATGAATATCGCTAATACAGCGAGCTCTCCTGCAGGGGCTGGGCTGAGCACGCTACACAATTGCCTTTCTTCGCGCCAACAGCATAGCACCTGTCACCAGCATGATTCCGAGACCCAGCCAGTTCATCACATCCCAGCCTGCGCCGTGCAGCAGCGAGCCTGCTGAGAACGAAGACAACGCTTGTACGGCAAAGATGGTGAAGTCGTTGCTGGCCTGCGTCTTGAAACGCTCCGCCGGGCGGTAGGTCGAAGTGAGCAGCACGGTGCCGCCTACAAAGAGCAAGTTCCAACCCAGACCCAGCAGCACTAAGGCTGTCCAATAGCCAGGCAACTCCACACTGAGCAGACCAGTTACAGTACAGAACAGCAGTAGCAGCACGCCAGCCAGCATGATACGCAGCGCGCCAAACTTTTCAATGAGGAAGCCACTAAACAGTGAGGGTAGGTACATGGCGATGATGTGGCTCTGGATGACGAAGGCTGTATCGTCCAGGCTGAAACCGTGCCCATGCATATGCAGCGGCGTGGCCGTCATGATGAAGACCATCAAGCCATAGCTCGCCACACCGGCCAGCACCGCTACTTGATAACTCGGCAAGCGCATGATCTCGCCCAGCGGCCGCTCAGGCTGCTGGATAGTGCCAGCGTCTTCTGCTTTGGCGCTGGTGTTCTCGTAGAACAGCACCAGCAGCAAGCCCAGCACGTACAGCCCAGCCAACGCTGCAAAGGAACCGGCGTACAGCACCGGCAGCAGGTCCTGGGCGCGCTTGGCGATCTCTGGGCCTAGGAAGCCGGCCAGGATGCCGCCCAGCAGCACCATCGAAACGGCGCGGCCGGAATGCTGGCTGGCTACGCTCTCGGTGGCGGCAAAGCGGTACTGCAGCACAAAGGCGCTGTGCTGGCCCATCAGGAACACTGCCGCACACAGCAGCGCAAAGTTGCCTTGGCTCACCGCCAGCGCGGCCAGCGCTGCGCCAGACAGTGCCACGGCCAGCGAGAGCATGAAGCCCGCCTTGCGGCCAATGCGGCGCATCAGCAGTGCGGCAGGAATGCTGAACAGCGCTGTGCTCACCACGCCTAGTGAATTGGGCAGGGTGGCCAGTTGTGGCGTGGGGGCAATACCTTCGCCGATGATGCCGGTGAGTAGCACAATAACAGAGCTGCCGCACATACCAATAGCCTGCAGCAGGGCGAGTACAAAAACGTTCCGTGAACGCATAGTTGTCCTTAGTAATGGGATGGCAGCATTATATATGCCCGCGCCATGATTAAAAGACGAAAAGCCGCCCGAAGGGGCGGCCTTTTGCTTTAGAGCAGTAGCTTTGCTACTGCTCTAAAAAGCGTACGCATTCACATAGTGCAGTGTCTTACTATTGCTCTAGAAGCGTACGCATTCACATAGTGCAGTGTCTTACTATTGCTCTAGAAGCGTACGCATTCACATAATGCAGTGTCTTGCTATTTCTCTAGAAGCGTACGCATCCAGGGGATATGCTCGTCGTAGTGGTGCGAACTATTGCCATGAATGTATTCGTAGATGGGGGTCTCAGACTTGCTGCCGGGCTGGTAATGGTTGTAGGGCAGATGCAAATCTTCATCGCTCATCGCTTCGGTGCGCGCCACCAACGCGTGGTGCTTGGCGTCAAGCTCCTTGCGCACCTCAGCCAGCGATAAGTCCTTGTAACGTTGCTGAAGGATACCGTTGACCACGTCGTAGGTCTCGGCCAGCGTCACCCAATCCTGGCGCTCGATTTGCATGGCATCACGGCGCGGCGTGCCGTTGAGCACGGCTACCATGCTGTCAGCCCACACCGCCAGGTGCATCAGGTGATCCTTGGCGTTCCAGCCTGCCGCGTCCCTAGGCTCGCTGAGCTGCTCATTGCTATAGCTGGCAATGAAAGCCTGCAGCCGCTCCCAGCCAGCCTGCATATCCTGCAGCAGTTCTTGCTTTGACATTGAGGTTTGCTCGCTCATCCACTTCTCCGACGTTCGTTCGCTTTTATTCGTGGTTATCCATCACGGCTTGGCCGTTGCGCATGCGCGCAATCGCTACCCAGTTCAGCACAATAAACAATATGAAGGTCACTGGCGCCAAGATAACGGTCACCATCCACAGCTCATAAAAAGAGTTGATCGCCGCTTTGCTGGGGTCTTCTGGCAGATACAGCACCTCCACTTCTTGCCCAACGCGGTAGGCGGGCGGATCGCTGGCGTTGCCGCCTTCAAAGCGCACCGGGTTGCCATTGGCGTTGAACTCAATTACGGGCGAGTACACACAGCATCCGCCGTCGCCATCGCTGCTTTCTTCCAGCGCTACTACACGCCCGATAGTGCTCTCACCGCGCGTGCTTAATTCATAACCGCGCCAACCCAGCCAGATCGTGCCTGCCGCCATAGCGACCACGAGCAGGTTGGCCAATAGTAAAAAGCCGATATTGCGTAGCAAAGTCATAATACCTCTCTTGTAGTTGGCGAATGAAGCTGCGTAGAAGCTGATTTTATGCCACATCTGGCAGCGTGTAGAATAACGATAGTAGGAGACTGCTGTGACGAGAAAATTCACCGGAACCGCCCCCAAAGACTTTGACTTCAAATCGATCCTGTACGAAAAAAAGGATGGCCGCGCCACGGTCACCTTCAATCGTCCTGAAGTGCTCAACGCCGTCAATCACCAGGTGCTCACCGAGCTTAACGCGGCGTTCAAAGACGCCAGTTGGGATGATTCGGTGGCCGTGCTGGTGCTCACTGGCACCGGTGAGCGTGCCTTTTGCACCGGTGCTGATTTGGATGAACAGAAGCAATTTCTGCAGCGCCCGCGCGATTATTGGAAGTGGATGGGCGATTTCATCGAAGCCCACGAGCGCCTGCGCAACCTGGGCAAGCCTGCCGTGGCGCGGTTGAACGGCATCGTGGTCGGCGGCGGCAACGAGTTCAACATGAGCTGCGACCTTGCCGTGGCTGCCGATGACATTTACATTCGCCATGTGGGTACTAGCCACGGCAGCGTGCCGTTGGCTGGCGCCACGCAGTTCCTGCCGCTCATCGTCGGCGAGCGCCGGGCGCGCGAGATCCTCTTCCTCAATGAAGAGATCTCGGCTGCCAAGGCCGAGGACTGGGGCCTGGTCAACTGGGCCGTGCCGCGTGCTCAATTGGACGCCAAGGTAGATGAGATTGTGGAGAAGCTCAAGGCCAAATTCCCCGAGAAGACGCGTTACGCCAAGCAGCAACTCAACTTCTGGCGCGACCTCAGTTGGCACACCACCATCGGTCACGGCCGTGATTGGTTGGCGGTGCACAACACCAGCCCTGAGACCTGGGAAGGCGTGCAATCCTTTGAAGAGAAGCGCAAGCCGGATTACGGCGAAATTCGCCGCCGCTGGGCCGAGGATGATGCCCCCGAATGGCTGGGTGGCGAGAGACCCAGCGTAAGCGAATAATAAAGGCCTTTTTTGAAGTTGGGAGGAAAGGGTGAAATGGTGAGTAGCGGCAACATCTCTGTCTGGATATTCCAAAGTAACCCAAAGAGATTTAACGCCATTGATGCTTTGTCTGATGGGCGTCTCCAGCACAAAATGCACTGGTTGGTAACTCGATACCAAAAGCAGATCAAGCAGGGGCATCTTGGCCTTATCTGGAATTGTGGCAAAGATGCCGGTATTTACGCTCTTGCACGGGTCGAAAGTGATCCGCAGTATGCGTTTAATTTTCCTGAAGAAGAGCAGTATTGGTTAGAGCGGCCTAAAGAGCCAGGGGCATGTAGGGTAGAGTTGGCAATAACAAGATCTTTCCCTGACAGGCCTATTCTAAAGCAGCAATTGAGCGTAGTTGAGGGTTTGCAGGGATTGTCTATACTTAACTACTTTCAAGCGACTAACTTTCCTGTGACAGACGAAGAATGGCGATTGATCTCCGATTTGATTGACAAGGTGTAACGCTGGCACTATGTCGAATATAATTTTCTCAAGCCACTCAACTACAGGAATTGATGAATGACCAACCTCCCTGCCTACAACTTCCAACCCGCAACACTCAAATTCCTCGAAGACTCTCCTAAGAAGCTCTTCATTAATAATGAATGGGTCGCGCCGCAATCTGGCGAGACCTTTGCCACACGCAACCCGGCCAATGGGGCTGTGTTGGCCGAAGTGGCCCTGGCCAACACAGCCGATGTCGACGCGGCCGTGGCCGCCGCCCAAGCCGCCTTCCCTGCTTGGGCCAGCATGATTGCTGGCGAGCGCGGCGCGCTGCTCTTCAAGCTGGCCGATTTGATTGACCAGCACGCCGATGTGCTCGCTGAACTGGAAACGCTCGACAACGGCAAGCCCATCCGTGTCGCTCGCCGCGGCGATCTGCCCTACGTCACCAAGCACCTGCGCTATCAGGCCGGCTGGGCAGACAAGATCGAGGGCAGCACCGTCCCGGTCACCTTTGCAGACCAATTTGTCTATACCCGCCGCGAGCCGCTGGGCGTCGTCGGCGCCATCATCCCGTGGAACTTTCCGCTGCTCATGGCCATTTGGAAGCTCGGCCCGGCGTTGGCGGCAGGCAACACGCTGATTCTCAAACCCGCCGAGCAGACCCCGCTGACCGCGCTTTACCTGGCCGAGCTGGCGCGTGAAGCCGGCTTCCCGCCTGGCGTGCTCAATGTGCTCACCGGCCCGGGTCTGCCCACCGGCGCCGCCATGGCCGAGCACGCCCACATCGCCAAGCTAGCCTTCACCGGTTCCACATCGGTGGGGGCACGCATCATGGAAGCGGCCGCCAAGAGCAACCTCAAACGCGTCAGCCTGGAGCTGGGCGGCAAGTCGCCGAATGTCATCTTTGCTGATGCAGACATCAACGCAGCCATCCGCGGCGCGCAATGGGCCGTGTTCAGCACGGCGGGCCAGGAATGTGTGGCTGGCACGCGCCTCTTTGTGCAGCGTGCTGTCTACGACCAAGTGCTGGAAGGTCTCACCGCCAACGTGGGCAAGATGGTGGTTGACCACGGCTTCGCCGAGAAGGTGCACGTTGGCCCGCTCATTAGCGCCGAGCAGTTGGAGCGCGTGGCTGGCTACATTGATGAAGGCAAAAAAACTGGTGCAGAAATTCTAGCTGGTGGTGAACGATTGGGCGATGCCTTGAAAGACGGCTACTTCCTCAAGCCCACCGTATTCAGCTACTCGGACGACTCGCTGCGTTTGGTGCAGGAGGAAATCTTCGGCCCTGTGGCGGCTGTCACTGCATTTGATGACGAAGATGAACTGATTGCTCGTTCCAACGCTACTCAGTTTGGCTTGGCCGCAGGTGTGTGGACGCGTGACATTGGCAAGGCGCACCGCTACGCCCACGCCGTGCAAGCAGGCACGGTGTGGATCAACGGCTACGGCATGATCGACCCGGCCGCCCCGTTTGGTGGCTACAAGATGTCTGGCTTCGGCCGAGAGATGGGCAAGGAAGCCATTGACCTGTATACCCAGGTCAAAACGGTGTGGGTCAACACACAGTAACAACCGAGGTGTAATTTGGATTCTCTAATCGGTTTGTTTAGAATTGCCCGCCTTTACGACCAGGTCTTCGGCAAGTTCGATGATGTTCTTTGTGTTGAATGCAAAACAAACTATAGGAAATGGGTTGAATATTGTGAGAAATGCGGAAGCGATCATGTGATTTTTATTGATCCAAGAGAAAACGACGCCCAGCATTTCCTTAATCTTGGTGAGCATCTCAAAGAAATAGTAATAAAAAATGCATTGAATGGAGTAACCGCCGAAGCTGTAAGAGATAAGCTTAATTTAGAGGGATTTGAGAAGAAGCAAGTAGAAAGAATCTATCGTGGGCAAAAGTTTGCTGTGTTGTTGGTAAACAAGGCTAAAGAGCAACAATCACCAATTGAGTATGTTCGAAAAGGTGATATTAAAAAGAAATGCCCACACTGTGCCGAGTTAATCTTATATGAAGCAAAAGTTTGCAAACACTGTGGCCGGGATTTGATTATGAATTCATCTTCAGGCTAAGTTCGTTCAGGATATTATTGAACCATGTACGGTGCAGATGTAGAGCAGATTGCCATTCAACTCAACGAAGATCCGCAGAAGCTGGCGGATTTCGAAGCGCGCATTGCGCGTGGCGAGAAGATCGAACCGGGCGATTGGATGCCGGCCGAATATCGCCGCCAGCTCATCCGCATGATCAGCCAGCACGCCCACAGCGAAGTGGTGGGTATGCTGCCCGAAGGCGCGTGGATTACGCGGGCGCCTTCGCTGCGCCGCAAGCTCATCTTGCTTGCCAAAGTGCAAGACGAGGCCGGCCACGGCCAGTACCTCTACCATGCCGCCGAGACCCTGGGCGCCACGCGCGAAGAAATGCTCGATGCGCTGCTGGATGGCAAAGCCAAATACTCCAGCATCTTCAACTATCACACCACCACTTGGGCGGACAATGGGGCGATTGGCTGGCTGGTGGATGGCGCCGCCATCCTCAACCAGACCATGCTTGCACGCTGCTCCTACGGCCCATACTCACGTGCCATGGTGCGTATTTGTATGGAAGAGAACTTCCACCGCAAGCAGGGCCAGGAAATGATCATCCTCTACTCTCAGGGCACGCCCACCCAGCGCGCTATGGTGCAAGACGCCATCACGCGCTGGTGGTGGCCCACACTGATGATGTTCGGCCCGCACGACGCCGATAGCCCTAACAGCGGCGTGCTTATTCGCTGGGGCATCAAGACCCGCACTAACGATGAGCTGCGCCAGGACTTCATCAACCAATTGGTACCAGACCTGCAGGCCTGCGGCATCGTATTGCCCGACCCGGACCTGTACTATGACGAAGCATCTGGCAACTGGCGCACCGGCCCCATCAACTGGGATGAATTCTGGGCGGTGCTCAAGGGCAACGGCCCGGCCAATGCCGAGCGCATGGCCGCCCGTCGCCAGGCGCACGCCGACGGCGCCTGGGTGCGCGAGGCGGCCGCGGCCTATGCGGCCAAAAACGAACTGCAACTATGAATGCAGAAGTCAGAATGTTGAAGTTCACCCACTTCCGCATTCGTACTTCTGCATTCTCACTTGCTTTTGCCTCTAACTATGTCTGATACCCAATGGCCCCGCTTCATGGTCTTCCAGCAGGAAGGCCCAGACCAGCCTGTAGTCCACAACGGCACCATCCACGCCCCGGATGTTGAGCTGGCCATGCTCAATGCGCGTGATGTCTTCGTACGCCGGCCGGAAGCGGTGCAGTTGTGGGTGGTGTTAGTGGATATGATATTCACCCAGACACAAGAGGAATTGTCCAAGGCAGAACCAGTCGAACAGTCGACCAGTCAACTAGTCGACTACCACGTCTTCGGCAAATTCACTCAACAAGCTCAATGTCGCCATATCGGCGAGGTTGAGGCCAGCTCGCCGCAAGCTGCCGTGCAAGCGGCCATCGCCACCTTTGCAGACAAGCAGCCGCTGTGGTGGTGGGTGTTCCCGGTGAGTGCCGTGCATAAGAATGAGAGTAGCGAGTCCGAGCCTATGTTCTCAGCGGCGCGCTACAAGACCTTCAAAGACCAGGCGGAGTATCGCGTGGTTACCATGATGCGTGAATTACGCAATAAAGCAAACCACAAAGACACGGAGAGCACATAGTGAAAACCTTTGTGAACCAAGAATTTCCTTTGTGGCCTTTGTGCCTTTGTGGTGAGGAGTAATGGAGCGAACACATCAGTACGCCCTGAGTGGCTACCTGATCGCCTTAGCCGATGACGAGCTCATCCTCGGCCATCGTGTTTCGGAGTGGACGGGGCACGCGCCTATCCTAGAAGAAGATATTGCCTTCGCCAACCTGGCCCTCGATGAGATTGGCCACGCTAAGCTTTGGTATGAGCTGGCGGCTGACTTGCTGGGTGAAGACAAGTACCGCTACCCTGACCAGCTGGTCTATTTCCGTGAGCCAGCTCAGTTCCGCAATCTACAGCTGGTTGAGCTTCCCAAAAGTGATTGGGCCTACAGCACGCTGCGCCAGTATCTCTTCGATGCTTTTGAGACTCTGCGCCTTGGGGCGCTGAGCCAGAGTCCCTATACGCCGCTGGCTGAGATTGCCGCCCGCATTCGCACCGAGGAGCTCTATCATCTGCGCCATTCGCAGGCCTGGATTCCGCGCCTGGCGCTTGGCACTGAGGAAAGCGCGCGCCGCATGCAGGCCGCGCTGGATGCGCTGTGGCCGTACGCGCAGGCGCTGGCCGCGCCGCTGCCCGGTGAGCAAGACCTGCATGCGGCCGGCATCGTGCCCAGCAGCGCCGCGCTGTTTGAGCGCTGGCGTGCGGAGGTTGAGCAGTTCTTGACGGGTGCTGGCTTGCAAGTCAATCTCCACTCTCCGATCTCTAATTTGAGCCGTATTTCACATTCCCAGCACTTTCCCGCGCTCATTCACGATCTGCAATCCGTGGCGCGCCTTGACCCAGAGGCCACTTGGTGACCCGCCTGAATTCTCTAATCCTGTTTCGTTTCAGTTAGCTTCACAATGGAGTGATGCACGTTTCTTCCCACCCAACCCAAGCCGAACTCTGGTCTGCGCTCAGCGAAGTGCCCGACCCTGAGATGCCTATCGTAAACTTGGTCGAGCTCGGCATTGTGCGCTCGACCGAGTGGCATGCAGACCAGCTGGTGATCACAATCACGCCCACTTTTGCTGCCTGCCCGGCCTACGCTGTCATCGACGAGAGCATCCGTCAGCGCTTGCAGGCGGCTGGCGTTGCCGATGTGGATGTGCGCGTGCAGCACAGCCCCGCCTGGACCACGGAATGGATGACCGCAGCAGCGCGTAGCAAACTGCAGGCCGCCGGCCTGGCGCCGCCGCCGCGCCATTACGGCAATGTCATCCAAGTGTTGATGGAGCCGGTGGCCTGCCCGCGCTGTGGCTCGCACAACACCACTTTGCAAAACAACTTTGGCACTACGCCGTGCCGCATGATTTACACTTGTGTGGATTGCAAAGAACCGTTTGAGATGTTCAAACCCTTGTGAGGGGTGAGCAGTGATGGGTGAAGAGGAGATCGGAGAATAGAGATTGCTCTTCTAGCTAGCAATTTTCAATCTCTATTCTCGTCACCCTGTTCACTGTTTTCTGCTCACCAATCACTCACCCAAGGAGCCTCATGTCTAAACTCGTCGCCCTCTACAGACAGCCCGAAGACCCCGCTGCCTTTGACAAAGCCTATTTCGAGACCCATCTGCCGCTCATTGATAAAGTGCCTGGCTTGCAGAGCAAGCAAGTCACGCGCTTCACGCGTAGCTTGGTTGGCGATGGCTACTACCTGATGGCCGAGATGCATTTTGCCGACGTGGACGCACTCAAAGCTGCGATGAAGAGCCCCGAGATGGCCGCCGCGGGCGAGAACCTCGACTCGTTCGCCAAAGGGCTATACAGTCTGTCCTTTGCCGAAAACGAGTAGGTCCGTGCGGCACACCAGCATTCACCCGCCTGAACTCTTCGATGCGCGTCGCTCCGGCTTTGCCCAGGTGGTGGTAGCCGAGGGCAAGCGCACCGTCTACCTCTCCGGTCAAGTGGCGTGGGGGCCAGAGCGCACCATTGTGGGAGTGGGTGATTTTGCTGCCCAGGTAGACGAAGCCTTCAAGAACCTAGGCCACGCCATGCATGCCGCGGGCGGCGGTCTTGCCGATGTCGTCTCCTTGCGCATCTACATTGTGCAGACGCACATGGCGGAGAACGCCGCCGTGCGCGATGGACTGCTCAAATACTTCCCGGGCGAGAATCCACCGGCCAGCACTTGGATCGGCGTGGCCGGCTTGGCCCACCCTGATTTTTTGATTGAGATTGAAGCGATAGCTGTCTTGAATTAGAGTCTAGTGAAGTTGACCAATCGACCAGTAAACCAGTCAACCAGCCCATTTGGTCGATAGAATTCCTGCATGCGCACCGTAAGCGAGCATCGCGAATATCTGCGCCAGCAAGCCGCCCAGCTGCCCAACCCCGCGGCAGGCTTCTTTGGCCCCGGCAGCATGGCCTGGCAGCTTAACCGTGAGGCGTTGCTGGGCCTGGTGGTGCTGCGCGCCCTGTTCCTGCAGGTGGCGCACCCCAAAGTAGCTCAAGGTGTGGCCGAACACAGCGACTTTCGCCGCCGTCCGTTCGCCCGCGCCCTGGCCACTCTGCGCGCCCAGCAAACCATCGTCTTCGGCTCGGCCGAGGATGCCAGTGATGCGTTGCTACGCATCTATGCGCGCCACACGGCCGTGCGCGGCGCAGGCTATGAAGCCAATGACCCTTCGCTGCTCTTCTGGGTGTACGCCACGCTCATTGACTCGATGTTCTTTGCCTATCGCACCTTCCTGCCAGACCTTACCTCTAGCCAGTGGGCCGCCTTCTACGAAGAGGGCAAACTCTTCGGCCGACTGATCGGCATCCCCAGCGAGCTGGTGCCAGCAACCAAGGCAGATTTCGACACCTGGATGGATGCTGCTCTGCAACCGGGCAGCGAGATCAGCGTCTCACCTGCTGGCTATGAGATTGGCCGCTCATTGCTGCGCATGCCAGTAGCGCTGTTCCAGCCGCTCACCGCGTTCATCGCCGCCGGAACCCTGCCACCGCGGCTGCGTGCCGAGTTTGGCCTGGGGTGGGGTGCTGACCGGCAGCGCTTGTTTTCCACATTGGCTGGTGTGCTGCGCCGCTTGATGCCCTACACGCCAGATATTCTGCATGTGGCGCCGGGTTATTGGCTGGCCCTGCGGCGTAGCCGATCTGGCTGAGATTGTTGCAGTTCTGGCATCGTAGCAAAAGACTGTGCTATTCGTTTGCTGTCCTTGACAGATAGAATCTGCACAAATACTGAAATTTGGTTTGGAGGTCATGTTGGATATGGAGTTCTTATTCGCTTCTGGCTCTTGTGTCATTGGTTTGGTCGTCATTGCCGGCTTTTTCATCGTCAGCCGCGGGATTCGTCTGATCTACGAATACGAGCGCGGTGTTGTCTTCAATTTGGGCAAGTATGCTGGCATGCGTGAGCCTGGCCTCACCTTGATCGTTCCCATCGTGCAGAGCTTGCGCAAAGTAGACATGCGCATCAAGACCGCAGATATTCCCCGTCAGGAAGTGATGACCAAGGACAACATTCCGATGTTGGTCAACGCAGTGGTCTACTTCAAAGTAGTCGACCCTGAAGCGGTCATCATCAAAATTGAGGATCACGTCTTCGCCGTGCGCCAGTACACCCAGGCGGCTCTGCGCGATGTGATCGGTAACAGCGAAATGGACGCGGTACTCACCGAGCGCGAGCAGATCGCCGAATCGATCAAGACCATCGTAGACGCCGAGACTATCGGGTGGGGCGTGGATGTTGAGTCGATCAAGATCCAGGAAGTCGAACTGCCCGCTGAGATGAAGCGCGCCATGGCCAAGCAGGCCGAAGCCGAGCGCGAACGCCGCGCCATGATCATCGCTTCGCAGGGCGAGTTGACTGCCTCTGAGAACCTGAGCAAGGCCGCTGCCCAGTTGGCCCAAAGCCCCGGCGCGTTGCACCTGCGCACGCTGCAAACCATCCGTGACATTGCCTCAGACCCGTCTGAGAAGATTGTGCTCTTCATGCCCTCAGATCTGGGCGAAGTGGCCAGCAAACTCGCCGGCAAGAAGTAAGCCTTGGCTGAGCGCAAGCTGGATCATCGCCAGCGCTACCTCCAGATCGCTTTCAACTACGATCTGGGCATGGCTCTGAGCGTGATTCCAAAACTACCGCGCAGTGAGCGCATCCTCATCGAGGCTGGCACGCCCTTCATTAAACGCGAGGGTATGCGCGGTGTGCGCAGCCTGCGCGGCCTGTGGCCGGGGCATCTCATCGCTGACATCAAAACCAGCGATGGTGCCGCCGGCGAGGTGCAGATGGTGCGTGATGCGGGCGCAGACGGCATCACCGTGCTGGGCAACGCCCCCACGGAGACGCTGGACCTGTTCGTGCGCGAGTGCGATGGCCTCAACCTGATCTCCTTCGTGGATTTGTTGGGTGTCGTCGATCCGCTGGATGTGCTGCGCCCCATGCGCACGGCTCCGGATGTGCTCGTGCTGCATAAAGGCCGCGATGAAGAGACCACGCGTGGCAAAGTGATCGAATATCGCCATGTCAATCGCATCCGCAGCAAGTACGATGTCAGCATTGCTGCTGCGGGTGGTGTGGATTTGGATCAGGCGCGTAGTGCTATTTTTAATGGCGCTAACATTGTGGTGGTCAACCTGGTGCGTCCAGGCGATCCCTGGCAGGGCATCTCTACCAATGAGGATATCGGCGCTATGGCGCGCAAATTCCTCGAGACGATTGAGTAGCTGATGCAAGGATGAAGGATAAGGGATGAAGGATGAGAGAGTCTCCAGCGATGGAGGCTCTTTTTTTGATCTGTCATTCCGAACCCCGAGCAAAGCGAGTGGGTGAGGAATCCTTTAGGGCATTGCAAACTGAGTTGGTTTCTTTTGACCTAAAGGATTCCTGGGCTGGAAAGCATAGCGGTTCGGACTGCGGCTCGTTCGGATGACGTAGGATATTTGTCTTGTGGCGAAGCAATTCTGACCTTATTTGCAAATCGTCTTGGGTATTACAAGTTTAGGCTGGTTATTTTTGACCTAAAGAGAAGTCATCTTGGAATCACAGGGGGTCATTGCCAAATAAAGCGCGTGGAGAAGCGTTACTCGGTGCAGCCGAGTAGCTTCTCCAAAGCCAAGCTTTGCTTGGCTAGCTGCCTAGCCACTGTGCTGTCACGCGCGGCAAGTCATCCAGCCGGCCCTTGCGCAAGGTGCAGGGTGGCAGTGAATCGATGAACAACGCTCCGTACTGCTTGGTCAGCAGACGCTTGTCGAAGATAGCCACTACGCCGCGGTCATACTGAGTACGTATCAGGCGGCCAAAGCCCTGGCGGAAGCGCAGAATGGCTTCCGGCACCTGATACTCGTAGAAGGGGCTTTCGAAGGTCTCGGAGCGCGCCGCCACCAGCGGGTCACTCGGCACATCAAAGGGCAGGCGCACAATGGCCACAACGGAGAGCGCATCGCCGGGGATGTCCACACCTTCCCAGAAAGCACGCGTGCCCAGCAGCACGGCGGCTTTGCTGTTCTTGAAATTCTCCAGCAAGGCGTGCGGCGAGGCGCCTTCGCCTTGCTCGTAGAGCTCGATGCCCGCCTGGCGCAGCGGCCCGGCAATGGCGCGTGAGGTGCGCCGCAATTGCTCGTAGGAGGTGAACAGCGCCAGCGTGCGCCCGTTGGCGGCCTTAGCCAGCTCGATCAGGCCGCGTTCCACGCTGGCCTGATAGGCGTGACGCTCGGCAGGCTCGGGCATATCCTCCACCAGGTAGAGCATCGCCGCACTTTCGTAATCGAAGGGCGAGCCCAGCGCCAGCTCTTCGGCCTCGATGGCATGCAAGCGGCGCTTGATGTAATCAAACTCGCCCGCCGCCGTCAGTGTGGCCGAGGTGAGGATGGCGCTGGTCTTCTTGTGCCAGATGTGCTCTTCCATCAGCGCACCCACATGCAGCGGTGCTGCGTTCAAGACGATGGTCTGGCGTTGCGGATTTAGCTCGACCCAGTACACAATGTCGGGCCGCGGCTCAAACACCAGCGCTTGCAGTTGCTTGTTCAGGTCGCTCAGGCTGCGATAGCTATTGCCGATGTTGCCCGCTAGATCCTCGAGCTCTTCCACACCTTGCGCGCCGATGTCTTTCATGCCGCGCTGTATCTGCTCAATCGTGCCCAGCAGAGGTTGCAACAGCAGCTGGGCATCTTCCCATGCGGTTTCTACCTGCAGCCAAGCGGGCAGCGTGCGTGTGCCCTCAATGATGCGCTCTTGATGCGTGTAGTCCCCTTGTGGCAGCGCCTCACGTTGCTCATTGAGGAAATGCAAAATGGCGCCGAAGACGCGTGTGAGCAAGTTTTGGAACTGGAAGGCGCGGTCGGTGGCATCCTCCACCAGAGTCTCCAGCGCGGCGCGTTGAGTGGGTTGCAGCGCTTGCTGCCCGACAACCAACAGACGGCCCAGCTGACCGGAGCGGCTGCTGCCTAACTCTTTCAGCATACGCTCCACTTCTGGTTGCGTGAGGCGGAAGCTGAGCGCGCTGGTAGTGGCTGCTTCAATATGGTGAGCTTCGTCAACCACCAGATACTGATATTCCGGCAACACACGGTTGCCAGTCGCTACGTCGGCCAAAAGCAGGGCGTGATTGACCACCACCAGATGTGCATTCTCGGCGGCCTGGTAGGCGCGGTGGAAGGGGCAGATGCCGCCCATACGCACCACGCAGGTCTCGCCGCCGCAGTTCTCGTCTGCGGCCGAGATGCGTCCCCATACGGCGCGCTCGCCTGCGCCGTTGAGATTGAGCTCACCGCGGTCGCCAGTCTGCGTGCTCTCCAGCCACACCAGCACCTTGGCCAGCACGCGCAGCTCCTCGGCGTTCTCTGGCCCGCGGCGGCGCAGTGCCATCAAGCGGCGCGGGCACAGATAGTTATTGCGCCCTTTGAGTACCACGGTTTGCAGCGGCTGCCCAAGGGCGCGCTGTAGATCAGGAATGTCTTTATGGATCAACTGGTCTTGCAGGTTGATGGTGTTGGTAGAGATCACTACACGTGTGTCATTTTGAAGGGCAAAGAGGGCCGAGGGCAACAGATACGCCATCGATTTGCCCGTACCCGTGCCAGCTTCCACTAGCAGATGATGGCCTTCGCTTAGCGCGCTACCCACGGCACGCAGCATTTCCACTTGCTGGCTGCGGTGCTCAAAATTCTCAAAGTTGCTGGCCAGGCCGCCGCCCGGCTGGAGCAGGCTGGCGGCTTCTTCAAGGTCCAGCGGCTGCGGTTCTTCCGGCTCGCCGTGGCGCGGGCGCGTGTTGGCGCCGGGGGCAGGACGTTCTGGCCGCACGAAGAGCGGACCGCGCGCCCCGAAGCTGCTTGTGGGCGCAGTTTCGCCGCTGCGCTGGCGCAGCGCGTAGCGGAAGGCCAGCTCGCCGCCCCAAGCTTGGCTCTCAGCCAGGCGAGCGATCTCCGCTAACAGCTCCAGCGGCATCTCCAGCATGCGCTCGTATAGCTTGGCGTACACCGCCTGCGTCACCTTGGCATCATCCAGGGCGCGGTGGGTGGCGGGGTGGGCAATGTTGAGCTGCTGGCCCAGCGCGCCGAGGTTGTAGCGCCCGGCGCCGGGCATCAGCACGGCCGCCATGTCGTAGGTATCGATCGAGTCGTTGTAGCGCAGCAGGTTGTGACGGCGTAGGAAGCTCAGGTCAAATGAGATGCGCTGGCCCAAAATAGGCGCCTCGCCAACGAAGGCGGCCAGCGATTCGGCCACATCGCGCATGCTGGGCGCCTGGCGCACCATGTTGTCGTTGATGCCGGTTAGCTGTGTGATAAAGGGGGGGATTCGCCGCCCGGGGTTGATCAGGCTGTGCCATTCGCCTTCAATACGCTGGCCATCGAAGCGCACGGCCCCAATTTCAATAATGGCGTCTTTTTGCGAGTCGATTCCCGTGGTTTCGATGTCCAAGGCGACGATGCTGGGCATTCGGTGAGTATAACATCTGTTCTATCTTGATCGTTAGTTTCACGAGCCCCTTGCCACCCGGTGGGTTGGTAATATAATCGCTCTTCGTGTCTGTAGCCAAGACGGGGCCATGGTGGTTCCCAGGATGCAGGCGTGGAGTTTATCAACATGAAAGACCAGACCGATAAGAAGTTGGCTGAGATCGCCCGTCAGGACGATCATATCTCCTACAAAAAAGTGGGTCACATCCCGAAGCGAGGGTTTTGGCACTGGTTCTTTGGGCGGCCACTCGCCTCAGCAGATGCACCACACCAGACGATTGGTAAAGCCGTTGGCCTGGCAGTCTTCGCATCGGATGCACTGTCGTCTACCGCGTATGCCACGCAGGAGATTCTTGTCATCCTTGCGCTGGCAGGCATGGGTGCGCTTAGTCTCTCGGTGCCACTTTCCATCGCCATTGTGATTCTGCTTATCATCGTTACTATTTCGTATGAGCAGACCATTCATGCTTACCCCAATGGTGGCGGTGCCTACATTGTGGCGCGTGAGAATCTGGGCGAATATCCCGCCCTGGCGGCCGGTGCGGCGTTGTTGATGGATTACATCCTCACTGTTGCGGTCAGCATGTCTTCCGGCGTGGCGCAACTGGTGTCTGCAGTACCTGCATTGTTGCCTTATCAGGTCCCGATTGCGGTTGCCATGGTGATGTTCATCATGATTGTCAATCTGCGCGGCGTGCGCGAGTCGGGTGTGATCTTCTCGATTCCCACCTACTTCTTTGTAGGCATGCTATTCATTACGCTGGGCTTTGGTGTAAGCAAGTATCTGACCGGAACTCTGCATACTGTGGTCAACCCGCCAGAAATGGAGCTGATTGGCCCGGCTTCTGGCTTGACCGTTTTCCTGGTGCTGCGCGCCTTTGCCAACGGTACGGCAGCACTCACCGGTATTGAGGCCATCTCCAACGGTATCACCGCCTTTAAGGAACCACGCAGCCGCAATGCTGGCATCACGCTCATGTGGATGGCGGGCATCCTGACTACCTTGTTCCTGGGTATCACCTTTATCAGTCACGCTATCGGGGCGGTGCCGTCTGAGGTCGAGACGGTGATATCGCAATTGGCGCGCACCGTGTTTGAGGGCCGCAACACTGCCTACTTGCTGGTTGTGGGCGCTACCACCACCATCTTGATCATGGCGGCCAACACGGCCTTTGCAGATTTCCCGCGCCTGGGGGCGCTGGTCGCTGGCGATGGCTTCTTGCCGCGCCAGCTTAGTTTCCGCGGCAGCCGCTTGGTCTACTCGCGCGGCATCGTACTGCTCGCCCTGGTTGCTTCTGTACTCATCATAGTCTTTCAGGCGCGCGTATCCTCGCTCATTCCGCTCTACGCCATCGGCGTATTCCTGTCCTTCACGTTGTCGCAGTCTGGCATGGCGTTGCACTGGTGGCGTAGTGGCAAGCTAAAAGGCAAAAAAGCTCGCAGCGCCAAGGCCAAGCCGCTCCAGACGACCCACGCTCACCAGGCACTTACCTTTGATGCCAATTGGCGGCCAAAGATGATCGTGAATGGTTTTGGTGCGCTGTGTACCGGCGTAGTCATGTTTGTGTTTGCTGTCACCAAATTCCAGGATGGCGCCTGGGTGGTGCTGATTCTCCTGCCAATCCTGATGGCAGGCTTCATGGCTGTGCATAATCACTACAAGGATTTAGCCAGTCGTCTCAGTCTCGAAGGTTTTAAGTTACCTGGCCCCATCAAACACCAGAAAGTGATCATGCCTATTTCTGGTGTGCACCGCGGTACGCTTAACGCTTTGCGTTACGCCAAATCACTCAGTAGGGATGTCACTGTTCTGCACGTGGCTGTGGATGCTGAGGCGGGCGAGAAGGTATTGTTGAAATGGCAGAAGTGGGCGCCGGATGACCACCTGGTGGTGCTGGGTTCACCCTATCGTCTGCTACTCGAGCCTATTTTGCGCTACGTCAAGACAGTGGCTGACAACCGCAAGCCCAACGAGATTGTTACCGTGGTGGTGCCCGAGTTTCTGCCGCGCGTCTGGTGGCACAGTTGGCTGCATACGCGGGCGGCGCAGCTGCTGCGCATGCGCCTGCTGTTTACCGACGGCGTAGTAGTGGTGGAAGTACCCTACGTGGTGGATTAAACAAAAAAAGCGGAGCCTTGGCTCCGCTTTTTTTTTACGCAGTAGGGGCAAATACCTCGGCCAGCATGCAGCGTGCGCTGCCGCCGCCAGTCTGCTCGATAAGGTCGATCTTTACCGGCAGTAGCTCGCCGTAGGCAGCCAGCTGCTGGTGCTGCTCGGCGGTGAACGCATCATAGGCGGTCTGCGACATCACGATCAGCCGCTCGCCAGCCGTGTTCTTGATGTGCAGAATGTTGGCGGTGAAGGCGTAGACCTGCTCGAGGGTTACTGCAATCAACTCGCGCCCGTGGGCGGCTAGCTTGCTTTCCAGCAGGGCGCGCTCGGCCTCATCTTTTACGGCCTCCATGCAGCACACGGCAAAGCCTTCGCCGATGCTCAGCATCACATTGGTGTGATAAATGGGCAGGCTATCCTTGTCGTAGGCGTGAAAGAACACGCCTTCGTAGCCCATGGCCTGGCACCAGCCATCGAAGGCTGCCTGCGTGGTGCGCGGTGAGGCCATGGCGAAGGCCACCTTGTTGGCACGGTCGAGCACCAGGCTGCCGGTACCCTCTAGGATTTCGCCAGCCGCCTCTTGGGCGGAAAAGTCTACGGTTTCGCTGGGGCGGATGTCCGCGGTTGCCAGCAGGCTGCTCAGCGCCTGCGCCTGGCGCTCGGCACGCCGGTTAGGCGTGAGCATTGGGTACAGCGCCAGTGTGCCATCTGCATGCAGCGAGAACCAGTTGTTAGGAAACACAGCATCCGGCGTGACCACGTCTGTGCGCGAGGGTAACACCAGCACCTTTACACCGCGGGAGCGTAACGCTGCTACCATGCCGTTGAATTCGGCCAGCGCAGCATCGCGCAGTGCCGCTGCTTCTTGCTGCGGCTGGTTTTGGAACACGTTGGTTTCTGCGGTTTCCGGGTTGTAGCCAAACTGGTCTGGGCTCACCATCACCACGGTATCGGTCAGTTGTGCGCTGCTTGTCATGCCCGCATGATAGTGCGGGGCAGGGCGAATGTAAACCCCTGACCCCATCATCGAACTCGACAGATATTGATTTGCGTTCTCCCCTCTCCCATTAGGAGAGGGGACAGGGGTGAGGGAATCCTTGACAATCCTGCCCGCAGCCACTATCCTCTAGCCATGCTGCAACAAGAAGCCTACGTGGTCTTCTGCCCGGTCCCTAGCACGGCCTTGTGCCTTTCTCACCCTGCTCTGGGATAGTGCGCTGCTGCGCAGCGCGTGCGTTGCTTTGCAACGTAAGTAAGAATTGACCAACCTACGCCCCGAGCCCCTCGGGGCGTTTTGTTTTATTGCATAGGAGATTGAATTATGAAGATGAGTCACATGTTCGGCACCACCATGCGCCAGGCGCCTTCGGAAGCCGAAACCGCCAGCCACCAGCTCTTGGTGCGCGCTGGCTTCATCCGCCAGCTCGGCGCCGGCATCTACTCGCTCATGCCGATGGGCAAGCGCTCCATCGACAAGATCGAGAACATTATGCGCGCTGAGATGAACGCCATCGGCGGGCAGGAGTTGTTCATGCCCGTGGTGCACCCGGCCGACCTGTGGCAGGAGACCGGGCGCTGGTA
>CAZUTS010000002.1:0-427620 GCA_964623375.1 uncultured Anaerolineaceae bacterium
AGGCTTCGCCGGTGCGCTGGGCGCGGCCGGTGCGGCCAATGCGGTGGATGTAGGCATCCGTAGTATCTGGCATGTCGTAATTGATCACCAGACGGATGCTTTCGATGTCCAGTCCGCGGGCGGCGATGTCAGTAGCCACCATGACCTGGTAGCGGCCATCGCGGAAGCCCTTGAGGGCTGCCTGGCGCTGGTTCTGCGTGCGGTTGCCGTGCAGCGCGGTGGCCATATAGCCTTCGCGCTCCAGTTGGCGCATCACCTTGTCTGCACGGTGCTTGGTGCGGGCGAAGACCAGCACGGAGTCCGCATCGGAGCGCTTGAGCATCTCCAGCAGCATTGGGGTCTTGAGGTGGCGCGCCACGGGGAACAGCGAGTGCGCCACGGTGTTGGCCGGGGCGCTGGTGCCTACGGCCACGCGCTTGGGGTTGTGCAGCAGGCTCTTGGCCAGTTGTTCCACTTCTTTGGGGAAGGTGGCCGAGAAAAGCATGTTCTGGCGCTTGGGCGGCAGAAGTTGAATGATGCGCTTCACATCCGGCAGGAAGCCCATATCAAACATGCGGTCGGCCTCGTCCAGCACCAGCATCTCGATGCGGTTGAGGCGCGCTGCGTTCTGGTTGGCCAGGTCCAGCAGGCGGCCGGGGCAGGCCACGATGATCTCGGCGCCGCGACGCAGCGCTTCGATCTGCGGGCGCGAGCCGACGCCGCCGTACACGGTGACGCAGCGCAGGCTGGTGCCGCTGGCCAGGGTGACGATGGTCTCGCGGATCTGTTCGGCCAGCTCACGCGTCGGCGTCACGATCAGGGCGCGTGATTGGTTGCGCGGCCCGTTGAGCAGGTGGTTCAGGATCGGCAGCACAAAGGCCGCGGTCTTGCCGGTGCCGGTTTGCGCCGTGCCGATGATGTCGTAGCCTTCAAGGGCAACGGGAATGGCCTGTTCCTGGATCGGGGTGGCCTGCGTATAGCCGGCGCGTTGAATACCCTTGGATAGGCGCGAATCAAGGTTGAACTCAGTAAATTTCACAATATTCCTTTGTATTCAGAAGTCTACGGGGTGTTCCGTCAGGAATGACGGGCCGAAACTGAAGTTCAAACCAGATTGCTCGAAGAGCTAGAACAAGCAGCGACTGCTGAATAGCGATAGTTGGATAAGACTGGCAGAGTATACAAGGAAAGGGGCGAAAGTCAAGCAAGCGCACTATGAGAAATGTTAGAGCTTGCGCTTAGCAAGTAGTGTATATTTCGCCCATTCAAAGAGGCAGGGACATGAAGATATTTTTTGCAGACTCTCGCCACTGCACGGTGGCTTTGATTTGGGTGGGCTGGATGATCGCAATTCTGGGCTACCAGGCCTATTTACCAGCGCGCGTGGAGCTGGCGCGGCCTGACTACGCCATTGAATGGACGCCGCAAGAAACGCGCGCCGGCGCGCAGGACGGCAAAATTTTTTTGACCGAGCCATTCTTGAACACGCATGTGTCCTGGGACTCGGAGTTCTATCTGGGCATTGCCTTGGATGGCTACAACTCAGACAATATCCGCCGCGTCAACGGCCAGATCGACCCGGCCAGCTTGCCCGGTGTGTGGCCGTTTGCGGCGCCGGATGCGGCTGCGCACGGCCAGCCGCTCTCAATGAGCCTGGCCTTCTTCCCGCTGTATCCGCTAGCCATCCGTGCTCTGAGTGTGCCCCTGGGCCTGTTTAGCATGAACCCGATCGCTACCGCCACGTTGTCTGCCGTCAGCATCTCGCTGCTGGGTACGCTGGCTGGCATGCTGGCGTTGTATCAGCTGGCAAAGGATGAGCTAGGCGAGGAGGGTGGGATGCGGGCGGCCTTCTACCTAGTGATCTTCCCCAGTGGCTTCTTCCTGGCTCAGGTCTATACCGAAGGCCTGTTTGTGGGTCTGGCCTTCTGGTCGCTGTTGTTAGCCCGGCGCGGGCGTTTTGGCTGGGCAGCTTTGTTCGCCGTGCTGGCTACCTATGCACGTGCTGTGGGCGTACTGCTGATTTTGCCCTTGCTGTATCACTGGGTGCGCACTGGCGCCTGGAAACAGTTGTTGCCTAAGCAATTCTCCTGGCGTGCGCTAGCCGGCCTGCTGACGATCTCGGCGCCGTTGCTGGCCTTTGGCCTGTGGCGTATTTCGTATTATGGGCAAGCCTTCACCATTGTGGAAGATGTGTGGTTTGGGCGTGGTCTGTTGGAGTGGGGCAAGACCTTCTATAACTGGGGCGTAGTGCTGGATATTTTGCGTGCCGGCGTTTCTCAGTCCTCGGCCTATTATTCGCTTGAGCTGGCGGGCATTGTGTTTGGCTTTGTCGCCTGCCTGATCGGTTTGCGCCGCCATCCTGATCTGGCCATGTTCGGCTTGGCTGCAGTCTTTCTCTCGTTTACCAGCGGGCAAGCGCAGGGCATGTATCGCTATATTTTGGTGGCACCCTCGGTGTTTCTGCTGCTGGCGCGTGCGGGCAAACACGTCGCCTTTGACCGCTCATGGAGCATGGTCAGCCTGCTCTTGATGAGCATTATGGCGGCACTATTCAGCTTTGATATGTGGGCTGGTTAACTGGGGCTAGAAGAATACAAAAAGAAGCGCACTTTTGTGCGCTTCTTTTAAGTTAACCAGGCTAGCTCATAGCTGCCAGCTCTCGCCCCAGTTCGCGAGCAGCGCCTGGTAGCTGGCATCTTGATAACGCGCCAGGCTGAATAGCGGGGCATAGCTGGGCAGCTCCGCGCCGCTGATGTGGCCGGCCACCAGCTCCGCCAGGCCTGCGGCGGCCATGATGCCGTAGCCAGACGCCGCGCCGATAACATAGGCGCCGTCAACGCCGAGCGGTCCGGCAAGCGGACGGTTCTCCTGCGTTTTGGTGTAGTAGCCACCGTCAACGCTCGGCCGCGGCATACGCTCCAGGTAGCCGCGCATACCCGGCAAAATGCGCCCCAGGCCGCGGATGGCGGTTTCGGCGTACAGCGGGTCTTCTGCAATTGGGAAGCTGGGTTCCACTTTCTCGTTATGCACATCCCACAGGATCAGAATGCTTTGCGCCGCCGCATCGCCCTCAGGGCGCGTGTGGGCGCCGGAGGGCAGGCGGCCGAGCAGCCAGGCAGTCTCGGCATCTTCGGCCAGCATGGCGCGCTCATCTTCGCCCCAGGGCAACTCCTGCTCATCGGCACAGATGACCAGCGGCGCGTCTCGACCCACCGCCGCCAAATGGTCGTTAAAGGCGGCCTTGAGGTGCAGTTCGTTATAGACCGGCACTTCAATACCCAGCAGCTTGCCCACTGAGGCGATGTGCGGCCCGGCCGCGTTTACAAATGTGTTCGTCTCGATGGCAGTGCCGTCGGCCAAGCGCACCGCGCTCACCGCGCCGTTGTGGGTGTCTACGGCAGCCACGCGCCCTGAAATCAGTTCAACCCCAGCGGCACGCGCTTGCTCCCACATCCACATGCCGTAGCTCTGCGCGCTCAGCCAACCGGCGCGGCGCACATGCAGCACCGCCGCCGTCTCCGGCGCTAAGTAAGGGAAATGCTGCTGAATCAGGGCCGGGTCAGTGATCAGGTCTGAGCCATCTGACCCTTCATAGCCTTCGGCGTGGTGCGGCTGGTAGCTGGTGCTGCCAGCGGGGTGCTCGCGTAAGGCGCCTGCGCCCAGCTCAGCTGCCTCAGTGGCCGCGGCGCGCAAGCTGGCGATCTGCTGCGGATTGGTGGTGGCATAGAGGTAGCCGCGCCGGTTCAGCTTAAACATGTTGTTGCAGGCTGCAGCGCGTGTTTCCATCAATGTGATGCTGCGGTTCATCAGCTGCACCATCGCATCGCCGGGGCCGGGCCACCAGTTGCGGTAACACTCGCTGGATTTATCCGAGGTGAGGGTGAGTGGCGGGTGCTCGTCAATTACAACGATATTCTTGACGCCTTGCTGAGCTAAAGCATAGGCCGTGCTGACGCCAAGAATGCCTGCACCACAAATCACAACGCCAGCTGTTTTATTGGTCATAGCCACCGGGCGTATTGTAGTTGACGTTTCATTTCAGGGGAGATATGGTCATCCTCCAGCGTTGCATACGAAAGGAGTGTGCTATGAAGCGAGATGGGGTAATCATTCTTCGATGGAAAGCGCTAGGTGTCTTAGGGACAATGCTGTTGCTGCTTGGCGCGTGCTCGGGTGGTGCACCAGCAGCCACAACAGACGAGATTCTCCAGCAGGTAAGCACCAGCCATACTTACTGGCAGACCATTCAGGGTAGCGCCATTATTGTTTGGACTGGCCCCAGTGGGGACGAGCAAGAGTATAGGCAAGAGTTTGCAATATCCCAGCCCGCCTCCGCCCGCTTTTTATCCACACAGTCGGCCGTGACTCCCCCCTTTGATCTGTGGCTTAGTGATGGCAAAGACATCTACGAAGCCGATACTGCCAGCCAGACCTACAAAACCAGGCCACTGCCTGCGTTTGCTTTTGACCTCAGTGTTCTGGATCCGCCTACAGACGGCCCAGACCGTGTGGCGGCTATCCATCCGTTTTCCATGCAGATCCCGTCTCCGATTGCGCAATATGTGTATCCACACTGGTTTGCGCAACAGGTTTTGCCTCAGGGAAGATATTCAGTGGAAGGTGTGGAAGAATGGTTGGACAGGCCGGTGTGGCTGGTCAAGTACGAATCTACAGATGTCAGCAGCCTGGCTTGGATCGACCAGCAGACGGGAGTGATCCTGCGGTATGAGTCACAGGGTATTGTAGATTTTCGGATGACCGCTGTGCAGTTTGATGCCCCGGTAGCAGCAGAGCTCTTTAGTCCGCCGGAGAGTTACACCGGCGAATGAGCTAGGCAGACAGTTGCTGTAGCGCCGCGCTGGCCGCAGTAGTTTGCTCGGGCGCAAAGTCACGCAGCGGGCTGCGCACCGGCCATAGTGGCATCCTGTGTTGCGTGTGCAGCATGGCCTTGAGGTAGGCGGGTGCCGGCGGCATGGCGTCCATGGCCGCACGCGCCGCATCCAGACTGGCCTGGTGTGCGCTGGTCTCTGTGTTCCACAAGAAGCCTTCGTACACGGCGCGCAGTTCTGCGCAGCGCAGATTGGCTAACGCGGTAATGGCGCCAGCTGCGCCTGCTTGCAAGCCACTGGTCATCAGCTTATCGTTGCCCACTAGCACCGCGCAGCCTGGCAGGCCTTCGGCGTAAGCCGCCGCAGAGGCCAAGTCGCCCGTGGAATCTTTCAACCCCGCGAAGCGCGTGGGGTAGGCGGCGTGCAAGCGCTGCAACAGGCTGAGTGGCAGAGGTACGCCACTCACCGCGGGGATGTGGTAGCCCAACAGCCAACGGCCCTCGGGCACACTGGCTTCGATAACTTTGCTGTACCAATCAAACAATCCGTCTTTGCTGGCATTGCGCACAAAATAGGGCGGCAACACCACCGTGGCTTCGAAGCCGAGGTCGTAGGCGGCCTGGTTCAGCGCGATGGTTTCGCTCAAACTCGGTGTGCCCGTTCCGGCCAATAGGCGAAACTCCTCGGGGCGAGCTGCCGCGGCCGCTTTGAATATGTCCACGCGCTCGGTTGCGGAGAAGCTGGTGCCCTCACCCGTAGTGCCCAGCAGCAGCGCACCATGGGCGCCGCGTTCGGCGAAGAAGCGCAGCAGCGCTGGCCACGCGGCCAGGTCAGGTGCGCCAGCCGCGGTGAGCGGGGTGACCGAGGCAGTGTATATACCGGAAAGCGGGTGAGTGAGATTGGGTGTGGGCATGCGGGAGATTATAAGGTCAAGCCAGGAACAAAATAGCCACGCCTGCCAAGGCTACTAGCGTGCCAACAATGCCGCGCGGGCTCACTTTTTCTTTGAAGACAAAATAACCCACCGGCAACAGGAAAATAGGCACCATAGCAATCAGGGTACTGGCGATGCCCACTTGTGTGTTCTGAATGGAGACGAGCGACAGCCAGACGCCGGTGACAGGGCCAAACAATGAACCGATCAGTAGTAGGCCAAGCGCTCGTGGTTGGCTGCGCAGGGTCGCAAAGGTTTGGCGTACATCTCCGCGTAGCAGCGTAAACAGCCACATGCTGCCCGTGGCCACCAGCATGCGCAGCACCTGCGCGGAGAGCGCCGGAAAATCGCCAACCAGCCCGTACTTGGCAGTGATCGCTCCCAGCGCCTGGCCCAGGGCGGCGAGGAAAGCAAACAGCAGCCCGAACAGATAGACACGGCGTTCGGCGGTACTGCGCTCACCCGCTTCTTGCTCCGATACCACCCAGGCCACACCGCCCAGGCTCAGCAGCATACCCAGCATCGCAATCGGTTCCAGTGTCTCGTCGAAGAGGAAGTAGCCCATAACCGCAGCGAAAACTGGAGCAGTGCTAAACACCAGCATAGTGAGCCGCGTGCCCAACTGTACGAAGGCTTGGAATAAGGCTGCATCGCCCAGCGCTAAGCCGATAACACCTGAGAGCCCCAGCCACAGCCAGCGTTGCCCGTCTGCGGCAGGGATGGCTGTGCCGTAAACCAGAACATGCAAGATGAGCAGGATCAACGTGGCGGCCAACAGGCGCGCTCGGTTGACCACTTGCGAGCCAGCCAGCCGTGAGCTCAGGGTGAAGAAAGTGGCGCCGCCTGCAAATGCGATGGCTGTAGCCAGCCCAGCCAGCTCGCCTATGTAGGGAATATTCATTGAGGGTCCTTACAAAGTGTCCCTTATAATTTCAGCGTATGCGCCCGAAAGATAGCAGCGTTTCAATCATTGTTCCAACCTACAACGAAAAAGAGCACATTGCCAACTTAATTGAGGCATTGTATGCCAATATCGCTGCTCCTCTTGAAGTAATTGTAGTGGACGATGCTTCACCAGATGGCACGGCAGATATCGTAGCAGCACTTCAGTTCCCGGGTCTGCACGTGATCAGGCGAAAAGCGCGCGGGCTGGCAGGGGCTTTTCATCGCGGCATCCTCGAGGCACGCGGCGACATTCTTGGCTGGATGGATGCCGATATGACAATGCCTGCTAACGTGATGAACCAATTAATTGAGCAACTGGACGAGTATCATATTGCTATTGGCTCGCGCTATGTAGAAGGGGGCAGTGACAATCGCCATCCTTTACGAACTTTGGCGAGCCGCGCCATCAATGCTTTGGCACGCGAGATGTTGAAAAACGCGGTGCGTGATTACGATAGCGGCTTTATCGCCATCCGCCGTGAAGTCTTTGATTACGTTACCCTCATACCGTTTGGCTATGGCGAATACTTCATAGAATTCATTTATGATGCCCACCGTGCAGGATTACATATAAAAGAGGTGGGTTATTCATTTAAGGATCGTAGTTTAGGGGTGTCAAAATCCGCCCCCTCACTCATTAGCTTCTTTGTTACTGGGTTGCGCTATGTGTTGCGCATCTTTAACATCCGTATGCGCTTTATTACCGGGCGTGATTAAATGCAGCTTCCTGGTATTTGGTACCT
The DNA here is from genome assembly GCA_964623375.1 of uncultured Anaerolineaceae bacterium. Classification (GTDB taxonomy): domain Bacteria; phylum Chloroflexota; class Anaerolineae; order Anaerolineales; family UBA11579; genus JAMCZK01. The sequence continues at coordinate 7,431 of CAZUTS010000002.1, forward strand.
GTACTGGTGAATCAAGATGACTGAACGGGTTTGGCTGAGCCATCTCGAAGCCACCAGGCTTTATCAATGGCTGCGTCTCCAGATGAACCGTGGGCTAGTACGCTTTTTATTCAAGCACGCCTTGGAAGGGCAGCAGAATCTGTATCTGGCAGAAGTGGCCTGTGGCAGCGGATTTGCTGCTCATTTATTGGCTGCACAACCAGGAGTGGCACTCAGCATTGCCTCAGATATTAACCTTGAAGATTACACTCAGGCAAACATCCATGACTTTAAAGCCTCTTTTTTGCTAACCGACCTCTTCAAACCTGCAATTCAACCGGGGTCACTCGATCTTGTTTGGAATTCCTCTTCAATTGAAGAAATCGAGTATCCTGAAGAAGCAGTTGCAAGTATGGTGCATTTAACTAAACCCGGTGGGTTCGTATTCGTGGGCGTGCCTAACAGGCATGGTATTGTCGGCTTGTTGCGTCTTCTGCCCTCTCAGAGTACTCGTCAGTGGCTAGGGCGCGTCTATACTCGTTCTGAGTTAAGTTCGCTATTAGAGAGCGCTGGTTTACAACCAGCAAACAAACTCACCTATCTCTTTGGTACGTTTATTGGGTTGTTGGCTCGTAAGCCAAAATAATTTTACGAAGTAAAGGCTTTTTAGGTATTCGCTAAATGGATTCAATAAAAGAGGCAGTCCTGATTGATGGCGTACGTACGCCGATTGGAGCTCTGGGGGGTGCGCTGGCTGCAGTGCGCCCAGACGATATGGCCGCCTTGGTTCTGCGGGGTTTGGTTGAACGCACCGGTATAAACCCTGCTGAAATCGAAGAAGTCATCATGGGCTGCGCCAATCAAGCGGGTGAAGATAATCGTAACGTGGCGCGTATGGCTGTTTTACTGGCTGGCCTCCCAGTTGAGGTACCCGCTGTTACAGTAAATCGCCTATGTGCTTCTGGTCTGAATGCTGTCAACATTGCTGCTCGTGCTATCAAGGCGGGAGAGGGCGATGTGTATATTGCTGCTGGCGTTGAAAGCATGACGCGCTCGCCATATTCCGTGGCAAAAGCGGCCCAGGTGTATGAGTATGGCAACGTCACCATGTGGGACACCACGCTGGGGTGGCGTTTCCCGAACCAGAAACTCAAAGACATGTACGGCAATGACTCTATGGGCGAGACGGCCGAAAATATCCATGACGAGGCGCCGATTTCGCGCGAGGAGCAAGATCGCTTTGCGCTGCAAAGCCATCAGCGTGCCATTGCGGCGATGGATGCCGGCCGATTTGCAGATGAGATATTGCCAGTGCCTGTCCCGCAGCGCAAGGGTGATCCCATTGTCGTGGCCACAGACGAGCGTCCTCGTCGTGACACTAGCCTAGAAGGTCTGGCTAAGCTGCGCCCAGCCTTCCGCAAAGAGGGAACAGTGACCGCTGGTAATTCCTCCGGTCTAAATGATGGTGCCTCTGCCTTGCTGGTTACCAGCGCCGCCAAGGCTAAAGAGCTAGGGCTTAAGCCGATGGCGCGTATTGTCGCCTCAGCAGCTGCTGGAGTGCCGCCGCGCACCATGGGGATGGGGCCTGTGCCAGCTGTGCGCAAGGCGCTACAGCGCGCCGGACTAACCATTGCCGATATTGGCTTGGTGGAGCTCAACGAAGCTTTTGCCGTACAGTCGTTGGCTGTGCTGCGCGAGCTTGATATTAGTGAAGATATCACTAATGTGAACGGCGGTGCCATTGCCCTTGGTCACCCTCTCGGCTGCTCCGGAGCGCGTATTCTTACAACGCTTCTACATGAGATGCATCGCCGTGCATCCAGCACGCCGCGACCGTTCTACGGTTTGGTCACTATGTGTGTTGGCGTAGGGCAGGGTGAAGCGACGATTGTTGAGTGGATAGGGGGCTAGTGCACCAGCGTATTAATTGGGACAAGCTTGCCCTGCTGCTCTTTGTGCTTTGGGCCTTGTTTCTTACTTTTGAATTCTGGGCATTTGGGGAAGCTTCTTATGTGAAGATTATTGATGCGGCTGATGATCATCTCGCCAATCGGGTAGCGATTCCCACAAATGCGGAACTGAATGAGCAGGGTAACTGGCAGCCAGATCTGGTGGCTGGTATTGACCGTGTAGCTCAGGTTGATTCCACGGGTCTGGTTGACCTTCTGTTTTTAGTTCTACCAGCCTGGCTAGCTTATGCGGCCTACCTTTTTTTGCAGCGGTTTGTGGCTGGGTATTTCTTCTTCCTTTTATTTCGAAGATCCCTGAATGTGTCGTTACTGTTTTCGCTTATTCCAGGGCTATTTTTCTCGCTTTATTCTCAGGGGCATATTAACCAGCAGTTCGAAGGCTTTACTATTTATGATGGACTAGGGATTTCTTTAGTTCCATTTCTTCTTTTTGCTTTAATCAGCTTGATTAAAGGGTGGCGCACAAATGCTTGGCGCAATGGTCTATTTGCCTTAGCTTTAGGTCTGTTATTCTCGCATACCTCTTCTTTCGTGTTCACCATTTTTGTTTTTCCGCTGATTTTGGTGTGGTTGCTGGTTTGGCAACCCTATCCAATTTTGCCCCGCCCCGCGTTTTTTGCATTTACTATTTTTTGCGCAGGCTGGCTGGCACTTGAACTTTACGAAGTTATAGGTACGTTTGTTTACAGTGTATCCTCCTGGCGCAGTTTGCGTGCATCGTGTATAGGTGTTGCAAGTACTAATTTCTCCAACCTGCCAAATTTCCTGCATTATTACATCCTGCGCCCCAACGATGTTCCCTTCTTCTTCTCAGGGATCGCTGGCCTGATGATTGGCCGCAGATCTTCTATCTATAAACCACTAGTACTTTCTGCTGTTCTGTTAGCTGGTTACTGTCTTGCCGCTCTCTACTTGCCCGCTCTGATTTGCGACAGCCCATTGCAGTTTGCCAAAGGTTTTAACTACTCTCGCTTTTTCTTCTACATCCCATTCCTGCTGGTGCTCTTCGGCTCTCTTGGGGCTGCCGCGCTGGCTACTAAGTTGGCCACCCTAGGCGGCACAAAGTGGGCAACCTGGGTGCCGTCGTTGATTGCGGTTGGTTTGATCGCCTTTACTGTGTGGTCCGGTCTTGAAGTTAAGACCAGAACCTTGGCTGCCCGTGACGCCGGCAGTAACTATGCCAATATCTTTGCAAATCCCTACCTCGTGCGCTTTGTTGAGCTGTACGGCGAGCAGCGTTCCTCTTTTAGGGCAGTCACTCTCAGCCGCGAAGATGACCCTTTCCTGAGTTCCCCTGGTTTTCTGCGTCCGTATGGGATCAACTCGCTGGATGGCTATACCGGCATTTATCCCCTACGCTATGCGGAATTTTGGAACATGGTCATCAACCCTATGATGACTACATATCCTGAATGCAGGTACGGACTCAAGCATTACAGTGGCAACGCGCGCGTAATCCTCTCTGCTGCCTGCGATCTTGGATATGTCGTAGATGTTTCGCAGGTTGATGATTTGTTTGATTTTGACTTGCTTTCGCTTGGAGGCGCGCGCTATTTCATCAGCACTACCCCGCTCACAACGCCGCGGCTTGAGCCGTTACCGCTGCCTGGGGCCGCCTGCACGGAAGCCATCCCAGGCTGTACGAAGTATTACATTTATGAGAATCCGGCTGCGTTGCCACTTGCGTTTGCGCTCTCTGGCTATCGGGTATTCCCTAGCTATGAGCAACTCTTCGAGGGCCTCACGGCAGCCTCAGAGGAGGAGTTAGCGACAAACGCTTTCCTGGAGGCAGGGTCTGTTGACACTACGCAACTAGAAGGCCTGGGCAGCGCTCCTGCTGAGCTGCAAACCGCCATGTACTCCAGCGATCATTTGCAGCTCTCGACCTCCAGCACAGACGGCAAGATTATTGCCGTGACCTGGAATTGGTCTGAGGACTGGCACGCCTGGGTGGACGGCAGCCCGGTCTCCGTGTTTCTGCTGGACCATACCTTTATGGGTGTGTATGTGCCTGCTGGCGAGCATGTGGTGGATCTGCGCTACCTGCCTAAGTACACTCTTGGCTATTGGATTGAGCGCTTCAAAGACTAGCTAGCTATCTCGCCATCTCGTTCTTGAACGCCGCCAGCGCTGGCACCGGGGTGGGGTCGTAGCCATAGGCCATGGACAGATAGAAGCTGACGTAATCGCCATAGTGCAGCGCCGTCCATAAGTTGGCCATGCGCGTTTCGCCCACGGCCGTGATCATGTCGGTGTTCTGCCCCTCCACCATCACCGCAGTGCGAGTGAGCTCGGTGCGCTTCTGGTTGCGCTTGTCGTCATGCGCCGCCAGCAGGAAGAGCGACATGCTGGCATTGAATTGCGCCTCCGGCTGCAGCAGCCCTTGCAGGGCGTTGTGATTGGTTTCGGGGATGACTTCAAAGCTGGCGGCGGCTTTGGAATTCTCGTTGATCTGTGCCTTCCAGCGGCGCGCCACCGGCGCCATCAACCCCGCACCGTACACGGTGACCCAGCGGCCCATCAGTTGGCCGCCCATGCGCTTGGCCGGGTTATTGATGTCCGGCACATCGGCGCGGAAGTTAGCTTGTTGCGCTTTCATGACGGCCACCGCATCGGCCAGCTCGGCGGCCGGGTCAGGCAGCAAGCCCAAGCGCGCTACCAGCGCCAGCAGCAAGCCAAAGGAGTAGCCTACCGCGGTGCGCGGCTGGCCCTTGTGGTCGAACAGCCACAGCGGGTGGCCGTCTTGCTGGGCCAGTGCTGCCAGTTTGCCGCCGGTGCACACCACCAGGATCTTGCTGCCCGCCGCCTTGGCGGCCTCGTAGGCGGCCAAGGTTTCTTCTGTGTTGCCGGAGTGCGAAGAGCACACCACCAACGTATCCGCGCTGACCCAGGCTGGCAGGCCGTAATCACGATGAGTGGTCAGACTGGCTTTGAGCTGCGGCTCGCCGTACGCGGCCAGCAAGTCAGCACCAATTGCTGAGCCGCCCATGCCGGCCACCACAATGTGCTTGATGTTCTGCCAGGCGGGCAGCGGCTGGCTTTGTCCCAGCTCCCAGGCGGCAGCAAGTTGGTCAGGCAGGCCATTGATGTGATCGATCATGCCTTCGGGGTCGAGCTGCTTCATTTGCTTAATGTCATTCAGATTCATTGTTCACTATCTTCCTTGCGGAGCTGTTCCAGCAGTGTGTAGACCTGGCTGCGCGGCCAACCGGTTTCGGCAGCCACGTGTTTGGCTAGTTGTGAGGGCGGCGTATCTGCCAACCCGGCACGCAGCAGTGATTTTACTTGCTCTTCGTCCCAGTTTTTTTCTTCCAGTACCGCGCCGGCCACCACTAACGTAAATTCACCACGCGCTGGCTCTTTGGCGTAGAAGTTGGCCGCTTCGCTGAGTGTGCCGCGGAAAAAGCGTTCATACAGCTTGGTCAATTCTGCCGCCACCGCCACCTGGCGTTCGCCGAGTACGCCATACAGGTCCGCCAGCGCGGCGGGCAGGCGGTGCGGGCTTTCCAGCCAAATCAGAGTGTAGGGCAGGGTGGTCACCGCCTCGATGGCTTTGCGGCGCTCGCTGGCCTTTTGCGGCAGGTAGCCGAGATAGACAAAGTGATCGCTGGGTAGGCCGCTTGCGGCCAGCGCCGCTACCGGGGCGCTGGGGCCAGGCACCGGGCTGACCTGGTGCCCCGCCTGCAGCGCCGCCCGAACCAGCAGATAGCCGGGGTCGTTGATGCCCGGCATGCCCGCATCTGAGATCAGGGCTACATCGCCGCGGCCCAGCGCGGCCAACACCGGCTCCAGCTTTTCCTGCTGGTTGTGCTCATAGTAGCTGGTGAACGGCGTGTGGATATCAAAATGGGTGAGCAGCTTGCGGCTGTGGCGCGTATCCTCAGCGGCGATGAGCTGCGCCTCGCGCAACACGCGCACCGCGCGCGGGCTCATGTCTTCGAGATTGCCGATGGGGGTAGCGACGAGGAATAGGGTGGACATACTGTTTACAGATCCAATCTCTAATCTCTATTTGTATGAGATCGGAGATTAGAGACTAACTTGACTTCTCTTCTTCACTAAGGATCTTCTTCATGCGGTGAGCTAATTGGCGTCGCTCCAACAGCACGCGTCGCCCGCACCCAATACACACCAGGCCAATATCAGCGCCCAGACGCACTACTTTCCAGTCGGTGCTGCCACACGGGTGCACTTTGCGCAGGCGTACTACATCATCTAGCTTAAGTTCGGGCAGCATGAGTGAATGGTAACACGCGGGCTTGCATGGCCGTGCAAGTGGTTGCACGCCGCTATAATTTACGCATGCTTGATCTCACTGTTTCCGACCTGATTGCCCGTGTCATCGTGTTGGTAATCGCTTTCACGGTCCACGAGTTTGCCCACGCCTATACAGCCGATCGCTTTGGCGATACGCTGCCGCGAGCCCAAGGCCGCCTGACGCTCAACCCGCTGGCCCACCTGGACCCGCTCGGCTCTCTGTTGCTGGTGGTGGCTGGCTTCGGCTGGGCCAAGCCCGTGATGATCAATGTCACTGCGCTGGAGCGCCGCCACCGGGCTGCGCCCATGCTGGTGGCCCTGGCCGGCCCGCTCAGCAATCTGGTGCTGGCCATCCTGGCTGCCATTCCTTTTCAACTTAATTTGATCGTGATGGATTACCGCACTGGCGGCATCTTTCCCACGCCGTTCCAGCTGCTGGACACCTTCATTCTTATCAATCTTGTCTTGCTGTTCTTTAACTTGCTGCCCATCTTCCCCCTGGACGGCGAAAAAATACTGACCTATTTCCTGCCCCCTAGTGGCAAGCAGTTCATGGAGAGCATTCGCCCGTATGGCTCGCTGATCCTGCTGGCCGCTATTTTCGTGCTGCCGCGCTTTGGTTTTGACTTGTTTGAGTACTTAGTGTGGGAACCAGTAGTCCAACTGTATCGCTTGCTAATGGGTTAGGGCGTTAGCAGTATTTCAATCTGATCGAAGTAGCTTGCCCCTGGCACTTGTTGGCCAAAGGCGGTCACGGCAATCTGTAGCCAGGTCGGCTCTTCTACATCGAGCGTGAGCGTGGTTTCAAAACGCCCTGTACCGTCTGCGTTGGCTTGCAGATACACCTCACGCGCCACCAGGATGCGTTCCTGGCGGTCGATGATCTGCAAGCTCACTGGCCGCGTTGAATAAAAATCTGCCGTGCCCTGCACCGTTAGATTTCCGCTGGCCACACTATCTTGATTGCCAGGTTCTGCAATCTTCAGCTCGATTTCGCTTTCCGCGGCCAAGATATGGCTCTCGCCTTCTCCCAGCAGCACAAGCTCCACGGAGCGCATTGCCTGAATGCGCCCATACGCGTCCAGTGTGCGCACCGTCAGACGCGCTGGCATGGGTGGGCGGCTGACCTCAAAGGGGAGCAATACGTCCAGCTCGCCACCGGCAAACGTGTGCACCTGGCGCAGCAACAGCCGCCCAGCCACATCGCTAAGTTCAATATAGAGTTGGCCGTCAGCACCCGGTTGCGCAGCAACAAGCAGCGGGATAGTGCCGGCAACCTGCGATCCGTTCCCCGGCGCAAGGATTGCAATAATATTTGCAGAATATGTATTTTCTGCAATTTCTATTGTTTCTGAGATTGGCGTTGCCGAAGACATCGCCTGCGTGCTAGCAGTAGGTGTTATCTGATTAAGAGTGGGGGATGCAATGGCTGCTGGCGCTGTGTTACAGCCTGCCACATACAGCAGGCTGAACAGCGCCAGCAGCCACACACGAGTTAGCTTAGGAGAGCGAAGACCACACTTCAAGTTTGGTGCCCACACGTTGGATGATTTCATCCGTAAAGGCTTTGGTGCCCAAGTGGCCGCCCAGATCGGTGGTGGCGTGGCCGTTGTGGATCGCTTCGAACACGGATTCGTAAATAGCGCGCGAGGCACGTTCGGCGGCCTTGCCTGGCGCATAGCTCAACAGCGCGCCCAGCGCCAGGATCATGCCCATAGGGTTGGCGATGTCTTTGCCTTCCAGCGCCGGGGCGGTGCCGTGTGGCGCTTCAGCCATCACGGCTTTGACGCTCTGCGTCTCATTGTCTACAGACAGCACCAAGCTCTCAGAGCCGGCTATGCTGCCGAACATCTGCAGAATCAAATCAGACAGCAGGTCGCCGTCACGGTTCATGGCCGGGATGACCAGTGCCTGCCCATTGGCTTGCAGCAACAATGCCAAGGTGGCATCGATGAGCAGCGGGCGATACTCCACATCCGGGTGACGCACAGAGGCGGCATCCATCTCTTCCTTGAACATGCCTTCGTACACCGGGCTCACCGTGAACTTCGGCCCGCCGAAGACGGTGGCGCCGTTCTTCTTGGCATACAAGAAGGCAAACTCGGCCACAGACTGGCAGGTGGAGCGATGGATTTGCGAAGTGCGGTAGGCAACCTCATCGCCGTCGATCGTTTCGCGCCATTCTTTGGCGCCATAGGCGTCTTCCACCGCCATGCGCGCCACCGCGATCGGGGCATGCACGCCGGCCACAGGCAGCACGTTGGGGATGCGGCGGCCGGTGCGCAGGATGACCTGGGCTTTCATCGCATTGCGCAGAATGGCGTTAGGGCTGCCCAGCGTGCCGCTTTCCGGCGTGATGGTGGCGGCCTTCAAGCCATAGCCGCTCTCCAACATGGCGCGGCCAGCCTCGTGCACCACTTCGTTCTTGGTGGCTTCACGATGCTGCAGGCTGAGGTCAAAATGCTGAAAGTCAAAATTCACGCCCAGTGCGTCAGCCACGCGCAGGGTCTCAACCAATAATTCCTCGCCAGTTTGGTCGCCGTGCATGACCACTACGTGCAAGGGTTCACTTTTTTGGAGCGTACTCACCAATTACCTCTAACAGTTCTTGAAGACGAATGGGTTTTTCCAGCGAGGCCACCGCACCACTTTCACGTGCCTCAGACTGGATTTCGCTTAAGTTCAACGCCGAGAGCGTCACGATCGGGATGCTGCTCGTCTCCGGCGAGGTGTGCAGCTGGCGGATCATCTCCAGGCTGCGTCGTCCATGGAGATTAACATCGGTGACGATGAGATCAGGGCGCGCGTCAGCCGCCAGGCGCAGCGCTTCTTCTTCGCTGGCGGCGGTGATGGCCACATGGCCCATGATCGTGGCTGCCTGGGTGAGCAGCTTGCGCGTCAAAGGCTCGTCGTCAACGAACAGAATACTCGCCATAAGGGGTCAATGATACCTGAAGGCACAGCCGCTTTCCTGAGCGCACCTTAAAAACAAAACCGCCGCCCCTTGGGGCGGCGGTTCGTGTTGGCTTGCGGTCTACAGACCGTAGATGTCGCTGAACTTGGTCTCCAGGTAGCGAATGTAGGCATCGCCGTTGATCTTGGAGCCAGTAATACGCTCCACCATCACCTGGGGCTCAAACTTGGCACCCGGCGCGTGCACGTGCTTGTTAAGCCACTGCAGCAGAGGGGCGAATTCGGCGGTGCGGATCTTGTTTTCGATGTCGGGAATGTCGCGGCCAATCACTTCCCACAACTGGGCGGATACCAGGTTGCCCAGCGCGTAGGTAGAGAAGTAGCCCATCAGACCAAACGACCAGTGCACGTCTTGCAGCACACCTTCCTTATCGTTGGGCGGGGTCACGCCCAGGTACTTCTGGAACAGGTCGTTCCAGTACATGGGCAGCTTGTTGACCTCAGCTTCACCTTCCATGATGGCCATTTCCAGCTCCATGCGCAGCATGATGTGCAGGTTGTAGGTGGCCTCATCCGCCTCTACACGAATGTAGGACGGGGCCACCTTGTTGATGGCCTTGTAGAAGGTTTCCATATTTACGCCCTTGAGCTGCTCAGGGAAGACCTTCTGCAGCTTGGGGAAGTAGTGCTCCCAGAAGGGCTTGGAGCGGCCCACCAGGTTCTCCCACATGCGTGATTGGGATTCGCCGATGGCCAGGGAGGGGCTGTTGTACAGCGGGGTGCGCTTCAGGCTCTCGGCCATACCTTGGGCGTGCATGGCGTGCCCGGCTTCGTGCAGCGTGCCGAAAAAGTAGGGGTTGAAGAAATTAGGGTAGACGCGCGTGGTGATGCGATGGTCGCCCCAGCCCAGCGTGGTCTGGAAGGGGTGTGTGGTCTTGTCGAGGCGGCCTTGCTTCCAGTCATAGCCAAAATCCGTTACCACGCCCACGCCAAAGTCCCACTGGCCCTTCTCTTCAAACGGCTGGTGCAGCACGGAGTCATCCACCGGCTGTGCTTCAGAAATGCGCTTGATGAGATCGACCTGCTTGGGGCGAATGTCATCAAAGATGGCTTTGACATCCTTGGCCTTCATGCCGGGTTCGTAGATATCCAGCATGGGGTCGTAGACATGGTCATACGGAGCGTACAGCTCGGCGAAGCGGCGTGCCCAATCCACCAGCTTCTCCAGGTGCGGCTGGAAGGTGGAGAATTCAGAATTGATACGGGCTTCCTGCCAGGCCTGGTTGCCCATCGTGGTCAGCTCGGCACGCTCAGACACCATCTTGCTAGGCACCTTGGTGTCCTTCTCAAAGTGGCGGCGCGTCACTGCCACCAGGCGTGCTTCATCGGAATCGGCATCCCAGTCGCCCACCTGCTTCTCGAGAGCATCCAGCAGCTTGCCCACCTCAGCCGAGGTGAACTTCTCGTGGGCGATCTTATCCAGCGTGCCCTGGGCCTGGCCGCGCGCCTCTGCGCCCATCGGCGGCATGTAGGTCTGCTGGTCCCAGCCGAGCACGGCGCTGGCATTGTTGATGTCTGAGATCTCGCCCAGAATCTCTTTCAGTTGTTCCAGTTCTTTGCTCATCATGCTCCTTCTTTTTTGTTATGAACTTTTATCAACATAAGCTATTAGCGCTTAGCCTTTAGCTAACAGCTAACAGCTAACAGCTAACAGCTAACAGCTAACAGCTAACAGCTAACAGCTATTTCACCTGCCAACGCATCGGTTTGCCCAGCAGCACATTGGCCACTTCGTCGGCCACGTCCATCGCCGCGCGGGTTTGCGCCTCGGCGGTTTGCGCGCCCATGTGTGGCGTGGCGATCACGTTCGGGTGTGCTACCAGCGGGCTGGCGCCTGGCGGCTCTGTGGCGAACACGTCCAGCGCCGCACCGGCTACCTGGCCGCGGTTGAGCGCAGTCAGCAGGGCGTCTTCGTCGATTACGCCACCGCGTGCTGCACACACAATGTATACGCCGCGCTTCATCTTCTCAAAGGCGGCTTCATTCAGCAGGCCGCGCGTATCGGGCAGCAGCGGCAAGTGCAGGGTGATGACATCACTCTCACTATAAATTTCGTCCAGCTTGGCCGCTAGGGCGCCGCGGGTTTGAATAGTAGCATCATCCAGGAAGGGGTCAAAGCCGCGCACATCCATATCAAAAGCCGCGGCGCGGCGCGCCACTTTGGCGCCAATGTTGCCCATGCCCAGAATGCCCAATGTCTTGCCAGCCAACTCAGCGCCCTCAAACGACTTTTTGTCCCAGCCGCCGGCCTTCATGCTGGCATCCGCCCGCGGCACGCTGCGCACCAGCGCTAGCATCAGCGCCAGGGTCAGCTCGGCCACGGCCACGCTGGTGGATACTGGCGTGTTCACTACCGCCACATTGTGCGCCGCAGCCGCCGCTAGGTCAATGTTGTCTACGCCCACGCCAGCACGGCCAACTACTTTGAGATTGCTGCCGGCTGCCAGCACCTCGGCGGTTACCTTGGTGCGGCTGCGTACCATCAGCCCTTGGTACTGGGGCAGCACGTTGAGCAGCTCGGCCAGCTCAATGCCGGCACAGTCATCCGCCTCTACGCCAGCCGCGTGCAGGCGCTGGGCGGCTTGGGGGGCAAGGGAATCTGCAATCAAGACCTTCATGGATGTTACGCTTTCTTTAGCTAAGTCAGCAAGTTATGGCTGAGATTGTAAGCGCGTTTCTCAGAGCTATAATTTCTGGAATGGAATACAAGACAGACCTTTATTGAAACTAAACAGGTGGCAAAAGTGACGTTTCTTCATAGCCGTGGTCTCTTTTCAAGATTAAAGAATTCCAAGTTTTTTTGGTTTGGTATATCTCTTGGAGCAATTTTGCTTTGTATTGCAGTTTCCTATCAAAACAATCTAATTCCTGATTTTTTCATAGGCGAAGAGTATGACAAGATCAGATACCCTGCCTTAAACAACCATCTCGCCTCTTGGGTTAGCTATTTCCTAGATAAAGGAAGACCTATAGAAGGGATCTATTGGACATATCTTTACAAGATTGTTGGATTCCAGCCAAAGATATTTCATCTTGCTTCAATCGTTTTGCATCTCATAGCAACCCTTTTAGCAACAATCGTATTCTTTAGAACCTTGAGCAAGACTGGGGTTTCGACGAACAACTGGAAACTAAGCATACTAATCGCTGTTCTATTCTTTAATGCGTACAGCGTCAACCTTTTTTTTAAGATAAGTCTAGATGCTCCCATCATTGCTGTAGCTACTTTTTTTGCAAGCACTTTTGCGTTCCAGAGTTTTGCTCGGTCTGACTTTACTAGTTATGGCTGGCTTCTCGTGAGTATCTTGATGTTTCTGTTCACAATCTTTAACTACGAGGTTGCTGTATTCTTGTTTCCAGCGACTTTGCTACTAAGCTGGCCATTACTTAGCGAAACACGCAGAACCAAACGACTCGCCCATATCTTTATCCTAGTTGGGTTTGCTAGCTGCCTGGTTGTGTTGATTCCCTACAAAATTTACGCCCTTATCGAAACTAGCAGAGGAATAGGGATTGCTAATCCTGCAATGAGTGCAGGTAGTCAGTCCATAAGCTCTTTAGCCTCTCAGGTGCCGCTAAGGTATGTGAGCTACTTGACTGAATTTGGAGAAGGTCTTTACGCTCAAGGTAGTTGGCAGCGCATTTCCTTATATGGGTTGGTCGTACTTTTTCTGTTAGGAACTTTTTTGCTATTTAGAACCCTTCCTCTAAAGGGAGCGGCTCGCCGTTTTTTTGAAGACCCCAAGTACGCCTCACTTTTAGCCGCACTTTGGATAGCAATATTCTCTTTGCTGCCCTATGCCCTCATTGGATATTTTGCGAATTCAATTAGAGCCTTTTCTGCGGCTATTTTTGGTATTTTGATTTTTGTTTCCGTTACTGTGTTATTTGAGAAACGAAGACTGTTCAGATCTGCAGGTCTTTTGTTGTTGTTGCTTTCAGTTGCAATCGGTATCAACCAGTTCTTTCTCAGGTCTAGAGATTTGATGCAATTGCGCGAACATTATTTTAGCTACTTCATAGAATTTACCAAACTAGTTCCAGGGATTCTGCCTGGGACCAATCTGGTGTTGATCGAACATAACCCAGGGAGCCTTTCGGGTTGTCCAGGCATGTTTATGCTTCTCTATAACGTTAAGGATATTACCTGTGGCGTTATCGGAACTGAGCCAGTTTTTATGGCTGAAAGGTTTGAGTCGGTCATCCATGCTCATTATGGTGGTTGGCTTCGCGGGGATAACGAAGTTCTGGTTGGACGTAGGTCTAATGGAGAGTTTTATCTTATCGATTCTATTGACAGCAGCAGCCCTCTGCTTGTCACTTGGCATGTCACTGAGCCTATAAAGACCGATTACACAAGAATAGTGAGAGATCAAGCAGCCCCAAATTCTGAGATGTATCTTTATTTGATTGATACATGGGGTTCAGAAAACTAGAAACATTTTAACTGGAGGAGATGTGCGCCATTATCGTTTGTTGCTCATTATTTTTATTTTTTCCTTGGCCGCGTGTGGCGGTGGTGCCGATACTCCGGTCACCTCGGCGGGCGGTTTTGAACCGGCCTCCATCGTCAACGAAGAGGGTGGTGTGGTCACCATCACCGGTGAGCTTGCCTACACCTATCCCTTCTTTACCGATGGCGTAGCCCAGCCGTTGGTGATCCTGGAAGACCAGGCCGGTTTTATTGACCGTGACCGCGGCTACCTGATGCCGCTGGCCTCGCAAGTGATGGGCCAGATCACTTCCAGCTTCTACGAATCCCCCTTCACCTACAGCATTTCGCTGCCCATCGTGCCGCAAGGCGGCCTGCGTGATGTGGACCAGAACGGCGAAGAAAACACGGGTGTGTTGGTCTTTGCGCCGGCGTACTGGACCAATACCTTTGGCGATCCTTTCCTGGAGAAGCGTGATCTCGGCGGCGGTGGCTGGTCCACAGCCTATGCGTCCACACGCACCAGTGAGGATGCGGCCACCGCTCGCGAATACATCGGTGGCAAGCTCATCGTCTACGCTCCCGACAACCAGCAGGGCTTCCCCTCTGGCTTCGGCGATGACGGTAAGCTCTTCACCGAAGATGACCCCATCGTGGGCATCCCCCAGGGCTATACCCTGGTGGATATGGACACGACCCCCTTCACCTTTGACCGTTCCAACGCGGTGGCGATGGATCTGCTGGAGCCGGAAGGCGTCGCTTTGGACGATTTCTCCGATATGACCTATGGTGATGCCTTCGATGCCATGATCACGATGATGCGCGAGGAGTACGCCTTCACCGAGCTCAAGGGTCTGGATTGGGACGCGCTGGACGCTGAGTTCCGCCCGCGCTTTGAGCAGGCCGAAGAAGATAACGATGTCGACGCCTATTACTTCGCCATGCGTGACTTCTTGTGGTCTATCCCCGATGGCCACATCGGTTTCTCGTTCCCGGATACGCTCAACCGCCAATTCAACATTGATATCGCCACCGGCCTGGGCCTGTCCATCCGTGACACCAGTGATGGCCGTGTGATTGTGAGCTACCTGACCCCCGGCGGCCCAGCCGAAGCTGCTGGCTTTGTGCTCGGCACCGAGATTCTGAGCTTCAACGGCGAGCCGATCAATGATGTCATTGACCGTGCTGTGGTGTGGTCTGCCCCGTTCAGCACGCAGCATACCTTGCGCCTGCAGCAGCTGCGTTACGCCGTGCGCTTCCCTGAGGTCACTGAAATCGAGGTGGGCCACCAGAACCCGCGTGGTGCTGCAACCACTGCAGTAGTAACCACGGTAGCAGAGTATGACAGCTTCAACCAATCGTCCTTTGCCAGTGGTGTAAGCGGCTTTGAACTGCCAGTGGAATTTGAACTGATGGATAATGGCTACGGCTATGTAGCTATCTACTCCTTCTTTGATAATGAAGTCCTCACCATCCAGCTGTGGGAGCGCATGATCAATGTGCTCAACGCCAATGAGGTGCCTGGCCTGGTGATCGATATGCGTAACAACGGTGGCGGTTTTGGCTTCCTGGCGGACCAGATGGCAGCCTACTTCTTCAGCGAAGAGATGCAGATCGGCACCGGGGCGGCCTGGGATGAGAGCCTGGGTGACTTCTACGTTGATCCCAATACCTTCGATATGTTCTACCCGCCGTCGCCAGACATGCAGTATGACGGCAAGATTGTTGTGCTTGTATCTCCCAATTGCTCCAGCGCGTGTGAGTTCTTCGCGCATGACATGACCATTCAAGAGCGTGCCACCATCGTGGGCCAATACCCCACCGGCGGTCTGGGCGGCGGTGTGAAGGATTTTGAAATGCCCGCCGCTATGACGGTGCGCTTCCCCGTCGCCCGCCCGCTGGACCTTGATGGCAATATCATCATCGAGGACGTGGGCGTGGTGCCTGATGTAGTTGTGCCCGTAAATGAAGACACGCTCTTCTCAAGCGGGGATGCCGTGCTCGAAGCCGCCATCGCCGTGCTGGACAATCCGGCCGGCGCTGGCGTGGTGCCCTCTGGCCCGCCAAGCCTGGATGGGGATTACAACGCCCTGGCCCAGTTGCAGGCCGGTGTGCCTACGCTGTTTGATGTGGTGCGTGAGGACTACTCGGACGCGGAGAATCAAACCCCCGGCACACTGTACTACACTATCGTGCTGCCGCAGTCCACAAGCATTGTGGGTGGCTATTACTGGTGCACAGAGACGGCTGCTCAGTTGGAAGACAACTGGGCCAAGATGCAGATCACCGTTGAGCTGAACGGCGAGGTCATCCCCACTGATCAGCTGGACTTTGAATCGCACCCCGATCTGCCCTGCAATCTGCTCACCGTGCTGATGACCGACTGGCCGCAGGGCGAGCACCACATGGTGGTGACGGTAACGCACACCGCCAGCCTGAATGATGGCTTTGGCGACTACCCGGCCGGCACCTATGTGTCTGACTATCGCATCTTTGTTGAGAAGTAGCGAGGCAGTAGTAATCAGTGAGGAGTGAACAGGAACTCCTTGGCATAAAGAATAGAGGGACGGCGATTCGCCGTCCCTCTATTCTTTGTGTGCGCAAGCAACGACTAGGCGATTACCTGCTCATTACTCACCGCTCACTCCAATTGCGCCAAACACGCATCATCGCCCGGATTAGGCACATACTGCGTACCAAACCAGCTTTCGAGTATCTCGCTGGCTAACGCGGGCGTAGTAGTGCGCAGCGAGAGGCACAGCACGTTGGCATTGTTCCACAGCCGCGCCCCGCGGGCGGTTTCGGCATCGGCGCACAGGGCGGCGCGGATGCCCGCCACCTTGTTGGCGGCGATGCTGACTCCCGTACCCGTCCAGCAGAACAGGATGCCTTCGTCTGCCCTGCCGCTGGCTACTTCCTCGGCCACGCCGCGGGCGGCCTGTGGCCACAGCGCTGGTGCCAGCAGCTCGGCCGGATGGCCGTGCTGCTGCAGCCAGCGCTGTGGCCACATGCTCCACGACCGGGTTGGCTTCGTCAGTTCCCACTAAGACTTTCATCACAGAGATTCTAACCTTGTCAATTTGTCTGCTGGTCAATAAGCCAGACGGCAAATTGACCAAGTGACCACTTGACTAGCTAACGAGAGTCCCTTCCAACTCCAGTAACCAACGCTTGGTCTCCACGCCGCCAAATCCTCCATAGCCAGCCAGGCTGCCGTCAGCGCCGATGATGCGGTGGCACGGAATAATGAACGAGATGGGGTTACATGCCTGCACGCCGCCCACGGCGCGTGCCGCCCGCGGGTTGCCCACCGCCGCGGCAATGTCGCCATACGAGGCAGTCTCGCCGTAGCCTACCGCCATCACGGCTTTGCGCACGGCCTGCTGGAACGCCGTCATGCCGCTGAAATCTACCGTGACTTCAAACCGGCGGCGAGTGCCTGCCAAAAACTACTGCATCTGCGCCAGCACCGGCGCTACTGGCGCAGCTTGTTTGACCAGCTGGGCTGACCCGCGCTCGAGGATGTGATCGCAGAAGCGTGCCTCGTCAAGCGCATACGCCGCCGACCACACACCCTGTTCGCTCACCGCCGCCCACAGCGTGCCCAGCCGCTTGTGCGGCTTAGAGGCATAAAAGAGCAGGGGAGGGGAGTGTTTTGCGCTCATCGCTGGCGCTCTGCGGCCACTAGTTCACGCGTGGCAGGCGCTACCTCTTTAGCATACAGCTCGATGCTGGCGCTGTCAGCTACCGCCAGCAGGAAAGTGCTGATGCCATAGGTAAAGGTCAGCTCGGCCAACTGCTCGGCCCACTGCTGCGGCGGGCCCACCAGAAGGCCAGTGCCATTACTGGTGAATTGCCCGTTGATGTTAAGCATGCGGCGCACACTGGTGGCCGGGCGGCCTGCCTTCGCGGCGCCGGCGTCAATATGGGCGTTCATCTCCGCCAGGCTGGGCAGGCCATTCTCTAGATAGGCCACCGTGGGCACCCAGCCATCCGCTTTGCGCCCGGTGAGGTCCAGAATTTTGGGCTTATAGGCGCCCAGCCAGATCTCGATCTTGTGCGCAGGCGCTGGCCCACGCCGCGCGCCGTGCAACTGGTAGAACTTGCCATCCAAGCGCGCTCCGCTGCGCTCCTCGGCATCCCAGAGCAGGCGCATGATGTCGATGGCTTCTTCGAGCGCCTGGATGGACTGGCCGGCGGTCAGCCGTCGCCCGCCCATCGCCTCGATGGCATCCCAGAAGCCGCCCGCACCCAGCCCCATTTCAAAGCGGCCGCCACTCAGCAGGTCGAGGCTGGCCGCCGCACGCGCCAGTACAGCGGGCTGGCGCAGCGGCAAGTTGAGCACGTTGCCACTGACGCGGATGCGCTGCGTGCGTGAGGCTACATAGGTGAGCAGGGTCCAGGTGTCGTGAAAGCTGGCCTGGTAGGGGTGGTCCTGGAAGGTCGCCAGATCCAGCCCGGCGCGGTCGGCCGCAATGGCCAACTCCACCGCTTGCTGGGCGGGCTGCGCGCTGGGGGTGATGAAAGTGCCAAACAAGAGTTCGTGGCCGTAGTCGCTCATGCGGACTCCTTTTCGCGTTCAGGCGTGATGTTGAAATTATCGCGGAAGACATTGTGCGGGTCGTAGCGCAACTTCAGCTCGCGCAAACGCGCCAACGTAGTGGGTGGGAAGCCATCCGCCAGCCGTTCGGGCGATTGGTCGGTCTCAAAGCTGATGTACAACCCTTCAAAGTGCGGGTAGAGCTGCTCCCAGGCGGCGTTGGTGATGGCGCGGTTGGCACCCATCGCTGTGACCGAGAAATTGGGATCTCGATACGCATAGGAGGTGGCTTCTGGCGGCACATCGGCCACCGCGCCGCCCACGGCGCGAATTTGGAAGAAGTAGAAGGCGCCGCTCTCGATCATGCGTGCTGCCGCCGCGGCAAACTCCGGCGTGATGTGCTTCAGCAGCCCCGAACGCGCCGTTGGCTCGCCCTGCGCGTTGTGTTCACTGCTCTGCGCATTGGCCATCACCGCCGCGTAGGGCATGATGCTGGCGCTGTAGTCGTACATCGGGGCAATGTTGGCCAGCGGTTGCAAACGCTGCACGATGGTGTCGGCATCGTCTGCATTGATTAGCACCATCACATAACCAATCGCTGGCTGCGTCTCGCGCGCCGGGCTCAGGATCATGAAACTGGTCACATCGCGTGGCGCAGCTTCCACCGCCGCACCCCACTTCACCAGGAAATCAGCAGGCTGGCTGGCATCCATGATCAGTTGTGCCCAACCCACATTGCCAACTTCGTAGACTTCAAATTCAAAAGCAGTAACGATGCCAAAGTTGCCGCCCGCGCCGCGCACCGCCCAGAACAGGTCGGCATTGTGCTCGGCATCCGCGCGCACGAGCGAGCCATCCGCCAGCACCATCTCCACCGCCCGCAAGCGGTCGATGGTCAGCCCGTGCTGGCGTGACAGCCAGCCCACGCCGCCGGCAGTGGCCAGGCCGCCCACACCCACGCCGCCATAGTCGCCTGAGCTCAGCGCCCAGCCGTACGGCTCCAGCGCCGCGGCCACCTGCATCCAACGTGCGCCGGGTTCAATGCGCACGAGGCGTTTGGCCTTATCCAGCACATCAATGCGGTTGAGCTTGCCCAGGTCAATAACGATGCCGCCGTTATTGGTCGAGCGGCCGCTGATACCGTGGCCGCCGCTGCGGATACCCAGCGGCAGCTCAGGATGGCGGCGCGCAAAGGCCAGCGCATCTACAACTTCATCCACGTTTTCGACGCGGAACACAATACCCGGCGCGCCGCCGCGCAAGTAGTTGGAGCGCACGCGTGCGTAGCTGAAATCACCCGGTTCCACCGTGCGCTCTGTCAGGCTGGCGGGCACACCGTCATAGTCAATGCCCGCGCGCCGTTTGGCGCGTGCTGTGGCGCTGCGCCGCGGGCCGCTCGCCGCGCCAGGCAATGCTTCGAGCGCCGCCTGGCGCAGGGTGGGGGCCACCTCGCGCGCAAACTGCTCCATCGTGTCGGGGTCGTCGCTGGCCAGAATAAAGGTGCGAATGCCATCCTCCACCACCAGCGGCAGCAGTTCGTCCACCCATTGCGCCGATGGGCCGTGCAAGAAGCCCTGGTGTTGCGCCGCAAACTGGCCAGAGATGTTCAAGAGCCGGCGGATGTCGCCCGGCTCGCGGCCCGCCTTGCGTGCCGCCTCATCAATGATGCGGTTACCGGTTTGCAAGTCACCCGGCTTCAGGTAGCCCAGGCTGGGCAGCCAGCCATCCGCCTTTTGCGCCAGCAGGCGCAGCATGCGCGGCTTGTACGCGCCCAGCCAGATCGGGATCTCGTGTGCGGGTAGCGGGCCGCCTTGCACGCCGTTCAGTGTGTAGAACTTACCCTCAAAGCGTAGCCCGGCATTGCTGCCGCTGTTCATCATGCTGCGCAGAATATCTAGCGCCTCGTCCAGCGCCGTGACCGCCTCGGCCGGGCTGCGCTGCGGCCCGCCCATGGCGCCGATGCCATCCCAGAAGGCGCCAGCGCCCAGCGCCATGGCCACGCGCCCGCCAGAGAGCAGGTCAAGGCTGGCGGCGCTGCGCGCCAAGACGGCGGGTTGGCGCAGAGGCAGGTTGAGCACGTTGGGGGCAATGTGGATACGCTCGGTCTGCCCGGCCACCCAGCTCATCAGCGTCCAGCTGTCGAGGAAGGCCGCTTGGTAGGGGTGGTCCTGGAAGCTGACGAGGTCAAAGCCCAGCGTTTCGCTATGGCGCGCCAGCGCTACCGTGGCTTCAGGGTTGCGGTTGTGTGGGGTGATGAAGGTGCCGAGTTGCAGGGCGTGGTGCGTATTCATAGCGCAGCGTCCATAGATGAGGGAGTTGCATAATACCCTTATCTATGGACGCTGCCTGAGTGCAAGTGCTTTCTTAGTAGTTGGTCACACGGTCAATGTAGCCGCGTTCGCGCGCCTGATGATCACAATAGCGGAAGATGACAAAGCCCAGCACGGTGAACACCGCCGTCAGCCCGGCAAGAATGCCGAGCAGTTGCAGGTTGGAGAATTGGCTGAAGGTAGGGAAGCTCTGCGCCACGCCGCCCACCAGCGCTCGCCGAATGAGCTCCAGCCAGTACGAGATGGGCACAACGTAGCCGATCGGCTGCAGCCATGCTGGCAAAACACTGAGTGGGAAGATGGCGCCACTGAACAGGTACAACGCCCCAGCCACCGCCTCGCCCATGAAGTTGGCATTGTTGACGATAAGCAGCATTACGCTACCCAAAGCCAGCCCCATCATCGCCAGCATCACGATGCCCATCACCAGGCTGATGACGAACAACGGCCAATTCACCAGCGTAAGGTCGAGCGGCACATCCAGGAACAAGACGCCCACCGCGATGGTGATGAACACCGCCAGACTGCCAAAGACAAACTTAGCGAAACCACGCCCCAGCAGATACACAGGAATGTTCACCGGTGCAATGTAGATGTACTTGAGCATGCGGTACACCTCGCGGTCGTCGATCACCGACCACGAGACACCGCTGAGCACTGCGGCCACATAAATATAGAAAGCGTTGCCCAGATAAATGTAGGCAAACATCGGGTCTTCAAAAGCGCCGTTGGTGATCACGCTGTACATCACCACCAGAATGGCAGCACCAGACAGCGGCTTGATGACTGAGTAGATGAAGAAGATGATCGGGTCAGCCCAGTTGGCTTCGATCTGCCAGCCCAGCCAGGCCGCAGCCAAAAAGGTGCGCCGGCCCACGCCGCGCTCGCCCGCTTGCTTGTCGATGGGTTGTGTGGCTTGCATGCTCTATCTCCGTCCGTCCGTCAAACGGCCCTCGCGCACGGCCAGGCGTTCCATGTAGCCCAGCAGCCAGCGTGCGCCCGCCAGGAACACGATGCACAGCACGCCCAGCACCAGCAGCTCGGTCTGCACCGGCAGGAAGCCAAGCTCCACGCCGCCGCGGAAGGAGAGCTGGCGCATGGCATCCAGCCCCAACGTGAGCGGAATGATCGAGGCGCCGGCAGCCACCCAGAAATTGAGGCTCTTGATGGGGAAGTAAAAACCAGAGGCTAAATACACCGGCTCCTGCGCCAGATTGGCGTAGTGCCATGCTTCACGATTGAGCAGCAAGAATAACGAAGCTGTCATCATGCCCATGCCATAGAGTGCCACCATGGTTAGCATGAACACGGCGAACAGCATCAGGTAGTTGCTCACTTCGAAGTTGACATCGAACAAAAAGGTGCCCGCCAGGGTGATCACCAGGGCGCGCAAGCCAGTAGAGAACAGGCCGCCCAGCGCCATGCCCAGCAGCACCGCCATCAGCGAATTGGGCGCCATGATGTACAGCGCCAGGTTGCCGGTTTGCTTCTCCCAATACATCTGGCTGCTCATTGACCACAAAATATTGAGCCAGAATGCCGTCATGGCGCCGCCCATCACCACAAAGCCAATGAACACATCTTCGGCGCCGATGGCGCGGTAGATGAAGACATACGCTGCAATCGAAAGCACGGGCAGAAAGACTTCAAAGAAGAACCACGAGTGCTCACGCAGCAAACCAATGATGCGCGGGTAGGCGCGGCCGATCACGGTCTGCACGAAGAGGCGCCAGCCGGTGTTCTTGTGCACTCTATCCGTTAGCGCCACTCTCGGCCTCCTTCATGCTGTGGCCTACGAGATTCACGAACACGTCTTCCAGCGTGGGCTCGCGCTTCTGCAGGTTGAGGATGTGAATATCCCGCCCAGTCAGCATATTGACCACCGAACCCAGCGCATCGTCCTCGGCCAGGATCAGCTCCAGCACCGCCGCGCCGTCTTTGGCCTCGTGGCTCACTTTGCGCACGCCGCCCAGCGCTTCCAGCGCCTCCGGCTGCAGTGTGTTCAGCGGGCTGACCTCCATGCGATAAATCACATCGCGCTGCAACTGGCGCTTCAGGTTTGCGGGCGTGTCGCAAGCCAGCACCTTACCGCCGTTGATGATCGCCACGCGGTCACACAATTCATCCGCCTCCACCATGTAGTGCGTGGTCAGCAGCAGCGTGCGGTCGGGGTTGTTGTCCACCCAGCCGCGCACAAAATGGCGCACATCACGGCTGGCCTCAACATCCAGGCCGAGGGTAGGCTCATCCAGGAAGAGCACATCCGGGTCGGTGAGGAAGCCGCGCACAATGTTCATCTTCTGGCGCAGGCCGGTCGAGAGGTCAGAAGACTTGGTGTTGATGCGGTCTTCCAGGTTGACGATCTTGAGCAGCGCTTTGATGCGCTCGTTGGCGATCTTGCTGGGGATGCCGTAGAACTGGGCGAACATCCACAGGTTCTCGCGCACGGTCAGCAAGCCGTAGCCGGACGATTCGCCGCCGGAGACCATGTTGATGCGCGGGCGCACCTTGTCTGGCTCCTTGGCCACGTCATAGCCGGCCACGCGCGCCACGCCCGAGGTGGGCGCCAGCAGGGTGGTGAGAATCTTGATGAGGGTGGTCTTGCCCGCCCCGTTGGGGCCAAGCAAGCCAAATAGCTCGCCGCGGCGCACCTCAAGGTTGATATCGCGCAGCGCGATCAACTCTTTGGCTTCTTCTTTTTTGTTGCCGCGCAGTTTGTAGACCCGGGCGAGATTTTCAGTGTGTATCGCCAATTCCATGGATGAATAGTCCCTTTTTCCTATATAAAGTGCGTGGCTAGAGTAGGGTAATCGTAGGGTAAGCGTCAAGCACCCCGAGTCCAGATTGCCTATTATATGTCTCGTAAGGGCGATTTCTCTCTTCTTCTCCTCCTTAGTGAGAGCCGGGCGGCGTACCCGGCTCTCTCACTTTAACTCAGTGATTGGTGAGCAGTGCACAGGCTACCCAATTACCACTTACCAATTACTGACCAGCAAATCTCCAATCTCTATTACTGCTCACTGCTCACTTGCCTGTATCTAAAACAATCCAGCAAATGATCATTCACCATGCCAGTGGCTTGCATATAGGCATAGCAAATGGTGGGGCCAACAAAGCGAAAGCCGCGCTTCTTCAAATCTTTGCTCATCCCCAGTGATTCGGGCGTTTCAGCAGGGATCTCTTTGAGAGCCTGTCGCCGGTTGGTGATCGGCGTGCCGCCCACAAATTGCCATATGTAGGCATCAAAGCTGCCGAACTCATCCTGTACCTTGAGGAAAGCCTGGGCGTTGCCGATGGCGGCGCCGATCTTGGCGCGGTTGCGAATAATGCCCGCGTTGGAGAGCAACTCGGCCACTTTAGTTTCGCCGTAGGCGGCGATCTTCTTGGCGTCAAAGGTATCGAAGGCAGCGCGGTAGGCCTCGCGCTTGCGCAGCACCGTGATCCAGCTCAAACCCGCTTGCGCACCTTCCAGGATCAGCATCTCAAACAGGCGGCGCTCGTCGTGCAGCGGCAGCCCCCATTCCTCATCGTGATACTGAATGTACAGCGGGTCGTCGCCGTGCCAGCCACAGCGCGAGAGAGCGCTCATTTCGGGCGCAACCCTTCCAGCGTGGTCTGCAACTCGTCCTGACCAACAAAGAATGCCGTGGGGAACAGGCTGCGTGCCTTGTCCAGCGCCTCACCTTCGCCACCCACGAACACCATAGGGATGTAGCGCGTGGTCTTGGTGTTGGCGAGATGTTCGGCGGTAGTACGACTGTGGGAGGGTTTATGCTCCAGATAAAAGACCAGCACGTCTGGCAGCGCAGCCCTGACCGCCGCACTGCCGCGCCCGCCGTCTTGCCATTCCAGTTGCACCTGCCAGCCCCAGCTGGCGATGGTGCTGGCGGCCGCCTCAGCCTCTGCCTGGCTCCACGCAAACAGGAATAATCGGCCCTGTCTCATAGCATGAATCATAATCTACAAGACTAACCACAAAGATACGAAGAGCACAAAGAATTCGAGCCCAATCTCAACCCTTTGTGCCTTTGTGTTTCGCGCTTTTTGCAGCGCGCCGTATAATCTGCCCCAATGTCTAACGCCACCCGCCAGATCGCCCGCGCCGCCGGCACGGTGATGTTCGCCTTTGTGCTCAACAGCCTGATGGGCCTGCTGCGCCAGGTGCTTATCACCCGCGCCTTTGGCACGGATGCCGCGCTGGATGCCTTCTACGCCGCTTCTCGCCTGCCGGAGATCCTCTTCAGCCTCATCGCCGGTGGGGCGCTGGCCTCAGCCTTCATTCCCACCTTTACCGGCTACCTGCAAAAACAGGATTCGCCCAAGACCAGCCAAGACGCCTGGCACCTGGCCTCCTCGGTGGCCAACCTCGTCGGTCTGACCCTTGCCGTCGTCTCCGCCATCGCCTGGGTTTTCGCTCCGCAGCTGGTTGGCGGCGTGCTGGTGCCGGAGTTCTCAACAATTCAACAGTCTCTGACTGTTGAATTGTTACGCATCCAACTGCTCACCCCGGTCATCTTCGGCCTCAGTGGCCTGCTGATGGGCGTGCTCAACGCGCACCAGCGCTTCTTCCTGCCCGCTTTGGCACCGAGCATGCTGTGGTTCGGCATCATCCTCAGCATTTTTATCTTTGTGCCCAGCATGGGCATTCACGGCCTGGCCTGGGGCGCTGTGCTCGGCTCGCTATTGCATCTTGGCGTCCAGCTTCCGGCACTGCTACGCCTGCGCCCGCAGTACTCGCCCATGCTGGGGCTACGCCTGCCCGGCGTGCGCCAGGTGGGGCGGCTCATGGCGCCGCGCTTGCTGGGTGTGGCTGTGGTGCAGCTCAACTTTCTAGTAAACACCATCGTCGCCTCCGGCATGGCGGCCGGCAGCCTGGCGGCCATCACCGTGGCCTTCTCAGTGATGCTTATGCCGCAGCAAGCCATCGGCCAGGCCATCGCCATCGCTGCGCTGCCCACCTTCTCAGCCCAGTTTGCCCGTGGCAACTTAGCGGAGCTGCGCTCCTCCCTGGTCAGCACTTTGCGCGGCATCATTTTTCTGGCGCTGCCAGCCAGCATCGGCCTCATCCTGTTGCGTCAACCTGTCGTCGCTCTCTTGTTCCAGCGCGGTGAGTTCGGGCCAGATGATACGCAGTTGGTGGCCTGGGCGCTGCTATGGTACGCCGCCGGCCTGGTCGGCCATTCGGTGGTGGAGATCGCCTCGCGCGCCTTCTATGCCCTGCAAGACACGCGCACGCCGGTGATGGTGGGCGTGGGGGCGATGGGCCTCAACGTGGTGCTCAGCCTCACTCTGCCCGCGCTCTTCGCCCGCGCCGGCTGGATGCCGCACGGCGGCCTGGCCCTGGCCAACTCAGCCGCCACCTTCCTTGAGATGTTGGTGCTGCTGTGGCTGATGCGCGGCCGCCTGGGCGGGTTGGAGGAAGGCCGCTTGCTGCGCGGCGCGGGCCAGTCAGCCTTGGCCAGCGTCGCCATGTTTGCGGCGCTGTGGGGCTGGCTGGCCTACGCCCACAGCCAGCCGCTGTGGCTGCAGGCGCTGGGCGGTGTGGCGGCTGGCGGCCTGGTCTACGCCGCCGCCGCCTGGCTGCTGCGCGTGCCCGAGCTGGCCGATGTGCTTGCACAAGTGCGCGCCCGTGTGACGCGTTAAGCGGCTGTTATTCGTTTACTTTGACATGAAGCCTGACATCGCTGCCCCAGTAGATATTCGCCTATCTGAGATCGTTTCTGCCCTTACCTATGCCTTGGATTTGACTGAGGGCCAGCCCGAAGGTCACACGCTACGCAACTGCATGATTGGCATGACGCTGGCCGATTCTATGGATCTTTCTTCACACCAACGCTCGGCGCTCTTTTACGCGTTGCTGCTCAAGGACCTTGGCTGTTCCAGCAATGCCGCCAAGGTATCTGCCCTTTTCGGCGTTGATGATCACATTGCCAAATTCCGCCTAAAGACCGTGCAATGGTCCAGTCTTGTCGGTGCCGGCATGTATGTCGTGCGCACGGCTGGAGAAGGTTCGAGTTTGCTCTCTCGGTTGTGGCGCATCGTCACCCTTGGCCTGCAAGGCCGTCCGGCTGCCCGCGGGCTGATCAAGACACGCTGCGAGCGTGGTGCAGATATTGCCCGCATGCTTGGTTTCCCGGAGGATACCGCCCAGGCTATTTTGGATCTCGACGAACACTGGGATGGCAAAGGTGATCCGCTCGGGAAAAAAGGCGAGCAGATTTCGCTGCTTGGCCGCGTGCTTGATTTTGCCCAGACTCTCGAGGTCTTCTATAGTAGTTATGGCCCTGAGGGTGCCCGCCGCGTAGCGCGTGAGCGCCGCGGCACCTGGTTTGACCCGGCGTTGGTGGATCTGTTCTTCGCCACGATTGCAGACGACGAATCTTTTTGGGAGAGGCTGGCTTCCAAGGATCTCATCACCGATATCGGCGCCTACGAGCCGCCTGACCGTATCCTGCATGCAGACCAGGACAAGCTGGATCAGATTGCCGAGGCCTTTGCCCGCGTGATTGACGCCAAGTCTCCCTATACCAGCCGCCACTCGGCCCGCGTGGCCGAGATTGTGCGCCTGATGGCGGCGGAGCTCAAGCTGCCGCCGGAACAGCGCCGAGACCTTTCGCGGGCGGCGCTGCTGCATGATATTGGGAAGCTGGCCGTCTCCAACACTATTCTGGACAAGCCAGACAAGCTCAATGACGCCGAGTGGGCGCAGATGCGCTCGCACACCGAATACACCTATCGCATCCTGGAGCGCGTGCGCGGCTTTCGCCAGTTGGCGCAGATCGCCAGCGCCCATCACGAGCGCCTGGATGGGCGCGGCTACCACCGCGGCCTGCCAGGCGGCGAGATGCCGCAGGAGGCGCGCCTGCTGGCCGTGGCTGACCAGTACGAGGCGCTCACCGCGCCGCGGCCGTATCGCAGTGCGCTCACCCCGCAAGAGGCGCTGGCCCTGTTGGAGAAGCAGGTCGGCACCGGCATCGACCCGCTGGCCTTCCAGGCCTTGCAGGCCGCCGTGCAGAAGGGCGCCGTGCCAGACGCGGCTCCCGTGCAGCCCAAATAACGTGCGCCTTGACAACTTTTCCCGCCCACGGGTATAGTCTTGCCTGTTAACAACTGAATAGAGAGAACAAGCGGCTGGGCCCTGTGCCTCTTCGGTTGGCTATGCCAACCTTGAAGGCGCGCGGCTACGAGGTGGAGGTTCTTGCGCCTGAAAGGCGCTGGTATTGTGTAAACAATGCCACCGGTGAAAGTCCGGAGCTAAGCTGGCGGCCGTGCCAGCGAACATCGAGCAGTGCTGTTATAGCTTTTGCTTCGCCAAAGCTACAACAGCACAAATCAGCGGATGCCTCTGAAGCCCTACCACGGGCTTCGTTTCTCCCTTCCAAACAAGCGACGCAGCAAAACTGCCTGGTGACAGGCGGCACAGAGCGCGGCGCACTGGTGCAACCTGCCCACGCGGGTGTGTTGCGGCAATTCCCTACTGGAAGGGTGTGACCTCGATGGAGTTAATGGGCACGCCCTGCGTGCCCATTTTTATTTGGGCAGAAAGGTTCTTTGTTATGCCTGAACATCGAGACGCCGCAGCTGGCTATCACCGCTATCACATTCCCACCCAGCCCGCGGCGGACATTGAGAAGTGGCCCAGCCGCTTCAAGGTCAAAGTGCGCCGCACGGGCCTGGCCAAACTTCTCATCTCAGAAGTGCTGCACTACGGCCCGCGCAAGGATGTCATCCTTAGCCGCCCGTGCATGTACGGCGTCTTCTCTGGCCCGGTGGGCGGCTTCATGCCGCGTGAGGAGCACTGCGTGGGCTGCCTGCGCTGCACCACTGAGTTTCCCGAGTTCGTACGCATTGAACACAACCCTGAGCGCCGCAGTCTGGGCGACTCGTATTTCACCTTCAACTATGTAGACCAGATCTCGTACGAGGCCTCCAGTGGCCTGGTGCCCGTGCGCGGCGCTGGCTACCGCGGCAAGTTCGGCGGCGAGGGTTGGGACGGCATGTGGACGGATATGTCTGAGATCGTGCGCCCCACGCGTGACGGCATCCACGGCCGCGAGACTATCTCCACTGTGGTGGATATTGGCTACACCCCCAACTTCCTGCAATTTGATGCCGCCGGCCAACCCGTGGGCAACACGCCGCATACCCTCTCGATCCAGTTGCCCATCGTGCTGGATGCGCCGCAGACCGAGCTGGCCGCCGGCGTAGCACGCATGTACGCGCGTGCCGCCGCCGAGGTTGACACGCTGGCCGTGCTGCCCTTCCAGTACGCGATGGGTCTCACCGAATTCGGCTCGGCCATCGTGCCGGTCTTGCGCCCGGAGCACGCTCGCCGCCTCAGCCAGCTTGGCTTCACCCCGCGCATGGTAGAGATGCAGGGCTGGGACGAGGCGCTCTATGCTGCTATCACCGCAACCTTCCCCGGCGGCATCATCGCTCTGCGCACTGGCTTTGAAGAGACCGCTGCGCTGGTTAGCTATGCCCAACGCGGCATCAAAGTCTTCCACTTGCTCGCCGATTTCCACGGCCGCAGCGCCGATGGCGCGTTTGTGCTCGATCTTATTCGTGAGGCACACAAAGCCTTCGTAGACGCCGGCATCCGTGAAGAGGTGACGTTGCTGGGCAGCGGCGGCATGATCGCCGCCGAGCACCTGCCCAAGGCGATGATCTGCGGCCTGGACGCCGTGGCGGTGGATACGCCGCTGCTGGTGGCCTTGCAAGCGCGCTTCGGCGGCGAGTGCAGCGCCCGCGGCGCCAGCAGCTTCCGCCTGCCGGGCAACCTCAATGAAGCTTGGGGTGTGCAACGCCTCAAGAACTTGTGCGCCTCTTGGCGCGATCAGCTGCTCGAAATTCTCGGCGCCATGGGCCTGCGTGAAGTGCGCCGCCTGCGCGGCGAGATGGGCCGCGCCATGTTCATGAAGACTTTGGAAGCAGATGCCTTCGCTGGTCTGCTGGGTTATACGGAGGCCAACTAATGGCTAGCATCGCTAACAAGACCGATGAGCAACTCATCGTCGAGAAGCACATCAGCAATCTGCACAATGGCTTTGCCCACTGGCCGCGCGCCGAAGAGGCCCCGCCGGCTCTTGGGGACAGCCGCTGGACGCAGGACCTCATCCTGGCTACCTGGTTGATGGCTGAGACCGGCCAGGTGCCGGATAATGGCTTGGAATACAAGATCGGCGCCTCCGGCGGCGGCTTTGATGTGCTTGACTTCAATATCCCCAGCCAGGATCAATGGCTGCCGGCCGACACCGAGATCGATCTCTCGTTGCCGCTCAACCGCCGCGACGATGGCGCGCAGCTCAAGATAAATATCCCGATGTACGGCGGCGGCATGTCCTACGGCTCGATCAGTGAGCACGTCATGCAGGCCCGCGCCCGCGCGGCCCAGCACCTGGGCACCTTTACCAGCACAGGCGAGGGCGGTTACCCGCCGTCGCTCGTGCCGTACAAAGACCACATCATTACCCAAGTAGCCACGGGCATGTTCGGGGTGCGCGAGGAAACCATCCAGTACGCGCCCATCGTGGAGTTCAAGTACGCTCAGGGCGCCAAACCCGGCCTCGGCGGCCACTTGCTGGGTGACAAAGCCACCAGCGTCGTCGCCGCCATGCGTGAAAGCGTGCCCTGGGTCAGCCTGTTCTCGCCGTTCCCCTTCCACTCCGTGTACTCGGTGGAGGACCATCGCAAGCATGTGGATTGGATCCGTACCACCAACCCGCGCGCCCTGGTATCCGTCAAGGTGTCCACACCCACGGATGTAGACATGGTCGCGGTCGGCTCGTACTTCGCCGGCGCCCACATCGTTCACCTGGATGGCTCCTACGGCGGCACGGGCGCAGCCCCTGAGATTGCCAAGAAGAACATCGCCATGCCAATCGAGTTCGCCATCCCTAAGGTGCACAAATACCTGGTCAGCGAGAACGTACGCGAAGAAGTGACCCTCATGGCTAGCGGCGGCGTGCGCACCGCGTACGATGTCGCCAAGGCCATCGCCCTCGGCGCGGATGGCTGCGTGATGGGCACCGCCGAACTCATTGCCATCGGCTGCACGCGCTGCAGCAACTGCGAGCGCGGCCGCGGCTGCCCCTTCGGCCTCACCACCACGGACCCACTGCTGCAGCAGCTCATGCCCGCAGACTGGGGCCAGCAGCGCATCATCAACATGTACACCGCCTACGCCACCCAGCTGCGTGATCTGCTGCGCAAGCTGGGCTTGCGCAGCATTCGTGAGCTACGCGGCCGCCGTGATCTGCTCAAGTATGTGGGGTAGGAGACCATCATGAATGACGAATTAACTCGTATCCTCAACAGCCGCGGCAAACTGCCGCGCACCGACCTGACCCAATTCAACCGAGACGAAGCTGCCGAAGGCGGCTGCGGCGTCATCGGCATGGCCAGCAGCGAGCGCGTCGCCGCCCGCCATATGCTGGCCGCCCTGGCGCAGATGAGCAACCGCGGCAACGGCAAGGGCGGCGGCATCGCCGCCGTGGGCCTCGACGCGGCTAAATTCGGCGTCAGTCCAGATCTGCTGCACAACGATTATTTGCTCGCCATGGCTTATATGGACCCGGCGGCGCGTGCCGAAGTGGAAGCGCAGTACATCCATCCCGTCTTCGAGATCGACCATGTGCGCGAGCAGCCCCACATGGCTGACTTCACTCAGATCGCCGGGCTGGATGTGCGCCCGCCGGATGTGGTGCAGTACTTCGTGCGCCCCAAAGCCGCCGCGTTGGCCGCCTTCCGCGCCGAGCATGATTTCATGAATCTGCCGGAGCGCGCCGTCGAAGACGAGTACGTCTACCAGAACAGCTTCAAGATCAACACCACCTACTACGCTTCGCTGGGCGAGAAGCGCGCCTTCGTGCTCTCGCATGCCAAGAACCTGCTGGTGCTCAAGATGGTCGGTTACGGCGACGATGTCATTCGCTACTACCAGCTCGAAGACATGCATGCTCATGTATGGATCGGCCACCATCGCTATCCCACCAAGGGCCGCGTCTGGCACCCGGGCGGCGCCCATCCCTTCATCGGCATGAACGAAGCACTGGTCCATAACGGTGATTTTGCCAACCATGCTTCGATCAGCGAGTACTTGGCGCAGCGCAACATCTACCCGCTGTATCTGACGGATACTGAGGTCGCCGTGCAGGTCTTCGACCTGCTATACCGCACCTACAACTATCCGCTCGAATACGTCATCGAGGCGCTGGCGCCCACTACCGAGCGTGACTTCACCTTGCTGCCGGCAGATAAGCAGCGCATCTACTCCATGCTGCAGAGTAGCCACATCCACTCCTCTCCGGATGGGCCGTGGTTCTTCCTCATCGCCCAGTCGGACGAAGGCGGGCAGGGTGAGGCGGTCTACCGCCTCACCGGTATCACCGATACCAGCATGCTACGCCCACAGGTCTTTGCTTGGCAGGAAAGCACAGTGGACGGTCAAACTGTCTCGATCGCGCTGGCCGCCTCGGAGAAGCAAGGCATCGATGCCGCCATGATCAGCCTGGCCGCCGAAGACTCGCGCTTCTGGTCACGCGCCGACCGCTACTGGAACGCCCGCGGCGGCAGCCACACCGATGGCGGCGCGTTCCTGTTCAGTGTGCATGACGATTACAAGACGAAGCCAAAACTGGTGCTCACCAACAAATTTGGCCAGCCCGTCAAGCAGCCCACTCGCCGCACGGCCTACGACCGTGCGCCGTACAGCCCGGCTGCCATGACGCTGCCATCTGGCAGCGCCGCTGAGCTGTACGACTGGGCGCGGACCCAGCTGCCGACCTGGAGCTACCAGCAGGCACAAGACTTCCTGGCTGGAATCGAAGCCAGCGCAGGCGATGAAGCCGGACGCGCCCGTTCTATTGAGTTGCTCTCGCTGCTCATGGACCGCCGCTATCCCACGGGCAGCCTGCGCCGCAGCAGCCTCGTCTCGCTGGTGGACGCCGGCTTTGAGCGCGTGATGGCGGCCATCAAAACCGCGCCCAGCGCGGGCTACGTTTATCACGTTTATGGGGCCAGTCTGCCCAAAGCAGCCAGCCTCACGCAAACGCTTATTCTCGACGCGCAGGGCTACCCGCCGCAAGGCGACGACTCGGTTGGCCGTGAAGTGCAGCGTATCGTCGAAGCTGGCTTCCGCCACATCCTCGTCATTCACCTGCGCGGCCAACGTTTCATCGGCAACGGCATCGGCACCAACACGCAGGATGTGCACATTCACACCTATGGCTCGGCGGGCGACTATCTCGCCTCCGGTCTGGATGGTGCCACCATCACCGTCCACAACAACGGGCAGGACCAGTTGGCCCAGATCATGAAAGCGGGCCGCCTTGTCGTGCACGGCGATGTGGGCCAAACCTTCATGTACGGCGCCAAGGGCGGCAGCGCTTTCATCCTTGGCAACGCCGCCGGCCGCCCGCTCATTAATGCGGTCGGCAAACCGCGCGTGGTCATCAACGGCAGCTGTCTCGACTACCTGGCCGAATCCTTCATGGCCGGCGACCCGCTCAACGGCGGCGGCTTTGTAGTGCTCAACGGCATACTGTTTGACGAAGACGGCCAGATCGCTGATCTCGAGACGCCGTATCCGGGCAGCAACCTGTTCTCGCTGGCCTCCGGTGGTGCTATCTACGTGCGTGACCCGCACCAGCGCGTCGTGGCCGAGCAGCTCAACGGTGGCGAGTTTGTGCCGCTCAGCGAGGCTGATTGGGCCCTGATCCTGCCGTATCTCGAGGAGAACGAGCGCCTGTTCGGCATCCCGCTCGCCCGCCTGCTTGAGGTGGATGGCGTATCGCGCCAGCCGCACGAGGTCTATCGCAAGATCCAGCCCGGCTCCGTGCGTGCCCTGCAGGCCGAGGAAGCCTGGGTCACTAAGGCGAAGACACCCACCGCTTCTGGTGGTGCACACTAACAATAGTAGGGGACGGTCTCAGACCGCATGTCATCGACCTGCCAATCAAAGAGCCGCCCTACGGGCGGCTCTTTTTACACCCACCTGTCATTCCGACCGGGTGCCTAGCTCATCATCCGCACGCCGAACCCGCATCAGGGAGGAATCCTTGTAGACATCTCTTCCGAAATTTGCTCATTTTTTGTAACATTCATAAAGGAACTCTTAACGGATTCCTCCTCGCGGCTGACGCCGCTCATTCGGAATGACAAAAAGCAGTAGCAAACAGGTCTATAATTACCCTATGGCCACCAAGCAAGAAACAATCACTGAAACTCCGCCGCTGGCTGCCTATGGCAGCACCGTGCTGGGCATCCCCATCATCCTCACTGCCATCCGCTGCACCCTGCAATACATCATCGTTCCCCTGGTGGTGCCGCTGCTCGGTTGGGGTGACACCTTCTCGCCCTTGGTCAACATTGGGGCGGGGGCGCTGGCCATTGGCGTTATCGGCTACAACCTGGTCACCTTGTGGAACACCAATTGGCGCAAGCGCTATCTGCTCATCGCCGCCATCTTCATTCCCTTCATCCTCATCTCGGCTTACTTCGATTACGTCAAATACATCGGCGGATAGCGCACAGCGCACAGAATCAAAACAGCCAGGCAATTGCCTGGCTGTTTTATTTTGGTGCCGAAGGTGGGAGTCGAACCCACACGAGCTTTCGCCCACTACGCCCTGAACGTAGCGCGTCTGCCAGTTCCGCCACTTCGGCATTTGTACTGCGCGGACTGAGGGCGTATTCTAACTGGAAAATACCCCGTGTCAACTGGCAACTGCAGCAGTCGCCTCATTTATAATCACATCAATTGCCATGCTCACTGTTCTTGATAGCCCGCTGGGGGGCATCCTATATTCTCTGCTAATGCTGCTGATGCTGTCTGCGATCAGCCTGTGGCTGAATAGCAAAGCCGGGCGCGCTGGCTTGCCGCGCGGTGTCATGCTGGCACTCGGCGCGTTGATGGGCCTGCGCCTGCTGCAATTACTCGTCTATATTTTTGCCTGGCTGGGCTGGCCGCTCGCCGTGGCCGCTACCGCACCTGGGGAGCGCGCTGTGTTGGTGCTCAGCCTGGCCATCTTCGTCTGGCTGTGGGCGCGGCCGCAAACCAGCCCGCGCAGCCAGCGCATTGCTGTCCTGCCTATAATCGGCGCAGGCTTGCTCTCCCTGCTCATGTTGCTGTATTGGCTGGGCGTGTCTGCTGGCAGCCGCTTCAACTACACCGATGCCGATTACGCTTGGAGCGCTAGCGCTGGCTTGATCGCCATCCTAGGCTTGCTGCAGATCCTGGCCGGTCGCAAAGACGGCCGTCAGGGCGTGGGTCTGGGGCTAGCTCAGGCGAGCCTGCTTTTGTTGGGCCACACGCTGCACATTCTGCTGGCTGAGCCGTTTGGCAACCTGCCGCTGCTCGCCCAGGCCGCCGCGCTGCTGGCCACGCCGTTGCTGTTTGGCCTGCCGGTTGCCCAGCCGCAGACGAATGAAGTGCCTGCGGATGAGGCGGCCGAGCTTGCCGATCTGATGGAAACCGCCGAGCTTGACCCGGTGTTTGAGGCTCACTCTGATATTGACGCTGACTTCACCGATACCGATTCCGAGTTGACCTCATACGAAGATGAGGAGGATGATTTCTTCAAACTAGGGCCAGAACTGCCCTCGCTCGAAGAAATGGATGAGCAGGAAGATACGCTGGTTCCACAGCCGCCGCCGGCCCCTGCTTTCCTCGAGGATTTTGACTTTGAGACGCTTGAGCATCCCGTCATGCTCTCAGAGCCAGGGCAGCTTGTGCGTGAGCTTGCCGAGGCGCTGGATGCGGATGTATGCGTGCTGGCTACCCACAATGACGCCCAGCTCCAGCTCGAAGTGCAGTATGGCTACAACGTGCAGCGCGCCGCCCCGATAGAGCCAGAGCGCATCTCGTTGCGCGAGGTGCCGCGCCTCACCTCCGCCTTGCAACGGGCGCGTATCTTGCGCCTGGAAGTGGACGCCTCCCCCGGCGAGCTTACCGCGCTCTCGCAGGCTCTCAAACTCAGCTTCCCCGGGCATTTGTTGCTGGCCCCGTTCAACTATGCTCAGGATTCGCGCCGCTGGGCGGTACTGGCCATTGATTTGGAGCATCCTTGGGAGGCTGCAGACGAGGTGTTGCTCGAGCAGCGCGCCCAGACCCTGGGTGCCGATCTGGCCGCGGCCCTGGGCGTGTCTGGCCGCCCCGCCTCCCCGCTGGTGCAAGAGCTCGAACACAGCCGCGATGAGCTTGAGGCGCTCCAGCAAGAGAATGAACGCTACCGTGCAGACGTAGAGCGTCTGCTTGCCCATATTGACACCTTGCAGGCCAGCCCAACTACAGCGGGGCAGGGTGCACAACCCGGCGAAGTGCTGTCTGCTCTGCAGCAAGAAAACCAGCGCCTGAAGCAATCCTTGCTGGATCTGCAGGCAGTTCCTGACGCGGCGGGCAGTATACGGGTGCCCAGCGCTAACATCACTGCAGAACAAGCCAAAGAAGAACTGCGCCTGGCCTTGGAGGAAGTGGCGGCTGTGCACGCCCGCCTGGAGGCCGCGCAGCAAGCCATCCAAGAAACGGCCGAGCAGCAGCCCAACGCCAGCATCCCCGCCGAGCAGGTCGAACTGGTGACCTCCATCGCCCAGGAGCTGCGCCAGCCGCTGTCCTCGGTAATGGGCTACACCGATTTGCTGCTCGGCGAATCGGTGGGCTTGCTGGGCGCGTTGCAACGCAAGTTCCTCGAACGTGTTCGCAACTCCACCGAGCGCATGAATGCGTTGGTGGATAACCTCATCCGCATCGCCGAGCTTGACCCTGAAGGCCAGAATGTCCAGCGCAGCCCAGTGGACCTGGGCAGTGTCATCGATGATGCCCTCAGCCTGCTGCGCGAGCCGATGCAAGAGAAACGCATTGCTCTGCGCGTGAACCTGCCGCGCCAGATGCCGCCGCTGAACACCGATCGGGACGCGCTGCAGCAGATCCTCTATCACCTGCTGCAGAATGCGGATGCCTCCACCCCGGCCGGCGGCGCCATCTCGCTGGCTGCTTTGTTTGAAGAGCAGGAAGACCTGGGCGAATATGTGCTTATCCAGGTCAGCGACAGTGGCGGCGGCATCCCTGAAGAGGCGTTGCCGCGCGTCTTCTCGCGCGTCTACCGTGCTCAGAACCCGGTCATCTCTGGCGTGGGCGATAGTGGCGTGGGCCTCACCATTGCCGAGACGCTCACCAAGGCGCTGGGCGGCCGCATCTGGGTCGAAAGTCAGGCCGGGGCAGGGGCAACCTTTAGCGTCTTACTGCCGCTGGCGTCCACTTCCTAGGGAACAAAACCACACGTCAAGCGTTAACCCAGTGTGCAGGAAAAGCGGCTATTCTTATAGGCTGAGGCACAACTCTTGCACATTCAACTAGCTATGAAGCGCGTTTTGCTCGCTGTACTCCTGTTATCTACGCTACTGGCTGCCTGCCAGCCTGGCGCCTCACAAGCTACGGCAGCCGTGCTGGGTACGTCTACCCCCACACCCTTTCTGCCGGGCGGGCCAATCAGCAATGAGCCGCTGCCTACCCAGCCATCTGAGGATATGCCCTCGCTGGTCGATCTTGGTTTCGGTGAGTTTCCTCCGCCCAGCGAAGCCTCGGATATCGATATCCCCAATCAAATGGGCAAGCTGCCACAGCCTGAGGGCCAGATCAACATTCTCATTCTGGGCAGCGACCAGCGCCCCACGGATGGCGGCTACCGCACCGATGTGATCGAGCTGCTCACCATCAACATCCAAGACAAGACCGTCAGCCTGACTTCCTTTCCGCGTGACCTCTACGTCTATCACCCCGGCTGGCGTATCACGCGTATCAACGCCGGCATGCAACGCGGCGATTTTGAGATGATGGCAGATACCTTTGCCTACAACTTTGGCGTCAAACCAGATTACTTTGTGCTCGTCAATTTCTCAGGTTTCACGCAGATCATCGATTCGCTGGGCGGGGTAGACGTGCAAGTCGGCCGCGCCCTGTGGGATGAACGTGAAGGCCCCGGCGATTTCAGCGTGCCTTCCGGCAACGTGCACATGGATGGCGAGACGGCCCTGTGGTATGTACGCTCGCGCGGCACCACCAGTGACTATGACCGCGGCCGCCGTCACCAGGAGATGATCACCGCTATCTTCTTCCGCCTGCTCAGCCTCAATGCGTTGGTGCGTGCGCCTGAGCTGTACTCGCAGTATCAGCAGATGGTGCGCACCAACATCACCCTGGCGGATGCGCTGGCGCTGCTGCCGCTGGCCAATGCCATCCGCGATAGCCAGAATATCAACCGCTACTCGATAGGGCCGGATGATGTCACCCCCTGGCGCAACAGCGTGGGCAGCGCCGTGCTGGTGCCCAACCAAGAGCGCGTGCGCCGCATCATGCTGCAGGCACTCAGCTCGCCTGAGTCCAGTGCAGCTGGCGGCCCGTAATAACTTGCAGCCGCGTTTTCATGCAGGTACACTCACGTTATGCTGCGTAAACTCTCCTCATGGGGATTGAATCTCACCACCAAACGCATGTGGGTAGGGCTGGGCGTACTGGCGCTGCTGATCGTGCTGTTTGGTTTCAGCCGCCGCGTGGCTGAGTTCTCGCGTCTCAGTGACCAGCTCGAGCGTGAGCAAGCTTACATCACTGAGTTGGCCGCCACGCAGCAATCGCTGCAAGACAGCATCGCCTACGCCAACTCGGAAGCTGCCGTGGAGGCCTGGGCGCGCGAGCAGGGGCGCTGGTCTCGCCCTGGAGACTTCCCCGTTATCCCGCTGCCGCCTGCCGAGTTCACCCCGCAGGCGCCAACTCCCCAGGCTGAGTTCGACACCGCCGCCAGCAACTTCGATATCTGGTGGAGCTGGTTCTTTTACCGCGGACCTTGACGCTGCCTCCATTGCGATGGTATTATCTCTTTTCAGCGCGGGGTGGAGCAGTGGCAGCTCGTCGGGCTCATAACCCGAAGGTCCCAGGTTCGAGTCCTGGCCCCGCTACTAACTGAATAAACAGCCAAACACGTGTTTGGCTGTTTTGCTATCTAGCTGCCGTAACCAAGAGCCGCCATGAAACTTTCAACTTTCACTTCACACCCCCTCTATCGCATCGTGCTCTTCATCCTGCGGCGTAGTATTACTGTGGGGCTGACGATATTCTTTGGCCTGTGCCTCACGGTTGTGATTTCCAACACCAATGGCGCGTTGGAGGAGAGTTTTGCCCGCCAAATCAGCCAGGAAGCCACACGCGTTTTTCGCAACCAGCCGTTTGATTCACCTGATCGCCTCTCCCAGCAGCAGATTGAAGACAATTTGCTGGATGAGGCTGGCTTCAATGACCCGTTCTGGCTGCGCCAGGTTCGCTTGGCAGTGCGCGCACTCACCTTGGATTGGGGCGAGGTAACTTACCGTCAACTGCGTGCACAGTTGCCCACATCTGCTCAAGCCAGCTCGGTGAATGCCATTGTGCTTACTGCATTGCCCAACACGCTCATGCTAGTGGGTTTTGCCAGCCTGATTGTGTTCGTGATCGGTTTACCGCTTGCGCTCAACCTTTCCCGCAGGCCCGGTTCCACGTTGGATCGCTTTATGTCTGTGTTGGCGCCGCTGTCAACCTTTCCCAGTTGGGTCATTGGCCTGGTGCTGGTGCTCATCTTTGCCATCCAGCTGCGCTGGTTCCCAGCCTCGGGCATGCGCACGGCACTGCCTGGCCGCACGGAGCTGGAAGTGTTCCTGAATACGGCGCGCTTCTTTGTGCTGCCAGTAACCGCGGTTGTCATCAGCCTGTTCTTTCAATTTGTCTATACCTGGCGCTCATATTTGATTTCTTTTGCAGAAGA
The DNA here is from genome assembly GCA_964623375.1 of uncultured Anaerolineaceae bacterium. Lineage (GTDB taxonomy): Bacteria > Chloroflexota > Anaerolineae > Anaerolineales > UBA11579 > JAMCZK01. The sequence continues at coordinate 46,700 of CAZUTS010000002.1, forward strand.
AGATTATGTTGAGCTGGCCAAGGCGCGCGGGCTGCCCTCCGGCATTTTGGAGCGCCGCCACATTCTGCGCCCCTCACTTTCGTTTATTGTCACCAGCTTCATGCTCACCCTGGTGAGCTTTTGGCAGATGGCCATTGCGCTGGAAGTGGTCTTCCAGTGGCCCGGCATTGGTCTGCTGTACGTAGAGTCGCTGCCTAATTTCTGGAGCGAATCCATGTTTCCGGGGGACATGGTGATCACGGTGGCCTTGGTCACCACCTTCGCCTATCTGCTAGGCGTCACCGTCATTCTGCTGGAAGTCTTCTATGCGCTGATCGATCCGCGCATCCGCGTGGACCAACCTCTGCGTTTGCGTGCCAGCCGCCCGGTGCGGGCTAGCGTGCCTGCCAGCGTGCGCAAGGCCGCTCGCCGGGGCAGCACCCCGTCCATCGGCGCGCAGCTGGCGCAATGGCTACGCAGCTTGCCAGCCGAATTGCGTCGCTCCGCAGCTGCACTGTGGCAGGTGCTGTCTCAATTTCGCAAATACCCGGCAGCCTTGTTCGGCCTGGTGGTCATCGTCATGCTCATGGTGGGGTCTTTGTATGCCGCAGTTGCCCTCCCATTGAACAAGATTGGCTTGGAGTGGTACTCCAACTCGGTGACAGGGCGCACCTATCGCCCACGCGTCAGCATGCCCAGTTGGCTCAACTGGTTTGGTGATAAGCCCTACCTTTCCACAATCATTATGGATAGCCGTGACCCGGCGTCTGGCGTCACCAAGACCGTCAGTACAGACGCCAACGGCAACCGCGTCGTCACCCTGCTGTTTGAGTTCGAGTTTCCCTACCGTGAAATTCCTCAGGAAGTGTTCTTCTACTTCCAGCCCGATTACTCCAGCAAGCGGCCCTTTATCCTGTGGACATGGCGCACGCCCGATGGGCGTGAGGTTGAGTTGGTCTCCATGGGCGACCCAGGCTATCTGAAGATCTCCCTGGCAGACAAAGTCTTCTCTGGGCCAACCAGCGCCGCCCGCGCCGTGAGTACCTACCCAGCCCTGGCTGCCATCAAGCCAGAGACCATGCCCCTGTATTATCTGTTCACCAACCCTGAAGAGGCCAACTTGCAATTGGTTTCCGGAAAATACCAGCTGGAAATGGAAGCCATGCTGTTTGAGCCGGATGCAGATCTGGATGCTGAGTTCGTGATGCTGGGCCAGGTGTATGGCGCCGCCGGCACTGATGGCTACCGCCGCGACCTGCTCACCCCGCTGGTGTGGGGCATGCCCTTCGCGCTCTTGTTCGGCATGGGAGCCGCGCTGCTGTCTGTGTTCGTTGCCCTGGCCCTTGGCGCTGCCTCGGTCTGGTACGGTGGCATTGTGGATTGGATTACCCAACGCCTGTCCGACTTGAACATGATTATGCCGGTGCTGGCGATTGGCGTGCTGTTTTATTCGTTCTATGGCCTTAGTATTTGGTCCGTACTGTTTGTTATCGTGCTCTTCAGTTCCTTTGGCAGCCCGGTTAAAACCTTCCGCTCAGCCTTCTTGCAGGTAAAGGAATCTTCGTATATTGAATCGGCGCGCAGCTATGGCGCTTCAGACAGCCGCATCATATTCAAGTACATGATCCCCAAGATCATGCCGCTGCTGATTCCTCAGTTGATCTATCTCATCCCCACCTATATCTTCCTCGAAGCTACCTTGGGTATGTTCAACATCCGCATGATCTATCCCACCTGGGGGCGCATCATCTATGAAGCACTGAATTCTGGCCTGGTGTATGGCTCGCGCTTCTGGGTGCTGCAACCGCTGGCGCTGGTGTTCCTCACTGGCTTGGCCTTTTCCATGGTGGGGTTTGCGCTGGACAAAATTCTTAATCCCAAGCTGAACGTATAAAATGGGGCTATGCCTGCTGCTGGCGATGCCCCCAAGGTAAGCATCATCATTCCCACCTACAATCGGGCGGGGATGGTGCAGCAAGCGATTGCCAGCGTGTTGGCGCAGACCTACACAGACTTTGAGTGCATAGTGGTGGATGACGGCTCGCCCGATGACACCCAAGCCAGCCTGCAGTCGTTGGTGGCGGCTGGCCGCATCCGCTATGTACGCCAGGCCAACGCCGGGCTCTCGGCTGCCCGCAATCACGGCATCCGCGTGGCGCGCGGCGCCTATATCACCTTCCTGGATGATGACGATCTCTACGAGCCGGAAAAGCTGGCCCAGCAGGCTGCATATCTGGACGCGTACCCGGCCGCTATGCTGGTGCATTGCTGGTTCACGAAATTTAGTGAGCAGGAGGCCAATCTCGGCCTGCGTAAACCTGATTGGTTTCAAGGCCAGCTCTATCCCGCCATCCTCTCCTATTGGCGTATGCTCATGGCCACTCCGTGTCTGATGCTGCGCCGTGAGGTCTTCGATGTTGTAGGCGGGTTTGATGAAACCTTGCGCTATGCTGAAGATTTGGATATGTGGCGGCGCGTTGCGCGCCACTACAGCTTCCATATTGTGCCTGCCAGCCTGGTCCGCATTCGCCAGCAAGTTACCAGCATGTCCAGCGACAAGGCGCAGTCCGCTGCGCACTTCCGCACCATGCTGGAAAAAGCCTTCGCCGATGATCCTGCGCTGCCTGCGGCCACCCGCCGCCAGGCGCTGGCGGCCATGTACACCTCGGTGGCCCAGAATCTACTAGGCGAGGGCGGTGCGGTTGAGATTCGTATAGCACGCCAACACCTGCGCACCGCCATCGGGCTGCGCCCGTTGGCGCCCGCAGCCTGGCTCACCTTCGCGGCCAGCTTGCTGCCGCGCGGCGTGCGTTCCAGCCTGGCCGGTGCCGTGCGCCGCCTGCGCTTTCGCCGCACCGCCAATGACTGAAAGCATCGTGGTGATGGGGGTATCCGGGTCTGGCAAGACCCGCGTGGGCAAAGCCTTGGCGCGCGCCTTCGAGCTGCGCTTCCTTGAGGGCGATGATTTTCATCCCACAGCCAACATCGCCAAGATGCAGGGTGGCCAGCCGCTTACCGATGCCGACCGTAGCCCTTGGCTGGCCGCCCTCAATCAGGCCCTGCAAGAGCATCATGCTCGCGGCCAAGCCGTGGTCTTGGCCTGCTCAGCTTTGAAAGAAAGCTATCGCCAGCAGTTGCAGCAAGGTGTGGTGAAACTACGCTTTGTCTACCTGCACTCTAATGTAGGCCAGCTGCTCCCGCGCGTAGAGAATCGCCGCGCCCATTTTATGCCCGCCAGTCTGCTGCAAAGCCAGTTTGATGCGCTGGAGGAGCCTGAGCACGCCATCCGTGTGGATGCCCTGTTGCCGGTGGGGGCGATTGTGCGCGAGGTGCTAGCTGCCCTGAGCGAATATCCGTCAAAGACTTAAATTTTCAACTTCACTTCAGTTTATATTCAGAGGGCTTTATTCCTGTAACATCCCCGATCATCAACGCGGGTCACACATCCCCACGCCTAAATCTCCCCGTCATTGCGAGGAGTAGCTGGGTATGGCATGAAATGCCATTACTCAGCATGGACGAAGCAATCTGGTTTGATCTCCACTCATATAAAAGGCAGATTGCTTCGCTGCGCTCGCAATGGCGGCCTTAATCACGCTTTGAACGGTGGCGCGAAGGGATAACCGAATGCTCAGGGCAAGACATACCTCGTTCGCTAGGCTTCCCCGTAAGCCTGCTTCAGCCAGTCCTTCACCTGCTTATCGAACTCCTTGGCACTGCCCAGCCGCACGCGGTGTGTGCACATCCCATCCCATGCCTCCAGCCGCCCACTGGCGGGCACACCCTTCAAGATCAGCCCCAGATCGACGCGGTCTTTGCTGCTCACCTGCACAATGCCAAATTGCTTCTTGCGTCGCAGGCTCAGATACGTCTTCTTGTGCGCCAGCTCCACATCCATGCCCAGCGTCCTGGCCGCCTTGACGATGTGTGCATACAGCGGCTGCATGGCCGCTTTGGCCCCGCTGAAGTAGGCCGCCTCCAGCTCGCTATCGCTGCTCGGGCCGCCGGCCGCTTGCTGGCGGTACATGATGGCGATCGTGTTGGCAAAGCCATGCGAGACGCCGTGCTCGCCCTTCAGCAACTTCATGATCTCGCCGTGCGCTTCAATACCTTTTGACTTGATCAGCGCGAACCATTGCTCCAGGCTTTTGCCCGTCTTCTCTGGCATGTTCTTGACCATGCTTTGCAACTGCTCTTCCGGGGTAGACATTTGCGGCCTCCTTGCAACAGCATAGCATAAGGCGTTGCAGGCTGCCCTGCAAAAATTTCCGGCCGCAGTCTGAAGCACACCCGCAGCCGAGTAGCTTCTGCCGCGTGTGTAGCACGCAGCTTCCCAAAAAGCCGGGTCATTTGCCCCTAGGGCATCCTGTGCCTTGCTTCTATACTTTCAACAAGGAGACAACTATGAAAATTCAAGGCAAAGTGTTTGTCGTCACGGGGGCGGGCAGCGGCATTGGCCGTTCCCTCACCTTGGCAATGCTGCAAGGCGGAGCCAAAGTGGCGGCGGTAGACATCAACGAAGCGAACTTGAAGGAGACCGCTGGCCTGGCGAATGCGGGCACTTCACTCTCCACGCATGTGGTCGATATCTCCAACCGCCAGCAGATCGAAGCCCTGCGTCCCGCTGTGGTTGAGGCGCACGGCGTGGTGGACGGCATTGTCAACAACGCCGGTATCATCCAGCCCTTTGTGCCGCTCAAAGACTTGGACTACGGCGCCATTGAACGCGTGCTCAACATCAATCTGTATGGCACCATCTACATGGTGAAGACTTTCCTGCCCGAGCTGCTCAAGCGCCCCGAAGCGCACATCGTCAATGTGTCCAGCATGGGTGGTTTCTTCCCCTTCCCGGGTCAGACCCTCTATGGAGCGTCCAAGGCCGCCGTGAAGCTGCTCACCGAGGGGCTGTATGCCGAGCTGCTTGAGACGCAGGTGGGCGTGTCGGTAGTCTTCCCCGGGGCGATTGCCACCAACATCACCAAGAACTCCGGTGTGGGTAACCTTGGCGCAGAACAGGCCGGCGACTCTAAGCTGCCGATGACTTCGCCTGAGGTGGCGGCCCAGACCATCATTGGCGCTATTGAGAAGAACAAATTCCAGGCCTATATCGGCAAAGATGCCGCCATGATGAATATTCTTTACAAGCTCAACCCGCGCGGCGCCACGCGCTTCATCCAAAAGCAAATGAAGTCGCTTTTGCCCAAGTAGCCTTCTCCTCACAGCTGAATCACAGAAAGCGCCTGCAAAGCAGGCGCTTTCTTCATAACTGATTAATGCGCAGCCTGTATAGTCAGTCCAGTTAATTCAACTTGGGAGACTTATGGATCGTCGAACGATTTCTGTTGTTGCAATTCTTGGCATAGGTGCGCTGGTGCTGTTTGCTGCCCTGGGTGCATACGTCCTGCGCCCCTCGGCTGCCCCCAGCGGCGAGCTTACCGCCATCCCCGTGCTGCCATCGCCTGAGGTGCAGCAATCGGATAGCGAGAGCCAGCCGGCGGCTGTCAGCGGTGCGCTTGTCTTTGAAGTCTCGGCGGATGAAAGCCAGGCGCGCTTCCTCATTAATGAGGTGCTCAACGGCGCAGATAAGACCGTTGTAGGCACTACCAACGCCGTGGCCGCCCAAATCCTGATCGATCCGGCCAGCCCGGCGGATGTTCAGCTGGGTACCGTGCAGGTGAATGCGCGCACCTTCATCACCGATAGCGGTAGCCGCAACCGCGCCATCCAGAACTTGATCCTGCAGACCAACACCTATGAGCTGGTCACGTTTGCCCCAACGGCCTACGCTGGGTTGCCCACCAACATCGCCGTGGGCGACACCTTCAGCTTCCAGGTCACTGGTGATCTCGCCATTCGTGATATCACCAGCCAGGTCACCTTTGATGTCACCGTAACCGTGGAGTCTGACAGCCGCATCAGCGGCCTGGCCAGCACCACGATCGACCGTGCCACCTATGACCTGCAGATCCCCAGTGTGCCGCAAGTGGCCTCGGTGGAGCAGACCATCATCCTCGAGCTGGAATTTGTCGCCCTGGCGCAATAAGCTGCACAGTCACGCAATAAAAAGACGGCCGCAAGGCCGTCTTTTTTATTCGCGCTCGTTCTGCTCTTGGCGCACCACCGCACGCAAGGCGTGCTGCGCCACCAGCGCTTCCAGCAGGCTCAGCAAGCGTGTGCGCCAGTCTGCGGAATCCAGATGGCCCAGCCACACCGTGTTCTTGCTGGTACGCGTGCCCGCTGGCAGGGTGGAAAACTCCATCGGCTGCTCTTTCTTGCGCGGCGGCGGGAAGCGCAGGGCAAGTTGCTGGTTCTCTACATTGATTGTGGTCAGCCCGGTGCGTTCGGCCAGTACGCGCACCTGCAACTGGAACAACAGGTTCTGCACTTCGGCGGGTGGCGGGCCGAAGCGGTCACGGAACTCTTCCTTCAGCGCCTCGATCTCGCTCACATCGTGAATATCCGCCAGGCGGCGGTACAGCTTTAGGCGCATGGCCTTGTCGCTCACATAGTTGGCCGGAATACCCACCTCGATGGGCAGGTCTACGTTGATGAGCGGGTGATACAAGGTCACGCTCAGTGCACCGGCCTCTGCGCCAAACCCGCCGGCGCGCTTGATGTCATCCACTGCCTTGGAAAGCAGCCGTGTATATAAATGAAAACCCACAGAGGCGATGAGACCGTGCTGGCGTACGCCCAATAGGTCGCCTGCGCCGCGTATTTCGAGGTCGCGCATCGCCACGGAGAAGCCCGCGCCGTGCTGCGTGTTCTCGGCGATCGTCTCCAGGCGCTGGCGGCCTTCGTCGGTCAGGCCGTTCTCCGCATGGCGGAAGAAGTAAGCATAGGCGCGCTGCGCGCCGCGCCCTACGCGCCCGCGTAGCTGGTATAGCTGCGCCAGACCGAAGGCATCCGCCCGGTCTACGATGAGCGTGTTGGCGTTGGGAATATCCAGGCCCGATTCGATGATGGTAGTGGTTAGCAACAGGTCGATCTCGCCACCCGAGAATTCATTCATGCGTGCCGCCAGTTGGCCTTCGGCCATCTGGCCGTGTGCTACGCCAATACGCACTTCGGGCACCACGCGCTGCAAATGGCCGCGCATCGCCTCGATGCTGTGCACACGGTTGTGCACAAAGAAGATCTGCCCGCCGCGGTCCAGCTCCCGCAACACGGCGCGCCGCACCAGTTGCTCTGAGTAGGGGCCAACGTGTGTGACGATCGGCAGGCGCTCTTCTGGCGGCGTGCTAATGGTCGAGATGTCACGCACGCCCGTCAACGCCATATACAGCGTGCGCGGGATGGGTGTCGCCGTCATCGTCAGCACATCCACTTCGGTGCGCAGCTTCTTGAGGTGCTCTTTGTGCGCCACACCGAAGTGTTGCTCTTCGTCAATGATCACCAGGCCGAGGTCTTTGAACTTGACGTCGGCTTGCACCAGGCGGTGCGTGCCGATGACAATGTCCATCTCGCCCGCGGCCAGCTTGCGAATGGTGTCCTGTTGCTGCTTGGCATCCCTAAAGCGCGAGAGCATCTCGATGCGCACGGGGAAGGCCGCCAACCGTTGGCGGAAGGTCTCGTAGTGTTGTTGCGCCAGCACGGTGGTGGGCACCAGCATGGCCACCTGCTTGCCGTCCATCACGGCCTTGAAGGCCGCCCGCAGCGCAATCTCGGTCTTGCCGTAGCCCGCATCACCGCATACCAGGCGGTCCATCGGGCGCAGGTTCTGCATGTCCTGCTTTACTTCGGCCAGCACGCGCAGCTGGTCTTCTGTCTCCACGTAGGGGAAGCTGGCTTCAAGCTCATACTGCCACGGCGAATCAGGCGGGAAGGCGTGTCCCTGCGCCATCTCGCGCTTGGCGTACAGTTCCAACAAGTCTTCGGCGATGGCTTCCACCGCCCGGCGCACGCGTGATTTGGTGGTGCGCCATTCCTGGCCGCCCAGCCGGTTCAGCGTGGGCGTCTCGCCGCGCGAGCCGATGTAGCGGCTCAGCCGGTCCGCCTGGTGCACGGGCACATACAGTTGATCGCCGCCGGCATATTCCACCCGCAAGAACTCGCGGGCATTGCCTTCGATCTTGGCTTCCACCAAGCCACGGAAGATGCCGATGCCGTGGTCAATGTGCACCACCAGCTCTTCGTTCTGCAGGTCTACATAGCCAGCCTCTGGCGCCTGGCTCTCGGCACGCGGCTGGCGGCGCGGCTGCGGCCGCTCCCAGCCGAAGATTTCGCCATCCGTCAGCAGATGCAGGCGCGGCTCTTTCGCCCCGGCTGCTTCTAGGCTCCAACCCTCGGCCAGGCTGCCTTCGGCAAACTGCGGGTCGGCCAGGTTGCCGGCGCCATAATTGCGCTCGGCCCACATGTCGCTCAGGCGCGGCGTCTGGCGTGAGACGATGAGCACCTCATCGCCCGCATCCAGCGTGTGTTCCACATGGTCCAGCATGGGTTTAAGCTGGCCGCCAAAGCGCGGCCCGGGGCGGAACATGCCGCTCACCGAAGCGGCGTCTTCGATGGGCAGGGTGGGGCCGAGCTCGATCACGCCGCGCTCGGAGAGTAGCTCTTCCAGCTCAGAGAGTGAGAGGTACGGAGCAGGGTAATCTGCCGTGAGCGTGCCGGCTTCCAGGTTTTCGTTGCGCAGTTGCAGCGCCTGCGTTTCCAGCTCGCTGATCTGCTCACGCAGCGCGTCCATATCATCCACAAGGATGAGCGCATCGGCTGGCAAGTAATCGAGCAAGCCGGCGGGTTCTGGGTGCAGCAGCGGAATATGAAATTCGGTGAGGGCGCGCGCTTCCAGGCCCTCAGGCAACACATCGCCGAGAATGAATTCACGCGCCGGCGGAATCAGCAGCTCGTCAATGGCGTTGATCGTGCGCTGCGTGGCCGGGTCAAAGCGACGCAGGCTGTCCAGCTCGTCACCAAAATATTCCAGGCGCGCTGGCAGCTCGTCGTGCATCGGCCACAGGTCCAAAATGCCGCCGCGCCGCGCAAACTGGCCGGGGGCAATCACGTTCTGGGCGGCTTCGTAGCCCAGGCGCGCCAGCTGCGCTGCTAGCTCGGCTGGCTGGCTGCGCGCCCCGCGCTGCAAGCGCTGCGCCGCCGCAGCAAATTCAGCCGGCGCCAGCGTGCGCGACATCAGCGCGCGTGCGCTGGCTGTGATGAAGTTTGCCTTCGACCCACTCGCGTCGCCAGGCAACGCCAACCGCGCCAGAGCGGCCAGGCGCTCGCGCCGTGCCGTTTCGCTCCACGGTGCATTCTCGTAAAACAGTGAGCTGGGTTCAGGGAAATACAACCGCTCCATCGCTGGCGCCCAGAATCCCAACTCCTCAAAATAGGCCAGAGCGCGGTCACGCCGGTGCGTTAGCAGCAGTACCGTGCGCCCGCTGGCCGCGGCCAGGGCCGCCGCCAACGGCAGGCGCGCCGAACGGATCAGCCCCAGTTGTAGCGGGCTGTTGCCTGCTTGCGGGCCATCGTCACGGCTCTTCGCCAGCAGCTGCTGGAAGGCAGGCTGGCGTTGGATGCGCTGCAGCAATTCGCTCATTCGCCGCCGTTGAACTTGTTCATCGCCGCCACGATGCCTTCATTCACAAAGGTTTGCATGGCGTCGCTACAGCGCTTGAGCACGAAGGGCAGCGCCTGTTGCTCGCTGCGCGAAAAGTCTTGCAACACATGGTTGGGCGTACTCATGCGCCCTTTGGGGCGGCCAACGCCAATGCGCAGGCGCGCAAACTCCTGCGAGCCCAATTTTTGAATGATCGATTTCATGCCGTTCTGCCCACCGGAGCTGCCCTCAGAGCGCAGACGCAGCGTTTCAAAGGGCAGGTCTACATCGTCAAAGGCCACCAGCAGCTTTTCCATGGGCACTTTGTAGAAGCGCACCAGCTGGCTCACCGAGACGCCGGAGTTGTTCATGAACGTGCGCGGCTTGGCCAACACAATGCGCCCTTCGCCCGTGCCAGCCTGCGCCACCATCGCCTCGTTCTGCACCTTGGCAAACTTCACCCCCAGGTCCTCGGCCAGCTTCTCAACGGCCATGAACCCAGCGTTGTGGCGGTTCTCGCGGTACTCTGGCCCCGGGTTTCCGAGGCCGACGATCAAGTAGGGCGGGTTGCCGCTTTCAGTTTCTTTTGTGCGCTTTCGAAACATACATCCTCGTTAAAACCACCTAACCACCACAGCCTGTGCTGGGGTGGTTGTGAATGCACCTATTTTAGCATTTTTGTTCTCAAATCTGTGCTTGCCCTGATTCACCTGTAGCTTTCTTTAGAATGAGGTTATGTAGGGTCGTAGCATCTGCGCCGTCATGATTGCGGGAGTCGTTGTCATCCCGAACGAGGCCGTAAGGCCGAGGAGGGATCCGTCAAAGGTCTGTTCCAAACAATACACATCTGGCAGAAGGGTGGTATTGGTTCTTTGTACACATATCAGGTGGCAAATGAAGGGCGTAGCACGGATTCCTCGCTGCGCTCGGAATGACACAAAGTTGGGTTGCTACCCAGATCCAGCTTCTCGCAAACTCAGGATTCTATGGCGCAGCATGCCCGTAGCTTGTCATTGCGAGGAGTATTACCGCTAAACGGTGCCGCTTTGCGGAAAACTGAGAAGCAAATCCCCACTCCACCCCTGCTTTGCTGTATCACCCAAAACAAAAAGCCCAGCCATATGGCTGGGCTTTTGTTGTAAACAATCCTGCAGAGCTAGATGCCCTTAAACGCGGTGGCCACTGCCAGCAGCATAAAGCCAATCAGCACCAGGCCAAAGGCCGAGATGCCCACAGACAGCACGCTTAGCTGGGTCAAAATCCCCAAAGCACCAAGAATCACTGCGATTACCCAGGTCACTTCCTTTGGCGCAGACAGCACGAGACCCTTGTTGCTTGAACGCTTCTTCTTAGCCATAGCTCTCCTTAGAAAATAGCGGGATATTTCATTCTAGCACCTGCAAAACATCCCCGCGATTACAATCGCCCTATGCAACTGCACCTGGTGGACGGCACCTACGAGCTCTACCGTAACTATTTCGGCGCGCCGCCGCGCAAAGCGCCAGACGGCCGCGAGATCGGCGCCGCCATCGGCCTGCTGCGCAGCCTGATGGCCATGCTCGAGCATCCGGATGTTACGCACGTGGCCTATGCCTTCGACCACATCATCGAATCCTTCCGCAATGATCTCTACCTTGGCTACAAAACGGGCGATGGCATTGAGCCGGACCTGTGGAATCAGTTCCAGATCGCCGAGGACCTGGTAGCCGCCTTCGGCGTCACCGTCTGGTCTATGGTCGAGTTTGAAGCAGACGATGCCCTGGCCGCCGGCGCCGCCCGCTGGGCCGCTGAGCCGGATGTGGAGCGCATCCTGCTCTGCTCGCCGGATAAAGATCTGATGCAGATGGTGGGCGGCAAAACCGTGGCCTGGGACCGTCGCCGTGACCTCATTCTGGATGCCGAAGCCGTGCAGGCCAAGTTTGGCGTGCCGCCCGCCAGCATCCCCGATTATCTGGCCCTCGTCGGCGACTCTGCCGATGGTTATCCCGGCCTGCCGGGGTGGGGCGCCAAATCCGCGGCCAGTGTGCTAGCCGTCTATGGCAGCATCACTAGCATTCCAACCGACCCAGCCGCATGGCAGGTGCCTGGCCTCAGCGCCATCCGTGCCGCCAAGCTGGCCGCCACGTTGCAAGCCCAGCACGCCGATGCGCTGCTGTTCCGCACCCTGGCTACCCTGCGCACGGATGTGCCGCTGCCGCAAAGCCTGGCCGATCTTGAATGGCGCGGCGCGCGCCCGCAACTGCGCCAGTTGCTAGCCGAGCTCGGCGCCGAAACCATCGCCGAACGCATTACCCGCTGGCAAAACCCCTAACCACAAAGTCACAAAGGCCACAAAGACATCAATTGCATTTCCAACCCTTTGTGGTCTTCGTGTCTTTGTGGTTCATTTTTCCTTATGGTATAGTGTTCACAACTGTTGCTATGTCTGATTCTCGCTCGACCCAAATTGTGAACCGCCTTCGGGATCTGCAAGCGTCAGCTCCAGACATCATCGCCTCGGCCGTCGTCACCGCAGACGGCCTTTCGCTTGCCTCCAACTTGCCCTCCAATGTAGAAGAAGAGCGCGTGGCCGCTATGAGCGCCGCCATGCTCAGCCTGGGTGAGCGCATTGCCCAGGAGCTGCAACGCGGCAACATGGAGGAAGTTTACATTCGCGGCGAGGAGGGTTTGGTGCTGCTCACCGCCATCGGGCGGGATGCCGTGCTCACCACCTTGGCGCGCAGCGAGGCCAAGCTCGGCCTCATGCTGATGGAGATGCGGCGCACCGCCGCCGAACTGGAGCCCTATGTCGCATAAATGCGGCAGTGCCAACGCCTCCACTGCTTCGCCACTCTACGGAGAGGGGCTCATTCAAGACCCCTCTCCGTTTCGTTTAACACCCGGTGCGCACATCAGTCGGCGTTGCGTTACTCGACGTGAGCCGAGTAGCAAGGCCAACGCGTGGGCGCAGCCCACGCAAGGAGTCATGTCATGACGATTAAGTACATATTTGTTACCGGGGGCGTAGTAAGCTCCGTTGGCAAAGGCGTCACCACTGCCGCCATTGGGCGTCTCCTCAAAGAGCGCGGCTTCAGCGTCGCCGTGCAAAAGCTCGATCCCTACATCAACGTAGACCCGGGCACCATGAGCCCCTATCAGCACGGCGAGGTCTTCGTCCTCAATGACGGCTCCGAGACTGACCTCGACCTGGGCCACTACGAGCGCTTCGTAGACATCAACCTCTCCAAGGTCAGCACGCTCACCACCGGCCAGGTGTATGCCGAGGTCATCGCTAAGGAGCGCCGCGGTGATTACCTCGGCGGCACGATCCAAGTTATCCCGCAAATTACGGATGAGATCAAGCGCCGCGTCGGTATGGTGCCCGAAAGCACCGGCGCTGAGATCGTCCTCGTCGAGGTTGGCGGCACCGTGGGCGACATCGAGTCGCTACCCTTCATCGAAGCGCTGCGCCAGATCCGTACCGATGTCGGACGCGAGAACATCTTCTATATCCACACCACCTGGCTGCCGCACATCGGCGCTACCAACGAGCTCAAGACCAAGCCCACGCAGCACTCCGTGCGTGAGCTGCGATCGCTGGGCATCTCGCCGCAAATGATCATTGCCCGCGCCGACAAGACCATCACGCCCGACCTCACCGAAAAGATTGCCAAGTTCTGTGATGTTGACCGCCGCGGCGTGGTGCCCGTGCCCACCATCGATGTGATGTATGAGATCCCGCTGTTGCTCGAGCGCCTCGGTGTAGCCGACTACATCGTCGACACACTCGGCCTGCAGGCGCGGTACAAGCCAGACCTCAGCGCTTGGGAGGCCATCAGTAAATCGGCCCACAAGGACAAGCCCACCGTGCGCATTGCCCTCGTCGGCAAATATGTTGAGCTGCATGATGCCTACCTCAGCGTCAAAGAGGCCCTGGTGCACGCCGGCCTCGCCCTCGGTGTGGAAATTGAAATTGACTGGATCCACGCCAGCGAGGTGGAAAAGGGCCGCGGCTGGGATGAGATCCACGCCGCCGACGGTATCCTGGTGCCCGGCGGCTTCGACAGCCGCGGCATCGAAGGCAAGATTGCCGCCGCCAAGTACGCTCGCGAGAATAAAGTGCCCTACTTCGGCCTGTGCCTCGGCATGCAAATCATGGCCATCGAGTTTGCCCGCAATGTGCTCGGCTACGGCGAGGCCAACTCCACTGAGTTTGACCCGGCTTCGCCGTATCCCGTGATCGACCTCATGCCGGACCAGCGCGGCATCGCCGAGAAGGGCGCCACTATGCGCCTCGGCGTATACCCTTGCCAGCTGGAGCCCGGCAGCGTCGCCGCCGCCGCCTACGGCCAGCCGGTCGTCGAGGAGCGCCACCGCCACCGCTACGAGTTCAACAACACCGCCCGCGAGGCGTTTGCTGAGCATGGCATGCGCTTCTCCGGCACCTCGCCGGACAATCGCCTGGTCGAGATCATCGAGGTCGCCGAGCACCCATACATGCTCGGCACGCAGTTCCATCCTGAGTTCCTCTCGCGCCCCACGCGCCCGCACCCGCTGTTTGCCGCATTCGTCCAAGCCGCGGTAGAGAAGGCCGCCGCCAAGCTGGAGCTGCCCGCCTCGGTTTCCAGCAGTAGCTAGCCGCGCCAAATTCGTCATTGCGAGGATGGCTGAAAGTTGTATGTTCATGCAACTTTCAGCAGACGAAGCAATCCCCAAGCCCATTTTTTGCAACTACATCTTGGAGATTGCTTCGTGCGCAGGCAAGCCTGCGCCTCGCAAAGACGAACTAAGCCAGGATAAGCACGCGGTCTGGTGTTGGTTCTAAAATCTAAAATCTGAAATCAGAAATCTAAAATTGGATTTAGAATTCCTCCATGCCTAACACCTCCATCACCTCCATCCACGCACGCCAAATCCTCGATTCGCGCGGTAATCCCACCGTCGAAGTCGACGTTCGCCTTGCTGGCGGCAGCCTCGGTCGCGCCGCAGTACCCTCCGGCGCCTCCACCGGTATCCATGAGGCGCTCGAGCTGCGTGATGGAGACAAGTCCCGCTACCTCGGCAAGTCTGTCACCCAGGCTGTGGCCAACGTCAACGGCCCCATCGCCGGCGCGCTCGCCGGCCATGACGCCGCCGACCAGGCCGCCCTTGATGCGGCCATGCTCGCCCTCGACGGCACGCCCAACAAGGCCAAGCTCGGCGCCAACGCCATCCTCGGTGTCAGCTTAGCTGCTGCCAAGGCTGCCGCTGCCAGCAGCGGCCAGCCGCTGTACCGCTACCTCGGTGGCGATGACGCCACTTTGCTGCCCGTGCCGATGCTCAACATCCTCAACGGCGGCGCCCACACCGGCTGGGAGTCCACTGATTTTCAAGAATTCATGGTGATGCCCTTCGGCGCGCCCAGCTTCAGCGAAGGCTTGCGCTGGGGCGTTGAGGTCTATCACAGCCTGCGCGCCGTGCTCAAGGCCAAGGGCTACAGCACCCTGGTGGGCGACGAGGGCGGCTTCGCCCCGGCCCTCAAGAGCAATGTCGAAGCCATCGAGCTGGTGCTGCATGCCATCGAGAAGGCCGGCTATCAGGCCGGCGAGCAGATCAGTATTGCGCTCGACCCGGCCACCAGCGAGCTGTTCGACGACGCCAAGCAAGACTATTACCTACGCAAAGAGAACCGCCGCCTGAGCAGCGACGAGATGGTCGCTTTCTGGGCCGACTGGGCCTCCAAGTACCCCATCGTCTCCATCGAAGACGGCATGGCGCAGGAGGACTGGGCCGGCTGGAAGGCCCTCACCGCCGCCATCGGCGGCAAGGTGCAGTTGGTGGGCGATGATCTCGTCGTCACCAATCCCGCACTCATTCGCAAAGCCATCGAGGAGAAGGCCGCCAACGCCCTGCTGGCCAAGGTCAACCAGATCGGCTCGCTCAGCGAGACCGTCGAAGCCGTGCGCCTGTGCCAGGCCGCCGGCTGGGGCACCGTCTGTTCGCACCGCTCCGGCGAGACCGAGGACAGCACGATCGCCGACCTGGCCGTCGCCTACCGCTTCGGCCAGATCAAGACCGGCGCCCCCGCCCGCGCCGACCGCACCGCCAAGTTCAACCAACTCCTGCGCATCGAGGAAGAGCTGGGGGGTAAGGCGGAGTATGCGGGGTGGGGTGTGTTGGGGCGTTAAAGGTGCCCCAGGGTCTGGGTGGGGGCTTTACCCCACTCAATCTGTTGTCATGCTGAATGAGCGTGCGCAGCAAGCGATATGAAGCATCCATTATTCACCGGGAACTTGCTTGGGTGTCTGGCTATAAACGAAGCATCCAATGGGGAATTGGGCTTACAAGCTGCTCAATGACTTGAAGCATCTAATCAAAGGACTTCGTGTAAATTTTGCAGAATTAGCCTAAGCGCAGTCAGTAGCACTTGAGCGCTTAACACTTATGAAAACTGGGGAAATTCGTAGGTAGCATCCTTAAAGGGAGAGTCCATAATGAGTTAACAATTGTTCATCAGAGATATGGAGAGCAGAGATGATTGCCGAGAGAAAAACTGCTTTTACTCTTCTTTTGTTGCTAAGCATATTGCTTTCTGCTGCATTACCCTTTGAAACAAGGAAAGCGCAAGATCCAATAGATGGCAATGATCTCTCAGAGGGGGATTTGGCTGTTTCAGGCCGTAAGGTTAACGGAACACAATGCCAGTTTGAAGAGTTTGCGGTTTCAACAACTCCCTTAGGTGATGGTTCAATTACTTGGCTGGGTTTAAGACTAGACGAGAACTGTAACCTAATAGTAGGTGCAAAATGGATAGGATTATTGGAAGATGGTCCTGCCGAAGTGGTTGATCCGCTGTTTGCGTTGTTACCAAATGCAACTGAACCAGCCCGCGAGGCGCCCATCTCAGAAAGTAACTTTACTAGTCTAGTTTCCTATCGCCAACAAACATGTAAAACTAGCAATCAGTACATTTATATGTATGGCCTCGCCGGGTCAGGGGATAAGCTTACTCACAAATGGGGCAGCCTAACCTTCTGCTATAACGGTACAACCGCCACTATTAGCTCTCATACTGGCTCATGCAATGGTTCACAACCATTTTCATGGACTTGGGTGTTGGATGGATGCGTAACAACATTTGTCGTTCCCGGGCCTGCTGCTACTGTTTACCGTGCGGGCCGCGGGGACTATCATTGCTCTCCAATTAGTCAATTCCCTTGTAATGCTTCCAACCCGGATGGGTATTTTCATAATTTGCAGGATACTGAATACGGAAACTCCAATGGGTCTTCCACGTGTGTTTACAGCTATGGCGGGGTCATAGTTTTGGGGGTTGGCAGGGATATTCTCCAAGGCTGTAGTTAATGGAGGGTTCTGCTCGTAACGATAAAAGGAATTTCCTTTTTAGATTTGTCAGAGTGGTTGCATTTCTGCTATGCACTATAGTAGTACTGTATTCCGCTTGGTTGTTCGTGGTTGGGCAGCCAGGTTTTTTGGTGTTTGAGAACTCAGATACGGGCTTTGTGACTTACACTCCTTCGCCAATAGCGATAGTTCCATTTTTTGCAGGTCTGCTGACTTTCTGGGGGTTGGTTAAAAAGAACTCCACCACTTCGTGGATCGGTGCAATTCTCTTATCTGTCTTTTCTCTACTAGCTTTATTTGGAGTAGGGAGCTACTTCATAGTGCCGGCCTTGCTGCTGCTCGCCAGCCTAGTGATTTTTTATCTGTATGATCAACAAGTTCCTTAAAGGCATACGAGTACAAATGTCTATATATTGCAAAAGACCCTTGGGGGTATTCTATAGTTATGTCTAAGTTCTATAAAGGCAGTTTTGAATAGTGGGGCAAATTAGCTTTACGGAGCGGGAAAAGGAAATACTTTTTCAGCTCTCTCTTGGAAAATCAAATAGGAGCATTGGGCTTGAACTAAAAATTACTGAAAGCACTGTTGAATTTCATTTGCGCAATATCTTTACAAAACTTCAAGTAAGCAATAGGGCAGAAGCAATAATCTGGTACTTAAGCCGCCAGAACGGATAATTGCCTGAGCAACCCTTGACACCGCGCCCCAATCTGCCGGCCGCCCCCGCCATTCATGATACATACGTCTCGTCGCTGGCGTTTTGCGTAGCAAAACGCCATTAGCAGCGGCGTCAGCCGCTGCGTAGTAGCCACAAAATGTTTTAACTATTCACGCTAGGGGTGGGGACCCATGATGATGATTAAAACTTCAATCAGAAATCAACAATCAGCAATCAAAAATCTAACTATGCTTCCCCATAATCTCTGCAGTTGCGCTAGCCACTGTAAGTGGCGCAACTGCATTAGTAGCTGCGCTAGCAGCTACGTACTCATCCGTGCTTCCTTTCGCTTTCCTCAATGGCCCGCAATAACGCTTCTTCCTCCAGGGTCAGCAAGTACTCCTCTTCCAGCGTGCGCTGTGGGCGCAGCAGGATATAGATGAGCACTCCCGGGATGAAAAGTATCACCGAGAGCAGCACCGCCAGCAGCCGGCGGCTGGGCTCTCGCAGCCTGGCCGCCGCGTCGCGGTGGGTCCAGTACACCAAGCTGGCCCACAGGGCCAGCAGGAAAACGCCGCCCCAGATCGTCAGGGCGGTGGCAAGCGTCTGCAATGTGTTCGCATCCATGCCAAAAATTATAGTGATTTCGCCGCGCTGCGCTGAAAACTGGCACTATGTGGAAGATGAGGCAACAAGGATTCCTCGCTGGTCGGGGTTCGGCGTTCTGGTGCCGCTTTCAAAACCCGCTCGCTCTGCCAGTCTGGTCTTGCATCTCGTGCCAGCCAGGCGAAGCTGCCTTTGCTTCG
This sequence comes from uncultured Anaerolineaceae bacterium, assembly GCA_964623375.1. GTDB lineage: Bacteria > Chloroflexota > Anaerolineae > Anaerolineales > UBA11579 > JAMCZK01. The sequence continues at coordinate 64,999 of CAZUTS010000002.1, forward strand.
CCCGCGCTGCGCAGCAGCGCACCTTGCCTTTCCCTTCCCCACATGCTAAACTTGCTCACGCCACGCGCGGGAGAACGCTCTCGATACCCGAGGGCGTTTTTGTGTGTATTCGCCACAAAACTCCACCCCCGCCGTGGGCGAGGCACACAATGGATGTACTCATTACCGGCTCCGTAGCCTACGATTACCTCATGACCTTCCCGGGTCTCTTCAAAGAGCACCTGCTAGCCGAACACCTCGAGAAAATCTCCCTCTCGTTCCTGGTAGAAAAGCTGGACCGCCGCCGCGGCGGCATCGCCCCCAACATCGCCTACACCATGGCCCTGCTCGGCGGCAGCCCCCGCGTCATGGCCGCCGTTGGCGAAGACTTTGCCGATTACCGTGCCTTCCTCAAGACCCACGGCGTAGACACCACCAATATGGAAGTCATCGAGGGCACCTTCACCGCCTCGTTCTTCGCCACCACAGACCGCTCCAACGCCCAGGTCGCCAGCTTCTACCCCGGCGCCATGGCCCACGCCAGCCAGCTCTCGCTCAAAACGGTCAAGGGCGGCACGCCTCAGCTCGTCATCATCTCTCCTAACGACCCGGCCGCCATGCAGCAATATGTCGCCGAGTGCCAGGAGCTCAACATCCCCTACGTCTACGACCCCAGCCAACAGATCGTGCGCTTTGACGGCAGCATTCTGCGCACCGGGGTAGAGGCCGCCCACGCCATGTTCATGAACGAGTACGAGTTTGAGCTCGTCAAAGACAAGACTGGCATGGATGACCAGGCCATCCTCTCGCACCTTGACTATATGGTCGTCACCCTCGGCCCTAAGGGCGCCGATATCTACACCAAAGACGGCAAAACCTGGGTCGAAGCGGTGCCCACCGACACCATCGTAGACCCCACCGGCGGCGGTGATGCCTTCCGCGCCGGCTTCCTCACCGGCGTCAGCCTCGGCCTCGATTGGGAGACCTGCGGCCGCATCGGCTCCCTCGCCGCCACCTACTGCCTGGAGCAGGCCGGCCCGCAGACGCACCACTTCTCCCCGGCCGATTTCGTCACCCGCTATCGTGAACACTATGACGATGCGGGCAAGCTGGATGGTTTAGGGCAAAATTGATTAACCGATTATCGGATTAATCGATTAATCTGTTAATCGATTAACCGTTTCGAAACAAACTTAGGAATGGAGTACTAAAGAAGTATGGAAAACTTCGACATCAAAGACATTAACCAAGCGGAAGGCGGCCGCCGCCGTATCCAGTGGGCCGAGCGTGAAATGCCCGTGCTGCGCACCATCCACGAGCGCTTCGCCAAAGACCGGCCCCTCAAGGGCCTGCGCCTCGCCGCCTGCCTTCACGTAACCGCCGAGACCGCCAACCTCATGCGCACCCTGCAGGCTGGTGGCGCCGAGGTTCTGCTGGTGGCCTCCAACCCGCTCTCCACCCAGGATGATGTAGCCGCCTCCCTTGTCTCCCATGACGAGATTCCCGTCTACGCTATCAAGGGCGAAGACAACGCAACCTACTACAAGCACCTCAACGTCGCCCTGGACTTCAAGCCCCACATGACCATGGACGATGGCGCCGATCTGGTCAGCGAGCTGCACAAGAACCGCCGTGAGCTGCTCGAGACCATCATCGGTGGCACCGAGGAAACCACCACCGGCGTCATCCGCCTCAAGGCCATGGCCGCCGATGGCAAGCTGGAGTTCCCCGTCATCGCCGTCAACGACGCCATGACCAAGCACTTCTTTGATAACCGCTACGGCACCGGCCAGTCCACTGTGGATGGTATCGTGCGTGCCACCAACATCCTGCTCGCTGGCAAGACCTTCGTCGTCGCTGGCTACGGCTGGTGTGGCCGCGGCCTCGCCGACCGTGCGCGTGGCATGGGCGCCAACGTCATCGTCACCGAGATCAACCCCATGGCCGCCCTCGAAGCCGTCATGGATGGTTTCCGCGTCATGCCCATGATCGATGCCGCCAAAGTCGGCGACATCTTCGTCACCGTCACCGGTGACATCAACGTGCTCGACGAGCATCACTTCGCCGCCATGAAAGACGGCGCCATCGTCGCCAACTCCGGCCACTTCAACGTCGAGATCAACATCCCCTCGCTCGAAGCCATGTCCACCGAGAAGCGCCTGGTGCGCCCCTTCGTGGAAGCCTACTACACCAAGGACGGCCGCACCATCCACATCCTGGGCGACGGCCGCCTCATCAACCTCGCCTCCGCCGAAGGTCACCCGGCTAGCGTAATGGACATGTCCTTCGCCAACCAGGCCCTAGGCGCCGAGTACATGGCCAAGAACGCAGATAAGCTCCAGAACCAGGTCTACTCCGTTCCTGAGGATATCGACCGCGAGATTGCCCGCATCAAGCTCGAAGCCATGGGCGTCAAGATCGACAAGCTCACCCCCGAGCAAGAGAAGTACCTCAACTCGTGGGAAGAAGGCACCATCTAAGAAACAAAAAGACCGGCGAAAGCCGGTCTTTTTGTTTCAATTGTCATTGCGAGGAGTGCTGAAAGTTGCATGTTCATGCAACTTTCAGCCGACGAAGCAATCTAGCCTTGTCATTCCGAACGAGCCGCGTAGTGGCGAGGAGGAATCCTTTAGGGCATTCGAAACCAAGTTGAGCTTGTGTGTTCTGAAGGCTTCCTCATCCTTGTTTGCGCTCAGGTTCGGAATAACAGTATGAGTATGAAGAAGGCGCACTACCCGTGCACCCGGATCACCTTGCCGCCGCTGATGCGCTGCAGCGCATCCGGCGGCAACGGAAACACCGCGTGCGGCGTACCGGCCGCCGCCCATACTTCGGCGTACTGCAGCAAGTCCTCGTCGATGTAGGTCTTCGCCGGCTGCAGGTTGGCGGCCAGCGGCTGGTGCCCAAAAGGCGGTACCCCGCCGATGGCGAAGCCGGTCAGCGTGCGCACAAAGTCGGCGTCCGCCTTTCCCAGCGTCTCACCGGTGGCCTCGGCCACCAGGGCCTCGTCCACCCGGTTGCTGCCGCTGGTCAGGATGATGACACCCTCATCTTCCGCATTGCGGAAGATGAGGGATTTCACGATCTGGCCCAGCTCGCAGCCAATAGCAGCGGCCGCATCGGCTGCGGTGCGGGTGGTGATCTCGAATTCCACCACTTCGCCCGGCAGCCCGTGCTGGCGAATGGTGTCCTGGAAGGCGATGGCTGTGGCGTTGGTGGGGGTGCGCATCCTACTCCGAAACGGTGATATCTAGATAGAAGCCCACGCCGAACAGGTTGCCGTCAAAATCGTGGGCCTTCCACAGGCTGCGATAGTTGCCGGGCTCGCTGGGCGCGGTAAATTGAATGGTCAGCACAATGCTTTCGCCGGGCTGCGCAGGCGGCAGCGGGTGGCGCGGTACAGCGCCCAAGCCGATGCTGCCGGCTTGCAGCTCCACAATGTAGCCTTGGATCCAGGCACAGGTGCCATCATTGCGCAACTCCCAGCTCTTCTCGACGGAGGCACCCGGTGCGAAGCGTGTGCCATCCGGCACATTCACATCGCGCAGAAAAACGAGATTGTTTTCGCATTCCGGGGTGGGGCTGGGCGGTGGCGAGGTGGGCGTTTCCAGTTGGATGGCTTGTGAGTTGCCCACCACGGTGGGCGCAATGAAAAAGCCTTGCTCGCTGGGCAACACGCTGCGGCTGCATGCGGTAACAAACAACGCGCCGATCAAGAGCAGGGCAGCTCTTGATACGGCGCGTTGTGTAGCAAAGCTAGGCGAGAGTTGGCTGCGCAAACTCTGGGACTTAAACTTCCACTGCCTCCAATTCGGCGTTTTCTGGTTCAAGGATGGCACTCTCTTCGGTCTCAATGTAGCCAACAGGGTCCTGGGTGAGCACCTTCTCGCGGATCTGCTGCTCGATCACATCAGCAATTTCAGGGTGGTCTCGCAGGTAATCCTTGGCGTTTTCGCGGCCCTGGCCCAGGCGATCATCGCCATAGTTGTAGAACGAGCCACGCTTGGCGATGATCTCGTAATTCACGGCCAAGTCGAGCAGGTCACCGCTCTTGGAGATGCCTTCATTATACATAATGTCAAATTCGGCTACTTGGAAGGGCGCGGCCACCTTGTTCTTGACCACGCGCACACGTGTGCGGTTGCCAACAACATCTTGGCCCGTCTTGATGGATTGAATGCGGCGCACATCCATACGCACGGAGGCGTAGAACTTGAGCGCCATGCCACCGGTGGTAGTCTCAGGGTTGCCGAACATCACACCGATCTTTTGGCGCAGCTGGTTGGTGAAGACCACCGCTGTGTTGGTCTGCTTGATGACGCCAGACATCTTGCGCAGCGCCTGCGACATCAGGCGGGCTTGCATACCCATCGTGGCGTCACCCATGTCGCCTTCGATCTCGGAGCGGGGCACCAGCGCCGCCACCGAGTCAACCACGACCAGGTCCACGGCACCCGAACGCACCAGCGCCTCGGCGATCTCGAGTGCCTGCTCGCCAGTGTCCGGCTGGGCCACCAGCAGCTTCTCAACGTCTACGCCGCACTTGGCCGCGTAGTTGGGGTCGAGGGCGTGTTCCATGTCAATGAAGGCTGCCGTGCCGCCGCGCTTCTGTACCTCAGCCACGATGTGTTGGCAGATGGTGGTCTTGCCCGAAGATTCCGGGCCATAGATCTCGGTGACGCGGCCGCGGGGAATGCCGCCAACGCCGAGCGCAATATCCAGTGAAAGCGAGCTGGTCGGGATGGCCTCAACCTGCATGCCGTGGGCTTCGCCCAGGCGCATGATGCTGCCTTCGCCGTAACGCTTGGTGATCTCGCCCAGGGTCTTGAGTAAAACCTTGTTGCGCTCGTCTGCGTGTCCGTTGTCTGTTGCCATCATCTTCTCCTGTAGTACAATCGTTCTATAAAGTGTTCTAAATATAGAACAAATGTTTATCTGTGTCAAGGCATCTTTAGGGCAGATTGGGGCTGTTCAAAACGGGCAAGTGCATGTATCATCTTGCGGCGCTGTTGCCCCTTTCAGCAATGCGCGCATTTGTTCAGGCTGTTGGTGCGCTCCGCGGCAAACTGGCAGCTAAGTACAAACATAAGGAAGCAGAATGAAGGAATCAAAGGTTAAACGCTCTCGGGCGCTGGGCATCCCCCTGACCCCGAAGGCCATCAAAGTCATGGAGCGCCGCCCGAATCCCCCGGGGCAGCACGGTAGCCAGAACCAGTGGCGCCGCAGCTCTGACTATAAGATGCAGTTGCTGCAGAAGCAGCGCCTGCGCTACCAGTACAACATCCGTGAGAAGCAGATGCTGGGCTACATGAAGAAGGCGCTCAAGGGCTCCGGCCTGACGTCTGAGCATCTGATCGCGCTGCTCGAGTCTCGCCTGGATGCGCTGGTGCTGCGCGCTGGCTTTGCCCGCACCATCTACGCCGCCCGTCAGTTTGTGTCTCACCGTCACGTTACCGTGAACGGCGAGCGCATCAACATCCCTTCGTACTCCGTGAAGCCCGGTGATGTCATCGCCATTCACGAGAAGAGCCGCAAGATCGCAGCCTTCACCGAAGCGATGGAGAGTGTGGGCAACGTGCCCCCGTACTTGGAAGTGGACAAGAAGAACATGGCCGCCAAGTATGTGCGCCTGCCCGAACTGCAGGAAGTGCCCATTATCTGTGAACTGAACCAGGTGGTTGAGTACTACTCCCGCTAGTCTGCACCACAACACAATAAAAACGGCCAGCATTTGCTGGCCGTTTTTGTTTACTGGTCTGGCACACCCACCAGCGGCGTCTGCGCTGGCAGGCTGAAGTCGAAACCTTCGTTGCCTTCAAAATGAAAATAGGTCACCGCACCCGGCAGAATCTCCACCTCTACGCGGCGCCAGGTGCCGCGGTAGGGCACAGACACTTCGTAGAGGCCAGCGGGCAGGTTGGTCAGCACTATATTCTCTTTGTAATACGGGTCAGGCTGAATGCGATTGCCCGTGAAATAAGTGTATGTGCTCCACAGTTGTTCCGTTTCGGCAGAACGCACTTCGATCAGCCAGTTGAGCAGCACTTGATTGCGTTCGTTGGTGACACGGCCCACCAGCACGCCGTAGCCTTCAGGGGGGGCCAGCCATAGCTCCGGGTTGTAGGTGTTGTAAGTATTGTTCTCACCACTACGCACTTCAAAGTGCAAGTGCGGCCCGGTGGAGAGGCCGGTGTTGCCAGACATGGCGATCACTTCGCCTTGCTGCACGCGCTGGCCAACTTCAACATTCACCTCGCGCAAGTGCGCGTACACCGTCCAGATGCGGCCACCGTCGTAACCGAAATTATGGCGAATGACGATGGAGATGCCATAGGGATCATCCAGAAAATAGGGCGAGTTGTAGGTTTGGCCATAGCTGGCCCACACGATGGTGCCGTCTCCGGCGGCGCGCACCGGTGTGCCTGCATCCATGCCCACATCCAAGCCCATGTGCGGCTCATTGGGATTGCTGCTGGCGTCCTGGCGCACGCCGTAGCGTTGGCTGGGTGAATACAGGCCCAGGTGCACATTGGCCACGGGGAAGGTGAAATAGAAGTGGTCGTTCGGGCTGAGCGCCAAAGGAGCCTGGATAGCAGGAAAGCCGCTATACGGCTCCGGCGTGCTGGCGAACTGCGCCTCATTGATGGGGAAGGGCGCCAGGGTGGGCTGCTCGTAGGTGGGCCAGGCGATGCTGGGTAGCTCGATTGTGGCGCCGGGGGTGCTGCTGGGCGCCTCAGTGAGTGTTGGCGCGGCGGTTGCGCTGGGAGCCGGCGTGTCACTGGGCACGGGCGTAGGCTGCGGCGCACAGGCGGCGAGCAGCCCGGCGAGCCAGATCAGTTCGAGCGCGCGCACGGGCTTCATGGGCGCGGTGTGTTGATCTGTTCCAGCGTATATAGCTGCTGCATAGCCGCCTGCCAGCTCAAGCCTTCACGCAGGGCGAACTGAGTCAGCAGTGTGGATGGGAAGAAGTTGCGCCAGTTACCCTGCGCGGGCAAACGGTCAAAGCCGTATTCAGCCGCCAGGGCGGTGAAATCGAGCCAATAGCCATCGGGCAGCTCAGTGGCCAGCTTGCCGCCATCTTGATAGCTGTCTTCAATGCCAGAATAACGCGCGACAAAATCCCACGGGTGCTGTGTTAGTGGCTGGCCCAGGCCGCCAGTATCAGCAACTGTGCGCAGGTAGATGCGCCAGTAGGTCTGCCCGCCGATCTCCTCACGCACGGCGGCCAGCCATCCTGCGTTGAGCAGGCCGCTGCGCAGCTCAAAGGCGCGGCCGGTGTACAGCCAGCTCTCGTACTGACCCGGCGGCAGCGGCACACTGAGCGGGGTGAGCGCATTGTCCAGGCTCGATAGCGCATCCCATCCCAACAGTTGCGCCGTGCGCTGGCGCAATGCTTCAAAGCGCAAGATAGCCGCGTTGCTCAGTTGTGGGGTGGGTGCAAAGACATCGGTGAGAGGCGTGGCCTGGAAGTTGGCGCTCATGGGCTGTGCCCACAGGGGCTGACTCTGGGCCACGGCGGCGGCTTGCAGCGGCGGTGCTAAAGCCGCCGGCCATTCGCCTGCGCCCCAGGTTGCGCCGTGCAAATTGCCCGGCAGGGCTTGCGGCGCCAGCGCCAGCTGCCCGTCCAGCGTATAGGCAGTGAGGTAGCTCTCGCCCTGGTTGCTCACCTCCGCCAGCAGCACATCCCCCGCCGGGCTCCAGCGTGGCTGTTGGCCAGCGCCAACGTAGCGCGGCGCACTCAGCAGATCGCTGACGTAGAGGTTCCACACACCATTACTGTCCTGCTCGGCCCAGGCCAGCCAGCGGCCGTCCGGCGACCAGGCCGGGGCGGCCTGCGCGCCGCTGGCCTGGGCCAGTTGGGCGAAGCGACCGTCGCCTTCCTGATCCAGGTTGAGCAGCCACAGCGCGGCAACGCCGCTGCGGTCAGAAATAAAGGCCAGTTGCTGCGCCCCGGGCCGCCAGGCAGGCGAATGGTCACGCGCCGGCGAGAGGCTGACGTAGATTGGCTCGACGGAGCCATCCAGCGGGCGAATGGCGACTTCAAGGTTGCCGTCATGGTCGTGTGTGTAGGCCAACCAGCCATTGTCTGACCAGCTTGGGCTGCCGTCATAGGCGGCATCGTTAGTGAGCTGGGCGGTGATACCGGTAGCCAGCTCCAGCACGTACAGATCCCAATTGCCGCCGCGGTTGGAGGCGAAGGCCACCAGGTTGTCACGCGGGGACAACGCCGGGCTGAGGTCATCCCATTCGCCATAGGTCAGGTGCGTCAGCGGCTGGCCCAGTAGTTGATGGCTGAAGAGGCGCGTGTAGCCGTGTTCGCTCAGGCTGAGGATGCGCAAGCCATCCAGCGAGCGGCCCGCGCCCACCACTTGGGGAGCGATAGTCTGCGTAGCCTTGGCCGTGGGCGTAGGTTCAATGAGTTCAGGTGTAACGGTCTCAGTGCTGAGTGCGGCGGCCTGGCCGCTTTCAGGAGCATACCAATCCGCCAGCAGCGGGCCGGCGAAGAGGAACAGCAGCACGATGGCGAGGAAGACGCCGGCGGCGGCCAGGCGCAGCCAATAGCCTAGCGAGTGACGTAGCGGGGAGGGGGTGGGGTCTGAAAGCATGGAACGAGAAGCTCTGGCGTTGTTTACTCTGTGACGATGAAATCGATGGCGTGCTCGTGCACGATCTCCTTGGCATTGTTGAGCAACTCACCGGAGCTGCTCTCCAGCGGGCTCTCGGTCTGCTGCGCTTCAATGTCAGCATAGAAGACCCGCGCTTTCAGCGTGTAGCGGCCGGGGGTGCGCGGCTGGCGCAAGTGCATCACGAATTCCATGATGGGGTCGATCGCCTCCACCACGCTGACGGTGGCGAGGGTCTGCCCGGCCTCATTGACGACGATGGCCTCGACGTTGGGGCGTTTTTGGAAGGGCGTGATGTCAATGCGCACCTGGATGCGCACACCATCCGGGCGTGGCTGGGCTTCCAGCTCGCGGATACGTACTTCGTTAGGGGGCACGGGGGCCTCGCCCGCTTCGGTAAAGAAGATGTCTGACATAGCGGGTGGATTATAGCGGGTGGGAAGGGCTGGTAATTGGCAATAGTGATTACCCTTCCCACCTACTGTTGGTGCTTTATCCGTCGAGGATGAAGATTCGGGGTTTTCTGGGGTGCACCCTACAGCTTGGCCCGGCGAAGCAGCTGCGCGTTGAAGGCTACGATGATGGTGCTGGCAGACATGAGCACCGCGCCCAGCGCGGGTGAGAGCAGGATGCCGCGGCCTGCCAACACGCCCGCCGCCAACGGAATGGCAATGACGTTGTACCCGGTGGCCCACAGCAGGTTCTGCACCATTTTGGCGTAGCTTGCGCGGCTAAGACGGAAGATCTTCAGCACATCCTGTGGGTCATTGTCCACCAGAATGATGCCAGCAGACTCTACTGCAACATCGGTACCGCTGCCAATGGCAATGCCCACATCGGCGCGCGCCAAGGCGGGCGCATCATTGACGCCGTCTCCCACCATGGCCACCTTGCGACCCTGGGACTGCAGTTCGGCAATCTTCTTTTCCTTATCTGCGGGAAGCACTTCTGCGAAGAATTCGTTAATGCCCAGTTCGGCTGCAACTGCCGCTGCTACCGGGGTGCTGTCTCCGGTCAGCATTGCTGCACGGATGCCGAGTTTTTGCAAGTCTTCGATCACGCGTTTGCTCTCTGGGCGTATTTCGTCTGCGATAGCGAAAACAGCCACCGGCTGCCCACCTGCCAGCAGGTAAATGGCGCTTTGGCCTTTGTTCCCGGCGTCTTCGCCAAAGGCGGCCAGCTCCGGAGGCAGGCTGGCGCCCAGCGACTCGAGCAGGCGCGGGCCGCCGAGGTGGTAGCGCTGCCCGCCCACCTGCGCTTGCACGCCCAGGCCCTTCATGGCCTGGAACTCCGTCACCGTGGCGGCGGCCAGGCCGCGCCCGGCAGCTGCGGAGCGGATGGCGCGGGCCAGACTGTGCTCCGAATCACCTTCCAGCCCGGCGGCCAGGCGCAGCGCTTCATCTTCGTCTTGGCCAGCGATGGTGCGCACCGCAACCACACCCATCTCGCCTTTGGTAAGCGTGCCCGTTTTGTCAAACACAACTGTATCCACCAAGCGAGCTTCTTCTAGCGCCAAGCGGTCTTTAACCAGCAAGCCGTGTGCTGCGGCTTGCGTTGTGCTGATGGCAACGACAAGCGGTACCGCCAAGCCTAACGCGTGGGGGCATGCGATGATGAGCACAGTTACTACGCGCTCCAGTACGAACAGGTCAAATCCACGCGCCAGCCCCCATGCCACAGCTGTTAGCGCTGCTGCGAGCAGGGCGAGGTTAAACAGCCAGCCCGCGGCGCGGTCTGCCAGAATTTGAGTCTGTGATTTGCTGAGTTGCGCTTGCTGTACCAGGCGCATGATGCCGGCCAGCGCCGTGGCGCCGCCCACGGCGGTGACACGCACTCGCAGGCTGCCCTCGCCGTTGATGGCGCCGGCAATCACGCGGTCACCCGGCGCTTTGGACACCGGCTTCGATTCACCGCTGAGCATCGATTCGTTTATTTGCGATTTACCCTCAATCACTTCACCATCGGCTGGAATGCTGGCGCCTGGCCGAACAAGGAGTACATCACCTATGGCAAGCTCGCTGACAGCTACAGTCTTGGTTTGCCCATCTGTGCTCAGGCGCTCGGCTTGGTCTGGCAGCAATTTGGCGAGCTCGTCCAAGCTGCTGGAGGCGCGGCGCACGCTTCGCATCTCTATCCAATGGCCTAGAAGCATGATGTCGATGAGCGTGGCTAACTCCCAATAGAAACCCTCGCCAAGCGCGAAAAGGAAGGCTGCCGTGCTGTAGACGAAGGATACTGAGATCGCCAGGCTGATTAGCATCATCATTCCCGGTTTGCGCGCGCGCACCTCAGGAATAGCCATTTGCAGGAAAGGCAGACCGCCATAAAAGAAGATAACTGTGGCAAAGATGGGGGCAATGTAGAGTGAGCCGGCGAAGGCCGGTGGTGAGATACCAAGCCAGCGCTGGGTCATCTCGCTGTATAGGATTACAGGGATGGTGAGCACCAGCGAGACAAAGAAGCGCGTGCGGAACATGGCCTCGTGGCCGCTGTGCTGCGCACCGTTGTGTGCCGAATCCTTGCCGGGCTGTTTGTGTTGAACAGCCTCAGGATTATGGTGGTGTGTGTGGTGTGTGTGCTCGTCCATCCCTGTATGTCCTTAATCTTCTATGGAATAACTGTAATCTTGGCGTACATACCAGCCGCGTAGTGCCCAGGAAGGTGACAGCCAAACTCGTATTCGCCGGGTTCTGTGAAGGTGTGTTCGATGGAAACACTAGCCCCGGGCGTGAGCTGGCTCTCGCCAACATGCAACATGCTGCCTGTGGTGCTCTCGCCGTGGCCATCTTCTGCCTCAGTGTTACCTTGCATGTCGTGCTCTTCATTCTCGGCCAGCATGACAAACTCATGGTTGATCGCGCCGGGGTTGCTGATCACGAAACGATAGGGTGTGCCCACTTTGAATACAGTGAGCGGGGACTCGATGGCGAACTCGGTGAGCTCAATCGGCACTACCTGAGCGGCGGTAGGTTGGCTACCGCAGGCAGTGAGCAACAGAGCCAGAACCAAAAATGCTGCCATTCTCAACATACAAACTGTCTCCTTACTTAGTATACCCTCCCCCTGTGGGAGGGGTTATGCCTAATTTATATTGTTTGTTCTAAGCAGTCAATGAAGAGGAGGATGAGAAGAAGCCTGCTCTTGGCTTAAGGCAGCCCGGATGCAGGTTAGATCTCTAAGTTCTTCGTGTCCCCAGTACAATGAGGGCAGGAGAACTCATGCCAGACCAATTTGAAACTCTAGCCATCCATGCCGGCCAGCAGCCTGACCCCAGCACTGGCGCGGTGATGACCCCCATCTACCAAACCAGCACCTTCGTGCAAGACGCCGTGGGCGTGCACAAGGGCTACGAATATTCGCGCAGCGGCAACCCCACGCGCAGCGCGCTGCAGGATTGTTTCGCTGCGCTGGAAGCCGCCAAGCACGGCCTGGCCTTCGCCTCGGGCCTGGCAGCCAGCGACACCATCATCCGCCAGTTTGCACCGGGTGACCATATCCTGGTGGGTGGTGATGTGTACGGCGGCACCTTCCGCTTGTTCGAGAAGGAGTACAAAGACTTCGGCATTGAGTTCAGCTATGTTGATATGGATGATGTGCAGGCGGTGCAAGCCAACCTGCGCGCCAACACTAAGCTGGTCTGGCTGGAGACGCCCACCAACCCCTACTTGGGCCTGGCAGACATTGCTGCCATTGCCGCGCTGCTGAAGCAGCACGGCAGCAAGCCGCTGTTCGCCGTGGATAACACCTTTGCCTCGCCGTACTTGCAGCAGCCACTAGTGCTGGGGGCAGATCTTGTCATTCATTCCGCCACCAAGTATCTCGGCGGCCACTCAGACGTGGTGCTGGGGCTGGTTGGGGTCAACGATGATGATCTGCACGCCAAGCTGGCCTTTACGCAAAATGCGGCCGGCGCCGTGCCCGGGCCGATGGACAGCTTCCTGGTGTTGCGCGGCATCAAGACCCTGCATCTGCGTATGGAGCGCCATGCGCACAATGCCGCCGCCATTGCCGAGCATCTGGTGGTGCACCCCAAGGTGAGCCAGATCTATTACCCGTACCACGAGAGCCACCCGCAGCACGCCCTGGCGCGCAAACAGATGCGCAACGGCGGCGGCATGCTTTCGTTTGAACTCAAGGGCGGTGAAGCGGCTGCGCGTACGGTGGCCGAAAATACACGCCTGTTTGCCCTGGCCGAGTCGCTTGGCGGGGTAGAGTCGCTGATTGAAGTCCCTGCGGTGATGACGCATCTCTCGGTGGCCAACTCGCCCCTGGCGGTGGACCCCGGGTTGGTGCGCCTCTCGGTGGGCGTTGAAAACGTGGCTGACCTGATTGCAGACCTGGAACAAGCGTTGGCGAAAGCGTAGGCGCAAAGCCAAGGAGGCAGTGATGGCCGGAAAAGAGAAGAAAGACAAGAGCCCGGATGCGATGGATGCCGCCGCAGAGGGCATGGGCTATGCCATCGGCGGGCTGGAAACCAGCTCGGCGGAGTTCACCGAGTTCTTAGCCAAAGTTATCAAAGAGTTCAAAGAAGATTCGCCCGGCGCCACGCTGCGTGATGCCGCCCGCATTGTGCTGGAACGCGAGGGGCTGGAGCGGTATGCTGGCCGCGTTGAAGAGATCAACGTGTTCTTGAAAGCCTTCCTGGGCGGCAAGAACACGGAATGGGATGAACTGGTGGAAGAAGACGCCCGCCGCCGTCTGAAAATTGACAAGACGCTCGGCGGCACGCCGGGCTGAACATGGGCTGGCTGCAAAAAAAAAGAGCGTGCACAGCACGCTCTTTTTTGCGCAGTTAGCTGGTCAACTTGGTCAGCTAGTAAGATCTATCCCCGCTGTCTTTACGAGCTGGCGGCATGGAATGCCGCCACGCGAAGCAATCTCCGATCTGGTCAGGCTAATAGGCTTGGGGATTGCTTCGCTAGCACTGCTACGCAGTGCAACGCTCGCAAAGACGGGGCGCGGCGCAGTATTAATTGACTAACCGACTAATAGACCAAGCGACCGTCTTCGATTAACTGATTACTCGTCGTACAGCACCGTCGGCTCGGCGTAGTAGCGCACCCCTTTGCGTGCGGTGCGCTCATTCACCCATTGCTGCAGGGCGGCGTTCTTTTCTTCGAGCGATTTGTCCGCCGAGAGCTCATCCAGCGGGTAGTTGACGCGCAGCGCACGCGGTGACACCGCGAAGCGCGTGATGCCCGGCGGCAGCAGCACGCCGGCAGCGCACAGCTGCAGCACTTCGCTGACTTTGAAGGGGGGGTAGACCACGATAGCGGTTAGATTATCGTACTTGCCGTGCAGCTCGCGCACTTGCTGGGCCGTGGTGCGGTCGATCACGGCCTTCTTGGCGTACAGCTCGGTAATCTTGTTCAGCGCCCGCGTGCGGCTGGCCAGGTCGCCCGGCACGCTGCGCGCTACATAGGCCTGGCCGTCCTGAGTCTGCACCCACACAAGGGTTTTGATGGGCCAGCGGCTCTGCGGCTTCTTCACACTGGAATCGATATCACGCAGCGTGACATCTGGTAGATCGCCAAGGGCGGCTAGAAACTCGTCGCCATCCCAATCCCACAGTACATGGTTCCAAGTGTGCAGGTCGAGGCCCGGCGAGTCGGCCTCGACGACTTGCACCAGGGCATGCGGGATGCCCATGTGGTTGAGTGCGCTGGTGCGGTTGGCGCCATCCAGCACCATGTAGCGCCCGCTGCCATCCGGCAGCGGCGTCACCATGGGCGGATTGCGCAGCACACCGCTGGCGCGCAAGCGCTCCACGAGCGGCTTGCTGCGCTGGTCATCGTGCCACTCGTGCGGCACCAGGTCAGGCGAGGGGACGATGCGAAGGATTGGAAGAGTAGGCATGATGGATTTATCGACTAATCGATTAGTCAGTTAATCACTTAGTCCGTTGGTTGCCTGTTTACTGTTCACTAATCCCTGCTCACTTCTGTTGGCTGTCAACTGCAAACTGTCAACCATTAATGAAATCAAGCACATCGATTTTCGTCAAAATGCCGACCACGCGGCCGCCCTCGTTCACCAAGACGGCATTGTTGCGCACGATCTCGTGCATAGCATCGGGCAGCAGCGTGCTGGCAGGCAGGCTGTTGGGCGCCGGCTGCAGCAGGGTGGCGATGCTGTCTTCGCCGGGGCGGCCGGTTTTGGCCTCCAGTAGGTGGGTGAGCAGGTCGCCCTCGCGCACGATGCCAGTCACCTCGCTGGCCGCGTCTACCACGGGCAGCTGCGAGATGCCGTATTCCTTCATCTTGTTGACCACATCGGCGATGCGGTCTTCGGCGGAGGCCGAGATGAGCTCGCTCATGCTCTTGCCGCCCAGCACCTCGCGCAGGGTGGCCTCACTCCACTCGGAGTCCATGAAGCCGTTCTCGCGCATCCACTTGTCGTCGAACAGTTTGGTGAGGTAACGGTTGCCCGAGTCAGGCAGAATGACCACGGCCACGCGGTCGGCCGGCAGGCTCTTGAGGTACTTGAGCGCCCCGGCTACGGCTGCGCCGGCCGAACCGCCAGCGAAGATTCCTTCTTCGCTGACCAGGCGGCGCGTCATCACGAAGCACTCTTTATCGGTCACGCGGATGATCTCATCCACCACGCTCAGGTCGGTGGTGCTGGGCAGGAAGTCTTCGCCGATGCCCTCAACCTTGTAGGTGATGGCTTCAACACCGGGCGGGATCTTGCCCTTGTTCTCCCAAATTTCCTTGAGGATCGAGCCCACCGGATCCACGCCAACGATGCGAATATCCGGGTTCTTTTCTTTGAGGTACTTGCCCACGCCGCTGATCGTGCCACCCGTGCCCATGGCGATGATGACATCGGTCACCTTGCCGCCGGTTTGCTCCCAGATCTCAGGGCCAGTGGTCAGGTAGTGGCTGCGCGGGTTCTCAGGGTTGTGATACTGGTTGGCCAGGATGGTGTTGGGGTTCTCGGTGGCCAGGCGTTGGGCTACTTTGTAATAGGAACGTGGGTCTTCGGGGGCGACGGCGGTGGGGGTGATCACTACTTTGGCGCCATACGCACGCAGGAGCTGAATTTTCTCCTGGCTCATCTTGTCTGGCATGACGAAGATGCACTTGTAGCCGCGCATGCCCGCCACGATGGCCAGGCCCACGCCCGTATTGCCCGAGGTGGCCTCTACGATGGTGCCGCCCGGCTTCAGGCGGCCACTGGCTTCGGCCTCGTCAATGATGTTTTTGCCAATACGGTCTTTGACCGAGCCGCCTGGGTTAAAGAACTCCACTTTGGCGTATAAGGGCACGCTGTGGCCTTTGGTTACCCGGTTGAGGCGCACCAGTGGCGTATTGCCAATGGTGCCAATAATGTCGTCAAAAACACGCAGGTCTTGGGATTGGGGAAGGCTCATAAACCAAGTTTATCAGATGGCAGAAAAGCCGAGGATACAACACATGCGAACCACAAAGACACAAAGAACAAAGAACACAAAGAACATACTTTTCTTGTGTACTTTGTGTCTTTGTGGTTGGGTTTAGCAGTTATTAGCCAAATGCTCCTCGTACGTCACCGCAAACACATGCGCCCCGGAGCCATCACACACGGCCTGGAAGAAGTAGTAGGGTGAGGTGGCGGGGAAGGCAACGGCATACAAGGCTTCGGCGCTGGGGGCCGCAATCGGGGTGGGCGGTAGGCCGTTGTAGACGTAGGTGTTGTAGGGCGAGTTGGTTTGCAAGTCCGCAGCCGTGAGCGGGCTGGGCCACCACTGGCCGCGGCCGTCATAGCCCACGGCGTACTGCACCGTGGGGTCGGCTTGCAGCATCATGCCAATATCCAGCCGGTTGTGGAATACCGAAGCGATCAGCGGCATCTCGGAATTGACGACGGCCTCACGCTCCACGATGGAAGCCAGAATCAGCGCATCGTAAACACTCAGCCCTTGGGCCTGGAAGCTGGCCAGCAGCTCCGGCGTCATCGTGCTCGAGAATACGTCGCTCTGCAGCAGGGTCAGCAGCAGGGTTGTGGCATCCGCGCCGCGCGGGATCTCGTAGCTGCCGGGCAGCAGGAAGCCTTCCAGCGAGGAGCCGATGGGCATCTCGGCGTACAGCGCCAGCTCGTTGGGCGTATTGCTGGCCAGGCGCACAAATTCTTCCGGCGCCACCTGCATGCCAGCGCTGGGCAGGCTGGCGGCAATCTCTTCCAAGCGCCAGCCGGGCAGAATCACCAGGGTCACATGATCGGGCGTTGGGTCGAGCAGGGCAGTAGCCAGCTCCACGCCGCTCATCGCCGCGCTGAGCTCAAAGCGTCCGGATTGCAGCTGCGTATCGCGCCCGCTATAGACCAGATAATTGCTGAACAGGCCTGCATCCCGAATCAGGCCGGCAGCTTGCAGGCGCGCTACCAGCGTGCCGGTTGGCTCGCCCGCCGTGATAGTGAACTCCTGTGGCGTAGCCGCAGCATTCAGCGGGCGCAGCGCCTCGGCACGCCAGCCCAGCTCAGCGCCCAGGCGCAGCGCCTGCAACGGGCCGAGCTGAGCCGAGGGCGGGCCGAAGTGTTGCTCGGCGCGTGTTACCAACGTGCTGCCGCCGAGGAAGGCCAGAAAAGCCAGTATGGCGATGAGACCGAGAATGATGAAGGAGCGCATGTAAACCAGTTAACCACAAAGACACAAAGAGCACAAAGGAAATTAGTTAATAGCCTACGAAGTTCTTTGTGTGCTTTGTGCCTTCGTGGTTAGGTAGTTTGATTATCTAAATAATCTTGCAAAATCACCGCCGCAGCACTGGCGTCGATATCCTGTGTGCTGGCGCCAAGTGCACGGCGTGCGGCCAGCGCCTCCTGCGTGCTGTAGCTTTCTTCCCATAGGTGCACCGGGATGCTGGTAGCGGCCCGCAAGGCACCAGCCAGGCGGGCGGCTTTGCGCCCACTGTAGTTGGGCTGGCCATCCTCGCCGAAGGCTTGCCCGACTACAATGCGCTCGGCGCCGTGCTCGGCGGCCAGGGCCGTGATGTGCGCGGCATCGGCAGCGCGGCTCTCGTGCGCCAGCACCTGCAAGGGGCTGGCGATGGTGCCGCTGGCATCGCTCAGGGCTATGCCAATGCGCTTGTCACCAGGGTCAACGGCGAGGATTCTCACTAACGTAGTGTACCTATAGTTGAATAGCTCGTGAGCAGTGATTAGGAAACAGTGAACAGGAGAACATGCATTGGTTCAGTTGCCTGCTCACAGTTAACTACTCACTGTTCACTGTCCCCATAAACTTTGCCCGCCGCTCCTCGGCCATGATACGCAGATAGATGCCTTCCATGCTCAAGGCTGACTTTGGCATCATTACTTTCGGAGGTAGATCCCACACCTCTTTACGTGCCTGGCGCGCAGAGGTGAACACTGGCAGGCCAAACTCCTGCGCCAGCAAGCGGATATCCGCCTTGCTGGTCACCAGGGCCAGCGGCACGTTGAGTTGCTGGCAGCGGCGGGCCGCCAACTGCAACACCAGTCGCGGCGCACGCGGCTCGCCGCGCTCCGGCCACAGCAGGATCACGCGGCCTTGCGCCCCGCCGCGGATACGCGCCAGCGCACCGCGCCAATCGCCATCCGGCGAGAGCTGTATCTGCGAAGTCTTCACCGCACGAGTATAGAGTTAGGGAGGCTAGTTTGCTAGCTGATTGATAAGGAATTTGAGCGCTTATTTCGGATTTCTTCCAAGAAGAAGCTCCAGTAGGCTCATTTTGCGTGCGATACCGATAGCCTCAATGCTCATAAACTCATCACCGGATGAAAGGCAATTTCTCAGAAAGGAAGACATGGAGAAAACATGTACATGAGTGAATGGCTGTGCGTTAACTTCGACTTCAAAAAACGGGTCGTCTTCTCCAGTTGGATGCATGGCATCCCAAAAGCATATTAGTGGCATAAGACGACCACTCATCCCTTTTGGTACGCGCATTGGAGTAAGGACTTTCTTTACCCCAGGCTTTATAAAGGTTTCACCATTCCACTCCCTTGACCACCTCTCAATTTTGTGGGATTGGACTGTAAGCTTATCTGCAGCGATTGGTAACCTTCTGCCCCCGATAGCGTGCGCGCCAGAATTTTTGATTTCAACCTGATAGAGTACTGGCCCTGATGGAAACTCTACTTGTAACCATCTGTCGAGTCTGCTTCCCTTGTTTGTTCCTTGAGTGACTTTATCTCCCATAATCTTGGCCGGATTCCCTTGCCGCAAAAAATAGTTGACAAGGAGACTTGATCCTAGGTCTTCACCGATTACGCTGGATATTGCGGAGAATTGCTTAAAAGCAGACTTTGCGGGATCATCACAAAATTCCAGTAGAGACCGAATAGGGATGTTAAATGTCGAGTTCATTGGATATCCCCTAAAGCAGACTGCCCAGCATCGCTGGGCAGTCTAGAAGTTTAGATTATTACGCGCTTTCCAGAATCTCGCGCATGGCCGCCAACACGAGCGTGACATATTCCTTGCGGCTGCTGTGGCCCATCAGGCCGATGCGCCAGATCTGGCCCTTCAGCGGGCCGAGACCTGCGCCCACTTCGATGCCGTAATCGCTCAGCAGGCGGTTCTTGACCAAATCGTGCACCGCTACCGAGGGCGCCTTCACGGCGGTTACCGTGTGCAGGCGGTTCTCACGCGCTACCAGCATGCTCATATCCAGCGCTTCCACGCCCTTCCACAGGGTCTCTGCGTTCTCCTGATGGCGGGCAAAGCGATTCTCCAAGCCTTCTTCGGCCACGATGCGCAGCGCTTCGCGCATGGCATAGTTAAGTTGAATAGGCGCGGTGTGATGGTAGGTGCGCTCCTTGCCCCAATACTTGTGCACCTCGTCCAGCGAGAGGTACCAGTTACCCACGCCCACTTTGCGCTCGGCCAGCGCCTTCTCGGCGCGCGGGCCAACCGTGAGCGGAGCCAGGCCGGGTGAAGCGGAGAGGCCCTTCTGCGAGCCGCTGAAGGCCACGTCTACATCCCAATTGTCCACTTCAACCGGCACACCGCCCAACGAGGCAACCGTGTCCAAAATGAACAGCGCACCCGCTTCATGCGCCGCGGCGGCTAGCTCCTTGATGTAAGGCTGCTTGGCGCCGCTGGAGGTTTCACCGTGCACCACCGCCAGGAACTTGTACTTGTGCTGGCTGAGCTGCCTTTTGACTTCGTCAACATCCAGCACCTGGCCCCACGGCACTTCGATGCGGTCCACAATGGCGCCGTAGCGGCCGCACATGCTGTAGATACGCTCGCCAAAGTAGCCGATGATGCCGATCAGCACGCGGTCGCCAGGCTCGATCATGTTGCTCAGCGCGGCTTCCATACCTGCGCTGCCGGTGCCGGAGACGGGGATGGTGAGGCGGTTCTTGGTCTGGAAGGCGAAGCGCAGCAGCTCCTGCACGTCATCCATGATCTGCAAAAAGGCCGGGTCCAGGTGGCCGATGACCGGCATGGCCATCGCCTGCAGCACACGCGCCGGCATTTCGCTGGGGCCGGGGCCGAGCAGCACGCGCTCAGGTACATTCAGATCGTGGAATTGTTTGGGGTCCATGCACTCTCCTTATTTTCAAAAAGTTATTGTACACCCTTGCGATTTGGGTCTGCTTTTACCCCAGCCGCCCGCCAAAATATGCGAGAATCGGCGGCGTGTCACAGCCCCCGCAGATATTGCAGGTATATGAGCTGGTCAAGCGCCGCAAAGCGCGCCGAGCCACGGCTCGCCGCAGCCCGGCGGCGCTGGCGCTGAAGGCCGCCGCGGCCCTGTTTGCCGCTGCCAGCGTGCTGGCGGCGTTATTGGCGCTGGCCGCTTTGCCAGCCTATCACTGGCTGACGCAAGACCTGCCGGAGGTAAGCGCTGTGCCGGTACTGATGGATGCGCAGCGCGGCTTGCTCTTGCAGCCCAGCCGTCTGCAAGAGCGCAGCGGCAGCCAGACCTTGTTGCAGCTCGCTCCGCCAGGCGCGCCGCGCCAGTTTGTGGCACTGGGGCAGGCGGCTATCTTTGAGCAGGCTTTGATAGCCAGCAGCGACCCTGGTTTTTGGCAGCACGGCGGCAGCGCCTGGCTGCACAGCCAGCCGGTGCCTCACACCCTGGCTGAGCGTGTGGCCTCCAGCTTGCTGCTCGCCGATGAGCCGGAGGGTTGGCGCAAGGCATTGCGCACGCGCATTCTGGCCAGCGAGCTCACCGCGCGCTTCGGCCGCCAGCAGGTGTTGGCCTGGGCAGTGAACAGCGCCCAATTCGGCTACTGGGCCTTTGGCGTAGAGAGTGCCGCACAGTTCTATTTTGGTATTCCCGCCAGCCAACTGACCCATGCCCAAGCGGCGGCGTTGGCCGCTATCTACAACACGCCAGCGCTGCAAGCTGTATATAACCCCACCGCGTTGCAAAACCTGGCGCATCTGATTCTGGTGGCGATGCACAGCCAAGCCATGCTGGATGATGCCCAACTGGCTGCCGCGCTCACCCAGCCATTGCAATTCAGCGATGCCACCACGCCGCTGGCGCTCGACGCGTTCCAAACGCTGGCCGTGCACCAAGCGCAGACCGCCGTCGGCAAAGCCCTGCTGGAACGCGGTGGCCTGACCCTTATCACCACCCAAGACGCGCCCATGCAGGCCGCTTTTGCCGGGCAGGGCCAGGCCGCGTTGGCGCTGGACGCACCCAATGGCCGCATCCTCGCCCTCAGCGGTGACGTTGCCGCCACCATGCCGGCTGGCAATGTGCTCTTGCCCTTCATATATTTGGATGCGTTCGCGGCGGGCCGCGCCCCCGCCACGCTGACCTGGAACTTTGACCCGGCCAGCCGTACTGACCTGCGCGGCCCGCTCAGCACCCGCAGCGCGCTATCCAATGGCCTGCAGCAGGCCGCCGAAGACGCCCTGGCTCAGGCCGGAGCGCACCATACCGCCGGGGTATTGGCCGCGGCCGGTCTCGAAGCGTTCCGCAGCTCACTCAGCGCCACGCAAGCGGCAGATTATCTGCTGGGTGATGCGCCGTTGGCTCCGTTGGAGTTGGCGGCTGCCTACGCCAGCTTTGGCAACGGCCAATTGGCCGGCCAATGGCTGGATGGCCGCGTGCAGCCGGTGGCGCTGCTCTTTATTACCGATGAGCTTGGCCGCGTGGTGCTGGATTGGAGCCAGCCGCAATTCGATTCGCTGGCCAGCGCCGAGCTGGCCTTTCTGGTGAGCCATAGCCTGAGCGATGTCAGCGTGCGCCCCACGGCCACGCGCCAGCTCATGCTGGCGCTGGGCCGCCCAGCGGCCTTGGCACCCGAGCAGGGCGCGTGGCAACTGGCCTATACGCCTCAGCGCGTTGTGCTCAGCCTGGGCGCGGCGAATTGGCCGGCGCTGTTCACTGCAGCCCACGCCAACTTGCCCATCCGCGATTGGCAGGCGCCCGGCGGCCTGAGCTCGGTGATGGTGTGCGTGCCCTCCGGCCAATTGCCCGATGAGGACTGCCCGCAGACGCGCCGCGAATACTTCGTCAACGGCAGCGAACCGCGTTTTGCAGACTCGTTGTATCAACGCCTGGCGGTGAACTCACTCAACGGCCGCTTGGCCACAGTCTTTACCCCGGCTGAATTTATCCATGAAGCATTATTCGTGAACGTGCCTCAGGCGCTGCTGCCCGCCGCCCTGGCGGACGGGCTGCCGCTGGCGCCAGAGGATTTTGACAGTGTGCCTGCCTATGAAGGTAGCACAGCTCCCAGCATTCAGCAGCCGCAGCGCTTCGCCGCGGTGAGCGGTACGCTGAGTGTGCGAGGCACTGCGGGTGAAGGCGCGTCAGGCTGGGATTTGCAAATAGGGCAGGGCTTGTACCCGCAGCGTTGGTTGCAGTTGGCTGCCGGTACAAGTACACAGCCGCGCGCTCAATGGGACACACGCGGCTTGAGCGGTGTGTGGGTGATTCAATTACAGGTATGGGATGAGGACGGCGGCGTGCAGCGCGCCTATACAGTCGTAAGCATTGAGTAGGGGCGAGGCATGCCTCGCCCCTACTGGGTGTAATCTTCGCCAAGCGTGCATCCTGAGCGAAGCGAAGGATACTTGCAAGCGTATCTTCTATACAGCGCGTGAATTGTATCTCGCCGGGAACTATAGGGGCGCAGCATGCTGCCCCTATGCATTGTCATTGCGAGGAGTATTGCCGCTTTGCGGCAAACGGACGAAGCAATCTTAGCTACTCCACACCGCGCCGCTCCGGCACCACATAGATCAGCGGCAGGCTCACCAGCGTCACCGCGTACTTCACCAGCAAGTTCACCACAAAGATGCCCCACACCGTAGCCCACGGCAACAGGCCGCCGAAAGCGCCCACGGCAAAGATGAGATTGTCCACCGGCACGCTCAGGCTGTTGCTCACCAGCACCCGCGCCCACTGGTAGCGGCGCGTAATGCGCGTCACGAACAGGTGGTACAGCTCCGTGTCCAGCAGCTCACTCACTACCTCAGCAACAATCGAGGCCAGCGTGATGCGCCACACCGGCGCCAGCACGGCGGCGAACTCGGCGCCCAACCCCCAGCTGGCGTCACTGGGGAAGTTGGCCGCCCACACCAGGTAGGCCGCCATGCCCAGGTTGATGGCGCCCGCTGCCACCACCAGCGTGCGCGCCACGCTGCGCCCCAGCAGCTTGTGCACCACATCGCGCAGCGTAAACGTGATCGGGTAGATGAACGTGCCCATATCCACGGCCAGGCTGCCCAACGCCGGCAGGGTCAACGTGCCGATTTTGACACTGGCCACATCCGCCAGCATCTGTGCCGCAATGTAACTGGCAATCACCACCACTGCGGCGCGGGAGATAGGGGAGGGGATTGATATGGTTTTTTTTGTCACGTTTCTCCTAAATCTGTAACGGGAGTAGCAATTACCAGTTACTAATCACTAATCACTAATCACTGACTACTTGACTTAAAAACAATGAGGACGCCAAGTCCTCGCCGCAGTTTTGATAAGCCGGGTGCGCTGCAACCGGCGCGTAGCTTAAGTCCATCTAAGCTACGCACGCTACCTGAACATTATAATCATCCTATGAGCGCACACATGCCGCTGGCACAGCAAAGCTGTGCCGCCTGCCGTGGCGATGAACCCACGCTGACCCAGCCTGAGATCGAGCGCATGCTGCCACAGGTGCCCGAGTGGCAGGTCGTCACAGTGGGCAACGTACCGCGCCTGCGCCGCACCTTTCGCTTCGATGATTTCGTCGCTGCGCTGGCCTTCACCCAGAAAGTGGGCGAGCTGGCCGAGGCCCAGGGCCATCACCCCGTGCTGCGTACGGAGTGGGGCAAGGTGCGCGTGGATTGGTGGTCGCACAAGATCAATGGCCTGCACAATAACGACTTTGTGATGGCGGCCAAAACCGACGCACTCGCCGGGTAGATGCACGCTCTTCGCCACTTTCTATTTTTGCTTGCCATCGCTCCATTGGCCTTGGCCGCCTGCCAGCCTGCCCAAGCATCACCGCTGCCGGTCACCCCGCCGCCCACACCAACTCCGTTCACCTTTTCCAGCCTCTACGGCCAGCAACAAATCGCTACCTATACGCCCACCGCGCCGCCCGCGCCTACGCTTACGCCAACGGCCAGCTTTAGTGGCGAAACCTTCACCCTGCACCTGTTCTGCGCCCTGAGTGGCCCGCTGCCTGAGCTGGCCGCCACGCGTGCCGCCGCCTTTGAGGCCGCGGTTGCGGCCCAAAACGCGGCCGGCGGCGTGCATGGCGCACACCTGGCCACACAAATCGTAGATACGAGCAGCGATGCCGAAGCCGCCTTCCAAGCGCTGCCGGCCGCTCCCATGCTGGCGGTATTCTGTGATGCCGCCAGCGAAATGGCCCTCAGCGAGACACTACGCCAGCAGCGCATCCCTGCCATCGGCCTCGGCGTGCAGGACACTGCCGGCGGCCGTTTGTTCGCCATTCAAGCCGCTCCGGCCGAGGCGCTCAGTTTTGCGCTGCAGGATCTCAGCGCCAACTGGCGTCAGCGCCAGCCGCTCAGTGCTGGCAGCCAGTTGCGCTTGGCGCTGCTCAGTTGGCCCGCAGCGTTCAGTGGCTTTGCCCTTTCAGCGCAGGTGCAATCCTATGCCGCCACCCTTGGCGTGGAGCTTGCCTATCAGGCCGAACTCAGCCCACAGCCAGACCTCAACGTTTACGATGCCGTCTTCGCTATGCGAGACGCGCAGGTCAATGTTGTCTACGTCAATGCCGATTCGTTCGGCCTGGCTTATGTGCTCAATGCGCTCAATCATCTGGGCTTGCGCGGCCGTATTGTTGTAGTGGCACCCGCTGCTGCCTATGAGCCGGTGCTCTACAGCTACCTTGCTGATTCTGCTTTTGCGGATGGGCTGTACTTGGTGAACGCGGGGCCACTGCCCACTGAGACCTGGCAGCAGCACAGCATGCAGGCCGCACGGCAGGCGGCCGTACTCACGCTGGATGCTGCCATCGAGCAGGCTGGCAGCGTGGCTGCGCTCTCCACCGCCAGCCTCAGCCAGGCGTTGGCGGCCCTGCCACCAGCTGGCGCTCTTACGCTCTGGCAGGTCGGCACTACTCCCGGTGAGCTTCGCCAGGTCAGCGAAGCGGCCGAGTTGCCCTAGCGTTCGGCTAACTTAATCATCTGCTTGAGCGCGCCATCGCGTTTGAGTGCCGGCGCCAATGCGAAACCTTCAGCCCCAAGATACGCGCCGAACGCCCGCAGGCACTGAGCCAATGGCGTCAGCGCGGCTTCATCTGTGCGCGGTGCGCTCGCTTGCCACCACCAGCCCTTAAGCGTGAAGATCTTGCTGGCGCGGTCAAAGCCGGGGTCAAGCCGTGCGATCAACTGGTTGCCATACAGCACCGGCAAGACGTAATAGCCGTACTGGCGTTTGGGGGCAGGCACATACACTTCCCAACGATAGAAAAAATCAAACACATGCTCAATGAGCGTGCGATCCCATAGAAAATTATCCAGCGGCGCCAAATAGGCGGCTTGCGGGCGGCTACTGCGTGCTCGTGCCTGCAGCGCATCCAACTCAGCGCGCGGCGCATACAGCACCTGCCGCGGCCACTCGGCTACATGCACGCGGGCCAGCTCGCCCTGTTCGTGCAGCTTTGCAAAATAGGGCAGCAGTGAGCCGTTGCGGTTCACGCCCACCCACTGGTCTGCGCCAATGGGGCGCGCTAACCCCAAGCTGTGTACGCGGCGCAGCACATGCCACTGGCGGTAGGCCTCCACGCTGCCGTGCGGGTCCTCTGCTGCCGCCAAGGCTGCGGGCAGCAGGCGCTCTGTCAGGTTGAAGTAGCGCCGCGTGCCCACGCGGTGATTGACCACCACTTCGCCCCCATAAAAGAGAATATCCAGCGCAATACGCGCTGCCCGCGCCGAGTTGGTCAGCCACCAGTCCATCTTGGTGTCATCTTCCAGCTCCAGCGCAGACAGTGGGCCGCGGCTGCGCACTTCCTCGCGCACCCAATCCAGCAGTTTGGTTGCCTTTTGCGTGCTGCTGGCGTGCTTGTAGCGTTGGCCCATGCGGCTGCGGTAGCCTGCGAACAACGGCCAATCTTCGGCAGGATAGATCGACATCACCTTGTCGAAGCCATCCACCAGTTTGCGGTCGCTATACAGCAGCTCGTTCAGCATATGCGGCTTGTAGTTGCGCACGCGTGATTGCAGCACCAAATGTGGGTTCTGGCCCACCACATTGATCGGGTCGTATTGAATGCAGTTCACCCGTCGGATGTAATCCAGCGCTCCGGCTTTGCCAGCCAGCTTGCGTGGCGGGGCCAGGCGGTGGTAGCTCACCAAATAGCGGCGTGCCTGCTCCTTGCTGATGATGACATCAGCTGGCGCAGCGGCCTTGGCCATCACAGCAGACCCTGCAGCGCCGCGCCCACCGCTCTGGCAATGATGGCATGCCCGGCCGGGGTGGGGTGCAACCCGTCTGAGGTCAACTGCGCTGCGCCGCCCGCCTGCTCGAAGGCGGGCATCAGCGCCACATAGCCGTAGCCGTGTTGCGCCGCGAAGCGCTGCAAGGCCGCGTCGTAGTCATTGGCGGCGATCTGCGTGTAGTGCAAATCCTCGGCAATCGGCAGGGTACGCGGTTCGTCTACTGGCGTCAGGCCTACGATGATGATCTTGGTTGCGTAGGCGGCCATGCGATGGGCAAATTCGGCCAACCCGCGCTCAAAGTCCTCCAGCGTCACTTCGTAGCGCCCGGCGGTGTAGCGCCGCGAGTCGTTGATGCCCACCGCCAACACAAGAATATCTGGTGAGTAGATCAGCGCATCCTGCTCCAGCCGCTCGAGGATCAAATAGATCGTATCGCCACCCACACCCGCATGCACGGCTTCCCAGTCTTGGGGCAGGGTGGCGGCCAGGCGGCGCGTCCAGCCACCGCGCTCGTGGTCTGCGGCGCCTTCGGTTATCGAATCGCCAATGAATATGATTGTTTGCATGGACGGGGTATTATATGAAATAATCTCTAATCTCCAATCTCGAACCTAGATGGAGATTAGAGATTGGAGATTCATGCCTATGTCATCTGAGCTCCCCCAGCGCGTCCTCGCTATCTCCAATGACCTATTCTTCATGCCGCAAATTGAAGGCGCCGCTAAGGCAGCCGGCTTCACGTTCGATTGGATCGATACACCATTATCCGATGAGGCGTTTGTAGCCCGCCTGGCCGCCGTGCCCACCACGCTGGTGGTGCTGGAGCTGGCCACGCGCCTGCCCTGGCAGCAGTGGCTGCCTGCCGCCAGACAGCAGGCGGCGCTGGCCGGCATCCGCTGGCTGGCCTTCGGCCCGCACACGGATGCCAAGCTGTTGTCCGCCGCTCGCAAAGTCGGCGTGCATAAAGTGGTGGCGCGCTCGCAGTTTGCCACCACCCTGCGCGAGATGCTCACGGGAACCAAAGCTTAGCCACAAAGACGCAGAACACAAAGTTTATTGTGTCTTGTGGTGAGGTTTAGCTACATGTAAAAAGAGGCGGCCCGTGAAAAGCAAGGGCCGCCTCTTTTTAGATCACTTTCGAAATCGCTTATGGAGCAATCTGGCGCAACTGTTCCATCAACAGCGAGCCACCGCCCGCCGCCAGGCCCACGGCAGCCAGCACCATGCCGCCCAGCAGGCCGGAGACAAAGAAGCTCACGATCCAGCCTACGATCACCGTGATGGCCGTCTGGGCAGTGTCCAGGTCCAGCGCCTCTTGAGCCGCTATGAACCAGGAGACCAGGCCCAGGATCGCGCCGATGCAAGCGATCGGGGCAGTGATGCATGCCAGCAGCGGCACGAACGCGCCTGCAACGCCCACCACGCCGACCAGGCTCCAGATCTGCGCCAGGCCCAAAGTGCGCACCAACTCCTCAAAGGTTACATCCGCTTTGAACAGAGATTTGCCCAGCCAGGTGATCAGATAGGCGCCCAGGGCAAAGCCCGCCACAGTGATGACTGCGCCCACCACGCCGCCCAGCAACCAGCTGGCAATATCCAGTTGCCCGCTTTCGCCGTAGGCCAGGCTGGCCGCGCTGCCCAACTGGCTGAGCAGGCCCACCACCGCCACAATGCCCCAGGCGGTCTGGGTAAAGCTGGTGTCCTTCTCTACATCTGCATAGACTTGACGCTTGAATGTAAGTGCGCCGATGATACGTTCCATCAACATAGGTATTCCTCCTAGTGGAAAGATGTTGAATTCACTAGTGTTAACACGCGTTTCGTGAATCCGTTACCGTAGGTCCTGCAAGCTTGGCACCCCCGCCAGCTGGCGGGCCGCCTGCAGGGCGTTATATACCGCCTGCACCACCGCCTCGGCGGCAAACGCGCCCACAATGTTGACGTCCGCCTTCTTGCGCCCCGTGCTAAGCGCAAAGAGGGTATCGCCATCCAGCATCGTATTCGCCGGGCGCAGGCAGCGCGCCAGCCCGTTGCTGGCCATGGCAGCGACTTTTGTCGCCCCTTCCTTGTCCAGCTCAGCGTTGGTGGCCACCACGCCGATGACCGTGTTGCTGCCCTGGGCCAGGCCCATCACGCTGCGCCCTGCTGTGGTTCGCAATAGTTGCAGGCTGTCGGCGAACTGGCCTTTACCGATCTTGACCGGGCCTTTCCTCACCGAACGCACGCCCGCCAGGATCTCGCCATCCGGCCCGATGACATCGCCAAAGGCGTTCACTGCGATCAACGCGCCCACCTTGACCCCGCCGCCCGCATCCAGCAGCGCGTTGCCCACGCCAGCCTTCACCGACTGGCCCATGCCCAGCAGCTTGCCCACCGTGGCGCCCATGCCAGCGCCGGCGTTGCCCTGCGCGGGCTCCTCGGCGCTGGCGTTCTGGCAGGCCAGATACCCCATCTCTGCATCGGGGCGTCGTTTGGCTGAGCCAATGCCGAGGTCAAACAGGATGGCGCTCGGCACGATGGGCACGCGGGCCACCCCTACATTGAGACCCACTTTGCGCTCCTCGAGGTAGCGCATCGCCCCGCCCGCCGCATCCAGGCCGAAGGCCGAGCCGCCCGCCAGCATGATGGCGTGGACTTTGCTAACCAAATGCGCAGGCCGCAATGCGTCCGTCTCACGCGTGCCCGGCGCGCCGCCGCGCTGGTCTACGCCAGCCACCGCACCTTTCTCAGTCAGGATGACGGTGCAGCCGGTGGCCGCCGCTTCGTCATGGGCGTGGCCAACTTTGATACCGGGAATGGCAGTGATGGAGTTGTTTGGCATGGGAGTCTCCTAGTGTGGGAGTGTATCAGAGGACAGTCAGCATTCAGCTAGGGTCTGTCTTTGCGAGCGTTGCGCTGCGCAGCAGCGCTGGCGAAGCAATCCCCAGGCTATGGTTGTAAGACCGCTGCTTTTCTTGTCATTGCCAGGAGTGCTGCCGCTTGTGGCAAACGGACGAAGCAATCTAGCTTTGCGCGCTGACTTAAAACCAGATTGCTTCGCTGCGCTCGCAAAAATGACGTTGTCCCTTCTGTCTTGCGATCAAGTGGAACGAGCGAAGCAATCCCCACCTTCATAGCGCGGCGGCCTTGGCGCGCAGCACCTCGCCTTCACGCGCATTGCCAGCCATGCTGGCCGCACGCATCAACTCAGAACGCGCCTCGTCCAGGCGGCCGAGTTGGGCCAGCAGCTCGCCGCGTACACTGGGGAGCAAGTGCGAGCTGTGCAACTCTCCCTGCGTGGACAACTGATCGACGATGGTTAGCGCCGCGGCCGGGCCACTCGCCATAGATACTGCCACCGCGCGGTTGAGCTCAACTACCGGGTTGGGAGCCAGCCGGCCGAGCGTCTCGTACAACAGCACGATCTGCTCCCAATCCGTCTCCTCAACATTTGGCGCAATGGCGTGGCACTCGGCAATTGCCGCCTGCAGCGCGTAGTTCCCGCGGCCACGGCCCAGCCTGTCTGCCCGCTGCAGCGCGGCGCGGCCGCGCTGGATCTGCATGCGGTCCCACTCGGCCCGGTTCTGGTTCATTAGCAGAATAGGGGTGCCGTCCGCAGCCACTCGCGCTGCAAAGCGTGATGCTTGCAGCTCCATCAGCGCCACCAGGCCGTGTACCTCCGGCTCGTGAGGCAGCAGCCCAGCCAGCACGCGCCCCAGGCGCAGAGCCTCGTTGGCGAGTTCAGTGCGTATCCATCGCTCACCGGATGTGGCTGCGTAGCCTTCGGTGAAGAGTAGATACACCACGCCCAATACCGCGCTGAGACGCGCACCCCACTCATTCGGCTCTGGCGTTTCAAAAGGCACCTGCGCCGCCGAGAGTGTTTTCTTGGCGCGCACAATGCGTTGTTGCACCGTCGTCACGGGGAGCAGCAGCAAGCGGGCGATCTCCTCCGTGGTCAAGCCCGCCACCACGCGCAAGGTCAGCGTTACTTGCGCTTCGCGCGAGAGCACAGGGTGACACGCGGTGAACACCAGGCGCACCACATCATCATCGATTGGTTGCCAGTCGTCTTGGGTGCTCTCCGCTAGTGTGTGGGCAATGGCACGGTAGCGCTGGTCCAGCCGCTGTTTTCGTCGCCAGCCATCTATGGCTTTGCGCTTGGCTACCGCCGTAAGCCAGGCGGCCGCGTTGTGCGGCACGCCAGCCTCAGGCCATTGGTTCAGCGCATCCACTAGTGCCTCCTGAGCCAGGTCTTCGGCCTGGCTCAGGTCGCCGGTCATCTTGGCCAGGCTGGCAACGATGCGCGCACTCTCGATGCGCCACACCGCCTCAATGGTTCGCTGCAAATCGCTCACCTGCGATCCCCTGTGAGCGGTCTTAGCTTGCGTCGCTAGGGCGGCTCTTCTTGACGTACTCGTTGTCGGCATAGTCAGCGAAGGCTTCTTCAGCCGTGGGGATCCGGCGCACTTCAAGCTTGGAGCCTGGCCCAAGCGGGGCGCGGCTCGCCCATTCAATCGCCTCTTCCTTACTGGAGACTTCCAGGATCCAAAAGCCGTTGAACAGCTCATGCGTTTCGCCGTAAGGCCCGTCCGTCACAATGGGCGGCTCGCTGGCGAAATCCACTACAAATCCTTCGCTGGCAGGCGCCAACCCCTCAACGCCAGCCAGTACGCCCGCCTTGGCGAGCGATTCGTTGTATGCCCCCATGGCATTGATGATCTCTTCAAAGTCAACCTTCTGGCTGGCTTCGAATGCCTCTTGGGTGTCGCGCATGATCAGCATGTACTTCATGGCAGTTCTCCTTTCGTGCGAGGCCGCCCGTTGCGGCCTGCTACTATCACGTCGAACAGGATCACCCAAAATCGACAGCCGCTAATCGTCACTCTCATCCTCACGGATCTCTTGCATACGCCGCGAGAGATCCGGCACCTTGCGCCCGTACTCGTGTGCCAGCAAGGGGGAGCTGATGATGAAGTCCGCCGTAGCCCTGTTCGAGGCGGTGGGAATGTTGTGCAGCACCGCCAGGCGCAGCAAAGCCTTCACATCCGGGTCGTGCGGCTGCGGCTCCAACGGGTCCCAAAAGAAGATGAGCATATCGATCTCGGCCACGGCGATTGCCGCACCCAGCTGCTGGTCACCGCCCAACGGGCCGCTCAGGAAGCGTGTGACGTGCAGCCCGGTCGCCTCGCCAATGCGTGTGCCGGTGCCGCCGGTGCCATACAGCTCGTGATTGGCCAGCGTGTCTTTGTTATATACCGCCCATTTGATCAGGTCTTTCTTGCGGCCGTCATGCGCCACCAAGGCGATGCGTTTTCTGGCTGGTAGTGTGTGGATTGGCATACTTACCCCGCGTAGATCAATTCGGTTTGCGGCGCGCCCAGGAACTCACAGCCGTTCTCAGTCACCACGATGTCTTCTTCCAGCCCAATGCAGCCGTAGCCCGGCACCATCAAGGTCGGCTCGATCGTATAGACCTGACCCAGTTCCAACGGCAGGGTGGGGGTTTCGCCGTACTTCTCCCACAGCGGGCCGATCAGGCCGCCGCCGTCATGCACGCTGCGGCCCATCTGGTGGCCGAGGGCGTGCTTGAACTCAATGAAGCCGCCGTCCGTAACGATCTTGCGTGCCACGCTATCGATCTCTACGCCGCGCACGCCCGGCTTGATCATCGCCACCGCCGCCTCCAGCGCGGCACGCGCCGTATCAAAGCCGTGCTGCACTTCTTTGGGCGCTTGGCTCTCGCCCGGGCGCAGGACATACATCACCCGCTGAATGTCTGAGGTGTAGTCTTCCTGCAGCACGCCAAAATCAAAATGCAGAATATGGCCGGGCTCTACTTGGATGTCCGTAGGCGCAGCGTGCCCAATCGGGCTGTCTGGGCCGGAGTTGACCGCCGGGCAGAACTTCTGCTCCCAGGCGAAGCCCAGGCCGCGCTTGAGGGTCTCGGCATGCATATGAGCCGAGATCTCGCGTTCGGTCTGGCCCACCTTGACGAAGGGGTATGTGGCGGCGTAGATCTCGGCGGTGCTGGTGATTGCCGCACGAATGCGGCGCTGCTCCTCGGCCGTCTTGCGCCCGCGCACGGCGTTGATCACTGGCTCGGCTGAGACGATGCGCTCGGCATAGCTGCCCAGATACTCACGCAGTAGCTCGCCCAGGCCGCTGCTCAAGCCATCGGCGAACGGGTCATTGCGTGAAACGTTGACGGCGATCTCTTTTGGATTTAGCCGCTGGATGGTCTCCTGCAGCGCTTGGCGCACCGATTGGTCATAGCCCACGATGGTCTCATACGCACCGGTGTTGTGCGCCGTGTCAGCCTCCAGGTTGCCCAGGATGGCAATGCGCTCGCCGCTGCGCGTCATGATCAAAGCACTCTGCCAGGTCAGGTCGGCGCCAAAGATGATGGGCAGCATCGGGTCGCCTGCCGCACGCGTCTCGCGCACGAAGGTCAGCCACATATCCACGCCCTTCTCCTGCAGAATACTCACCGCTTGCTGTGTTTTCTCTTGTACGAGTGTTGCCATATGAACTCCGATTGCTACTTGGTAATTAGCAACTGGTAATTACCAATTGCCAATTACTGGTTTGCTCCTACCAAGCGTACGCTTCCGGCGCCTCACCACCCGGGCCGGGCCAGATATCGTCCAGTTTCTTCAGTGCCTCTGCATCCAGCGTGAAGGCCAGCGGCTCCAGCGCCGTCTCGAGTTGCTCCAGCGTGCGCGGCCCAATGATCGGCGCCGTCACTACGGGGTTGGCTAGCAGCCAGGCCATCGCTACCGTGGCCGGGCTGGCGCCCAGTTGCTTGCACAGCGCTTCATAATCCTTGTGCTGCTGCTCGCGGCGCTTGATCTGCTCCTGGTTGCGGTCATCCGTGCGGCGGCTGTCCTTCACCTTCTCGAAGGCGCCGGCCAGCGTGCCCGCCGCCAGTGGGCTGTACGGGATCAGGCCCAGGCCGTATTCACGGCAGGCTGGGATCAGTTCCTGCTCAATGCGGCGGGCGGCCAGGTTGTACAAGCTCTGCTCGCATACCAGGCCCATAAAGTTGCGCGCCTTGGCCTCGGCTTGCGCCTGGGCAATGTGGAAGCCGGCAAAATTGCTGCTGCCCACGTAGATCACCTTGCCCTGCTGCACCAGCACTTCCATCGCTTGCCAGATCTCCTCCCACGGCGTATTGCGGTCAATGTGGTGCATTTGGTAGAGGTCGATATAGTCGGTCTGCAAGCGCTTGAGGCTAGCGTCACACGCCTGGCGGATGTGCAGGGCAGACAGACGCTTCTGATTGGGCCAATCGCCCATTTCGCCATAGGCCTTGGTGGCCAGCACCACTTTCTCGCGGCGGCCGCCGCCTTGGGCGAACCAGCGCCCAATGATGTTCTCGGTAACGCCTTCGCCCTTCTTCCAGCCGTATACATTGGCGGTGTCGAAGAAGTTGATGCCCAGCTCTAGGGCGCGGTCCATGATGGCGAAGCTATCCGCTTCGCTGGTCTTAGGGCCAAAGTTCATCGTGCCCAGGCACAGGCGGCTGACTTGCAGGCCAGTTCGTCCTAAATAGGTGTATTGCATGTCCATAGCAGCTCCGTTAGTTCTGCGCCGGCACAGCGGCCGGTTGAGAGTGAGATTTCTGCGTCAGCGTATTCAGGTACAACGCCTCTGTTGCCAATGAGAGCGTCAGTCCGGCCGCGGCCAGCGGAACGCCGGGCAAGCCCAGAGCCGTGCCGCCGATCAGCACTGCGCTCAGCACCACCAGCTCCAACACCATCGAGAGCGCCAGCGGCCGCGTGTTGCGCTGCGCCGTCAGCAAGCCGCGTGAGAGCATCACCGCTGCCACCATCAGCGGCAGCAGCACGCCCAGGCGTGCGCCTGCCTCGGCCACCAGCGAGAGTTGCATGTCTACGCCAATAAGCGTCTGGAAATACACATCGGACAGCGGCGTGAAGGCTACCAGCGCCAACAGCAGCGTGCACGCCCAGCCTACGTTGTAGCTGAAGCGCCGCAAGGCGGGTTGGCTGCCGGCGATCTCGTGATGGGCGATGACCACTTCGGGGATGGCCACCACCACGGCGCGGCTGATGAAGAACAGGCCATTCAGCACCGGCCAGGCGGCCAGCGCCGTCTCAGGATCGGTGCCGCGCGCCAGCGCCGCCGCGATCAGCGGCTGGGTGAGCAGGAACAAGAGATTGCTCATCGCCAGCGGCCAGTGGAAGTTGACCAGCGCACCGTAGCTCAACTCCGGCGCACTCAGCGTGCTGGCCGCGCCGAACTTTTCGCTTACCAATGCTGCCGAAGCCATGTGAGCGTAGATCGCCTCAGCGATGACGCCCAGGCTCAGCGCCAGCGCACCAGTGGCGATGCCAGGTGCATCCGTGAACACAGCCATCACAGTGGCCACGCCCAAAGAGACCAGCAAGCGCACTAGCGTGCCTTTGCCCACCGAGGCGCTGTTGCCAAAGCGGATGAGGATGCCCTGGCGGAAGCGCCGCCAAGCGATGGCCGCGCTCCACAGCAACATGAGTTGCAAGCCCAGCTTGACCGAGGCCAGCAGGCTCTCCGGCGTGCCCATCCAACCCTTGACCACAATGTCAAACAAGGGCGACCAAGCCAGTAGTGCCTGCAGTAGGGTGGTGGCCACCATCAGTTGCACCGTGAAACGGCGCAGCATGGCATAGTTCTGCGGGCTGCGCGCCAGCGCCGTGCTGGTGGCCAACAGCGAGATCACCGGGCTCTCGATGGTGATGCTCAGCGAGGCGGCGATGCCAAAGGCAGCGATCATGTGCACGCTCTCCGGCAACCGCGCCAGGGCGGCGTTGATGTACGGCATCTCAAGCGCCATCAAAAGCCAACTGGCCGCCAGGGGCAGCCAGGTCAGCAAAATTCGTTTTTGGGTAAGCGGTGAAGCGGGGTTTTCAGCAGTAGCGTGCATATCTGCTGAGTGTACCAAATCAGTTGACAGCTAACAGCTAACAGTTGACAGCTTGCAGTACTGTTCGTCTTTGCGAGCGTTGCATTGCACTGCGTGGCAGTGCTAGCGAAGCAATCCCCAAGCCTATATTGCGAATAAGGTTGGAGATTGCTTCGCCTCGCTATTGCTCGTCTCGCAAAGACGTATTGGCAATGGCTCAGACACACCAAACCCTCACCCGTTGAACTCAATACCGGATGATTTGCCCCCTGCCCCTCTCCCTTAGGGAGAGGGGCAGGGGGTGAGGGAATGTAGCAGCCCCGCAAGATGGCTGGTCAAGCTCTAATCTCCAATCTCCAATTACTAATCCTCTAATTCCCAATCTTTGTCCTTCCCATCCCTTGATAAAATCCCATCACCCATGGACGTCCAGCCCCGCTCCGGCATCCTGCTGCACATCACCAGCCTGCCCGGCCGCTTCGGCGTCGGCGACCTAGGGCCACAGGCGTATGCCTGGGTAGATTTCCTCGCCGCCAGCCGCACGCGCTGGTGGCAGACCCTGCCGCTCGGCCCCACCGGCTACGGCGAATCGCCGTACCAGTCCTACTCCTCGTTTGCCCTCAATCCGCTGCTCATCAGCCCCGAGCTGCTGGTGCAGGATGGTCTGCTCGACGCGGCGCATCTGCACAGCGCGCCCAGCTTCCCCAGCCACAGCGTAGACTTCGCCGCTGTCACACAATGGAAACGCAGCCTGTACCAGGTTGCGTACGCGCGCGTTGAGCACGCACCCGCCTTGCAAACTGAGTTCGATGCTTTTTGCAGCGCCCAGGCCAACTGGCTGGGTGATTACAGCCTGTTCATGACCCTCAAAGATCAATACGGCCAGCAAGCCTGGCCGCATTGGCCTGCAGAGCTGCGCGGCCGCCAGCCGGCGGCTTTGGCTGCCGCCCGCCAGCAGTTCGCCGAGCCGTACCGCTTCTATGCCTTTCAGCAATTCTTGCTGTTCCGCCAATGGCAGCGCCTGCGCGCCCACATGTCCGCCCGCGGTGTGGGCGTCATCGGCGATCTGCCCATCTACGTGGCGCACGACAGCGCCGATGTGTGGTGCCGCCCAGACCTGTTCGAGCTAGACGCTGCTGGCGCACCCCTGCGCGTCGCCGGCGTGCCGCCTGATATGTTCAGCGCCACCGGCCAATTGTGGGGCAACCCGCTCTACCGTTGGGATTTACACAAGAAGGATGGCTACGCCTGGTGGCTCAATCGCCTGCGCGCCACCCTGGCGCTCTCCGATGTCATTCGCCTCGATCACTTCCGCGGCTTCGCCACCTACTACGCCATTCCCGCCAGCGAAGACACCGCCATGCACGGCACCTGGGAGTTTGGCCCGGGTGCCGATTTCTTCGACACCGTTGAGCGTGAGCTCGGCCATCTGCCGCTGATCGCCGAAGACCTCGGTGGCGAGGCCGCACCTGAGGTCATCGCCCTGCGTGATCATTTTCATCTGCCTGGCATGAAAGTATTCCAGTTTGGCTTTGAGTCGGATCGAGAGCATCCCTTCTTGCCGCACAACTATCCGGTCAACTGCGTGGCCTACTCTGGCACGCATGACAATGACACCTTCCTCGGCTGGTATGCGCACGCCCCGCAAGTGCAGCGCCAGTTTTGCCTGGAGTACATCGGCACGGATGAGCAGCATCTGGCGTGGGATATGCTGCGCATGTTGTGGGGCTCGCAGGCCACGCTCACCGTAGCGCCCATTCAGGATTTTCTGGAGCTTGGCAGCCCGGCGCGTATGAATGTACCCGGCACTCCGTTGGGCAACTGGCACTGGCGCGTGGATGGTGCCGCGCTCACATCTGCATTGGCTCAACGAATCGCCGAACTCAACGCGCGCAATCAGCGTACGGCTTAATATTTTTCAACACAAAGACACAAAGAGCACAAAGTTTTTTATCTGTGTTCATCTGTGGAAAACTTCCTGCTGTATCTTTTGTGGTGAGGTTTGTTTGCTGACAAAGCGCTGCCCAGAATAACAGCCTTCGGGGAGCTGTCATTCCGGGCAGCTGTGGTTGGGCAGCGCCAACCCACTAAGGAGAAGTGCACGGGGAAGGTTAGTATCCGTGCGACTTGCTCCCCAGTATAGAAAAAACGACCCCGTTAGGGGTCGTTTTTTAGCTACTTCTTTTTCTTGGCCGCCGCCTTTTTAGCAGGCGCCTTCTTGGCAGGCGCAGCTTTCTTGGCTACGGGCTTGGCCGCCTTCTTTGCAGGGGCTTTCTTGGCCGCCAGCTTTTTAGCCGCTGCCTTCTTCGCCGCCGGCTTAGCCGCCTTCTTCTTGACCGCTGCTGCCTTCTTCACAGCCGCCTTAGGCGCTACCTTCTTGGCCGCCGGCTTGGCTGCCGGCTTTTTAGCCGCAGCCTTCTTCGCCGCGGTCTTCTTGACCGCCGGCTTCTTGGCCGCCGCTGCCTTCTTCACGGGCGCTGCCTTCTTAGCCGCAGGCTTCGGCGCCTCCGCCTTGGGGGCAAGGGCGGCCGGGGCAGGCGTTACCGGTGCGGGCTTGGGCGCTACGGGTGCTGGAGCACTGGCGGCTGGCTTGGCTGTGCCGGAAGGCGACCCCGAAGGGGACCCCGCAGGGGACCATTCTGGGGCGAAGCGCATCAACTGGTCACGCGGCACCACATTGGTGCGGGCGCAGCGCGGGCAATAAGCGTTGTAATGCTTCCAGCCCTTGGCCTCGATCTGGTCGAGCGCGGCGTGGATCGTTTCCTGGTTCAGGGTGAAAGGGGTGTGGCAATGCGTACAGCGTACAAGCATGGTTAACTCCTTTGTCGGTATCTGCAATTATACATCTGGCGTTTGCGCCGCAGGCTTCAGCGTCGCAATTAAGATTCCTATAAGGATCAACGCCGCACCCAGCAGCTTCACTGTGCTGGGTACTTCGCCCAGTAGCAGCACGGCCAGTATGGTCGAGCTTACCGGCTCGCCCAGCAGCGCAATCGAAACGTACGAGGCGGGCAGGTGCGCCAGCGCCCAGTTGAAGCTGGAGTGGCCGATCAGCTGCGGCAGAACCGCCAGCAGCAGCAGGTACACATAGGTCATCGGCGCAAAGCCGAAGGCCGGCTGCCCCGAGAACGGCACCAGCGCCACCAGCACCACAGCCGCCACACCATATACAAGGAAGATATACGCCGTCAGCGAGAGCTGCGGCCGCAGCTTGCGCCCGATGAGGATATAGCCCGCCCCGGTCCACGCACCCACCAGCGCCAAAAAATTGCCATAAAACGCGCGCCCGGCTACAAATTCGCTCAGCGGCGGGCAGCTCAGGCTGCCGGCTGCCAGGCTGCAGCTATCGGTCAGCGCCACCACCACGCCGCCCGCCAGTGCCACCAGCATGCCCAGCAGCACGCCGCGCCCCAAACGCTCCTTCAGCACCAGCGGCGCCAGCAGCGCTACCCACAGCGGGTTGGTGGTCACCAGCACCACCGAGCTGGCCACGCTCGTATATTCCAACGAGAGGATCCAGCTGGCAAAGTGCACCGCCAGCAGCACGCCGCTCAACGCCGCCAGGGCCAGGCCCTTGCGGTTCAGCCCACGCAGCTCGCCGCTGTGGCGCGGCAGGGTCAACGGGATCAGGATTAGCGCAGACAGCGCCATGCGGTAGGCGGCGATCACCAGCGAGCCTACCTCTTGCTGCGCATGGCGGATCAGCAACGAAGACGACGCCACGGCAAATATGCCCAGCAACAGCACCACATGCGGCGGAAATTTGGGGTGGGTGGGGTCGCTCACGGCCGAATGTGTACTTTTCTTGACAAAGGGGAAAGGCAGAGACTACAATCGCCTCTGGCATTGTAACTTAACCTACTTTTGGCCGTTTCTCACTTGAAAGGAGTCCTAAATGGCTTTCACTCTCCCCTCTCTGCCTTACGATTTCAACGCGCTCGAGCCGCACATTGATGCCCGCACCATGGAAATTCACCATGACAAGCATCACCAGGCCTATGTCAACAACCTGAACGCCGCCATCGAGAAGCACCCCGAGCTGGCTGGCAAGTCCCTCGAGGACCTGCTGAAGGACCTCAACGCCGTGCCCGAAGACATCCGCACCGCCGTGCGCAACAACGGCGGCGGCCACTTCAACCACAGCCTGTTCTGGGAAGTCATGTCCCCCAAGGGCGGCGGTGAGCCCACCGGTGCCCTGGCCGATGCCATCAACAAGGCCTTCGGCGACTTTGCCACCTTCAAAGAGAAGTTCGCCGCCGCCGCCGCCGGCCAGTTCGGCTCCGGCTGGGCCTGGCTCATCAAGGAAGGTGATGGCGTAGCCATTGCTGCCACCCCCAACCAAGACAACCCCATCTCCAATGGCAAGACCGCCATCCTGGGTGTGGATGTCTGGGAGCACGCCTACTACCTCAACTACCAGAACCGCCGCCCGGATTACGTAGGCGCCTGGTGGAACGTGGTCAACTGGGAAGAAGTCGCCAAGCGCTTTGCTGCCTAAGCGCTTCCTCGCCTGAGGGCGCACTCAGCAATACGCAAGAGACATGGGCCAGTAAATTTTACTGGCCCATGTACTTTCCGCTAAAAGAGGGCTAGCAAAAATAACAACCAGGGTGTAGAATTGCCTCAACGGAGATTTGCAAATGACCCACATCATCACTAGCTTGTGCCTGCGCGACGGTGGTTGCGTAGAGGTTTGCCCTGTTGAATGTATCGTTCCCGGTATGCCCCAGGATCAACACCCTTGGTACTACATTGATCCTAACACCTGCATTGACTGCGGTGCCTGCATCCCCGAGTGTCCCTTTGAGGCCATCTACACTGAGGATGAAGTGCCCGATGCGTACGAAGCCAAGGCGGACCAGAAGCAGGCCAAGCCGGCCGGCACCCCTGGTTTTGCTGAGCACTACGAGGGCAGCAACCACCACGGCCACGCCGTGGTGATGGAAACGGTTAAGACCCTCACCGCGGGCGAGGCGCTTAACCTCCGTGACGACATCCAGGCCAACTACGATTACTTCACCAGCGGCCCCGGTTACTGGGACGGCTGGCAGCAGCACGCCAAGTAGCCTGAAAGCAAAAGAATCAAGAGCCCGCCAATTGGCGGGCTCTTTTTCTTGCTGCAGTTTACACAGTCCTACTTTTCCGCTTGCGTGGGGCAGGCCTATCAAGCATCCCAGCTCTTTTTTCGGCTAAATATCTGCCAACCATGAATTGGCCATTGACGATGGCCAAGTAATAGAAAAGCAGGCCAAAGATCCACCAAGGTGGGTCTACCCCTGCTTTCAATGATTCTCTGCCAAGTAGTCTCCCAAATTGCGCACCAAAGACAGCCAGTGCTGGAATGCTTGCCAAGGAGAAAGAAAGTAGCAACTGCCCTAGTTTGGTTTTTGGTGTTATTTGTCCCCTATACAGTTGAATCGTGAAGTCAGCAAACCTAAACTGCAACGCAATGTAGAAAATGTAAATTCCACCAAGGATCAGCAGGCTGTGTGCAAAGTTCAGAAAGAACTTGGAGGCAACCATGCGTGCTGAGGCCAGAACAAGGATGACGTTAAAGACCAATACTCCATACTGCTTCGCACGGTCAAAGGGCTTTTTGTAATAGATGATCCCAACTGCAATGGAACATAACAAGCAAATTATGAACAAGCCCATAGAGAAGGATGGAATGCCATAGCTTAATGCGGAGACAATGATCAAGACCAAAGAAATAAGGACTGGAGAAACCCTTGGTGTTTTTTGAGGTTTCATGGTTTCTATACTAACTCCTTATTCTGAATCTTCATCCAGTTGGCGAGAAATCTTCTATCCCTCTGATGTATTCGCTTAGTGCATCTTTCATTTGCTGGATTTGATCTGGATAGAAGATGCTCACTCCTATTCCAAAGAAAATCGAACCAATAAGCACAGCTGTACCTGCGGCGGCGGCTGTTAAAAAACCTGCGCTTACTAAAAGCGCTGCTACAACTGCCACAGCTGCGCCAATAACTAGGTTGACGCCAATGTCAACCAAGGTTGAACTCACAAAGTCATGTTTATCTCCACCTGCCTTATCCCTGAGAGTGAAATCATAAAGGTTCAAAGCTAGAGAGCTGTAAATAGAAGACCCGCTAAAGTCCAAACGGAGTGTTGGACTAAAAGAGTAGGCATCCTTAATGCGTTCCTTTGAGTTTTCTTGTACGTAGAACGAGAATAGTTCTATGACCTGCTATTATCGTTATCAGGATCAGAAAACAAGAACCTAGAAAGATAAGGAATGAGAGGCCAATGTGGATAGTTTCTATTCTTGCGGCTACTCTTACCAGAGTGAAAATTCCACACCCTATTGCCAGTATCTGAAGGAATTTTCCGTATCCTATTAGCCTCCCTTGTTTCTTTTTTGTTCCTAGATTGAATTCCGGATATGATCTCGGAGCCCAATAAACTCCCATCAATGTGATGGCTGTAAAGATGGCAAGATACTCCAGCCTTGTGCTCTCCTGATGTTCAAAACCAGGCGCTATTGTTAGAACATCCATTGATAGTTTGAGAAACAACAAGGTCAAAACTAGTAGCCAAGCGATACTGAAGTTTGCAAATAGCAGAGCTTTCTGCTCTGCTCGCACGTTGGCATGCTTTGCCTGCTTGATACTCCAGAACTTGAATGTCATAAGTGCTTGGGCAAAGAGTAGTAATCCATACGTAGTGGCGTAGGAAGCAGAAAAAATGTGTTCTTGAGCCAGCAGGGCGGAAATTGGAAGAAGCACATAAAGGATCAGGAACCTAATGGATATTTCGCTACAGCCCCTATCATGCCAGTAGGCTACTTGGCGTCGGAAAGTTTCTTCTGCTTCGTTTAGATAAAAATTGCTCATGTGTACTCTTCCCCAGCTAAAGCAACCATAACAAACAACTGGGATTAACCAGCTTGCAATATTGCCAGCATGGATATCCGCAGACGTAATCCTTGACGCCTTGCACAAAGTACGAATGCTTCTTCAAATTCACTGCTATACCCGCCAGCATGCCGCGCATCCACGTACACCGCCTCCCCATCAAGGCCCTTGAAGTTTAACGCCTGCCGCCCGCACCCTCACCCATGATGATGATTAAAACTTTTCAATGGACTAAAATGGGTGTGCGCCCATGGCCCAGTGCCAGCGGCCATAACACCACTACTTATCTCAAAGGACAGTATGAGCCAAGACGTACGTATTGAACGTGACTCCCTCGGCGAAGTGAAAGTGCCTGCCGGGGCCTTCTATGGCGCACAGACCCAGCGTGCCGTAGAGAATTTCCCAGTCTCCGGTCTCAAGCCGTGGCGCGCCTTCGTATGGTCCATGGCCGCCATCAAGCGTGCCGCCGCCGATGTCAACACCGGCCTCGGCCTGCTGGATGGTGACAAAGCCAACGCCATCGCCAAAGCCGCCGCCGAGGTCATGGAGGGCCAATGGGCTGACCAGTTCGTGGTTGACCCCTTCCAGGCTGGCGCCGGCACCAGCCACAACATGAACGTCAATGAGGTGCTGGCCAACCGTGCCACCCAAATTTTGGGCGGCGAGTTGGGCAACTACATCGCCAACCCCAATGACCATGTCAACATGGCCCAATCCACCAATGACACCATCCCCACCTCCATCCGCCTGGGTGTGCTCTGGCGCCTGGATGAGCTGCTCGCCGCCGTAGACGGGCTGGCCGAGGCGCTCGAAGCCAAAGCGGTGGAGTTTGACGGCATCGTCAAATCCGGCCGCACCCACCTGCAAGATGCCGTGCCCGTGCGCCTGGGGCAGGAGTTTGGCGCCTACGCCAAAGCCGTGCGCCGTGACGCCGAGCGCATCCGCCGCTCCGCCGAGGGGCTGCGCCGCCTCGGTATCGGCGGCACCGCCACCGGCACCGGCCTCAACGCCCATCCCGACTATCACAAGAACATGGTCGCCCGCCTGAGCGAGATCACCGGGCTGGAGCTGCACACCTCAGACAATCTCTTCGAGAGCATGCAAAGCCTGGCCGATGCCGCAGATTTCTCGGCCGCCCTGCGCACCTACGCCCTCACCATGACGCGCATCGCCAATGATTTCCGTCTCTTGGCCTCCGGCCCCTCCACCGGCCTGGACGAAGTGCGCCTACCCGCCGTTCAGCCCGGCTCCAGCATCATGCCCGGCAAGGTCAATCCTGTATTGGCCGAGATGATGAACCAGGCCATGTATCACGTCATCGGCTGCGACACCACCGTAGCGCTCGCCTCGGCGTCTGGCCAGCTGGAGCTCAACGTGATGATGCCCATCATCGCCCACAACCTGTTCGAGATGATGCAAGTCATCATCGGCTCGGTCAACGCCTTCACGGAGCGCTGCGTGGTGGGCCTCACCGCCAACAAGACCAAGGCCGAAGGCTGGCTGGCGCGCAATGCCATCATCGTCACCGCCCTCAACCCGCTCATCGGCTACCAGGCCGGCGCCGCGCTGGTGAAGGAAGCCGTGAAGGATGACCTCGCCATCACAGACCTCGCCGTAGGCAAGGCCGACGCTGGCGAGCTCAAGCATGTCAAGGAAGATCGCCCGGTCACGGCGGATGAGATCCGCCATGCCCTCAGTGACTTGCGCAAGCTCACTGACGGAGGCATCGTCAAGTAAACAAAAGCGCCGGCATTCGCCGGCGCTTTTATGTGAAAGGGGGAAATTTGCAAACAGGTGGCGTGTTAGGGCAGGCTGTAGCTCATCAGCTGCACGGTGCCGACGAAGGGCTCGCCGCCCTCCGCATCCAGGGCCGATTCGCTGCGCACCATGCCAACGTCACGCGCCCACCAGATCACGGTCGTGCCCTCGATCTCGATCGGGATGACTAAGCCGGCTACAGTGCCTACGAAGCTGATGACATTGGTGCCTTCCACCCGCATGGCGGTGAAGCTGCCGCCAGGCACCGTCACCGTCTCTTCGCCGATGGCCGTGAAAGTGTGCCTCACCGTGCCGCTTGCCGTGCCTTCCATGCCGCCACCCATACTGATGTTGCCCTGCACGTCATAGGTCTGTTCCCAGGTGGTGCCCGGCGCCAGCTCCTTGGGGAAGCTGATGCCCGTGACAGCCAGGGTTTCAATATCGGCGCTGAAGCCGCCGCCAACAATGCTGGCTTCCGGCCCATCGCCATACTCCAGGGCGCTCAGGCCTTCGGGAGTGCAGTTCCATACCTGGATGACGGTGGTGTTCTCAAACTCATGCGTGAAGGTGAAGCCGTCGGCGCGCAGCTCGCTCACCGTGGTGGTGTAGGTCTCGGTGCTGTCCGCATCCGTCACCTGGTAGGTCCAGGTGGAGCCTTCCATCAGGGGCTGGTACTCATTGGCGCACAGGCTGGTGACGCCGCTGTCCGCAACCTCGGCGGTCTCCGTGGCCTCAACCGCGGTCTCCGGCGT
Source organism: uncultured Anaerolineaceae bacterium (assembly GCA_964623375.1). GTDB lineage: Bacteria > Chloroflexota > Anaerolineae > Anaerolineales > UBA11579 > JAMCZK01. The sequence goes on from CAZUTS010000002.1 coordinate 109,692, forward strand.
GGCGGTAGGCTCGCTGCCGCCGCAGGCGGCCAGCACCAAGGCCAGCGCCGCGAGCAGCGCCAAGAGCTTGACATGCTTGTAGTTCAAAAGGTTCATTCGGTCTCCTTCAAATGGTGTGCCAAGGATAACGATGCACTGACAAGAATAGTATGCCAAAGCGCTGGCAGGGTGTGTGTTCGGTTAATATGTACGCATGCCTATTCGTATGCTGCCGCAAGCGCTGGCTTCACAGATCGCCGCTGGCGAAGTTGTCGAGCGCCCCGCCTCCGTGGTCAAGGAACTCATTGAGAACGCCCTGGATGCTGGCGCCAGCCGCATCCAGGTGCGTATTGAAGGCGCCGGCCAGCGCCTGATCGAGGTCAGCGATGATGGCCTTGGCATCCCCGTGGCCGAGTTGCCGCTGGCGCTGGAGCGCCATGCCACCAGCAAGTTGGCCGCCGCCGAGGATCTGGAGCACATCCACACCCTCGGCTTCCGCGGCGAAGCGCTGGCGGCCATCGCCTCGGTGTCACGCTTCACGCTGACCTCGCGCCCGCCAGAGAGCGAAGCGGCGGCCCGCATCCAGGTGGATGCCGGCAAACGTGCCGGGCTGGAGCAGGTGGGCGCGCCAGTGGGCACGCTGGCGCACGTGGAGGATCTGTTCTTCAATCTCCCGGCGCGCCGCAAGTTCCTCAAAGGCGATACCACCGAGCGCCGCCACATCAGCCAGCTGGTGGCGCGTTACGCGCTGGCTTATCCGCAAGTAGCCTTTGACCTGCAGATCGATGGCAAGCACACATTGCAGACCAGCGGCAACGGCGACCGCCGCGAGATACTGGCCGCCCTGTACGATGCTGGCATGGCGCGGCGCATGATCCCCGTCGAGGCGCCCGAAGAGCCGGTGGCCGTGCACGGCTTCATCAGCCCGCCCGACCTGACGCGCGGCAACCGCGCCGAGCTGACCTTCTTCGTGAATGGGCGCTGGGTGCAAGACAGCGCCCTCGCCGCTGCCACCATCCAGGCCTATCACGGCCTGCTGATGGTGGGGCGCTATCCACTGGTGGTGCTGTTCACTGACATACCCAGCGAGCTGGTGGATGTGAATGTGCATCCTACCAAGGCCGAGGTGCGCTTTGCGCAGCGTGACCGCGTCTTCACCACGGTGCAGCGCGCCGTGCGCCGCGCGCTGCTGGCGCACGCGCCCATTCCGCAGCTGGAGCCGTTGCAGCCCGGCCTGGCCTGGCGGCCGATGCCCGCTCCGGCTGAGCCGACCCCCGAACCTGAGTCTGAGCTGGCCGCGCCGCCGCAGCACAGCTTGAACGAGACCATTGAGGGCGAGAAGCCTGCGCCAGCCGCACAACCGCGCCTGCCCGGCGTGCCACTGTTGCGCCTGGTGGGGCAGGTAGGTTCGGCATATCTGGTAGCTGAAGGGCCGGATGGTTTGTACTTGGTAGACCAGCACGCCGCCCACGAGCGCGTGCTCTTCGAGCGCTTCCGCAGCCAGCGCCAGCAGCTCGGCTCACAGCTGCTGCTGGAGCCGGTGACAGTGCAGCTTCCCGCCGCCCAGGCGGAGCTGCTGGACGGCCAACTGGATACGCTGCGCGAGCTGGCCTTTGAGATTGAGCCGTTTGGCCCACAGAGCTACAAAGTGCGCGCCATCCCCGCCGTGCTGCTGGGTAGTGACCCCGAAGCCGCGCTGCGCGCCGTGGTCGAAGATTTCGAAGAAGATGAGCAGCCACTTGAGAAGGAAATAGAGGCCAAGCTGATCGCGCGCATCTGCAAGCGCATTGCCGTCAAGGCTGGCCAGCAACTCTCGCCCGAGGCACAGCGCGCTCTGCTGCGAGACTTGGAAGCCTGCGAGGCGCCGCGCACCTGCCCACACGGCCGCCCCACGATGATCCACTTATCGATCGATATATTGGAGAAACAGTTCGGGCGGCGTGGTGCCCGCTAAGCAGGCTGCTAGCCCAGGTGCAATATAAAAGAAGGTGACTTAGGTCACCTTCTTGTTTTCTTGGGCTCAGTGATGGCATTGACCAGCTTTTGTGTTTGCTGGGCGCTGTAGCTTTGCTCGTCCGTCTCCAGCATGGATTGCTGCTGGCGCGTGGCCTGGTAAGCCAACTCCGGGGCGGGGGTGAACACGGCATCGATGTCGTGGCCCAGCTGTTTTTGCAGCTCGGCGGCGTTGACCGCCAGGTCATTGCGTACACGGTGCACCATCGTCACCATGCGTTGAGCCTGGAGGTGATTCATCTGTGACAAGTCTCCCAGCAGCGACTTGGTTTGATCCACCGTGTAGGGGTCAGGCTCGGCCACCACAATGATATGCGTGCAGTGCTCCAGGGCGCGCTGGCTGCTGGTGGGCAGATTGACGCCCAGATCGAGCACCACATGATTAGCCATCTGCTTCAGCTCATTCACAATGGCGCTCATTTGCTCGCCGGCATGCAGCAAACTGGCATCCGTGGGGCGAGTGCCAGCAAATAGCACGCGCTGGTTATCTTTGTGTTCTGCAAGTGCGCCTTCAACCGCGCTGCGATAGATATCGCGCGAGGTGCGGTGCAACAGTTCCACCAAGCCCTCACCGCTTTGACCGAGCCGCACGTTGAGGTCGCCATGGCCGGGGGTGAGTTCCGCCAGGATGACGCTGTTCTGCGGATACTTCTGCGCAAAGCCTGCGGCCAGATTGATGCACAGGGTGGAGACGCCCTGGCCGCCCTTGGCTGCCAGCACGCCCACCACGCTGCGCGCCGCGCCGCCTGAAGGCGCAACGGGGCTGGGGGGCGTGTAGCTGGGGGCTACAGTGCTTGATGCCGCGCGGCTGTTGCTAGCGCTGGGCTGCGGCTGGGGAGGCAGCGGCGGCAGCATGCTCGTAGCGGGGCGCTTGAGGATGTTGCGCACGCGCGCCACCAGCTCGGCCGGGTGGGTGGGCTTGGTCAGGTAATCATCCGCTCCGGCTTCAAGGCCGGCCACTTTGTCGTCCACCTGCGCTTTGGCGGTGAAGAGGATGATGGGAATGTTGGCGGTTTGCGGATTGGCACGCAGGCGGCGGGTGACCTCATAGCCATCCATCTTGGGCATCATCACATCCAGCAGGATGAGATCAGGCTTGGCCTCTATGACCTTATCCAGTGCCTCTTGCCCGTCCTTGGCGGCATGGATGATGAACCCCTGCTTTTCAAGGGTGGTCCCCACCAGCTTAAGGGTGTCCAGGTCGTCATCGACGACCAGTAAGGTATAAGCCTGTGTCATAGGGTAAAGGAGTCTAGCATAAAGGGGGGCAGGGGGCAATTACTGCCTCGCTATAATGTAAGTATGCCCGCGCCACCCATGCTTTCTGCGGCAGCACTTGCCAATGTGCAGCGCCACACACCACTCGTCGTAGGTTTTTCCGGTGGGCCGGATAGCGCCGCGTTGCTGCATGCCTTGTATGCGGCAGGTTGGCCGCTGGTGGCGGCCCACCTGGATCACGGCCTGCGCCCCAAATCGGCCGCCGAGGCTGAGGCGGCGCGCCAGGTGGCCGCGGGCTTTGGCCTGGTGTTTGAGAGCCTGCGTGTGGATGTTGCCGCTTTGGCGCGGCAGGAGAAGCAGTCGATTGAGGCTGCGGCGCGTGCAGCACGCTATAGGTTCTTGTTCGCTGTGGCGCAGCAGCACGGTGCGCAAGCTGTGCTTACCGCCCACACCGCAGATGATCAGGCCGAGACGCTGCTGATGCATGTGCTGCGCGGCGCGGGCGCGCAGGGGCTGCAAGGTATGCCAGCGTACTGGCTGCCCAATCCGTGGAGTGACAACGTGGCGCTGGTGCGCCCATTCTTGGAGAGTAGCCGCGCCGCGGTGCTGGCGTACTGTGAAGCACACGCGCTGCCTGTGCAGCACGACCCCAGTAACAAGGACCCGGCATTTTTCCGCAACCGTGTGCGCCACAACCTGCTGCCGCTGATGGAAGAGTTGGCGCCCGGCGTGAAAACGCGTCTGGCAAACACTGCCGCCGTGCAGGCCGCCGAGAACGAGGTGCTCCAGGCTGCCACTGAGGCGGCCTGGCGGCGGTGTGTATCAGCGCGCGGGGCAGGCTTTATTGGCGTGCAGCGCGGCACACTGGCCGCCGAGCCGCTGGCGCTGCAGCGCCGCGTGCTGCAGCGTGCGGCCGGCGAGCTGCGCCCGCAGAGCAGTGCGCTTACGTTTGCATTGATCGAACAGGCGCGTAGCGCGCCTGCGGCCAAGGATGGCGAGCAAGACTGGTTCGATGGCTTGGTGCTGCTGGCCGAAGGCCCGCAACTCTGGCTGATGGAGCGCTCAGCGCAGTTGCCCGCCGCTTGGCCGCAGTTGCCGCACACCATGCTTGCCCTTGAAACACCCGCCGAGGTGAGGCTGGACGCGGGCTGGCGCCTGCGCTTGCAGGAGGCTGCTGCCCCGCAGGCAACGCCCGCGGACGCGTACCAAGCCTGGCTGGATACACGCCGGGCTATCGAGCTGGTGTTGCGCCGCCCGCAGCCGGGTGACCGTTTGGCCTTGCCTCACGGCCGCCAAAAGCTGGCGGATGTGTTCATCAACGCCAAAGTGCCGTTGCGCGCCCGCGCAGGCTGGCCTTTGTTGTGTGCGGGCGATGAGGTGGTATGGGCGCCGGGCTTGCGCCTGGCGTACGGCTTCGCCGCCGCGCCGGGGCAGGCGGCGGTGCATGCACAGTTGGTGCCAGGCAGGGATTGGTGAGCAGTAGGAAGTGAGCAGGATTGTTGGCATGTCTTGTATGCCGTGCATGACGAATTAACTCAGATAAGGTTTTGTTGATTTAAAAACCTTGGCGGATTCCTCCTAACGGCTGCGCCGCTCGTCGGAATGACAAAAAGTAAGGCTGTGCCCCGGAGAGAGCACTACCTGCTCACTCCTCACTGCTCACTTTGATCTCTGTTCAGAACAATTGCAGTTGATCGTCTGCGCGCAGGCGGCTGAGCTTCATGCTCAGCTCGCGCCATTGGATCTCAGACACGCCGAGTTTTTGGCGCAGCAGGGTTTCATCCATGCCGCTGCGCAGATCACGTAGGGCACAGCTCCAACGGCACATCAGGAACGAAAGCTGCTCTTCGAGCCCAGCTTCTTTGCCTAAATCTTCCAGTAGATATTCCAGACGCCGTGGTGACCAGGGAAACAGCGCTTCGCTCAGGTCGTATTGCGTGCGGTATTGATCATACGCCTCGACCCAGTCTGCGGGCAGGCTGATCTTGCGCTCCTTGTAGCGGTCTTTGGGGCTGGGGTAGCGTACAAACAGCAGCGGGCCATCTGCGGCGTCCAAGTCGATGTGATTGGTTTTGAGCGCCAGGGTCTCACCTTTTTTGATGCCCGTGCTGAGCAGCAAGGCCACCAGCGTATAGGCGCGGGCGTCGCCCTTTTTGCCGCGGCGCTGGCGCGCCGCGACGGTGAGCACTTTCTCCATGGCGGCTTCGTTCATCACCGCGGGCAGCGGGCTAAGCACACTGCGCTGCACTACGCGTTCGGCCGGGTCAGCCAGGATGGCGCCGCCGCTGAGCAGCCAACGGAAAAAGCTCTTGAGTGAAGTGATGCGGCGGCTGAGCGTCTTGGGGCTACACTCCACACCGCGCTTGTGCTGCATCCAATCCAGGAAATTGTTCAGATCGTTGGTGGTGATCGTGCCCACCGCCTGGTCTGCCGCCAGAAAGCTGGCCAGCAGACGCACATCGCCCGTGAAGGCTTTGACCGTGTGCACGGAGGAGCCCTGGTCTTGCAGGAAGCTACCCCAGGCCTGGATGGCGGGCGGCAGGGTGGTCTTGGGGCCAAGGGCAAAGGTGGGCGCAGTTTTAGGCATCGGTGTCAGTATCCTTAATGCGTATAGTCATCTTGATTGAGTGTAGGTATGCGCGCCCGCAGTGTCAACTCAATTCGTGCTTCGGTTTGCCGTGCTTTCTCATAAAACCCACATCCACCTGCACGGGCAAGTGGCTATAATCAGTTAGTTAGATAAACTAATTACTATGAGCAATGAAACCACGTCTTCCCAAGAGCAGATGATCGCCATGCTAAAACGCCTGGAGCAGCTGGGCCTGGGACGCGCGGCCATCAAGGATATGCAGCTCAGCCTTTCACAGTTGGGCTTGCTGCTTTCAGTGCACCGCCAGCCGGGCATCCGCGTCAATGAACTGGCGCAGCTGCTGCACTTGAGCGCGCCCACTGTGAGCGTGGGCTTGCGCAAGCTGGAGGATGAAGGCTGGCTGCGCCGTGAGGCCGACCCGGACGATAAGCGTTCGCTGCGTTTGCACGTGACGCGCAAAGCCAACGAATTCGCGAAACGAGCCCAGCAGTTTCAGCGTAAACAGATTGAAGAGTTGCTCAGTGGGCTGGAACCCGAGGAGCAGACCCAACTGGTGCACTTGCTGAATAAAGCCATTACTCGCCTTGAAACACAGGCATATAAAACCAAGGAGTCATAAAAGGCATGATCACACGCATCAAAGAATGGTTCAAGACGATGGACACGCGCAAGTGGTTCATCGTAGGCGGCGCCGCCCTCATTATTATTGTGGTGGCTTTGTTTGTGCGTAACGCGGGGCGGGCGGCGCAGACCGCGGCCAGCAGCTACCAGACCGCTACGGTGGCACGCGGCAATTTGGTAGCCAGTGTGGGCGCCACCGGCAGCGTGCGCGGCTTGCAGAGCGCCGCGCTGGCGTGGGAGACCTCTGGCATTGTTGAAGAGATCCACTTTGATGTAGGTGAGGTTGTGCGCGAGGGCGACATTATCGCCAACCTGCTGCTCTCCTCCATGCCAGCCAATGTGATCCTCTCCCAGGCGGACTTGCAGTCTGCGCAGGACGCCTTCGAGGATTTTGAGAACTCCTTCGGTGATCTCGGTATCAGCCAGGCGCAGAAAACCCTGGCCGATGCACAAGATGTCTACGAGAGGGCACAGCGCTATCTCAGCTCCATCAGCAACCCCGGCCGCCCGGTGGACATTGACCAGGCGCAAGCGAACCTTGTGCTGGCCCAAGACCGGCTGGACCGCGCTCAAGAAGCGTACGAGCCGTATGCCAGCCGCCCGGAGAGTGACCTGGGCCGCGCCAATATGCTGTTGCAGGTAACCCAGGCGCAGCAGCAATACGATGCTGCGTTGCGTCAATACAATGCGCTGGCCTCCGGCTCGGGCAGCACGCCGATCGCCAAGGCCGAGGCGGACCTGGCCTTGGCGCAGGCGCAGCTGGAGATTGCCCAGAAGAACTATGACGATATCCTGGCCGGCCCCACGGCGCAGCAATATGCTGCCGCCCAGGCACGCTTGGCCGCCGCGCAAGCGGGCGTGGACATGGGCTACATCATTGCGCCCTTCAACGGCACACTGACCGACCTGTATCCCAACGAAGGTGACCTGGTCACCATCGGCTCCAGTGCTGCCCAGGTGGACAATCTCAACACGGTGCAAGTGGTGGTGGAAGTCTCCGAAGTAGACGTGAACCGTGTGCAGGTGGGCCAACCCGCCAGCGTGATCCTGGATGCTGTGCAAGACATCACCTATGAAGGCGAAGTGGTGGCCGTGGCGATGGCCGGTAATACGACCCAGGGCGGTGTGAACTTCCGCGTAGTGGTGGAGCTGGACGAGCCGGATGCCAACGTGCGCCCGGGCATGACCGCTGCGGTGACGATCGTGGTCACGCAGATGGAAGACGTCTTGTTGATCCCCAACCGTGCCGTGCGCGTGCAGAACGGCCGCCGTGTGGTGTACGTGATGCGCGGCCTGAGCCTGGAAGCGGTGGAAGTGACCCTGGGTGCCTCGTCTGAGACCTTCAGCGAAGTGGTGGCCGGCGAGTTGAAAGAAGGCGACACCATCGTGCTCAATCCGCCGGTCTCCAGCTTTGACCCGATGGATCCCTCCAACCAGTTTATGGGAGGCTTCAATTAGCGCCAAGAAAGACCTGGTGATTGAAGCCCGCAATCTGACCAAGGTCTACAAAATGGGCGAGGTGGAAGTGCACGCCCTGCGCGGGCTTTCGCTGGAGGTGCAGCGCGGCGAGGTCATGTCCATTATGGGCCCGTCTGGCTCAGGCAAATCGACCCTGATGAACACCCTGGGCTGCCTCGACCGCCCGACCAGTGGTGAGTATTACCTGGACGGTGAGAGCGTGGCGGAGATGAATGATGACCAGCTGGCGGATGTACGCAACCGCAAGGTGGGCTTCATCTTCCAGACCTTTAACCTGCTCAAGCGTGCCTCGGCTTTGGCCAATGTGGAGCTGCCGCTACGCTACGCAAACCGCAACGAGAACCGCGGCGAGATCGCTCGCCAGGCGCTCGAGTCGGTGGGACTGGGTGAGCGTATCCATCACAAGCCCAACGAGCTCTCCGGCGGCCAGCAACAGCGCGTGGCAATTGCGCGGGCGCTGGTGAACAACCCGGCCTTCATCATGGCCGATGAGCCTACGGGTAACCTGGACAGCAAGTCTGGTGACGAGATCATGAAGATGCTGTTGAATCTCAATAAAGAACGCGGCGTCACCTTGATCATCGTCACGCACGACCCTGAGATCGCTAAACGCACCCAGCGCATCGTCACCATTCGTGACGGTGAGATCGCCAAGAACTAGAGCTGCCATGAACTATCTCAACTCATTTACTGTGGCCCTTGAAAGCCTGGCGGCCAACAAGCTGCGCTCGGCGCTGACTGTGCTGGGCATCGTCATCGGCGTTGCCGCCGTCATCGCCATGCTGGCGGTGGGGCGCGGGGCGCAGAGCACCATCACCGGCACCATCGAGGGCATTGGTACCAATTTGCTCTTTGTCATCTCGGGTGGCAATAGTGATGTCACCAACCCCAAGCCGCTGACCCTGGCGGATGCCCAGGCGATGCAAGACCCCTTCTCGGCGCCTTCCGTCATCGGTGTAGCGCCGATGATGCAGGGCTCGGCCACCGTGGCCGCCCAGGGCGAGACCACCTCCACTGTGTTGGATGCGGTCACGCCCGAATATGGCCCGGTACGCAATGTGGAGCTGGTCGAGGGTGAATTCATCTCCGAGGCGCATATCCTCTCGCGCTCGGCCGTCGTGATCCTTGGCCCGGATGTGGCCGAGGCGCTGTTCGACCGCACCGAAGGTGTGGTGGGCGAGACGGTGCGTATTGAGGGCCAGCCCTTCCGTGTGATCGGCTTGCTGGTCTCCAAGGGTGGCTCCGGCTTCACCAGTGAAGACAACCGCGTGATCGTGCCGCTCACTACGGCGCAGTCACGCCTGCTGCGCCGCAGCACGCCCAACCGCGTGGACATGATCCTGGTGCAGGCGGCCAGCTCAGACTCGGTGCCGCAGGCCAGCGAAGAGATCGCTGCCATCCTGCGTGCCCGTCATCGCACCGGCATCGGCGCCGATGATTTCACCGTCCTCAACCAGCAGGACTTTCTGGACACAGCGGCGGCGGTCACCGGTGTGCTCACCGTGTTCCTGGGCGGTGTGGCCGCCATCTCGCTACTGGTGGGTGGTATCGGCATCATGAACATCATGCTGGTCTCGGTCATCGAGCGCACGCGTGAGATCGGTCTGCGCAAGGCGCTGGGCGCCCGCAAACGTGACATCCTGATCCAGTTCCTGGCCGAGTCATCCATGCTCAGCCTGCTGGGCGGCGTGCTGGGCATCATCTTCGGCTGGCTCATCTCGCTGGCGGTGGGCGCAGTGGCGGCCGCCAGCAATGCGGACATCACCCCGGTGATCGGCCTCGATTCGGTGCTACTGGCTACCTTGTTCTCGATGGCGGTGGGCCTGTTCTTCGGCCTGTACCCCGCCAACCGTGCCGCCAGCCTGGAGCCGGTTGAGGCGTTGCGCTTCGAATAGGCTGCGTTTGTAAGATAAAAAGACTGGCGGACCCTCGCCAGTCTTTTTATGTTGCTGTCCTTTCACGAAAAGAGAGCCAGCAAGGTTATAACCAGGGTTATTAACAGTATCGTTGTGCCGCTGGTGGTGTTGTTCTTGAAAGGACTGTATGAAAACAAAAGATTGGTTGGTCTTTACTGGCCTGGCCTTGGCCTGGGGTTCCTCGTTCTTCTGGATCAAGATCGTTTTGGAAGAAATTGGCCCCTTCATGCTCGTGTTTTTGCGCGTATTGCTGGGTATTGTGGGCCTGCTGGTAGTGGTGGCCGTGCGCAAGCCCGATTGGCCAAAAGACAAGACGCTGCTGCGCAACATGCTGATTCTGGGCATCACCAACACGGCCTTGCCTTTTGTGCTCATCTCCTGGGCGGAGTTGCACATTGATTCGGCGGTGGCCTCGATCTTAAATGCGTCTGTGCCGTTGTTCACCACAGTGATCGCGCACTTCGCCCTCACGGATGACAGGATGAGTCCGCGCCGCGTTGCCGGCCTGCTGGTGGGCTTCGCCGGCGTGGCGCTGCTGGTGCTGCGCCACCACGAGGGCGACGTGCGCTTGAACCTGCTGGCGCAAGGAGCGATGATCCTGGCGGTGCTGTTCTATGCTGGCAGCGCCGTGTTTGCTCGCAGCAAGACCAAGGGCGCCAACCCCATCATGCAAGCGCTCATTCCGCTGTTCTCTGCGGATGCGTTCATTTTGGCGGCCGCCTTTGCGGTTGAGTCGCCATTGCACCTGCCGCAGCTCACCAGCACCTGGGTGGCGCTGGCCTGGCTGGGCTTTGTGGGCTCGTGTGCTGCGTATCTCTTCTACTATTATCTGATCCACTCGGTTGGCCCCACGCGTACCACCATGGTGACCTACACCTTCCCGGTGGTCGGCGTAACCCTGGGCGTGCTGTTCCTTGGTGAGCTTTTGGACTGGCAGCTGGTGGTGGGTGGGCTGCTGATCCTGGGTAGCTTGCTCATCGTCAACCGCGGCTAATTCGGCTAGGCATGAAGCGTAAAGACCTTCTCGCCTTCGTGGCGCTTAGTTTGGCCTGGGGCAGCGCCTTCTATTGGATCAAGGTGGCGCTAGAGCAGCTGCAGCCCTTTACACTGGTGGCGTGGCGCTTGCTGTTGGGTGGCGTGCTGTTGGGCCTTACTGCCTGGTTCAAGCGCGCCGCTTTACCGCGCGGCTGGGCGCAGTGGTGGCCGCTGCTGATGCTGGGGCTGATCAATATTGCCATTCCGCTGGTCATCACCACCTCCGGCCAGCAGTTCATTGACACCGGCGTGGCTTCCATCGTGCTTTCAACCGTGCCATTGTTCACCGTCATTTTGGCGTACTTCACTTTGAAAGAGGATGCCCTCAACCGTTGGCAACTGGCCGGCTTGCTGGTGGGCTTTGCCGGCGTTGTGCTCTTGCTGTTGCGTGATGTGGGCGGCGGGCAATCGACCCTGTGGGGCTATGCCTCTCATCTGATCGCTGCGCTGCTGTATGCGGCCAGCGCCGTGTTTGCGCGCAAGGCGCTGCACGACCACAGCGTGATCGTGCAGGCGCTGGTGCCCACCGCTTTCAGCGGGGCGCTGGTGTGGGCCGCCGTGCCGTTTGTGGAGAGCCCCATCCAGGCGCCCACACAGCTGATGCCGTTGTTGGGCATCTTGTTCCTGGGTGGCGTGAGCTCCTACCTGGCCTATATGCTCTACTACTATTTGATCCGGGCGATTGGGCCAGCACGCATGTCTATGACCACCTACACCTTTCCGCTGGTGGGCATTTTGCTGGGCGTGCTGTTCCTGAATGAAGCCTTGGACGCGTACTTGCTGCTGGGCAGTGCTTTGGTGTTGGGTAGCGTGCTGGTGGTCAACCGCAGCTAGTTGTGCTTGTCCCCCGTGGGGCGGGTGAGCTTGCGCAGGTATTCGATGGCTTCATTGGCGCGCAGCTGCCCTTGGTTGAGCAGGTGCGCGGCGGCCTGGCGGGCGCGCTCTAGCCTAATTTGCAGCTCTTGCCCGCTCAACTCATACAGCTCCACCAACACGCCATGCGTGCTTTCCGGATGAATGAAGGCGATCTTCTTGCCGCCTGTACCGATGATGGGCTCAGGGTTGATCAGGCGCACGTTCTTGGATTTGAGATGCTCCATCGTGGCCTGGATGTCGTAAACCTCAAAGCAGATGTGATGCATGCCCGGCCCGCGCTTATCTAGATAGCGCGCCACACCGCTCTCATCATCCGTGGGGGTGACTAGCTCCACTTCGCTTTCGGCGGCGGGCAGGAAGGCGACGATGGATTTCTCGCTGGGCACTTCTTCCATGTGCGAGAGGTCCAGGCCCAGTGCGTCTTGCCAGAACTCCAGTGCCTTGTCCATGTCTTTGACGACAACAGCAATGTGATCAATCTTCTTGACGAACGATGGCATTGCAGTGTGGCTCCTTAGGCCGTAGGCGCTTGATATTCACCCCACAGGGCGCGTAGCTGATTGCAGATCTCGCCTAGGGTGATGTTGTTCTCTACACATTCAATGAAGACCGGCAGCAGATTGTCGTTGCCCTTGGCGGCGGTTTCCAGGTGGCCCAGCAGCTCGTGCACGCGAGCGTTGTCGCGCCGCTGGCGCAACGCCGCCAGCCGTTGGCGGGCAGCGGCTTCCAGGCTGGGGTCTACCTGCAAGCGTTCAGGCTGCACATCTTCTTCGGTTTTGAAGGCATTCACGCCCACCACGATCTCTTCGCCGTTCTCCAGCGCCTGCTGGAAATCATAGGCGGCGTTCTGGATCTCGTTCTGCACGAAGCCTTGCTGAATGGCAGCCAGCGCGCCACCCATCTCCTCGATACGGTCGAGGTATTTCTGCGTCTCGGCCTCGATCTGGTCAGTGAGGTACTCGATGGCATACGAGCCGCCCAGCGGGTCCACCGTATCGCCCGCCTTGGATTCGTGGGCAATGATCTGCTGCGTGCGCAGCGCCACGCGCACAGCGCTCTCGGTGGGCAGCCACAGCGCCTCGTCCAGGCTGTTGGTGTGCAGGCTCTGCGTGCCGCCCATCACGGCGGCCAGCGCCTGCACCGTGACGCGCGCCACGTTGTTCTGTGGCTGCTGCGCGGTGAGCGTGGAGCCGGCGGTCTGCGTGTGGAAGCGCAGCTTCCACGAGGCCGGATTCTGCGCCTTGAAGCGCTCTTTCATGATGCGCGCCCAAATGCGGCGGGCGGCACGGAACTTGGAGACTTCCTCCAGGAAATGGTTATGAGCGTTGAAAAAGAATGAGAGCTGGCCAGCAAAATCGTCGATGTTCAGGCCGGCACGCAGCGCTTCTTCCACATAGGCGATGCCGTTGGCCAAGGTGAAGGCCACCTCTTGCACAGCCGTGGAGCCGGCTTCGCGGATGTGATAGCCGGAGATGCTGATGGTGTTCCAGCGCGGCACTTCGCGCTGGCAATATTGGAACAGGTCAGTGATCAGCCGCATGGAGGGCTGGGGCGGATAGATATAGGTGCCGCGGGCGATGTATTCTTTCAGGATGTCGTTCTGCACCGTGCCGCGCAGCTTGCTTGGCTCCACGCCCTGGCGCTTGCCCACGGCGATGTACAGCGCCAGCAGCACCGCGGCCGGGGCGTTGATGGTCATACTGGTGGACACCTGGTCGAGCGGAATGCCCTCGAAGAGTTGCTGCATGTCCTCGATGGAGGAGATGCTCACGCCAACTTTGCCCACTTCGCCCAGCGCCATGGGGTCATCGGCGTCATAGCCAATCTGGGTGGGCAGGTCAAAGGCTACGGAGAGGCCGGATTGCCCCTGCGAGAGCAGGTAGCGGTAGCGCTTGTTGGATTCCTCGGCGCTGGCGTAGCCGGCGTACTGGCGCATGGTCCACAGGCGGCCGCGGTACATAGTGGGCTGCACGCCGCGCGTATAGGGATACTCGCCGGGTGCGCCGAGGGCGCTGGCCGGGTCGCTATGCACGTCGCCAGGGGTGATGACTGTGGGCAGCTCAATGCCACTGGAGGTGGCAAAGCTCGGCTTGCGCTCGTCTGGCTTGGGGGAGGGGGTGTCTGCGGCCATGCAGAGCAGAGTATACCTGCACGCGCACAACTGCCTGTTGAGCGCTGCGCGGCGGCGCCTAGCCGATTGGGTAGTGTATTTTTATTCGCAATGAGGTATCATTAGCGGGTTATGGCAAAAGAAAAAGACATGGTCAAAGTTGAGGGCACGGTGATTGAAGCGCTGCCGGGCACTCAGTTCCAGGTTGAACTGGATAATGGCCACCGCGTGCTTGCTTATCTTTCAGGCAAAATGCGCCGCTTCTATATTCGTATCCTGCTGGGTGACCGCGTCACGCTGGAGATGTCTCCGTATGACATGCAGCGCGGCCGCATCGTGTACCGCTACAACAAGGCCCCCGGCCAGCACCAACAAGGCGAAACAATCGCCTAGCCCAACTCAACCAAAAGCCCCGCAATTGCGGGGCTTTTTCTACTGAAAGTACACCGTTTGCCCGGGCGTGAGTGTATAGGGGAAGCTGAGATTGTTGAGCACCGCAATCTGCAGCCAGTCCAGCCCGTAGTAGTGCGCCAGAGCGAACAGGCTCTCGGTGCGCGTGGCGGTGTAATACTCCGGCACCTCAATCTCGGCTTGCGGCGGCGGTGCGCTCGGTTGGCCGCTGCTGGCGGGCAGCAGCAGCACCTGGCCGGGGAAGAGCAGGTAGGGCGCCTCCATCTCGTTGACGGCGGCCAGCGCCTGCCAATCCAGCTCCAGCTCACGTGCGATCTTCATCAAATGATCGCCGCGCTGCACGGTGTAGGTGTCGGCGGAAGGCTGCGGGCCGCTCTCGCGCTGCACAGGGTGCAGGGTCAACTCCTGGCCGGGGAAGAGCGTATAGGGGTAGGTGATATTGTTCCAGGCGGCCAGGTCCGCCCAGGCGAAGCCCAGGCGAGCGGCGACGCGGTTCAGCGTGTCACCGCTTTGCACAATGTAGCCGGGCTGCAACGGCTCTTGGCTCACCGGCGGTGGCTCAGGATCGTTGGCCTCGGGCTGGTTGCGCGGCCCATCCGTGAACACGGCCATATTATTGAGCACGCCCCACGAGGCGAGGAAATTCTGTATCGAGTGGGTGATGGTGTAGCCGGTCAGCGCATCGACCAGTTGCACAGAATTCTGGTCATAGCCGATCAGCGTCATGGTGTGCTGGTTGTTGGCCACCAGCACCGAGTTGCCGGCCTGGGTGGTGTAGTAGCGTTGCGTACCGGCCCACACCGAGCCGATCACCCACACGATCACAGGGCGGCCCGCGGCGATCTCCGTTTGCAAGTCTTGCCAGCTCAAGCCTTCTTCGGCACTGGCGTTGAGCCCATAGCTGCGCAGCAGGCGCGCGATAGGCTCGGCGTGCACGCCGTAGGAGGCGGGCGGGATATAGCCCCACGGGTCATGCACATTGCCTACAAAGCCGAGGTTGGGATCATCCGAACTGGGTAAGTTATTGAAGAACTCCGTTTCGCTGATGCTGTAGCCCCAGTAGGCAACCACATCTACCGCCGAGCGCGATTCGCACGACAGCGAGTATTGTTGGGCGCGGCCTACGAAGCCGCTGATATACGCCTGCGAAGGCAGATCGGTCTGCGCCGCGTGAGCAGGCACAGCCCACAGGCTTAGTGCGCTCACAAGGCTCAGGAAGATGAGTGCAACTTTCTTCATTGTGCAAATACTATCCAGTTCACAGTTATTTGTCATTCCTCACGGTGATGCCGTTCGTCGGAATGACAAATGCGTGCCATATAATCGTTGCATGGCTTCTTTCACTGATTCTGTGCAGGCCTTGCTCGGCGAACCATTGAGCACCGAGCAGGCGGCTGCCTTTGAGACGTACGCTGACGAGCTGCTGGACTGGAACCAGCGCATCAACCTGACCGCCGTGCGCGAGCGTGAAGCCGTATACACGCGCCACTTCCTTGATTCGCTGAGCTGCTGGCTGGCCATGCGCCAGCAGCCAGGCGCCCGCATCATTGACATTGGCACCGGCGCTGGGTTGCCGGGGTTGCCGCTGAAAATCTGGCAACCGGGGCTGCAGCTCAGCCTGCTCGAATCGGTGGGCAAGAAGGCGCGCTTTCTAGAGCATGTTGTGCAAGTTCTAGGCCTGGACAATGTGCAGGTGCTCACCGCCCGCGCCGAGGACGCCGGGCGTGACCCCGCCCACCGCGAGCAGTACGACTGGGCCCTGGCGCGCGCCGTTGCCCCGCTGCCGGTGCTGGCGGAGTATCTGCTGCCCTTCGTGCGCGTGGGCGGCTACATGCTGGCGCAGAAGGCACGCGGCGTTGCTGAGGAGGCCGAGCAGGCAGCCAACGCCTTTGGGCAGCTGGGCGGCAAGCTGCGAGACCTGATCCAGGTGCGTGTACCCGGCTTGGAGGATGAGAAACGCTGGCTCGTGGTGGTGCAGAAGCTCAAGCCCACCCAGGCGCGCTTCCCGCGCCAGGCAGGCACGCCGAGCAAAAATCCGTTGTAGGGAAGCGGTTAGCTGTTAGCGATTAGCTGTCAGCTTAATCTTCGGGCCAAAACTGAGTTCCTGCCAGCTGGGACGACAATACAACAAACTCTCGTAGGGGCGAAGCATGCTTCGCCCTTGAGTGTCATTATGAGCGGCAGCGTTGGCGAAGCGACGCAATGCTTGTCATTGCGAGGAGTAGTGCCGCTAAGCGGGGCCGCTTGCGGCAAACGGACGAAGCAATCTGCTCTTGGCAACCATTAGCGGCGTACGCTGCTCCGCAGCGTAGCATGCCTCGCAGATTGAACTCCTGCGAATTAGAAGAATAGCAAGCCGACTAGCGCAGGACCTTGGTTATGTACTTAACGCCAGCCAAACCTGCAAAATCTGCATCCTGGGTCCATATCACTGCGTTGTTAGCATAGCCGCTGGCGTAGATGATGCTGTCTGCCATCGGGAGCTTGAGTTCCAGCGAAAACTTGGCTGCCAGTAAGGCCAGCTCTGCATCCAGCTCAACGACCAAGCCCTCGTGCATGATGGACACAGCTTGCAGCGCTGCGCCTTCTCCACGCTGATGATGAATGCGCTTAAAGACCTCGTAAAGGCATACGCTTGGCACAATTAACTGGCTGGCTTTCTTGATGGGTGCGGCGAAGAAAGCCGCGTTGGGGCCATCGGCAAGATACTCTAGCCACCCTGATGAATCGATGAGGTTCATTCGCGGTCTGGCTCGCGCTCTACATCTGTATCAATCCCCTTATACAGCCCGCGCGCTTCGGCAATGCCAATTTGAGGAATGAGCTCGATACGATCCCCATATTGAATTACGCGTACTGTCTGCCCGGGCTTGATGCCCAGTGATTTGCGAATGGCCTTGGGAATGACGATTTGGAACTTGGGGGATACTTTTACACTTGTCATACGTTTCTCCTATCGATGAGAAAATCGTATGACGATTATAGCTTACTCTAGGCCAACTGCCCGTTGTCAATCTCCCAGCGGGCTGCGTTCTCTAGAAACTCTGGCGTGAATAAATTGAAGTCGGTGGTGGTGAGCAGCACCTGGTCGCTGTTGGCTTTGAGGCGCTCGAGCAGATCGGCGCGGCGGCTCTCATCCAGCTCGGCCAACACTTCGTCCAGCAGCAGCACCGGGCGCTGGCCGCTGCGAGCGTGCATCCATTCCAGCTCGGCCAGCTTCAGGGTCAGCAGGGCGGTGCGCACCTGGCCGCGGCTGCCGTAGCTGCCCAGGTCGATGCCGTTACCCAGGAAGCGCAGCTCATCGCGGTGCGGGCCGAGGCTGGTGGTGCCGCGCGCCAGATCCTCACGGCGCGCTTTTTGCAGCGCGGTCAGGTAGCCCGTCTCGATCTTCTCAGCGGAGATACCGCTACGGTCGGTGGGGGCATCCAGCAGCATGCGCTGGCCTGCCGGGGCGGGCAGCGGGTCGTAGCTGGGTTGGTAGCTCAGACGCAGCACCTCGGCGCCGCGGGTGAGGTCGTGATGCAGGCGGGCGGCGGCTTGCTCCAGTTCTTGGATGGCGCGGAAGCGGCCGGCTAGCACCTGTGCCCCGCGGGCGGCCAGGCGCTGGTCCCAGAAATCGAGCTGGCTGTGGTCGCCACCGTTTTCGTTGAGCTGGCGCAGCAGAGCATTGCGCTGGGTGAGCACGCTCTCGTACTCGCTGAGGTTCTCGCTATATTGCGTTTGCACCTGCGCCAGCGCCAGGTCCAGGTAGCGGCGGCGGTGGCGCGGCGTGCCGTCTACGATCTGCAGCATCTGCGGCAGGAACAGCACCGCCTGGAACTGGCCGATGACCTCGTTGCTCTTCTTTTTGGCGCCATCCAGCAACACTTCCTTGCGGCTGCGCTCAACGCCGTTGCGCGTCTGCTCTTTGATGACGCGAATCTCAAGCTGATGCTCGCGTCTGTTGCGCTCGTAGGTGGCTTGCAGACGCGCAACGGCCAGCGGATTGCGCGCTTCGATGAAATTGATCAGTTGGCGGTCTGTATCGGCGTGAAAAGAGTTGAGCGTGGCCAGGAAGTAGATAGCTTCCAGCAGGCTGGTTTTGCCCTGGGCGTTGCGGCCGACGATAAGCACCGCCTGCGGCGGCACTTGCACGTCCAGGCGCGCAAAGTTGCGAAAATGAGTGAGCGAGAGACGCTTGAGCTGCATGCGGCCGTGGCCTCAGGCAGCTGAGTTTTCAGCTTGGGGGTCTTCGGGTTCGATCGTGTAGACCTTCTCAGCGCGCTCGGTGAACAGTACCCCGTTGAGGTGGTCAATCTCGTGCTGGAAGATGCGTGCCAGCCAGCCCTCGGCCTTGATCTTGAGTGGCTCACCGTTGCGGTCCTGCGCTACCACCGTGACCGCCAGGGCGCGCTCAACCTCAGCGAGGATGCCGGGGAACGAGAGGCAGCCTTCGGTGCCCATCTCTTTCTCGCGGCTCATGCGGCTGATCTCGGGGTTGATGAGGGTGAAGAGCTGCTTTTCAACGGTCTCTTCTTCCTCTTCGCTCTCGGCCTCGCCGTATTCGATGACCACAATACGCAGCGGCACGTTGACTTGTGGCGCGGCCAGGCCAACGCCGGGCGCCTTGCGCATGGTCTCGATCATGTTGTCGATCAGGGTCTGGGTCTCGGCGTCAATACGCTCTACGCGCTGTGCCTTCTGCTCCAGAATGTTGTTAGGGTATTTGATGATGTCTAGTGTTGTTGCCATGTGATGTCCAAAAATCTATTCTACCGCTTCGTCACCTTCGCCGTTCAGGCGCAGGCCGCGCGTGCGTTCTTCTTCGTAGACTTTGAGCCACTCGGCCATGCGGCTGCGTTCATCCAGATCGCGCTGCTTCTGCATCTTGAGCTTGAAGGCCTCGATGCGCGCGAAGATGTCTTGCTGCACCTGGGCCGGGTCGTGCACGCCGTCAAAATCTAGCCAGCTGTCGCCTACGTTGATGCGCACAACGCCAAAGTTGAAGATTAGCCCCAGCAGGCCAATACGGTGATTTTCTAAACTGAGCACGTTGGCCAGCGGCGCGGTCTTAGTGATGAGGCTGCCTAGCGGCTTCTTTTCGGAGTCCATCAGGCTCTCCGGCGTGAGCATATAGATATCGTTCTGCCAGTCCACATAGTGGTAGACGATGAAGCCCACCGGCACCAGCAGCGCGCCCAGCATGATCAGCCAGCCTGTGCCGCTGCTGGGCAGGCCGTTGTATACGTATTCCACCGCCCACAGCACGCCGGCAAAAGCCAGCACGGGATAAATGAGCGTGCCGAACAGTTTGGCCCAGTGCTTGTGATAGATGATCTTGTCGCCATCGATGGTGCGCGTGGGGAACATCCACAAGCGCTCTGTGCGGCTGGGCGCCTGGTACACCGAGGCGGTGGGGCGGGCGGGGGCGCGGTTGTGCGGCGCGGTGCCTAGGCTCTCGCGCACGGCCTGGCGGATGCCATCATGGCGGCTGACGCGGGCGCCGCGCCGTTGGCGCAGCACGTATTCCTCGACCAGAAACTTGGTGGTGAGCGGGTCGCCCACTTTGGGCATGGAGACGGTGCTGGTAAAGGTCTGGATCATCACATCGCCAAAGCCAAGAATGCGCCCCAGCAGAGTGGTGTGCGTGTTGACGGATTGCACCGTCTCCAGCGGGGCCTCCACGCGGCTGGCGGAGCGCAGCAGCTTTTGCTCCAGCCACACCACGCGCTGGTCGGTCAGCACATAGAAATCATTGGTCCAATCCAAGTATTCCCAGGCGGCCCAGCCGCCGGCACCCAGCAGCAGGCCGAAGGCGGCCAGCAGCCACGGGATCGGGTTGGCAGCGTCCAGGCCGAAGAGCAGGCACAACAGGCTGACGATGGCCAGCAGCATGGCGCGCGCCAGGCGCAGCCACAGGGCGGCAGGGTGCTTGCGCATCACGAATTGGATCGATTCATCACGCCCCAGCCATTCAAACTCGCTCTCGGGTTTGAGGCTGCGCCCCGCCGCCAGCGTGAGCATGCGCTCCGCCAGGGTGGGGAAGGCTTGCAGCATGCGCTCCAGGTCGCGGCGTGGCAGGTAGAGCAGACGCGTGCTGTGCAGGGCTTTGACGCGGGAGACTGCACTGCCATCCAGTTGCAGGCTGCGGGCGCCAAATACATCGCCGTTTTGCAGGCCGGAGGCCACAACTTGGTCATGCTCGTTCACCAATTCGCAGCGCATGTGCCCGTTGAGCACAATGTAGAGGTTCTCCGCCAGCTCGCCCTGCTCGTACAGATCCTGGCCGCGGCCGAGTTGATATTCAATGAAGCGGGCAGCCAGGTGCTCTGTATCCGCTTCGCTCAGGTCTCGAAAGAGGGCCAGTTCCTTTAATAGCGCCACACGTTCGGCCAGCGTGGCCGGTGGGCTGGCAGTGGCGTTTTCTGCAGGCATGGGGGCATTTTAGCATGCGCAGAATTTGGGCGCATTTGGGTGGCGTGCGGAGAAAAGACGGCGGCGGTTGCGCGGGTGAGTGTTAGAATTTTTGTATCCCCTAGACACATACATCGACGAGGTTCACACAAATGCCCATTCACTTCGGTACAGACGGCTGGCGCGCCGTAATCTCCGATACTTTCACCTTTGCCAACCTGCGTATGGTGGCCCAGGCCATTGCTGATGCCATGCGCGCCGACCTGCAAAATGGGAACGGCGCCCAGTCGCCGCTGGTAGTGGTGGGCTTTGATACGCGCTTTCTGTCGGACCGTTTCGCTGGCGATGTGGCCCGCGTGCTGGCCGCTAACGGATTCAACGTGCTGCTCTCGATGGCGGATGCACCGACCCCGGCCATCTCCTACGCCGTGCGTGAGCACAAGGCCATCGGCGGGGTGATGATCACCGCCTCGCACAACCCGCCGCGCTACAACGGCGTCAAGCTCAAGGCCGCTTATGGCGGCTCGGCCCCGCATGAGCTGTGCCACCGCGTGGAGATTTACCTGAACGATAACGAAGCGCGCGGCCGCGGCGCCTCGGTAATGGACTTCAAGCAGGCCATCGAGCAAGGCCTGATCACGCGCTTTGACCCCATGCCTGCCTACAAGGCGCATTTGGCCACCTTGATTGACTTTGACATCATTCGCAAGCACCCGCAAAAGGTAGTGGTCGATTCGATGTTTGGCTCCGGCCGTGGCCATATCGCCGCCATGTTGCGCGAGGCTGGCTGCGATGTCGTGGAGATCCGTGGTGACATGAACCCTGGCTTCGGCGGCGTGCACCCTGAGCCGATCATGCCGCATCTGCAGGCGCTGGCGGATGCCATCGCTGGGCTCCCCGGCTATTTTGGCGTGGCCACGGATGGCGATGCCGACCGCGTGGGGGCGATGGACGAAGACGGCGTCTTCGTTGACCCGCACAAGATCATGTCGCTGGCGCTGCGCCACCTGGTGGAGGCACGCGGGCACAAGGGCAAGGTCATCCGCACTGTATCCACCACGCGCATGATCGACCGCCTGGCCGCCAAGTACGGCTTGCAGGTGGAGGAGACCCCGGTGGGCTTCAACCACATTGCCGACCATATGCTGGCGGGCGATGTGCTCATCGGCGGGGAAGAGTCAGGCGGTATCTCGTTCACCGGCCACATCCCCGAAGGGGATGGTGTTCTCATGGGCCTACTGGTGGTGGAGATGGTGGCGCGCTCCGGCAGCAGCTTGCGTGCCCTGGTGGCCGATCTGCTGGCCAGCGTTGGCCCGGCGCACTACGCCCGCAAGGATCTGCGCTTGAGCCGCCCGGTAGAGAAGAAGACCATGACCGCCAAGCTCACCGAAGAAGCCCCTGAGTCGATTGGCGGGGAAAAGGTGCTGGAAGTGGTCAGCCGTGATGGCAGTAAATACATTATGGCGGATGACTCATGGCTGCTCATCCGCCCGTCTGGCACGGAGCCGGTGCTGCGTGTGTATGCCGAAGGACGCACGCCAGAGATGGTCACGGCGCTGATGGCCTACGGCGAGCAGGTGGCCGCCAGCGTGTCGTAGTGGCGTAGGTAGTGAGCAGTGATACGTAATCAGTAAAGGGCGAGGTACTCCTCGCCCTTTTTATGGTTACTGGTTGCATTGCCATTTGCTGCAAGCCATTTGGCTCTCTGTCATTCCGAACGAGGCCGCAGGCCGAGGAGGAATCCGTGAAGGCAGCGTTGCCTATGCATTTGTCTGTCTAGTACAGTGCCAAAGTTATGCCAATAACTGAGTCAGATCAAACACTGGCCCATTGGCACAAGCCAACTGCGCGCGGCGGGCGGTGGCAAAGCTGCACACCCCGCACTGCGCCAGCCCGCCGCACGGCATCGGCGGCGTGATCAGTGCTTGCCCGCTCAGCGTCTTGGGCACGCGTTCTTTGAAGCCCAGCAGACCGGGTAGGTCTTCGGCCAGCGCTGGCGGCAGATCCAGCGCTATAAAGTCGGCCCAGGCCAGCGCGGCGGGCAGCGCCGCCAGCGGTTGCACTTCAATATGGCTGGGCAACTCCCCAAGAGGTTCATCGCAGAATACGGCCACCTCAGCAGCGGACTCGGCCAGCGGCAGCAGGCGGGTGGCGTTGCGCCTCCAGGCGGCCAAGGCCAGACGCCGCATGTGTGGCGGCAGGCTGAAGCCGCGCCCCAGCGGGCCGCACGCCAACAGCGGCTGCCCCAGCTGCCAGGCTGGCGGCAGCGCGCCAGCTACGTTAAGCTCTGCAACATTTCCGTTGAGGGTAACAGGCTGCCAGCCAGCGGCGAACAGCTGGCTGGCGATCACGGTCTGGCTGTCGGCGGGGTCATGCACTTGTAAGTACTGGCCGGGCCGCGGCAGGGCGGCCAGCGGCAACTGCAGGCGCGCCGCGGCGTTCTGATACGGTTCTAACAAGAGGGCGGAAAGGCGCACCGTATAATGACTCATAGCTAACTATTGGCATGCTACCATGCCCAATCGCTCGCAACACCTGGGCGCGGTCTGCCGTTTTAGAGACAACAGTACTCTTGAGGAGGAGTAATGGAACTTGTAAATATTCTTGCCTTCCTATCCGTAGTGGCCTGGATCGTGGTCATTGGCGTGGTCACCCTGGTGGTGGTGCGCTCGATCCGCACCCGCACAGGCGCTAAAGGCATCGCCAGCAGCGGTCTGATGATTGCCGTCTCCGTCATTGCCGCGGTGCTCATCAGCACGCTGGCAGCGGGCCTGGTCTTCATTCAGCCCAGTGAGCGCGGTGTGGTCATCAGTGCTACGCAGGGCGGTATTCGTGATGAGGCTTTGCAGCCCGGTTTGCACTGGGTCGTGCCGTTTGCTGAGAACGTCATCCCCTATACCATCTCGCGCCAGACCTACACCATGTCTGTAGTCCCTGAGGAAAGTGATGTCTTCCGTGATGATGCTGTTGAATCACGCACCTCGGATGGGCAGATCGTGCATGTAGATGCCTCAGTGATCTTCTCCATCAAGCCAGAAGAGGTCGTCAATGTGCATATTCGTTGGCAGAACCGCTACATCAACGGCATGGTGCGCCCCATCGCGCGTGGCATCATTCGGGACGCGGTGGCACAGTTTGGCATCGAGCAGGTCTATAGCACGCATCGTCTGGAGCTAACCGAGATGATCTCGGCTGAGCTGCAGCGCCGTTTTGAAATGAACGGTTTGGAGCTGGCAGATTTCGTGGTGCGTAACATCGCCTTCTCGGCTGAGTATGCTGACTCGGTGGAGCAGAAGCAAATCGCTGAGCAGCAGGCGCAGCAGGCCGCCTTTGTGGTGGAACAGCGCCGCCAGGAAGCCGAGCAGGCTCGCCAGGTGGCAGAGGGTGTTGCCGATGCGGCCGTCATCCGTGCTCAGGGTGAGGCGGAAGCGCGCCTGATCCAGGCGGAGGCTGAGGCCGAAGCGCTGCGCATGCTGGCCGAGGCGATTGCCCAGAACCCGGACATTTTGACCCTGGAGTACATCCAGAAGCTGGCGCCGAATATCCAGGTGATGTTGGTGCCAACGGATAATCCCTTCCTTCTGCCCTTGCCGAGCACCAACCCCTAAGCGGGTAGCTCATAACAACCAAAGGCCAGCCGCGAGGCTGGCCTTTTTGTTGGCTGAATATCTATGATATAAATCATAATAAATATAAGGAGATTTTGAATTTAGTTGGTTTTAATTATCAACTAGGTTGAAAATATGGTAGACTGATGGCCACACGAAAAGGAGCAAAAATGTTAATTAGCAAAACGCTTGAAAAAGCGATCAATGAACAAGTAGGGCGTGAATTTGGCGCCGCAATGCAGTACGTCAACATCGCTTCCTACTTCACGGCCGAGAACATGCTCATGTTCGGCAAGCTGTTCTTCGAGCAGGCTGCCGAAGAGAATGCCCACGCCATGAAGTTTGTGCGCTACGTCTTGGATGCGGGCGGCACCATCGGTGTGCCGGCCATCCCTCAGGCGCGCGCTGATTTCAAAACCCCCGAGGATGCTGTGGGAGCGGCCCTGCAATGGGAAGAAGAAGTCACGCGCCAGATCAACGCCCTGATGGATATTGCCGTCACGGAGAAAGACTACATCGCCCAGGAATTCCTGGGCTGGTTCGTCAACGAACAGCTGGAGGAAGTCTCCAAGATGAGCACTATTCTCAGCGTGATCGAGCGTTCGAATGGCAACCTGCTGTTGGCCGAACAATACGTGCAGAGCACGCTGGCGGATATCGAATCCGTTGAAGGCGGAGCGAAGTAACGCAATCTGGAATGCAAGTTGTATAATGCAACTGTTAGCTGTTAGCTGTTAGCTAGTTTAGACAACTGAATACTCTTCGGTGGCAGGTGCGCAGCTTCGCTGTGCGGGCGTTTCGAAAAATCACGAAACGCCATGCTGCCGGGTTTATACAACTAAATACTCTTCGGGGCAGGGTGATTACGCATCGATAGCCAAAGCGGTGGAGTTTGCGTAGCAAACTCCATTAGCAGCGGCGCCAGCCGCTGCGTAAAATTCCCGATCGGTGGTACAGCCCACGAGCGCTCCATGAGCGCAGGATCCGGTGAAACTCCGGGGCCGACGGTATAGTCCGGATGAAAGAAGACGCGGAGTTCGAAGACTCCGCAAGGCAAGTGGCCTGCTTTTACGCAAGCTGCTGGCCTGCGCATTGTGCGTAGCTCTTTCTATGCCCCAAAAGCATTTGCTTTTGGGGCATTTTGTTGGAGCGCGTGCCACGTGCTGTTTGTGCTATGCACAATCCACAGCCCCGATGGATTCTATCGGGGCTGTTTTGTTTTGCGAGAGGTTGCAAGTACGTATGAAACGTAGTCGAGATCACAAGGGGATGCATGCTGGGTTACTGGCTCTGCTGACGGCTGCTGTGGCCTTGCTGGCCTGGGAGCTGGTGGTGCGTGTTTCCCAGCTGCCCGCCTTCATTTTGCCCGGCCCGGGTATCGTGTGGGCGCGGCTGCTGACTGCACTGGCCGATGGCAGCCTACTGCGCCACTTGTGGGTCACTCTGCAAGAGGTGCTGCTCGGTCTGGCTCTCGGCACGCTAGTGGCCAGCCTGCTGGGATACTGGTTGGCGCGCTCGCCGCGCTGGGAACGTTTGCTGGCCCCATTCGTGGTGGCCAGCCAATCGGTGCCTATCGTGGCGCTGGCGCCGCTGCTGGTGATCTGGTTCGGGCCCGGTTTGCTCTCCAAGACGCTCATCTGCGCACTCATCGTTTTCTTCCCTATCCTTATCAACACCATCATTGGCCTCAAGAGCGTGCCGCAGGACTTGCGTGACCTGATGCGCTCCTTGCAGGCCAGCCGTGCGCAGACCCTGTGCCTGCTCGAGCTGCCCGCCGCGCTGCCCGTGCTGCTGGGCGGGCTGCGTATCGGCGCTACGCTCTCGGTCATTGGCGCGGTGGTGGGCGAGCTGGTGGGCGCTGACCGCGGCCTGGGCTTCCTCATCAACGTCGGCCGCGGCCAGTACGACACGGCGCTCGTCTTTGTGGCCGTGTTCGCTTTAGTTGCTATGGCTTTGCTGCTGTACGGCTTGGTTGTGCTGGCGGAGCGCCGCTGGTTATGGTGGCAACAAAAATCCAATTCACTCTCATTATTTTCTGGAGAACAATGAAAAACTCTGATTCACTCACTGTCTTTGCGAGCCGCTTTACGGCGAAGCAATCCCCAATTGGGATTGCAAGACAGGCTTGGGGATTATGCAATCTAAGATTGCTTCGTCCGTTTGCCGCAAGCGGCAATACTCCTCGCAATGACAAAGCTCCTAGACGCGCTACCCGTGTGACTTTAACCCTGATCGCGGCTAGCTTGCTGTTGGCCGCCTGTGGCGCAACGGCTGCACCAGCGGGGCCGGTGGAAACTATCCGCCTGCCGATGGGATACATTCCCAACGTACAGTACGCACCGTTCTATGTTGCCGTTGAGCGCGGGTACTTTGCCGAGGCAGGCTACGCCATTGAGTTTGACTACAGCTTCGAAACAGATGGCGTGGCTTTAGTGGGCGCGGGCCAGCTACCCTTTGCGGTCGTCTCCGGCGAGCAGGTACTGCTCGGCCGTGCGGCAGGTTTGCCCATCGTCTATGTGGGCGCGTGGTACCAGGAGTTTCCGGTGGCTGTGGTGGCGATGGCGGACAGTGGCATCAGCGCCCCACAGGATCTCAAAGGCGCGCGCATTGGCCTGCCCGGCCTGTTCGGCGCTACCTACATCGGCCTGCGTGCGCTGTTGAGCCAGCGCAGCATTCTCGAAGCCGATGTGCAGCTCGATTCGATTGGCTTCAATCAAGTGCAGGCGCTGGCCGCCGGGCAAGAAGATGCCGTGGTGGGCTACGTCAACAATGAGCCTATCCAGCTAGAGGCCCAAGGCTACGACGTCACCGTGCTGCACGTGGCCGATTATGTGGACCTGGCTGCCAATGGCATCCTCACCAACGAGAGCATGCTGGCTGAGCAGCCTGAGCGCGTGCGCGGCTTTGTGCGTGCCTTCCTGCGCGGCCTGGCCGACACCATTGCTGACCCTGAGGCCGCGTACCAGATCTCCACAAAATACGTAGAAGGGCTGGCCGCGCTGGACAAAGACACCCAGATGGCCGTGCTGACCCTATCCATTGAATCGTGGCAGGCCGAGCCGCTGGGTTACTCCAGCCCGCAAGCCTGGGAGAACATGCACGCCGTGTTGCTGGAGATGGGCATGCTGACCCAGCCGCTGGATGTGAGCGCCGCCTTCACCAACGAGTACCTGCCGGCTGACTAATGCCTGCTGCCAAGACCGCTCCCTTGCTTTCGGTAGAGAAGCTCTCGGCCAGCTTTGCTGACCGCACGGGCCAGCTCTCCGTGCTGCGCAACGTGACTTTCAGCGTGCCGCGCGGCCAGTTCCTGTGCGTGCTCGGCCCGTCTGGCTCGGGCAAGAGCACGCTGCTGCGCCTCTTGGCGGGCTTGTTGCCCGCCAACCGCGGCCGCATTCACTTCGCTGGCCAGCCTGTGGACGGCGCACAGGCTGGGGTGGGGCTAGTGTTCCAGGACGCCAACCTGATGCCCTGGCGCACCGCGCTCGATAACGTGGCCCTACCGCTGGAGCTGCGCAATGACCCTGATGCGATCGACCGTGCCTGGGACATGCTGCAGCTCGTCGGCTTGCAGGGTTTTGAGCAGGCGCTGCCCAGCCAACTTTCCGGCGGTATGGCGCAACGCGTGGCGATTGGCCGCGCCTTGGTGCAAGACCCGCAGCTGCTGCTGCTGGACGAGCCGTTTGGCTCGTTGGATGCGCTCACGCGCGAGAAGATGGGCGAGGAGCTGCTGCGCATCTGGGAGCTGGAGCACAAGACGGTGGTGATGGTCACGCATGACATCAACGAGGCGCTCTACCTTGCGGACCGCGTGCTGGTGCTCGGCAAGCGCCCGGCCAGCATCAAGCTGGATATGCCTGTCAGCCTGGCGCGCCCGCGCCGCCCCGAGCTGCGCTATTCGCCCGCCTTTGGGCGCATGGCGGCGCAATTACGCGCAGCCATCGAATAGCAGGCGGTATAATCTCTCTGAAAGTGAGAGATTGCACATGAGCAGCACAAGTCTTGCACAGCCTCTACCCACCGGTCTCGGCAACAAGAAGTTCATCATCGGTGGTGTGCTCATCCTGGCCGCGGTGGTTTATCTGATTATTAGCTCTACCGCTGCAGGCGCTCAATTCTTCTTCACAATTGACGAACTTAACGAGCGCGGCAGCGAAGCTGTGGGCAAACCCGCCCGCGTGGCTGGCGCCGTGCTGGGTGACACGATTGAGTACGACCCTGAAACGCTCACCCTGACCTTCACCATGGTGCACATGCCCGCCGATACCCGCCTCATCAACGATGACGGCGGCTTGGCCAAGGCGCTGTACGAAGCCGTGAACGACCCCACGCGTGCCCGCTTGCAGGTGCAGTATGTGGGCGTCAAGCCTGATTTGCTGGCCCATGAGGTGGAAGCCATTGTGGCGGGCAAACTGGGCGAGGATGGCATGTTCTACGCCGACGAGAACGGTTTGCTGCTGCGCTGCCCCACGCGCTATGAAGAGGCTTTGCCTGCCCAGGCCGGCGAATAGCCTTCTCAACCCCAACGTACAATGATTGCAGATCTTGGTTTCTTTGCGCTGCTGGTGGCTTTCCTGCTGGCGCTGTATGCCTGCGTGGCTGCTGCCGTAGGGCACTGGCGTAAGCAGCAACGCTGGGTTAGCAGTGCGCGTGCTGCCGCCATGCTCGGTTTCCCGCTGCTCACCGTAGCGTGTGCCAGCTTGGTCTATTCGCTGGTCACTCTTGATTTCCACTTGCAGTACGTCACCCAGGTGAGCAGCCACAGCATGCCGCTCTACCTGCGTGCTACCGCGTTGTGGGGTGGGCAGGCCGGCTCGCTGCTCTTCTGGTCCTGGCTGATGGCCGCCTTCACCTTTGCCGTCATGCTGCGTGAATGGCGGCGTGATCGTGACCTGCAGCCGTGGGTCATCATCGTCACCTCCGCCACGTTGGCCTTCTTCCTGACGCTCATCCTCTTCTTTGAGAATCCCTTCCTGCGCTACTGGCAGGGCATCACTGGCACGGTGTGGACGGCGATGTGGCAGCCCGCAGGCGCCCAGGCGTACATCCCCATGGACGGCAACGGCCTCAATCCGCTGCTACGCCACCCGGGCATGATCATTCACCCGCCCATGCTGTATATCGGCTTTGTGGCCTTTGTGGTGCCGTTCGCTTTCGCCATCGCTGCCCTGGTCACCGGGCGCAGCGATGACCGCTGGATCCGTGTCACGCGCCGCTGGACGCTGATCGCCTGGCTGTTCCTCTCGCTCGGCCTGATCCTGGGCAGCCGCTGGGCCTACGATGTGCTGGGCTGGGGCGGCTACTGGGGCTGGGACCCGGTGGAGATCGCTGCGTTCATGCCCTGGCTCACCGGCACGGCCTTTTTGCATTCGGTGATGATCCAGGAGAAGCGCGGCATGTTCAAGCACTGGAACATGCTGCTCATCATCTTGACCTATTGTCTGGTCATCTTCGGCACCTTCCTCACACGTTCGGGGGTGCTGTCGTCTGTGCACGCCTTTGCGCAAAGCGCCATCGGGCCGATGTTCTTTGGCTTCATAGCGCTCACTTTCATCATTTCGCTGGCGCTGCTCAATAAGCGCTGGGGCACGTTGAGATCCGAAGTGGAGATGACCTCGCTGCTCTCACGCGAGTCGCTCTTCCTTATAAATAATCTGCTCTTCATGGGCATTCTGCTGATCTGCTTCTGGGGCGTAGTTTTCCCTATCGTGAGCGAAGCCAGCGGCGGCATTGGCCGCGCCATCCCCGCCCTGGCGCACATTTTTACCGGGCAGCGCGCCACGGTTGGCCCCATCTTCTATGAGAGCGCCACCGGCCCGCTGTGGGCGGCCTTGCTGCTGCTGATGGGCGTGGCCCCCTTGGCCGCCTGGCGCGCCTCCACGGCGCGCACGCTGGGGCGCGCCATCTGGAAGCCCTTCATCGTCTCGCTGGTGGTGCTGGCTGGCATGCTGCTGGGCGGCATGCGCAACGCGCTGGGCTTGCTCTCGCTGTGGATCTGTGCGTTTGTGCTGCTGGTGACCGTCTACGAGTTCTGGCGCGGCGCGCAAGCTCGCGTGAACCGTGGCGAGACCCCCTTACAGGCTTTCTGGCGCCTGATTGGCCGCAACCGCCGCCGCTATGGCGGCTATATCATTCACCTCGGCGTAATCCTTATCGCGGTGGGCATTATTGGTATTGAGCTCTTCCAGCAAGAGACGCAGGGCAGCCTGGCTGTGGGCGAGCGCATGCACCTGGGCAGCTACAGCGTGGAGTACGAATCACTAGCGGAGTTTGAAACGCCGGATGGCCGTTTGGTGGACCGCGCCGTGGTCAACGTCTACAAAGACGGGGCGTACCTGACCCAGCTCTACCCACGGCGTGACTTCTATTACGAATCACAGCAAGCCATGACCATTCCCGGCTTGCGCAGCACCGTTGAGAACGATGTGTACATCCTGCTGGTGGATTGGGAAGTGGTGAGCGCCAGCAGCGCCACCTTCAAAGTGTATGTCAATCCGCTGGTGAATTGGATCTGGTACGGCGGCTTTGTCTTCATCTTCGGCACGCTGGTCGCTTCGTGGCCGGATGCCGAGCTGCGCCCGGCGCGCCAACGCGTGCGCGCCAGCAGCAACGCGAGGCGGGCTAGCAATGTGGAGCGCGCATGAAGCGGCTCGGCCTCTTGTTTGCGTTGAGCCTGCTGTTGGCCGCCTGTGCTGGCAGCCCGGCGGCAATTCAGTCTGCGCAGCAGGGTAGTGCTCCAAGCGCAGATCGGGTCAATGCGGTTGCCAAGAACCTGTACTGCCCGGTGTGCGCCAACGTGCCGCTGGATGTGTGCGGCACGGCGGCCTGTGTCCAGTGGCGCGGCCAGATCGCTGAGCTGCTTGCCGAAGGCTACAGCGAGCAGCAAGTCTATGACTATTTTGCCGCCCAGTACGGCCAGGGCGTGCTGGCGCTGCCGCCGGCGCGTGGCCTGAACTGGCTGGTCTATCTCATTCCCCCGCTGGGTATTGGCGTGGCCGCACTCTTCCTTGGGCGCAACCTCAAACGCTGGAAGCAGCCTGCGGCCACCAGCCAGACGAAGCTCGATGATGACTATGCGCGCAAGCTTGAAGAAGAGCTCGAGGCGCGCCGGTAACGGTAATGACTGAAAACAAGAAACCTGTATCCATTGTAGGGCGCGTGCTGGCCTGGGGTCTGCTGTTGGCCTTGCTAACCCTGGTGGCCATCCAACTGCGCAGCTCGCTGCAAGGTATCCTGACGCGCGGTGAGCAGGCGCCGGCCTTCACGCTCACCACCTTTGACGGCCAGACTGTGCGCAGCGAGGATTTGCTCGGCAAAGTCGTGCTGCTCAATATCTGGGCCTCGTGGTGTGCGCCCTGTATCGAAGAAGCTGCTCATCTGGAGCAGGCCTGGCAGCATTATAAGGACCGCGGCGATGTGGTCTTCCTCGGTTTGGCCTATGTGGACACTGAAAAAGAATCGCTGGCCTTTATTGAGGAGCACAATATCACCTACCTGAACGGGCCAGACCTCGGCACTACCATTTACACCGCTTTCCGGGCGCGTGGTGTGCCGGAGACCTTTGTCATCAACAAATATGGTGAGATTGCCTCGGTCAAGATCGGGCCATATCTCTCTGTTGAAGAAATCACCACGGTCATTGACCGTTTGCTTGAGCTTGAATAATGGATCTCGGTTCACTACTCCTGTTTGTCGCGCTGCTGGTCATTTGCGCGCTGTACGTCGCCCGCCCGCTGCTCTCTGAGGCTGATGAGGACATCAGCCCTGAACTAGCCAACCTGCAGGCTGAGCACGCCCGTGTGCTGGAAGCCTTGCTGGAGCTGGATGCGGACTGGGAACTGGGCAAAGTGCCTGAGGAGATCTACCACCCCCAGCGCCAGCAACTGCTGGCCGAGGGTGCGGCCGTTTTGCGTGCCCTTGAAAAAGTGGATGTGGATACAGTGCCTGCCGCCAGCCAGCCGGCGGATGCCGATGAGCTCGAAGCCATGATCGCCAGCTACCGCAAACAGGCCAAGAAGACTTCCAAGCCAGCGCCCAAGAAGGGCGGGCGCAAGAAGTGAGCCGCCGCATAGCAATATTGCTCCTGCTGGCGTTGGCGCTCAGCGCTTGCGAATTCTCGCTGGCCGGGGATGTAACCCCACCGCCGGATGCCATCATCAGCGGTGCGGAGAGCACGCCCGTGCCGGTGGAGTATCCGCCGGCGCCCGCAGACCCGATCGCTGGCGCTTTACTGTACGCGCAGAGCTGTGCGCCGTGCCACGGCGATAACGGCCGCGGCGATGGCCCCCAGGCCAACATGCTGCCTGTGCAGCCTGT
The DNA here is from genome assembly GCA_964623375.1 of uncultured Anaerolineaceae bacterium. Taxonomy (GTDB): domain Bacteria; phylum Chloroflexota; class Anaerolineae; order Anaerolineales; family UBA11579; genus JAMCZK01. The sequence goes on from CAZUTS010000002.1 coordinate 142,254, forward strand.
GCCGATTGGCGTGAGTGAGCGCGCTGATGCCGCCACGCCGGCCAACTGGTATCTGGCGATCACCCAGGGCAACCTGGATAACTTTATGCCCCCGTTTGTCAACCAACTCAGCTTGCAGCAGCGCTGGGATGTGCTCGCCTATGTCTATTCGCTCAGCCAGGATTCGTTGGCGGCCGAAGGCGGCGAGCAACTCTATACTGAGTACCAGGCGGCTGTGCAGGCCGCACTGCCGCTGGCCGATATTCGCCAGATGGCCGGCTACAGCCGCAATGACATCCTGGCCGCCGTCGAGCCGGCTGTGCCCAGCCTGTCTTCGGCACAGCTGCTGGCGCTGACCTCGTACCTGCAAGCTATTTCGCTCGGTACACCGCCGCAACAGGCTCCCTCTGCTGAGGAGGAGAGCGCCCTCGGCAGCTTCCGTGGCCAGGTGGAAGACGGCACGGATGGCGAGCTGGCGGCCGGTTTGCAGGCGACCTTGTTTGGCTATGATGGCCAGACGCTGGCCTACACGGATGCAGTGAGCGTGGGCGCAAACGGCCGCTTCGCCTTTGATGCTGTGCCGCTGGGCGAAGGGCGCACTTTCTTTGCCTCGGTGGATTACTTGGGGCTGAGCTACTTCTCTGAATTTCTCGCCGATGGGCAAACCGAGTTTGAACATCCCATCACGGTCTACGAAACCACGCAGGACACCAGTCAGTTGGCCGTGGAGCGGCTGACCCTGATCCTGGAATTCGACACGCCCGGCTTTGTGCGCGTGGTGCAACAGTACCTGGTCTCCAATATCGGCACGCATGCTGTCACCCCGAATGCGGATGGCACACCGGTGCTGCTGTTCGACCTGCCGAGTGAAGCTACGGAGCTGGCCTTCAACGAGGGCCTCTTCGGCGAGCGTTACCTGCCCAGCGAGGGCGGCTTTGGTGACCTGCGTGCCATCCTGCCCGGCATGCAGAGCTACCAGTTGCTCTATGCCTACCAGATGCCCTATACGCGCAGCCTTGAGCTGCCGCTGAGTTTCAACATGCCAGCCCGCTCGGTAGTGGTGCTGGTGCAAGACAGTGATGTCACTTTGCACAACACAGACTTCAGCGAGATCGGCTCGCAAGAGATTGACGGCACCACCTACACTGCCTACCTTTCCAACCAGCCTTATTCTGTGGATGAGCAGCCCGAGTTGCAGCTGCGCGGCCGCAACCCGGCGGGCGGCGGCGGCTTGCAGGCCGTGCTGGCCAGCGACAATGTGGTCATCGGCCTGGCGGCGCTCACCGTGGCGGTAGGCTTGCTGTGGCTGTGGCTGCGCCGCATGCAGGCCGGGCCGGACCAGTTGCTGGCGCAGATCACGCGCCTGGATGAACGCTTTGCCCGCGGCGACATGGCCGAGAATGCGTACAAGCGCCAGCGTGCTGCCCTCAAGGCCCAACTGCGCCGCAGTGTAAAAGGTAAATGATCCAGGTCAAGAATCTCAGCAAGCGTTTTGGTTACCGTATGGCGCTGCACGGAGTAGATCTGCACGTACGCCGTGGGGAAGTGGTGGCCCTGCTCGGCCCCAATGGGGCGGGCAAGAGCACGCTGCTGCGCATTCTGGCCGGGCTGGCACAACCCACCGCCGGCCGCGTGCAGGTGGACGGCTGCCTGCTGCCACAGCAGGCGGCGGCCGCCCGCGCCCAGCTCGGTTACCTGGGCCACCAACCGCTTTTATATGATGACCTGACCGCTGACCAAAACCTGGATTTCTTTGCACGCCTCTATAACGTACCCGCACCTGCAGAGCGCATTACTGAACTGCTGGAACTGGTAGCGCTGGACCACCGCCGCCGTGAAGCCGTGCGCGGCTTCTCACGCGGCATGCAGCAGCGCCTGGCGCTGGCGCGTGCGCTGTTGCACCGCCCACGCGTGCTGCTGCTGGATGAGCCGCACAGCGCTCTGGATCTGCAGACCGCTGATCTGCTGGATGAGGTTCTGCGCGCCGAAGCGCGTGCTGGCGCCAGCATCCTCATCGCCAGCCATGACCTGGGGCGGGTAGGTGGCCTGGTGCAGCGCGCTGAGCTGCTGGCCGATGGCCGCATCGCCGCCACCCTGCCTAAGGCCAAGCTGGGCGGCAAGCTGCCCGCGCATTATGAGAGGGCGCTCGAGGCTGCCAATGGCTAGCTTCGTCTCCGCCGTCTGGGCCATCCTGCGCAAAGACCTGGCCGCCGAATGGCGCAGCCGCCAACTGGTCACCGCCATGCTGGTCTTTGTGGTGCTGGTCATCTTCATCTTTGCTTTCACGCTGGATATTGACACGCTCACCCGCCGCCAGATCGCCGCCGGCGTGCTGTGGACCACCTTTGCCTTCGCCGGCACCCTGGGGCTCAACCGCACCCTGGCCAGCGAGGGCGAGCGCGGCTCGCTGGATGGCCTGTTGCTGGCCCCGGTGGAGCGCAGCGCCATCTACTTTGGCAAAACCCTGGCGAACTTATTTTTCATGCTGGTTGTGGAAATTTTCACGCTGCCGCTTTATGCTGTTTTCTACGATATGAACCTGGCACAGCCCGGCCTGTGGTTGGTGCTACTGCTGGGTTCGTGGTGCTTTTGCAGCGTGGGCACACTGTTGGCGGCCATGGCTGCCCAAGCCCGCAGCCGTGAACTGCTGCTGCCGGTGCTATTGTTCCCGCTGGTGCTGCCCGTGCTGGTATCCGCAGTGCGTGCCAGCAGCGCCTTTCTTAACGGCCTGGGTTTGGAGTACGCTCTGCCCAGCCTGAACATTTTGATCGCGTACGGCATCATCATGCCCGCCCTGGGCTTTATGGTTTTTGATTTCATTGTGGAGGAGTAGTTTTACATGGCATCAACTTCGTTAGACCGCAAGCCGCGCGCCTTGCATGCGCTGGACATTGTGTCCGCCCTGCTGATGGCGGCCACTATTTACATGGTGCTCTTCTATGCGCCTACCGAGCGCGTGATGGGGCAGGTGCAACGCCTGTTTTACCTCCACGTGGCCAGCGCCTGGGTCAGTATGGCTGTGCTGATCCTCGCTGCTATTCTCGGCATCGTGTATCTCGTTCGCCCGCAGAACAAGATCGATATCTGGGCCGTGGCCTGCATTGAGCTCGGCCTGGTGTACGCTTTCATCTGCGTCACCACCGGTGCCATCTGGGCGCGCCCGGCCTGGAACACGTGGTGGACCTGGGATCCGCGTGTGGTGACCTTCACCATCCTCATTCTGGTCTACCTGGCTTATATGCTGCTGCGCCAGGGCATTGAAGACCCGCAGCGCCGTGCTCGCTTCGGCGCCATCTACGCCATCATGGCTTCGGTGACCGTGCCGCTGACCTATTTCTCGATCCGCATTTGGCGCACCCTGCACCCGGTGGTGATCGGCAGTGGCGATCCCAGCGCACAGGGCACCTTTGACATGACGCGCCCCATGCTGCACACCCTGCTGTTCAGTCTGCTGGCTTTCAGCATTTTCGGCTTCACCTTGCTGTGGCACCGTGTGCGCCTGGGCTGGCTGGCCGATAGGGTAGAGCAACTGCGCATGAAGGCCCTGGGCCGCTAGGAGAGAGACATGCCCATTGAAACCACCAACTACATGCTGCTCGGCTTTGCCGTAGCTTTCATCACTATTGGATTACATCTGGTGAGCTTCCCGCTGCGCACGCGCAACCTCAAGGCCGATCTGCAAGCGTTGGAGACCGTACCCAAGGCCAGCGCCAAAGCGACTGGCAAGAAGGTAGCTGCCAAGAAGGCCGCGCCCAAAAAGACGGCGAAGAAGGCTGCGAAGAAAGTAGCTAAGAAGACGGCCAAGAAAACTGCCAAGAAAACTGCTAAGAGGACAGCCCGCCGTTAGGCCGACACCACTAGGCGCACACCCCTGGGTGTAGCTTAGTGGCGTATGCTGCCTACCATAGGTAGCAGTACAGTACACGGGTGGGGCATTCACGCAGTGAGTGCTCCACCCGTTTTGCATTTCTACGCTAGAATGCAAAAATGCCCACAACTAAGAAAGCCTCCGCCACCAAAGCAGCGCCCGCCAGCCGTTGGTCTTCCACCACCAAGTTGGTGGTGGGTCTTAGCCTGGTCGCCATGTTGGCCGCCATCCTGGTGCGCTTCAACTACTTGATCGGCCCGTTGCTGCTGGCTTTCATCATTTCATACCTGCTGCATCCCTTGGTAACCAGGCTGTCTGAAGCCACGCGCTTGAAGTGGCGTGCGGCGGTCAGCCTTATCTTCGTCTTGTTCCTGGGGGCCGTGGTGTGGCTCTCCATCCTGGGCGGCTCGGCCGCGGTGGAGCAGATCGGTGCACTGATCACGGCCGGGCAGGAGCTGGTGACCGGCCTGCCCGAATTTGCCAGCCAGTTGGCTGAGCAGACCATCCATATTGGCCCGTTCAATATTCAGTTTGCTGATATAGAGCGCCTGCTGGAAGAAGAGTTCAGTCTTGACTTCGTTGCCCTCGGGCAGCAGCTGCTGTCTGCGCTGCAGCCGCTGCTGGGGCAGGCCGGCAGCCTGCTGGGTCGCCTGGCCACCGGTGCGCTCAGCACGCTGGGCTGGGCTGCCTTCATCTTCATCATCTCGTATTTCCTGTTGGTCGATTCGGAGAGCTTTCCCTCCTTCTTCGCCCAGATCGCCAGCACCGGCTATGACGCCGATGTGCGCCGTATCGGGCGTGAGCTCTCGCGCATTTGGGATACCTTCTTGCGCGGCCAATTGGTCATCATCTCCCTTGTGGTAGTGAGCTATTTCATTCTGATGACAGTGCTGGGTGTGCACAATGCCATTGGTCTGGCTTTCCTGACTGGCCTAGCCAAGTTTGTTCCCTATGTCGGCCCGGTGGTGGCAGGCGGCACCGCTGCCTTGGTGGCGTACTTTCAGCAGGGCGGTAATTATCTGGGTATTGAGCCGTTTACCTACTCGGCCATTGTGGTGATTGGCACCTTGGTGTTGGACCAGGTCTTCGATAACCTGGTCAGCCCGCGCATCTTTGGCAAATCCCTGGGCGTGCACCCCGCCGCCGTGCTGGTGGCGGCCCTGGTGGCCACCAGCCTGCTCGGCTTTGTGGGGCTGCTGATGGCAGCCCCCGTGCTGGCCAGCTTGCAGATGTTGCTGCGCTTTGCCATCCGCAAGATGCTGGATCTCAACCCCTGGCCTGAGCGTGAAGTTCGGCAGTTAGAGCCGGTGGGGGCAGGGTTGGCACAACGCTTGCAAGGTCAATGGCAGGTATTGCGCACGCGTCTGCAGCAGTGGTACAAGGCATGGCGCAAGCGCAACACTACGCGCACCGCTGCGCGTAGTACGCCTGCCAAACGCAAGCAGAAGTAGCTTGTAAAAAACTTGGCCGCAAGATTCTTACTAGCAAGAATCTTGCTAGTTTGGCGTATACTTTAATGCCCTTTTTGGGGTGTATTTTTTGATGTCTATGGTCAAAACTGCCATTGTTCTCACCCCCAGCCCCGGCTTTGGCGAAATGGTACGCCAACTGCTTGCGGACGCACAGGATGTGCGCCCGCAAGTTTTGGCGTCTCCCGATGCCGCCCTCAAAGCGGCCACAAATGGCTTGGATCTCCTGGTGCTGGACACTGATTTTGCAGACATGGACATTGCCGCCTACCTGGCCAGCGTGCAGCAAGCCGCACCGCAGGCCAAAACCATCTTGATCCTGTCTGAAGACACTCCCGCCGATGGCTGGGAGCAGGCTGGCGCCAGCGCGGTGCTGCCGCAGCCTTTTTACCTGCCTGACTTGGCCGCGGCGATTGAAGTCTTATATGGCCCGCTGCACGTGCGTGAAGAGGCTGCCACGGCGCGCTTCGGTAGCGCTGCCGTAGCAGTACGCCCGGCGCAGGCGCCAAGCCGTGCCGCCCCGGCATGGCTTGCTGATACGGCGCTCTCGGTGCAGCATTTGGCGCAACTTTCGATGGAGTCGGCTTCGCAGGCGGCGCTGATCACGCGTGGCTCGCAGGTGTGGGCCTATGCTGGCGAGCTGCCCCAGGCGGCCGCCAACGAATTGGCGGCCGCCGTGTCCAACGGCGGTGAAGCCGCTGCAGACGTGGCGCGCTTCGTGCGCCTAGAAGCTACTGGCGCCGATTACATGCTATATGCCACCCCGCTGGGCAGCGATTACAAGCTGGCCGTGGTATTTGATACGCAAGTGCCGTTCAGCAAGATGCGCACGCAGGTAGACAAGATGGCTACGGCGATGAGCGCGGTAACGGCGAAGAGCGCGGTGGTTGAGGTGCAGGCCGTGACCGCTGCCAACGCCCCAGCCGCTAAGACACCAAGCATGCCCGCTGCCGACTTTGCTGGCGAGCCTGCCATGCCGCCTTCAAACGCACCACCGCGCGTGCGCTGGCTGCCCGCCAGCGAGGCAAGTGCCGCTGGCGGCCAGACGCTGCTGAGCTATGCCTATGTGCTGGCGCCGCGCCTGCCGGAGCACCGTTTGGAAGGTGACCTGGCCGAGAAGCTGGCCGCCTGGCTGCCGCAGCTGTGCGTGGCCTTCGCCTGGCGGCTGGAGCATCTCAGCATTCAGCCGGGCTTCATCCAATGGATGGTGAGCCTGCCAGCGGAGACGGCGCCTGAGCGCGTGGTGCATATGCTGGAAACGCACCTCTCCGAGCGCGTCTTCGAAGAGTTCACCCGCCTCAAGCGAGACAATCCCTCAGGCCAATTCTTTGCACCAGGATTCCTGATTATGAATGGCGGCTTGCCCACGGATGCGCAGGTGACGGATTTCATCAAGCACACGCGCACTCGCCAGGGTATTCCAACATAGTGAGCTGTGAGCAGGGAACAGTGAATAGTGAGCAGTCGCTAAGTTTTGCTGATTCCTGATTACTGTTCACTCCTCACTCCTCACTAGTTACTCGCCTCTCCCCTAGTACAATCTTTGCATGCCCCAAACGCTCTATCTCATCGATGGCCATGCTTTGGCCTACCGCACCTACTTCGCGCTCACCAGTGCCGGGGCGGGCAGCAGCCGCTGGACCACCAGCTCTGGCGAGCCCACCGCTGGCGTGTTCGGCTTCACCTCCGTATTGCTGCGCATCCTCGAGCAGGAGCGGCCGGAGTACATGGCGGTGGCCTTCGATGTCGGCAAGACTTTTCGTGATAAGCGCTACCCTGAATACAAAGCCACCCGCGAGAAAATGCCGGATGACTTGCGCGTCCAAATGGAGCGCATCCGCGAGATGGTGGATGCTTTCAACTTTCCGCGCCTGGAGATGGAAGGCTTCGAAGCCGACGACGTGATCGGCAGCATTGCCAAGAAGGCCGCCAGCGAAGGGGTGGGGGTCAAAATCATCACGGGCGATAAGGATTTGCTGCAACTGGTAGACAAGCGCATTATCGTCAGCCTGCCGGGCAAGCAGCTTGCCGACGGCAAAGATTATGGCCCACAAGAGGTATTCGAGTTTCTGGGGGTGATGCCGGAGCAGGTAGTGGACTTCAAAGCCATGATTGGCGATAAGTCTGACAATATTCCCGGCGTCTCCGGCATTGGTGAGAAGACCGCCGCTGGCCTGCTGGCCGAGTACAAGACGCTGGATAATATCTACGCCAACTTAGACAAGCTCAAACCGGCCCAGCGTCAAAAATTCGAAGATGGCCGCGAGAAAGCCTACCTGAGCTACGAGCTGGCGCGCATCGTCACGGATATGGATATTGATTTCCACATTCAACAGGCGCGCACAGACCGCATCAAAGCCCAAGACGTGCAAGAGCTCTTCCGCCAGTTGGAGTTCCGCTCGTTGATGAAGCGCCTCACCACCGTGCTGGAGCTGGGCAACATGCCCCAGGACACCAAGCTCGGCCAACTGGGCATGTTCCCTGAGGACAATCCTGCGCCGCGTGGCCCGGCGGTGGATATTGACGTTGAAGTGGTGGATACACCCGAAAAGCTGGCCAGCCTAGCCAAAACGTTGGCAGATGCGCCACGCATTGCCTTTGATACCGAGACCAGCAGCACCGATCACATGCAATGTGACCTGGTGGGCATTTCGCTGGCGGTGGAGGAGGGTAAGGGCTACTACATTCCCATCGGGCACGAACCGATGCTCGGCCGCCAACTGTCCATCGAGGAGGTGGTGGCAGCGTTGCGCGGCCCGCTGACTGACCCCAAGATCCCCAAGCTGGGTCATAACCTCAGCTTTGACTACGTCATCCTGGCGCGCCACGGCCTCAAAGTGCACCCGCTGAGCATGGACAGCATGATCGCCGAGTGGGTGGCTGACAGCGGCTCGCGCAACCTCGGTCTCAAGGGGTTGGTATGGGTGCGCCTCAACAACGAGATGACCGAGATCCAAGACCTGCTGGGCAAAGGCCGCAAGCAGATTACCATGGCGCAAGTGCCCATCGAGCAGGCCGCCGCCTATGCCGCTGCCGATTCGGAAGTGGTGCTGCGTCTGGAGCCTGTGCTCGCCGAGCGTATTCAGCAGGTGAAGGGCGAGCGTGTCTTCGCCGAGCTGGAGATGCCGCTGGTGCGCGTGCTCTCAGACATGGAAATGACCGGCATCATGCTGGATACAGCCTTCCTGGCCGAGATGGGCGCCGAGCTCAACAAGGAGCTGGAGCGCATCGGCACTGAGGTCTATCAACAGGTGGGCGAGGAGTTCAATCTCAGCTCGCCGCAGCAGCTGGCGCACATGCTCTTTGACCGCCTCAAGCTGCCGCCGCCGGCTGGCGTGCGTAAGACCGCCAGCGGCGCCTACTCCACCTCGGCAGACATCCTTGAGGCGATGAGCGAGCAGCACCCGATCGTGGACCTCATCCTCAGCCATCGTGAGTATTCCAAGCTCAAGACCACCTATGTGGACGCGCTGCCGCTGGAAGTCAACCCGGCTACCAACCGCGTGCATACCTCGTACAACCAGGCCGGCACGGTGACGGGGCGCATTGCCTCCAGCGAGCCCAATCTGCAAAACATTCCCATTCGCACGGAACTCGGCCGCCGCGTGCGCCGCGCTTTCATTGCCGCCCCCGGCCACAAGCTGCTGGGCGTGGACTATTCGCAGGTGGAGTTGCGCATCGTGGCGCACATCGCGCAAGACGAGGCCATGCTCAACGCCTTCCGCAACAACGAAGATATTCACATCACCACGGCTGCCGCTATCCTAGGCATTCAGCCCGGCCAGGTAACAGGTGAGCAGCGCCGCAACGCCAAGGCGGTGAACTTCGGCCTGATCTATGGCATGAGTCCCTTTGGGCTGACGCGCAGCACCGATCTCACGCTGGCCGAAGCTGAGAACTTCGTCAAAGCGTATTTTGAGAAGTTCCCCGGTGTGCGTGCCTATATTGACAATACGAAGAAGAAAGCTGCCGAGCTGGGCTACATCGAAACGCTGCTCGGCCGCCGCCGCCTGTTCCAGGGGCTGAAAGATGGCACCAATTATGTGCTCAAGAGCCGTCTCGAGCGCGAGGCGATCAACAGCCCCATCCAGGGCACTGCGGCCGATATCATGAAGCTGGCCATGCTGCGCGTGGATGCGGCGCTGGCCGCATCCACGCTCGGCGCGCGCATGCTGCTGCAGGTGCATGATGAGCTGGTGCTGGAAGTGCCTGAGGCTGAGCTGGCCGAGACGGCGGCACTGGTGGGGCGCGAGATGAGCAACGCCTACGAACTCAGCGTGCCGTTGCAAACCGAAGTCAAGGTGGGCAAAAACTGGGGGCAGATGGAGCTGTTGGCTGGGTAATTACTGGCGCAGGAACACCAGGCCGAAATCATCTTCATAGATCAGCTGGTACCGGCTGAAGTCATCCAGAAGGGCGGCACGGTAGAAGCGGTGCATCGGCTCCAGGCGTTCGGGGTCAGGTGCGCTAGCCAGATAGTCTGCATCTCCGTAGGCTTCCACATTCTCGCGTTCCAGCAGCAGCACATCAGGCTGCTCAGAGTTGAGCATATCGTGGCTGCCCAGATCCCAATCCATGAACACGGACATATCGTCTTCGGCTGGAAAGTACACCTTCCAGTCACGGTAGATGTGTAGCGGTGAGGTTTGCTCGGCCAGCAGCGGCTGCACGCTGTGGTAGAAACGCAGGCTGGGCGAAGTCTGCTCGCGCTGCAGGTTGTGCAGGTAGTGTCCCCCGCTGCTGACAGCAAACTGGCTGGCCTGCCAGGCCAGGAAGGCCACCAGCGCCCACTGCAGCACGACGCGGGCTTTGCCCGGCCCCGGGCGCAGGTCTTGCCAGCGCTCCGGCAGCACGAAGACCAGCGCCGTCATGGCGGGCAGCATGATCGGCAGCCAGTAGTGGATGCGCCATGACGAAGCATTGAGCATCACGACCAGGTTGGGCAGCAGCCAGGCGGTGAGCAGCGCGGCGTGCAGGAGCGGTTCGCCGCCTTTGCGCCAGCCGATCACTAGGGCCACACCGAGCAGGGCGAGAAATAACGGGCTGCCGAAGTTTGTGGTTAGCCAGCTGGGCAGGCGGCCATTCTGCAAAAAGCCACTCGGCCCCATCAAGATGCCCTGGCTGGTCTGTTCAAATTGCAGGCGCTGGTTGGCAATCAAATCGGCGCGCTGCGGAAATAGCAGCAGCGGATTGGTGATCACGAAGGTGACTAGCATCAGCGCCACAAAGCCGGCTGCATAACCTGCAAAGCGTGCCGGGGTCAGCGCTTTACGTGCTAGCCCCAGCAAAAGATAGAGGGGAATGGCGAAGACGAAGAAGCCGCCTACATACTTGATACCCAAGCCAATACCAGCCGCGACCGCACTGAGCCAAAAATAGCGGCCAAAGCGCAGCCGGTCTACACGCAGGCAGAAGAACACCAGCGCCATGAACAGCAAGCCCAGCCCATCGGCGTGCCACCATAAGCTATTGCCGGTGAGGCCTGGCAATAGCAGCATCAGTACAAACAGAAGGATGGTTTTAAAGCTGGATTTAAACTCAGTGGCGGCGTAGGTGAGCAGCCACACGCTGAGTAGATTAGGCAGCACATTGATGAGCTGGCGCAGCACCACAACGATGGTGCTGGTGTGTTCAGCCCATCCGCTGCCCAGCAACAAGCGCAGCGGCAGCAGTACCAGCGCTGAGAAGAAGTAAAACGGATAGCCGTAGAAGTAGTGCTGATAGACCACAAACTCGCGCAGGCTGTCACGCCAGTTGTCATTGCCGCTGGCCATACGCACAGCGTGCTCGTATTGGGCAAACTCATCCACCTCAAAGATGGCGAGCATCTCAGGCGTTTGTGCGCCGGTTAGGTTGGGAAAAATAAATAGGACAAAATACAGCAAGCTGCAGACGAGCAGTAGCCATATCGTACGAAAGTGCCTTGGCTGCGTATTAGACGAACTTTTTTTCATAGCATTCCGTGCCGCACAGTACGTGGCAGCGGTGGAAAAATGCTAGAAAATTCTATCCCCCGAGATTTTTAGTTGTAGCGACAAAAGTACTGTTATTCGTCTGCGCGGTTGTAAAGCAGCAGCCAGGCGCCCCAGGCGGGGTCGCCGGCCTCAGTGATGCAGGCGGCAGGCTGTAGGCCCGCCAGCGTTTCCGTGCCGGCGATGGAGAGAATGTAGGTCTCGCCGGGGGTCATTTCATATTCCGTATAGCCGGGGCCAAAATCTGGCCGTGCGCCGGTGAAGAACTCATTGCTGCTTTCGCCATCGTGCATGGCCAGGCGCACGCCGGCCTGGGCCTGGCCGCTCTCATCGAAGATGAATAGCTTGACCAGCGGCGGAGCCTCACTGCTTTCACACAACAGCTCGCGGCTGGAGAGGGTGTAGCTTCCGCCTTCTTCCTGAGCCGCAAAGGGTGTGGGGGCGGCATTGGCATTTTCAGGATTCGGCGTGTTCACCGCCACCGAGGTGGATTGTGCGCTGGCCTGGAACGCTTCGAGGTCACGCGCCAGGCTGGCCAGCGCACGCGCCTCGCGCTGCGTGGCGCTATTGCCCAGCGCCAGCTGGGCTTGGGCGCTGAGGGCACGCGCCGGGTCGGCATCGCCCAGTTGCGCCAGGCGCGCTTGGGCGCGGTTGATGTCGCCGCTGGAGGCATAGGCCAGGGCGATCATCAGACGGTATTGGTCCTGATGCTCATCGGCAAGATGGCTGGGGCCAACGCTGCTGACCTGCAGCGGGAAAATGATGAAAGAGAGCAGGCAGCCAAAGAGCAAGCCGAGCACCAGCCCGGTGATGAGATACAGCGGTGGCCGCTTGGAAGATTCTTTGGTCATCATGGTGTGGGTGTGTGCGAGAGGCTGGGCACTTGCTCACGCAGCGCGCTGGCGAGTGCGGCCAGTAGATTGAGATCGGCTTCGGAGTAGTTGTGCTCCTGGCCGAACTCCATCGCTGTCACCAGCGGGGCGAGCACATTGCCGGGGTTGAGGTACTCAAGATGCTCGATGGCGCGGTCGAGATTGCCGTCGGCAGCGTAGGCTTCAGCGGCCATCAGGGCATAGTCTGCGGCGTAGTCCTCGCGCAGCAGACTGGGGGCAGCATCAGTCGCCGACAACGGGCGCAGCTCCCAGCCGAGGTAGAGGCTGGCCATGAGGCCGAGCAGGATGGTGAGGCCGAAGATGGCGTAACGGGTGACCATAGCTTTTGATATGCAAGAATGCGGCCAACTTACCTAGCCACCCTGGAAGTGTAGCCATTTTTGCAGCACTGGCAGCGATAAAAGAGCGCCGGATTCTAGAACAACCTGGTGATGACATCACCCAGGATAAATAGCAGCGTGCCTGACAGCAGCCACAGAACACCTGGCTTCCAGGCGGCCAGCATCATGCGCAGGATGGTGCCCTGCAAGGCGCGGCGCTCTGCGCTGCTTGAGCGGGTCTGGCGCAGCTGCTGCATGCGCAGCCACTCCGGCTTGGTCTGCAGCCGGGCCGTTTCCTGCAGAAAGCGCCAGCCACCCCAGAACAGCACTCCCGTGGCGCACAGAATGATGGGGATGCCGATTAGGTTGCTGACGAAGGCCGCCCACTGCTCGGTGCGTAACAAAGGCAACAGCGTCTCAAAAAAAACTGAAAGAATGACGCTGCTAACGAGGCCAATCGCAATCAGGATCAGCAGTGTATTCAAAGTAAAAAATCGTCTCACTATGCCAGCTTGTTTTTCACCCAATTGCCAGCTACGGCCAGCGCTTCGTCGAGCTTGCCGTTATCGGTGCCGCCACCCTGGGCCAGCTCGGGCTTGCCGCCGCCACGGCCATCCAGCACGGCGGCGGCTTGCTTGGCCAGCTCGCCAGCCTGCAAACCGCGGGCCACCAAGTCTTTGGTGACGGCGGCGATGAGCGTGACGCTGCCATCCACCACGGCGGCCAGCAGGGCAACGCCGCTGGCGTGCTGCTGGCGGAACTTGTCGGCCAGAGAGCGCAATGCGTCTGCGTCAGCGTCGGGGACAGCAGCGGCCAGCACGGGCACGCCGGAAACTTGGGGAACGTTGCTGAGCAGGTCGCCCAGGCTCTCTTGTGCCTGGGCGCGGCGCTGGGCGGCCAGCTCCTTGGTGAGCTGGTTGAGCTCGCTCTGCAGGGCGGCGGTCTTGGCCGGCACTTCGTCTGGCGTGGTCTTGAGGGCGCGGGCTGCCTCTTGCAACGCAGCGTTGCGCGCCTTGGCCAAGGCGTAGGCCTCGCGGCCGGTCACCGCCTCAATGCGGCGGATGCCGGCCGCGGCGCTGCCTTCGCTCACGATGAGGAACAAGCCAATGTCGCCGGTGTGCTCAACGTGCGTGCCACCGCACAACTCATACGAGAACGGCGCGTCTTCATTGCCGATGGCAATCGTGCGCACTTTCTCGCCGTACTTCTCGCCGAACAGGGCGGTTGCGCCTTCTTGTTTGGCTTGCTCCAGCGATTTGGTCTCTTTCTCGAGTTCGTAGTTGTCCAGCACCCAGGCATTGACCTGGTCTTCGATGTTAGAGAGCGCGTCTTTGCTGACGGCTTCGGGATTGTTGAAGTCGAAGCGCAGACGGTCGGGCGCCACCAGCGAACCTGCCTGACGCGCATGCTCACCGACGACTTGATGCAGTGCAGCGTGCAGCAGGTGCGTGGCGGTGTGGTTGCGCATGATGTCCTGACGGCGGCGGGCATCCACGCGGGCGATGACTTTGTCGCCAACCTTGGGGGTGCCGCTCACTACTTCGCCAATATGCACGATGGCGCCAGCCGCCGGCTGCTGCATCTCGGTGATACGAATGCCCCAGCTGCCGTCTGCGGCCTGAATGACGCCAGTGTCGCTCACCTGGCCGCCGGCGGCAATGTAGAACGGCGTTTCCGGCAGGATGACGGCAACGATGTCACCTTCGGCGGCTTGCTGCTGCGGCTGGCCGTCCTTCACCAAGGCTAGCACTTCACCCTTGGTATCCAGTTCGTCGAGATCTTCGTAAGGGTCGTACTTCACGCCCTTGTCGCTCAGTTTCTTCTCGGCCTGCAATTGCTGCACCACGGCGGCAAAGGCTTCCGCCTGCTCGCCGCCCAGCGCGCCCATGGCCTGGCCCGCACCGGAGGCGGTGCGGTGCTGCTCCATGGCGGCGTGGAAGCCAGCCTCGTCTACGGCGAAGTTGCGCTCACGCGCCACGTCACGGGTGAGCTCCAGCGGCAAACCGTAGGTCGCGTACAGGTCAAAGGCCTGCGCGCCATCTAGCGTGCCGCCAGCGGGCAGGCTGGCGAACAGTGCATCTAATTTCGCCATGCCGCTTTCGACGGTGCGCTGGAACTGCTCCTCTTCACGCGTCAGACCATCCAGGATGGCTTTGCGGTTCTTGACCAGCTCTGGGTAAGCCTCGCCATAATGCTCGATGATGGCTTCGGCCACCTGGGCCATGAACGGCTCAGTGAGGCCAAGCTTGGTGCCGAAGCGGGCGGCGCGGCGGATGATCATGCGGGCCACATAGTTGCGGCCCACGTTGCCGGGCACCACGCCTTCGGCGATGAGGAAGGTGGCGGCGCGCGCATGGTCGGCGATCACGCGGTAGGGCGTAAAGTTGGCGTCACGCTCGGCATCGCTCTGCCCGGCCAGTTGCTGCACCTTGGCAATGAGCGGCGTGAACAGATCCGTGCGGTAGTTGCCCTGCACCTTCTGCAGCACAGAGACGATGCGCTCTAGCCCCATACCGGTATCGACGTGCTTAGCGGGGAGCGGCTTGAGCTCTTTGGGGCCAGTGCGGTTGTACTGAATGAAAACTAAGTTCCAGATCTCTACAAAGCGCGGGCTATCCAGCGCCAATTCGCCATCGGCGTTCTTTTGGATCTCGCCATACTCCGGCCCGAAGTCGTAATAGATCTCGCTGTTGGGGCCGCAGGGGCCGGTATCGGCCATCTCCCAGAAGTTGTCTTTGCGCCCGTAGTACACAAGGTGCTCAGGCACGAAGCCGGGCTGAGCCAGCCAGTTGTCGGCGGCCTCTTTGTCGGTCTCGATCTCGCCCTGGTCATCCTTGAATACGGATGCGTACAGGCGGTCTGCTGGCAAGCCCCATGTCTGGGTCAGCAGTTCCCAGGCCCAGGCGATGGCCTCTTTTTTGTAATAGTCGCCAAAGGACCAGTTGCCCAGCATCTCAAAAAAGGTGTGATGCGTGTCATCCGTGCCAACATCTTCAAGATCGTTGTGTTTACCCGCCACGCGCAGACACTTCTGCGAGTCCACGGCGCGTGAGTAGTCACGCTTGTCCGTGCCGAGGAACACGTCTTTGAATTGCACCATGCCGGAGTTGGTGAACAACAAGGTGGCGTCGCCACCCGGCACCAGCGAGGAGGAAGGTACCTCGGTGTGGCCGCGGTTAACGAAGAAGTTCAGGTAATCCTGGCGGATTTGGTTGGCAGTTTTCGACATAGACGCAAATTATACGCAATGACAGGGCGGAGAAGGCTAACCACAAGGACACAAAGAGCACGAAGAAAACTCTTTTCTGTTAGTTGGCTGGTCGATACTAGGGCTACCCCTGATGCAAGGCTACCTGTCATTCCGAACGAGCGGCGAAGCCGTGAGGAGGAATCCTTTAGGCCACTCCTAACACCAGCTTGACTCTGAATGACTTAAAGGATTTCCCACTTCGTTCGGAATGACAGGGATTTGGAAATTGGGGTGGTGTTGCATCCTGGCGCCCCTCACCCGTCGAATTTGCATCAGGACTGGTTGCTGCCTCCCCTCCCCCTTGGGGAGAGGGAAACTCCCGCAGAGAGTTGGAGTTAGAGGTCAGCGTTTGCAGCCTATAATTACTTGGGGAGTCCATATGAAACGTGTACTCAATCTAGTTATCGTCTTATTGCTAGCAGCCTGTACAACGCCTGCAAGCCAGACTGCCACCGCGACGATGGCAGCCACGACCACCGAAACACAGTTGCCAACGGAAACACCCACGCCAGATCCTACTCCAACCGTGGATTTGCAAACTTTGCCCATGAGCGAGGTAGCGCGACTGCTAACTGAAGGACAAATCAGCTATCCAGCGCACTGGAACAACGAGCAGCGCAAAGAGTTTGGTATTGCCATGGCGGAATACGTCAACAATGAAGTGGCAGGGGACAAAGTGTATGTAGATATGTACTTTCCCGAGATTGGAGATACTAAAATTGCTTTCACCACAGATTACGGCGGCTTTTGGCGATCGAGCCATAACACTCCAGAAGACAAACTGGACCTAACAGGCGAAAACTTACCACCCATGTTTGTGGCTGGGTATACAAATACAGAAGGCCAAGAGATATTTATCAATGAACAGGGGCAAGAAGTAATTGTGCCAAAAATCAACTTCCCCGGTCTTGGAGAAATATCTATCACTGAGCTTTATGCCATGGGTATAAATAATCTAAAAAACTATGCTATTGACACTATGCTGGGTGCGGATGGCATGAATGACTACGCTAAGCAGGTAATTGAAGGGAGGAGAAACACACAATTCGCCCTCCCGGTGGTGCTGTATAAAAATGCAGCTCAAAACAATACTATTTATGCTCATCAGGGGCCCGGGTTACTGGGTGATGAAAATCAAATTCCAGAGGCAAATGCCGCTTTCATGTCCTCTAGGACTAACAATGTTCTGATGCCAATACTAGAACCTCGTTCTCAACAACTTATGGGTTGGGTAAGCGTCCAACAGGGTTTGCGCTTTATTGGTATGGATTCTTTCACTTTTCAGTCCGGCGAGAATCCAAGATTCTTTTTTTCTGCTGACAAAGCAGACCCCAATACCTTCGGATACGACACTAGCGACTCTGTTGCCCTAACTATGATGGGGAAAACCATGGCTGATACCTATAGCACTGGTAACGTGACTTATTTCCTGGAGCGATCTGAGTATATTGGTAGTGCCGCAGAAATCCAACAGATAATAAATGCAAAAAGCGTGCCAGAAATCATGAAAATCCTTTATGGTCTGAGACTCTTTGTTTCTTATCCTACTGGATATCTCTACCCCGTTCAGTGATTCTCCGTGTTGGTTTTACTAAGTGCTGATTTACTTCTGTTCTTTGTGGTGAAACTCACACTACGACAAAAACTCCAACAGAGCCGCCTGCTCCGTATGCGTTAGCTCGTGGCCGCCGGGGTGGGCGAAGGTGTCCACATCGGCGCCGCCGGCGCGCAGCACGGCGGCCACGTTGATGGCCTCAGCAGCGGGGATCAGTGGGTCGCGCTCGCCATAGGTCACCAAGAAGCGCTTGCTCATCAAATTGAGCTGCGGCGGGTCAAAGGGCAACATGCTGTGCAGCAGAGCCGCATTGGTGATGACAGCAGGGTGGCGCAGCAGGGTAGCCAGAATCATGTTGGCGCCGTTGGAGTAGCCCACGAAAGTGGCCGACTTGGCGTCAGTATCATGCTCGGTGTACCAGCGAGCGAGGAAGGTGGCCAGCTTATCGGTCTCGACCTCGATGCTGGCCTGGTCGAACACGCCCATGGCCAGGCGGGCGAAGAAGCGCGGCATGCCGCCTTCGGAGATGTTGCCGCGCAGGCCCACGATGTTGTAGCTCTCGCTGACCGGCTCCACCAGCGGGATAAGGTCGTGCTCATCGCCGCCGGTGCCGTGCAGCAGGAACAGCGTACGCGCCTGGCCGCGGTCCTGGTGAGTGTAGATGAACTCGCTCATGCTGGCGATGCGCTAAGGCAACGGGCGCACGGTGACGGGGGCCAGGCCGGCTTCGATCTGTGCACGATGTTCTTCGAGGAAGGGCGGCAGCGAGAGTGCTTCGCCTAACGTTGCCAAATCTTCGTCAGCCGTGAAGCCCGGCCCCATCGTGGCCAGTTCGAACAGGATGCCGGCGGGCGTGCGGAAATAGATGGACTTGAAATAGAAGCGGTCGATCATCTTGGTGGGGTGCAGTCCCATGCCAGCGATGCTCTGGCGCACAGCCTGCTGGGCGGCCTCATCGGACACCGAGAAAGCGATGTGGTGCACGGTACCAGAGGCGTTGAAGCCGGCCGGTTTGCTGGGGTCTTCTTCGAGCTCCACGAATTCGGCGCGTTGCAGGCCGGGCAGATGGTAGCGGGTCAGGTTGCCTTCGCTGCTCTCGACCGCGTAGCCGAAGGCGGCCAGGATGGGCTCCACAAGTTGCTTGTCGTGTACGCTGAGCAGGGCGGAGTGGAACTGGCGGATGGCGTGCTCGGCGTTGATGTCTGGTGTGGTCCACAAGTCTTTGTCGTCAAAGTTGGCGGGATCCACTTCCACCAGCTCGAGGCGCTGGTCGTCGTAATCGTAGAAGACGATGCGCTGCCAGCCGAGCTGGGTGATGATGCCCTCGTGCTTGACGCCCAGCGTGTCGAAGCGCTCCTTCCAGAACGGCAGCGCGCCCGTGGGCACGGCCAGGCTGATGTTGGTGACCAATCCGTTGCCGCGGCTGCCGGGGGAGGCCGGCAGGAATGTGAAGAAGGTGAGGTCCATGCCGGGGCCACCCTCGCGGTCACCGAAGAACAGGTGATAGGCGCTGACATCGTCTTGATTGACGGTCTTCTTAACCAGGCGCAGGCCGAGGATTTGCGTATAGAAATCGACCAGGCGCTGCGGGTCAGAGCCGATGGCGGTGATGTGGTGAATACCGAGGGTCGGGGTCATGGGTACTCGCTTTCGTGTGCGGAATACTGACTAGATGGGTGCTGCGGGCGTGCTCTTACATCAGAGCTATGGTAGCAGATAGCGGTTGGCTACTAGCTATTAGCTTTCGGTATTCAGTGGTCAGCGTTAGCTTTTACAGCCGTAGGCTATAAGCCATAAGCGGTAAGCAAATTCGGTCTGTCATTGCGAGCCGGCGAAGCAATCTCCAAGCCGATACTGGGATTGCTTCGTCCGTTTGCCGCACAGCGGCAATACTCCTCGCAATGACAAGTTGCCTGTACCTGTGTCATTCCGAGCGCAGCGAGGAATCCGTGCAAGGCTGATTTGTTTTACTCCAAATATGGGGTAAGACAATCCTCGCTATGAAGGATTATTGTTGCTGCAACCAGTTGCTGACTGCTGACTGCTGATTGCTAAAAAGTGACGCCCTCAAGCTTGAGCAAACTCAACTTGCGGGCATCGCGCATCTTGCCGCCGTAGCCGCCCAGCGTACCGTCGGAGGCCACTACACGATGGCAGGGCACCACAATGGGGATGGGGTTATGGCGCAAGGCTTGACCGACGGCGCGCACGGCCTTGGGGTTGCCGATACTGTTGGCAATTTGCATGTAGGTGCGCACTTGGCCGCGCGGCACGCGGCGCGTCTCTTGCAGCACGCGCTGCTGGAACGGTGTGAGATGACTGAGGTCTACGGGCAGGTCCACTGCTTGTGAATCGCCAAGCAGGTACAGGCGCACCTGCTCCGCGGCAGCGGCCACCGGCTCGGCAGAGCGAATGGCGGTGCCGCCCAGCTTGTGCAAGTAAGCGCGCAGGCTGTCCTCGCTGCTCTCGTACTCGATGGCCAGTAAGCCGTGCTCGCCGACGGCGATCCACAGCGGGCCGAGCGGCGTGTCTTGCACCAGGTCGTAGAACATGGGTGTGCCAGCCTGGGCGGCCAGCGTTTGGCGTACGGCGGCCTGCGCCTGTTTGATGGTAGCCGCACTTGGCCCGGTGGCATAGGCCGCGTCAAGGGCGTGTTCCAGAGAGGTGCTGGCAGGGGCGTTGTACTCTAGCCAGTTATTGTCTTTAGCCATAATCTTCCTCGCTAAATTGTGCGCGCAGCTTCTTGAGCGCCTGGTAGACGTGGGCGCGGGCGGCCTGCTCGCTGCAGCCCAGCGCCGCGGCCACTTCGGCATACTCCAGACCCTGATACTTGCGCAGCAGCAGAGCGGCTTGCTGCTGGCGCGGTAAGCGGCCCACAGCGGCTTTCACCGCCTCGGCGTTCAGGCGCTGCAACACCTGGGTTTCGACGCGCGCTTCGCCGGGGGCGTGCTCTTCGTGCAGCTCGGCCTGGCGGCCGGCTTGGCGCCCGTTGCGCTGCTGGCGGGTGCGCGCCGCATTGGTGGCAATTTTGTACAGCCAGGCGCGCAGGTTATCTGGCTCGGTGCGCGGGTAGGCCTTGTAGGCGCGCAAGTAACTATCCTGCAGGCAGTCTTCCGCCTCGGCCTCGTCGCCCAGCAGGCGCCACAGGTAGCCGAACAGTTCACCGCCGTAGGCATCTACTAAGGTTTCAAAGTCAGGTTTGGTGGCCACCAGCATCACTCTCTATAACCATCATAGCGGGGAAATGTGAAACAGTTGACAGCTTACAGTCGACAGCTAACAGCCAAAAAACTCCTTATGTACTGTCATTCCGAGCCTGAGCGAAGCGAATGGCGAGGAATTTACAAGAGGCGGTGTTTGTTTCAGGATGTATCTGCCTGCAGCAGCCTAAAGCTTACAGCTTAAGGCTTAGAGCTGATTGCTGACCGCTGATGGCTGAACGCTGCTCCCCGCTATAATTCGCCCATGACCCGCCGCTACCTCACCTTCGCCGTATTTGCCTCTGGGCTCACCACCCTGGGTGTGGAGCTGACTGCCTCACGCTTGCTCGGTAACGTGTTTGGCACCAGCAACCTGGTGTGGGCCAGCATCATTGGCCTCATCCTTATTTATCTAACGCTCGGCTACTTCATCGGTGGCCGTTGGGCCGATCGCTCGCCGCACTTTGAGACCTTCTATAAGATCCAGCTGTGGGCGGGCTTCACCGCCGGCATCGTGCCGCTGGTGGCGCGCCCGGTGCTGCGCGCCGCCGCGGATGCCTTCGATCAGCTGCAGGTCGGCGTGCTGGCTGGCTCACTGGTGTCTGTGCTGATCCTGTTTATCGTGCCCATCACGCTGATGGGCACGGCGTCTCCCTTCGCAATTCGCCTTGCCATCACAGACCAGAAAGAAGCTGGGCAGACCTCTGGCCGTATCTACGCCTTCTCCACGCTGGGCTCAGTCATCGGCACCTTTTTGCCAGTGCTGGTTCTCATTCCCGTATTCGGCAGCACGGCCACTATCCTCATCTTTAGCTTCGTACTGATGGCAGTCGGCCTGGTGGGGCTGGGGCTTTCGGTCAGCTGGCGCACCGCCGCCCGCTGGCTGGCGCTGCCAGCCGTGCTGGCTGTGCTGGCGGCGGTGTGGGCGCAGGGCAACCTCAAAGCCACCACCGGCCAGATCTACGAAGACGAGACGGCGTACAACTACATCCAGGTGCTCGAGTTCAACGGTGTGCGTTACCTGCGCCTGAACGAGGGCCAGGGTGTGCATTCCATCTATCATCCCGAGGTGCTTGATTTCCATGGGCCGTGGGAGCAGTTCCTGGTTGGCCCGTTCTTCAACCCTGACTACGCGCCCGAAGATATCTCCGCCATAGCCATCATCGGACTGGCGGCAGGCACCAGCGCCCGCGGCGCCACGGCCGTGCTGGGCGAGGGTGTACCGATGGATGGCTACGAGATCGATCCTGACATCATCGCCGTGGGGCGCGAATACTTTGGCATGACCATGCCTAATCTCAACGCCGTGGCCGTAGACGGCCGCTGGGGGCTGGAGCACAGCGAGCGAATATACTCACTGATCGAGATTGATGCCTATCGCCCGCCCTACATTCCGCCGCATCTCACCACGGTAGAGTTCTTCACCCTGTGTCGTGAACGACTGACCGAAGACGGTGTGCTGGCTATCAATGTCGGCCGTGCTCCCAATGACCGCCGCCTCATTGAAGCTCTGGTAGCCACGCTCTCAGAAGTTTTTCCCAGCGTGCACGTGATGGATATTCCTGATACGTTCAATTCGCTGGTTTACGCTACCGTGCAGCCCACCAGCTTTGCGAACCTGGAATCCAATTTTGCGGCTTTGGCAAAATTGGATTCCCCCGAAGGGGGTACTCATCCACTGCTGCTGGCTGCCATGCAGCGCACGCTGGAGCATCGCCGTGAGACACCCAGCGGCGGCCAGGTGCTCACTGATGACCGCTCGCCCATCGAGTGGATCATCAACAGCATGGTGCTGCGCTTTGTCCTCTCCGGTGAAGTCGAGAGCCTGCAATGAAGCAACTCATTCGCATCCCGGTCCCGATTCTGGTGCCGCTGGCGATCGTGCTGACTGCCACGCGCCTCTTGCTCACTCCGCTATTCGTCAACATCGAATATCACATGCCCGGCTTCCCCGAGGATAGCTATGGCATGACGCAGGCCGAGCGCCTGCAGTATGCGCCGCTGGCGCTGGACTACTTGATGAACGATGAGGACATCAGCTTCCTGGGTGACCAGACCTTTGAAGACGGCACACCGCTGTATAACGAACGAGAGCTCAGCCACATGTACGATGTGAAAGTGCTCACCCAGCAAGCGCTCAAGGTTTGGGTGGGTGTGCTGCTGGCGCTGGCCGCGCTAGGCGTCCTCGCCTGGCGTCAGGGCTTGGTGGCCGAGTTTCGCGCCGCGCTGGGGCAGGGTGGTGCCTTTACCGTGGGCCTGATCCTGGCGCTGCTCGTGCTGATCGCCCTGAGCTTTGACTGGCTCTTTACTGAATTTCATGGCGTCTTCTTTGAAGGCGATACCTGGCTGTTCCTGTTCTCAGATACGCTCATTCGTCTGTTTCCGATGCGCTTCTGGCAAGATGTGTTCTTTGCGCTGGGTGGTCTTTCGTTGCTGGGTGGGTTGGGGTTGTGGAGAGGGTTGCGTCCACAGCTGAAGAAAAATAAACACAGATAAAATCAAAACTAACCAAAGACACAAAGGGCACAAAGAAAAACATAAGCATTTCTTTGTGCCCTTTGTTGTTAAACTTTTTAAGTTCTAAATCACAAAATACTCAGACAGCACCATGCCAAGTAGAGAGAGTGTCATCAGTATCGTTGCGATGGCGCTGTTGCGCGCCATCCCTTCCTGCAGCGCGGCTATGCGTGCTTGTAATTCGGGTTTTGGGCCATCCGCCATCTCGGCGGCAGTGGCCTGGATCTGCTTAACATAGCGCCCCGTGCGCCCGCCGACATAGCCCGCCAGAATACCGAGCAAGCCGCCCAGCGTCAAAGCTAGCCCTGTGCCGGTGTTGAGCGGCGCAAGGCCGTGAAAGAGCAGCCCGTACAACAGCAAGCCAGACAGCAGGGTGAGCCCGCCGGCCATGCCCAGCCGCTTGGACATTTTGCCCTTCTCGGCCATGATGCGCATAAAAGTTTGGCCATCCGCGCCCAGTGCGTGCACGGTGGGGGTAACAAAGAGCGCCATGGTGTAGCTGGCGCCGACCCACAGCACGCCGGCAAAGATATGGATGATGCGTAGGATGATTAATGCCCAGGCCATCGCTCTCTCCTCTTTAGCTAGTTACGCGCCGAACTTTTCCAGGCGGCCGGCGTGCGCTAGCGCCAGTGCCATCAGCTCGGTGGCCGGAATGGTGCCTAGGCCGCCGTGCGTGCAGGCGCGCTCGCCGAAGCGAGTCTGCTCATCAGGCAGGTCGCGTTCCGGTGCCCAGAACAGCAAAGGCACCGGGTGCCAGGAGTGGCTGCGCATCTTCACCGGTGTGCTATGGTCACCGGTGACCATGAGCACATCCGGTTTCAGCGCCAGTAGTTGTGGCAGCGCCTGGTCTACACTCTCGATCACCTTGACCTTGCCGTCAAAGTTGCCATCCTCACCCATGCTGTCGGTCTTCTTGATGTGGATGAACAGGAAGTCGTACTCATCCCACACCTTGGCGGCCGCGGCGAACTCATCGGCGGGGGTTTCGCCATCGAACAGGATGGTCTGCATGCCCACCAGTTTCGAAACGCCGCGGTACATCGGATATACGGCCACGCAGGCAGCTTTGAGGCCATAGGCATCCTGGTAGCTGGGTAGCTGCGGGTCGCCACCGAAGCCGCGCAGGGTCATGCCGTTGGCCTTGGGCTGTGCTGCCAGCACCTTGTGCGCCTCAGCGATCCATTGGTTGAACAGCTCGGCCGTTTTGGCGGAGCGGTCATCGCGCGCCACGGCGGGCAGCGGCTTCACGCCGGTGGCCTGCGGGTCGGTATCATCGATCTCGCCGTGCAAATCTTCACCGTGCATCACCAAGGCAAAGCGATATTCCTTGACGTGGCGCACGTCCATGCGCACGCCGGGAATCTGGATCTTTTGCAGCTGCTCTACGATGGGGGCGGCCTCCTCGGAGGCGATACGCCCGGCGCGCCGGTCACTGATGTTGCCGTCCGCATCCAGCGTGCAGAAGTTGCCACGCGCGGCGATAGCGCCGGTGGGGACATCCAGCCCCACGCCCAGCGACTCCATCACGCCGCGGCCCACGGGGTAGTACAGCGGGTCGTAGCCGAACAGGGCCAGATGCGCCGGGCCGGAGCCGGGGGTGATGCCGTGGCGCACCGGGATGGTGCGGCCCAGCGTGCCCTCGGCGGCCAGGCGGTCCAGGTTGGGGGTCTGCGCTGCCTCTAGCGTGGTCGGGCCGCCGGGTACTAACGGCAGGCCGCCAAGGCCATCCAGCACTAGCAGCACGATCTTGCTGTTGGATCCTTTGATCAGTAAGTCAGGCACGTAGTCATAGGGCATGGGGAAGTCCTTTACAAAACAAAAACGGTGTAAGGTGCCTATTCGGACACCTTACACCGTTATATATCACAAAGCGACCACTAGCGGATGGCCTGCTCGCTGTCCTTATCAAACAGGTGCAGGTTGCTGGTGTTGAACACCACCTGGGCCTTGTCACCCACCTTGTATTCCGAGCGGGGATCGACACGCGCCACAAAGTCAGCATTGCCAGCCTTGAGGTAGGCCACGATCTCGTTACCCATCAGCTCAACGATATCCACCTTGGCTTCCACCTTGGCCGGGGTGATGTCCGCCGGGGTGAACTTGCTGTTGTGGATGTCTTCGGGGCGAATGCCCAGGGTCACTGCTTTGCCCGCATAGGCCTCGGCGGCTTTGTTGTCCTTGGGTACGTCCACCTGGAAGCTGCCTGCATCGGCCACCAGCTTGCTGCCGTCTTTCACCAGCTTGGCGTCGAAGAAGTTCATCGCCGGGGAGCCAATGAAGCCCGCAACAAACTTGTTGGCGGGGCGCTCGTACAGGTTGTGGGGAGTATCGATCTGCTGCAGCACACCGTGGTTCATCACGGCGATGCGCGTGGCCATGGTCATGGCCTCCACCTGGTCATGCGTTACATAAATGAAGGTGGTCTTGAGGTCCTGGTGCAGCTTGCTGATCTGGGCGCGCGTTTGCACGCGCAGCTTGGCATCCAGGTTCGAGAGCGGCTCGTCCAGCAGGAAGACGTTGGGCTCGCGCACGATGGCGCGGCCTACAGCCACACGCTGGCGCTGGCCGCCGGAGAGCTGGCGCGGCTTGCGCTGCAACAGCTCCTCAATGCCCAGGATGGCGGCGGCATTGTCCACGCGGCGCTTGATCTCAGCCTTGTCCATCTTACGGAGGCGCAGACCAAAGGCCATGTTCTCAAAGACCGACATGTGCGGATACAGCGCATAAGATTGGAACACCATGGCAATATCGCGGTCTTTGGGCGCCAAGTCATTGACAACACGGTCACCAATGCGGATCTCGCCGCCACTGATCTCCTCCAAGCCTGCCAAAAGGCGCAGGGCGGTGGATTTACCGCAGCCCGAAGGGCCTACCAAAACAAGAAATTCTTTGTCCTCTACGTGAATATTCAAGTCGTTTACGGCGAGGACGTCTCCGAAACGCTTTGTGACATGGTCATACGTTACGCTGGCCATAGTCTGAACCTCCAATTCTCAAAAGTATAGTGATTAGATTATAAGACCAATCCCTAATCCCAATAAATCGATTAATCGATTGGCTTTGATTATTGGATTGCCCTTTTGACGGTTAGAATTTCGCCCATGAGCAACGAGCCTTCGCTCAATGAGGCCCTTACCCCCGTACGCCAGCAATATCTGGATATCAAGCGCCAGCATCCCGGGGCTATTTTGTTCTTCCGCCTGGGCGACTTTTACGAAACCTTTGACGAAGATGCCGAGCTGGTGGCCAAAGAGCTGGATATTGTGCTCACCTCGCGCAATGTGGCCAAAGGGGCGCGTGTGCCCATGGCGGGTGTGCCGCACCACGCTGCTGAGAGCTACCTGGCGCGCCTGATCGAGCGCGGCCACCATGTGGCCATTTGTGAGCAGGTGGGCACCGAGCCCATTAAGGGGCTGATGCCGCGCGAAGTAGTGCGCATCGTCACCCCTGGCACCGTGGTGGAGCCCGGCCTGCTGCCCGGCGATGCTAACAATTACCTGGCCGCCGCTCTGGTGCACGAGGGGCGCGCTGGCCTGGCCTATGCCGACCTCACCACCGGTGAGTTTGCTGCCACGGAGTTGGACGCCGCCGCCCTGCGCGCAGAGCTCGGCCGCCTGGCGCCGGCCGAGACGGTGCATATTGACAAAGAACTCGATCTGCTAGGGCTGCCGGGGCACGGCAGCGCCTGGCCAGCCTATCGTTTCGAGCCCGCCCGCGCCAGGGATGCGCTGCTCACCCACTTCAAGACCAGCACGCTGCAGAGCTATGGCTTGGACAGTCGCCCGTTGGCGGCGCGTGCCGCCGGGGCGCTGTTGCAATATGTGCAAGAGACCCAGCCCACCAGCCTGGCGCTGCTGAATAGCTTGCGCGCCTATACGCTGGATGAGTTCATGAACTTGGATGCTTCCGCGCGGCGAAATCTGGAGCTCACCGAGACGCTGCGCGGCGAGCAAGCCGGCTCGCTGCTGGGCACGCTCGACCGCGCCGTCACGCCGATGGGGCGCCGCTTGCTGCGCCAATGGGTGGGCAAGCCGCTGCTGGAGTTGGACGCCATTCACGCCCGCCAGGAGGGTGTGGCCTGGCTGCATGGCGACGGCATGCGCCGCGCTGAGCTGCGTAGCGCGCTCAAACCGCTAGGTGACCTGGAGCGCATGGTCAACCGCGTGCTGGGCGGCACTGCCCAGCCGCGTGACCTGGCCGCCATGCGCAGCACGCTGGAGGCGTTGCCAGCCGTACTCAAGCTCGCCTTGGATCTCAAATCTCCAGTTGCCAATCTCTTGGTCGGTTTATTAGACTGTGCTGCTGAGCTCAAACTCCTGCAATCCGCCATCGCCGACGAACCACCTGCTGTGCTTGGACATATGGGCGTGATCCGCGCCGGATATTCCAGCGAGCTTGACGAGTTGATGGCGGCAACCAGCCATGCGCGCGAATGGATCGCCAATTTGGAAGCGGCCGAACGTGATCGTACTGGCATCAAGTCGCTCAAGGTGGGCTACAACCGAGTGCACGGCTATTACATTGAGGTCACCAAAGCCAAGGACGATGGCAACTTGCCCGCCGAGTACATTCGCAAGCAGACGCTGGTGAATGCCGAGCGCTACATCACGCCCGAGATGAAAGAGGTGGAGACGCAGGTGCTCAATGCCGAGGAACGCATCTTGGCGGTCGAGACGCGCGTGTTCAAGGAGCTGTGCGCGCAGCTGGCCGCCAGCGCCGAGCTGCTGCTGGCCTGCGCCCGTGCGCTGGCCACGCTGGATGTGCTCGCCGCGCTGGCCGAAGTGGCCGCGCTGATGGGCTATGTACGCCCCAGCGTGAAAGACGATGGCTCGCTAAACATCATCGCTGGCCGCCACCCTGTCGTCGAGCGCTGGCTGCCCGCCCAAGAGCGCTTTGTGCCCAACGACACCGTGTTTGAGGATGGTGAGTGTGTGCGCCTGATCACTGGCCCCAACATGAGCGGTAAGTCTACGTATCTGCGCCAGGTGGCGCTGATCGTGCTGCTGGCGCAGATGGGAAGCTTTGTGCCCGCCGAGAGCGCAAGCATTGGCCTGGTGGATCGCATCTTTACGCGCATCGGCGCGCAGGATGAGTTGCATGCCGGCCACTCCACCTTCATGGTTGAGATGGTGGAGACGGCCAGCATCCTCAACCATGCCACCTCGCGAAGTTTGCTGATCCTGGATGAAATCGGCCGCGGCACCAGCACCTATGACGGCCTCTCGATCGCCTGGTCGGTGATCGAATACATTCACAACGAGCCGCGCCTCAAAGCCCGCACCCTGTTCGCCACGCATTATCACGAGCTTACCGCGCTGGCTGATAGTCTGCCCGGCGTGCGCAATTACAACGTTGCGGTCAGCGAAGCCGATGGCAACGTAGTGTTCTTGCACAAGATCGTGCCCGGCGGGGCTGACCGCTCGTACGGCATCCACGTCGGCCAGCTGGCCGGGTTGCCGCGTCCTGTGCTATCGCGGGCGCAGGAGATATTGGCCGAACTCGAGACCAATGGGCAGCAGCCCGCAGCTGGCGGGCTAGCGGCCCGCGAGCACCAGGCGCCGCTTTTTGCATTGGAACACCCCCTGGCTGAGGAGCTCAGGAAACTAGACCTGGACGGCTTGTCGCCGATCGAGGCGCTGAACAAGCTCGCTGAATGGAAGCGTAAGTTCAGTAAGTAGCTTTATTGTCTGGGGTTGAGGCTATTCGTCGATCTGGAACTCAAAGACCCAGGGGCCGCGAACACCGTTCAGGTCTAGAAAGAATTCACTATCCATAAGTGCCTGTGCTTCACGTTCGTTCATCGAGCTGGGCCAGGCAACTATCTTTAGCCCTGAACTGACCCCGCCGCCTTCATGTTCTTGTAGAAAGCAATCCGCCTCGAGCTCGGCGTGATGCCTAGCCAGCAGCGTATTGACCCGCGCCAGATACGCCGGGTCACATATCTCCGACTCATACGGCTCGGCTATCAGGGCGCCGATGTGCACGGTAATAGCTTGGTCGGTTGGCAATATCTCCAGCGGGCGCACAAGGTCACAGCGCACGCCGCCGCCATCGTTCTGGTCAGCCTCCATGCGCTCTTCGCCAAGTGTGATCACATTTTGCTGCCCATCCACAGCAGGCAGACGAAGTTCGATCAGCACCATTTCCACAGCCTGTGAATTTTGCAAGCCTGCGGTGATCTCAACATTCGAGATCATCCAGCTACGTGCATCCGGGATTTCGTAGCACACGTCTAGCGCGATGCGGCCATTCTCCAGGCGAAAATCGCTGGCCTCAATTCGGATACCGTTCACATCCTGGACTTGTTGCTCCGGGTCGTGGGATAGAGGCTCAAGTTGGTTGTTGGGCGTAGGAGGCTGCGGCGCTTGCTGTTGGGGTGCGGGAGTGCAGGCGGCAATGATGAAGCAAGCTGCTATCAGGAAGATGGCTAGCTTTTTCATAGACCGATTCTATCGTCTGGATTATGGAATGTGCTTAGCCCACACCCCCGTAAACTCAGGCACGCGTTGCCAGCCATTGGCACGCACGCGCTCGGCCATCTCTTCGCCAAAGAAGAAGGTGCACAGTTCAACGGCGCGCTCCACGCTGCCAAAATCGTAGTCGGTGGCCACGGTGGTACGCACGAAGCCATGCTCGTTTTCCAGCCAGGCGTAGTAGGCTGCCAGCCCAGCGTGCGGCGGGGCGGGCTGCAGCACGCCAGTGCCCAGCGTTTCCATAATGATCAACGTGCCGCCGGGTTTGACCGTGCGTTGCATTTCGGCGATGGCGCGGCCAGCGTGCTGCTGCCAGGCATCGGGATACCAACCCACCAGGTGCCCGAAGGCCCAGCCGGCCGTGACCACATCGGCCCAGCCGCTGGCGAAGGGGGTCTGGCGGCCGTCGGCTTGCACGAGGGGCCAGCTGGCTTGGGGATTGCTTCGCTCGCTAGCGCTCGCTCGCAAAGACGCGTCTTCCATTTGCTTCTTTTGCTCACGCAGCATAGCCATGTGCAGATCAGAGGCCACGATGTGGCAATCCAGCCCGCGCAGCAGCAACGGGATGCGCCCGCTGCCACTGCCAAGGTCGAGCAGACGTGCACCAGCCAGCGGGGTGATGGCTTGCAAGGCGGGCAGCAAATTACCGTCGGTGTCCTCGGCGGCGATCAGCGCATGGTAGGCGGCGGCTTTGTTGGTATAGACGTTGCGGAAGTGATCCATTTGTTTAGTCCAGTAAATGCTTCAAGGAGATTGGAGATTGGAAATTTTACAAACCAATCTCCAGTCTCTACTCCCTATCCTGCAATGATTTCCTTCAAATACGCTATATGCTCTGGCGTAGTGCCGCAGCAGCCGCCGATGAGCGTGGCGCCGTCCGCCAGCCATTGGCGGGCGAACTCGGCATAGCCTTCGGGCTGCTCGGCCGCGGTGGGGTCCCAGTTCACGTAGTCCTCGGTCTCGCTGGGGTTGGCATAGGCGCTGATGGGTAAGCTGGTGGCGGCGCGCAACTCGTGCAGCGCGTTGTGCAAATAGGGCGCAGCCGTACAATTGATGCCAATGAAGGCTGGGCCGTGCGGTTCGATGGCGCGGGCCGCATCGGCGATGCTCTCGCCCGAGAACAGGCGGCCGTCCAGCTTGCAGATAAAGCTCACGCCAAAGGGTAGGCCAGTAGCCTTGGCGGCTTCGGCGGCAGCTTCAGTCTCAGCAATGTCCTTCATCGTCTCGAGCAGGAGTAAATCCACGCCGGCGGCTGCCAGCGTGCGGGCGATCTCGCCGTGCTCGCGCAGGTAGACCTCGCGCGGCAACGGCGCCATCGTATAGCTATCCTCCAGCGGGGCAATGCCGCCGGCCACATAGGCGGGTTTACCGCTGGCACGCACCGCCGCCTGGGCGATGGCGACCGCCAGCGTGGTCAGGCGGGCGGCTTCATCGCCCAGGCCGACCTGCTCAAGATTACGGCGATGCGTACGGAAGGTGTTGGTGATGATAACTTCGGCGCCCGCATCGAGATAGTCACGGTGCACCTGCTCTACTAGCTTGGGCGACTCGAGCAGCGCCAGCGCGCTCCAGATGGAGGTGCTGGTGTCGATGCCGCGGTGCTGCAATTCGGTGCCGGTTGCGCCGTCTAAGAGGATGGGGCGGGGGTCAGCCAGACGTTGTAGAAAGCGATTCATGGGTGAATTTTAACCACAGATAAACACGGATGCACGCAGAAAGACCAAGGCAAAACCATAACCACAAAGGCACAAAGAGCACAAAGTTGCTTTCCCTCGATTCTTCTTTGTGTCCTTTGTGTCTTTGTGGTTGCTTTTATAATCTCATGATGCTTAAACGCCTACTCTCCCGCGAGAATCTCTACGCGGTACTGCTCTGCCTGATTGTGATTGCGTTGCTGATCGTCACCAGTGACAGCGCCCCGCTGTGGATCTATCAAGGCTTTTAGTTTGACACTCCATCAGATCCTGCTCTTTGCAGTTATAGGCCTCTTGGCTGGCCGAACCTATGCCCGTATCAGCCGCGCCTGGCTGTTGTTCGCTGCCTCGGCGCTGGCGGTTTTCTGGCTGCAGCCCGCCGCACTGGTGCGCGGCTTTGATTTCTGGCTGCCCGCCGCCAGCCTAAGTTTGGCGGCCATCGTCTGGGGGCTCACCTTGCCAGCCGGTGCCAGCTTCACGCGTGAAGACAAGCTGGCCGCGGGCGGACTCGCCCTCGGTGGCCTGCTGCTGGCGGCCACGCGCTATCTGCCCACACCGCTGCTCACCGCCAGCCGCCCACCGCAGTTGGAGCTGGTGTTGGCACTCGCAGTCGTGCTGGGCGTGCTGGCTTGGCTGGCTGCCCGTTTGGGCCGCGGCCGTGCTGCCGTCCTGGGCGCTGCTACGCTGGCCGTGTTGGCCGCGCTGGTCGCCCTCAAGGCTGAGCCGCTGGCGCACAGCCTGAACGCGGCACTGCGCAGCCTCAGCGGGCAGGATGCTGCGTTGGCCACCGCCTTTGACCTAAACTGGCTGGGTTTCTCGTATATCGCCTTTCGGTTGGTACATGCGCTGCGTGACCGTGCCGCCGGACGCCTGGGGCAGTATGGCCTGCGTGACTTTGTCACTTACATTACCTTCTTCCCCGCACTCACTGCTGGCCCGATTGAGCGCGTGGAGCGTTTCGTGCCGCAAGTGCAGGCCAGCTTTCTGCTCGGAGCGGCCGAGCTGTATGCCGCAGGCCAGCGCTTGGTAACCGGCCTGTTCATGAAATTTGTGCTGGCCGATGCGCTGGCCTACTTTGCCCTCAATCCGGCGCTGGGCGCGCAGACCACCTCCACGTTATGGATGTGGGTGCTGCTGCTTGCATATGCCTGGCGCATCTTCTTCGATTTTGCGGGCTACACCCACATTGCCATCGGCCTGGGTCTGTTATTTGGCGTGCGTCTGCCAGAGAACTTTGCCCGCCCCTACAGCCAGCCCAATCTCACCGCCTTCTGGAACAGTTGGCACATCACGCTGGCGCAGTGGTTCCGTGCTTACTTCTTCAACCCGCTCACGCGCTTTCTGCGCACGCACCAATGGCCCGTATGGGCTGTGGTGCTGGTGGGGCAGGTGAGCACGATGGCGCTCATCGGCTTGTGGCACGGCGTCACATGGAACTTTCTCATCTGGGGCCTGTGGCACGGCATCGGCTTGTTCGCCCACAGCCAGTTCGCCGCTGCCCGCAAAGGCGCAGCGGCGCCCGCCCGCTGGCAGCACGCGCTATCAGTGCTGGCAACTTTCATCTATGTAGCCCTGGGCTGGGTGTGGTTCGTACTGCCGCAGCCAGCGCAGGCCTTGCACGTGCTGCGTGTGCTGTTTGGACTGAGCTAAACAATGGAAACGCAACCCATCTCCCCTTTACGCTTATTGGCTAAGGCCGCTCTTCTTTTCCTTGGCCTGAATATGCTGTTTGCCGCCATCCATCCGATGCCCGCGCTCGGTGGGCTGAGCCTGTACAACCGCGTGCTGCCCGGGCGCCAACGTTTGCCGTATGGCGACGATCCACAGCGCTCGTACAACCTGAACCTGTATAGCGTCGAGGCCATGTTTGCCAGCCATGTGCTGGCTGGCACGCCCAAGGCAGCGGATGAGTACCGCGTCTTTGTCATCGGCGATTCGTCGGTATGGGGCTTCCTGCTTGAGAACAAAGATACGTTAGCAGCGCAGCTCAACGCCGCCAACTTGCACAGTGCCGATGGCCGCCGCGTGGTCTTCTACAACCTCGGCCATCCGACGATCTCGCTGACCAAGGACCTGACGATCTTGGACGCGGCGATGCAATACCAGCCTGACCTTATCCTGTGGCCGACCACGCTCGAGGCCTTCCCGTGGGAGAAGCAGCTCGCCTCACCGCTGGTGCAGAACAATCCCCAGCGCATTTCCACGTTGGTTACTAATTACCAATTACCAATCAGTGTGTCTCAATCTCCAATCTCCAGTCTCGACTCTTTGGTTTCCAAACTCTTCTTTATCTCCCAGCGTCGTAATCTAGCCGACCTGCTGCGCTTGCAGCTCTACGGCTTCGCCTGGGCTGCCACCGGCATTGATGTCTACATTCCTGAGGAATACGAGCGCCACGCAATAGACCTTGAAGCCAGCGAGACCTACGGCAGCCTGCAGCCGCCGCTGCTGGCCAGCCAGCTGGCCTTCGATGTGCTGGCGGCCGGGGTGGCGCGCGCTGGCGATGTGCCCGTGCTGATCATCAACGAGCCCATCTTCGTCAGTGATGGCGCCAACAGCAACATGCGCTACAACTCCTTCTATCCCCGCTGGGCCTACGATGGCTACCGCAGCCTGCTGGCCACCGAGGCCGAGGCGCAGGGCTGGCACTACGCTGACCTGTGGCAGGCCGCCGCCAACGATGAGTTCACCAATACGCCAATTCACCTGACCCCGCAGGGTACACTTCAACTAACTTATGAACTCCTCAAGACGCTCTCTACCCAGTTTGACCTCACTCCCTAAGCTGCTCTTCCTCACATGGCTCCTCGCCGCATGCTCCGGCGGCGGAGCGGCTGGCTCACCAGCCTCCGCTGTGGAAACCTACTTGCAGGCACTCGTCTCAGTTGATGAAGTTGGTGCGATCAACGCATCCTGCTCCGCTTGGGAGGCGCAAGCGCGCCTTGAAGCGGCTGCCTACCAGGGTGTGCAGACCCAGCTTGAGAATCTGGAGTGCAGTCTGCTGGAGCAGGACGGCGACTCGGCCCTGGTGAGTTGCACTGGCCAGGTGCGCTACAGCTATGCGGGCGGCGAGGACCAGCTGGATGAGCTTGGCGGCCGCGTCTTCAGCGCCGTGGTGGATGGCGGCGAGTGGAAGATGTGCGGCCTGGCCAGCAATTCGCAGCTGGCCGAGGCGCAGGCCACCGCCACCGTACAGCCCCCCGAGCCGGCCACCAGCACGCCCGCCGCGTCCACGCCGCCAGCCGCCCTTGGCTACACCGCCACGCCAGACACGCGCCCGCTGCCCCCCGATTGGCGCAGTTGGCCCATCATCCCGGAACCAAGCGAGTGGCTGGGGCAGGTGTATGCCGCGGGCTTGGCGCAAGGCAGTAACCCACAGCACTTCTCCGTAGCCGGAGACTGCCAGAACATTCCCGAAGCTTTCATGGGCGTCTACGACATCCCCGAGCGCTTTTCTTTCCCCACCAATCAACAGTACCTGCTGGAGACGGTGAGCCACTTTACCGGCTCCTTCAACCGTGATGGCTTGGCGGTGGATGGCGGCTACAACTTCCCCGCCATCTTCACCCCGCTGCGTGCTGACCCGGCCGAGTGCGAGAACGGTGAAGATCCGCTGGCCTGCGAGATCCGCACCTGGCAGCCCTCCTTCATCTTCATCTCAATGGAATTTGTCTACGAGGGCCGCACCGCTGAGAACTATGAGCAGTACCTGCGTCAGGCGGTGGATTATGCGCTGCAGCACAACGTCATTCCAATTCTGCTCACCAAGGCGGATAACGTTGAGGGCGGCCATGCCATCAACGAGGCAACCGCACGCGTGGCCTACGAGTACGATATCCCGCTAGTCAACTGGTGGCGTGCGGCTCAACCGCTGCCCAATCACGGTCTGGATCTTGACCGTGACAAGGGTTTGCGGCCGCCTGACTTTCACATCACCTACGAAGCCTGGAGCGTGCGCTCCTACGTTGGCCTCAAGACCCTCGATACCCTGCGCCAGTCGCTGATAGACTGGGGTGTGGAGACACCATGACCGATAAAAACGAAATCATTTCCAAGCTGAATGCCTACATCGTCACCGAGCTGCTTAAGCGCCCGGACAAGACGATTGGCGCTGACGACGCGCTCATCTCCGGCGGTCTGATCGACTCGTTCTCGCTGGTCGATCTGGCCCTCTTCGTTGAGCAGAGCTGGGGCGCGCGTATTGACGACACTGAGCTCAATACCGAAACGTTTGATTCGCTGGGCCAATTGGCCGATTTGATTGCAGCGCGTGCAAACTCGTGACTAGCCGACAAACAGACTAGATGACGTCTGCTAGTCGCTTGGTCAGTTAGTCGTACCCAGCTCAAGATGTCTACCCTTGCATCCACCCTCATCGCCCGTGCCACCGAGGCGCCCCAGCAGCCCGCGCTCACCTTCGTTGAGCGCGGCGGCGAGCACACCATCAGCCGCGGCGAATTCTTGCAGGCCGCGCAGGCCTACAGCAGCCGCCTGGCCGCCGCTGGCCTGGGGGCGGGCGACCTCGTCATTTTGGTGCTGCAGCACTCGCTGGATCTGGTCTATGCCTTCTGGGGCGCCAGCTTGCTGGGCGCGGTGCCTTCTATCTTTCCATTTTTGACCGAGAAGCTCGACCCTGACTTGTACCGCCAGCGCGTCAAGACGCTGGTTGAACATTCGGACGCCAGAGCCATCATCACTTACCCCGAAAACGCCGAGCCGCTTTTGGAGCTGCTTAGCGAGTTGCCGGTTCAAATTCTGGTCACGGGCGCAACGGCTGCTGACTTCAAACTTCCTGCTTCTGAAATCTCACTTCGAAGTGAGGGCCTTGCTCCTGAAGCCATTGCCCTTCTTCAACACAGTAGCGGCAGCACCGGCCTGCAAAAGGGTGTGGCCCTTTCGCACCGCGCCGTGCTGCGCCAGGTGCAAGCCTACGGCAAGGCGATTGCGCTCAACCCACGCACAGATGTCGTCGTCAGCTGGCTACCGCTGTATCACGACATGGGTCTGATCGCTGGCTTTGTTATGCCGGTGCTCACCGGCACGCACCTCGTGCTCATGTCGCCGTTTGAGTGGGTGCGCCAGCCCACCAGCCTGCTGGAGGCCATCGGCCGCCACCGCGGCACGCTGTGCTGGCTGCCCAATTTTGCTTATAAGCTGATCGCCCGCAGCGTGCGCCCCGGCGCTGAGTTTGACTTGTCTTCGTGGCGCGCCGTGATCAACTGCTCTGAGCCGGTATACGATGAGAGCCACCAGGTTTTCGTGGAGAAGCTGGCTCCCTTTGGCTTCTCGGCGGATGCGCTGGCCGTCAGCTATGCCATGGCGGAGAACACCTTCGCCGTCACACAGACTGCCGTGGGCAAGCCGCCCACGGTAGACGTGGTGGAGATTGCCGCGCTGCAAGAACGCGGCGAAGCCATCCCCGCCGCGGAGGGCAAGCGCGTGGTGAGCTGCGGTGCGCCGATCGAGAGCGTTGAGCTGGCCATCTTCGATGCGGAACGCAAACCGCTGCCCGAACGCAGGGTGGGGGAGATTGGTCTGCGCAGCGAATTCATGCTCAGCGGCTACTACAAGCGGCCCGAGCTCAGCGAGCAGGCCATCACCGCCGATGGCTGGTACCTCACCGGCGACATGGGCTACCTGGCGGATGGCGAGCTCTACATCAGCGGGCGCAAGAAAGACCTGCTCATCGTGGGTGGCAAGAACATCTACCCGCAAGACCTCGAGGATATTGCCAACCGCACCACAGGCGTCTACCCCGGCCGCGCCGTGGCCTTCGGCGTGCTGGACGAGCGCCTGGGCTCTGAGAAAGTCATCATCCTCTGCGAGCTGCAGGAGAGTGCTGACCCGGCGGCCGCCGAGCAGGAGCTGCGTGCCAAAGTGGTGCAAGAAACCGAAGTGACTGTGGGCGACTTGCGCTTTGTGCCGCGCGGCTGGATCTTGAAGACCTCCAGTGGCAAGCACGCCCGCACCGACACCCGCGAGAAGTACCTGCGCGAGTTTACAGGCTAAGAAGCAAGACAACAAAAAAAGACCGGCTATGCCGGTCTTTTTTTATCTTCTGCTTGCACTACTTGGCGCTGCGGCCGTTGGCTCCCACGAACACCGGCGTGCCGCCGATGCGCTTGGGCGCCTTGGGCATCAGCTTCTCGAACTCTTCGCGGGAGATGGATTCAACTTCCACCAGCTTCTCCGCGATCTTCTTGAGCTCTTTGCGATACTTGGTCAAGATCTTCTTGGCCTGAGCATAGGCACCGTTGACCAACTTCAGCACTTCACGGTCAATCTCTTCGGCAATCGCCTCAGAGTAGTCCTTCTGCTCAGAGATCTCACGGCCCAGGAACACCAGCTCTTCCTTCTGGCCATACACGCGCGTACCCAGTTTCTCGCTCATACCCAGGCGCATCACCATCTGACGGGCGATCTGGGTCACGCGCTGGATATCGCTGGATGCGCCGGAGGTGATGTCGTCAAAGATCAGCTCTTCGGCGGCGCGGCCACCCAGGGCTACGGTCATCGCGTCGTTGAACTTGTTGCGGCTCCACATCTCGCGGTCTTCTTCCGGCAGGGCCAGCATGTAGCCGCCAGCCGCGCCACGCGGGATGATGGTCACCTTGTGCACAGGGTCGGCATTGGGCAGCACATGGCTGAGCACAGCGTGGCCAGCCTCGTGGTAGGCCACGATCAGCTTCTCTTCAGGGCTGATGATCTTGCTGCGGCGCTCAGGGCCGCCCAACATCACGCGCTCCACGGCCTCTTCCAGCTCTTCCTGCCCGATGGTCTTCTTGTTGCGGCGGGCAGACAGGATGGCGGCTTCGTTCACCATGTTTTCCAGGTCAGCACCTACGAAGCCCGGGGTGGCACGCGCCAGTGTGATCAGTTTGACTTCCTTGGCCAGCGGCTTGCCGCGTACATGCACCTTGAGGATAGCTTCGCGTCCGGTGACATCGGGCGGATCCATCGTTACGCGGCGGTCAAAGCGGCCGGGGCGCAACAGGGCCGGGTCCAGAATGTCGGGGCGGTTGGTGGCGGCGATCATGATGATGTTGGTGTCGGTATCGAAACCGTCCATCTCCACCAGCATTTGGTTCAGGGTCTGCTCACGTTCATCGTGGCTGCCACCCAGGCCCGCGCCACGTTGGCGGCCCACGGCGTCAATTTCGTCGATGAAGATGATGCACGGGGAGTGGCGCTTGGCCTGGTCAAACAGGTCACGCACGCGGCTGGCGCCCACGCCCACAAACATTTCAACGAACTCAGAGCCAGAGATGGAAAAGAACGGCACGCCTGCTTCACCAGAGACGGCTTTGGCCATCAGGGTTTTACCGGTGCCGGGTTGGCCCACCAGCAGCACACCTTTGGGGATGCGCGCGCCGAGGGCGATGAACTTCTCAGGCTCTTTGAGGAACTCAACAATTTCCTGCAGGTCTACCTTGGCTTCGTCTGCACCGGCCACGTCACTGAAGGTGACGGTGGGGTTCTCACCAGAGAACATGCGGGCGCGTGACTTGCCAAAGGACATGGCAGCGTTGTTGCTGCCCTGCGCCTGGCGCATCACAAACCAGAAGATCAGACCTACGAAGATGAGGGGGCCGAGGTAGGTCAGCACCGTCAGGATGCCGAGCCAGGCGCTGGGCGGGCGCACCTCGAGCTCGAGGCTTTGCGCGCTCAGTTCCTCGGCAGTCACACCAAGGTCCAGCAGCTGCTGTACGGTGGTCTGGCCGGGCTCACGCAGCGCGGTGCGCTCCGTGCCGTCTTTGTAGACCAGGCGCAGAGTTTCATCATCGGTGACCAGGCGGGTTACTTGCCCAGCCTTGATGTCTGCGGCGACTTGGTTGAGGGTAAGGGTCTCCTGTGCGCCGGTCTGCTGCTGCAGGCTGAACACCAGAAAGAAGGCTAGTGCAGCCAGGAACAGGATATAGATAAGGGATACTCGCGTGCGAGGGCTATTCAAGCGGGGCCTCCGGAAGGTAGAACAATCGCGGGATTATACCAACCTCGCCCCCTCTTATATGCCCTGCGCTTACTTCTTATACATCTCTTACGTGCCGGCCGGGGTGACAGCTTGCTGGAAAATTTGCCACAGATGAACGCAGATAGACGCCGATAACTGCAAAAACCAGATTGCTTCGCTTCGCTCGCAATGACGGGATGGGCAAAATAAAAACACGCTGCCGAAAGGCAGCGTGTTTTTATTTTGCGAGGTCTGGGGCGTGCGGGAATCAGCCCTTGCGGCCCCACAAGAGCCCTTCGATGCGCCGCCAGATGCGGCGCATCAGCGAGCGCAGCCAGGCGAAGCGTGTGTAGCGGTGAATGCGGATAGGCTCGGCCTCGGCAAACGGCCCAGACCATTGCAGGGCCAGTGAGCCCCAGGTCAGCCCGGCACCAAAGCCCACCAAGACGGTATTGTCGCCCTTGTTCAGAAGGCCTTCTTCCACGGCTTCGCACACCGCAATGGGGATGGAGGCGGTGGAGGTGTTGCCGTAACGGTCAATGTTGACCATGAAGCGTTCCATGGGCAGCTTCAAGCCGCGGGCGGCGGCTTGAATGATGCGGAAGTTGGCCTGGTGCGGCACGATGAGCGAAACATCCTCAACGTTCAGGTTGGCCTTGTCCATGGCTTCTTTGGAGGCGGCTGCCATCACGCGGGTGGCAAAGCGAAAGACTTCATTGCCGTTCATGTGAATGAAGTGCAGGCCAGCATCGATCGTGGCTTGCGAGGCTGGCTTGGCGCTGCCGCCAGCCGGGATGGTGAGCAAGCCACCGCCGGAGCCGTCTGAGCGCAGCACGGAGGAGAGCACGCCACCCGGTTGGTCAGAGGCTTGCAGCACAAAAGCGCCAGCGCCGTCACCAAACAAGATACAGGTGGTGCGGTCGTTCCAGTCCACCAGGCGCGAGAGTGTCTCTGAGCCGATCACCAGGGCGTTCTTGATGGCGCCACTGCGAATCGATTGCGAAGCCATGCTGACTGCGTATATGAAGCCAGTGCACGCCGCGGAGAGGTCAAAGGCGCCAGCGCGGTCCGCACCGATGCGGTCCTGCACCAGGCTGGCGGTGGAGGGGAACAAGTGCTCCGGCGAGGAGGTGGACACGATGATGAGGTCAAGCTCGTTCGGCGGCAGCTTGGCCACGCGCAGGGCGTTGATGGCGGCTTCAGCGGCCAGTGAGGCCGTGGTCTGGCCCTTGGCGGCGATGCGGCGCTCACGGATGCCGGTGCGCTCACGGATCCACGCGTCATTTGTTTCCACGATTTTGGCCAGATCGTCATTGGTCATGACTTTCTCTGGCACGCTCATGCCCCAGCCGGTGACGTGTGCGTAAGGCATTATGCAGCTGCTTTCAAGTCCTGCGCTGCGCCCAGGATGATGGTGGCGTTGTGGCCGCCAAAGCCAAACGAGTTAGACATGACCGTGTGCATCTCTTTCTGCGCTGCCTTGTTGGGAGTGTAGTTGAGGTCACACTCCGGGTCAGGCACTTCATAGTTAATCGTGGGTGGCACTATGCTATCGCGCATGGCCATCAATGAAAACACGGCTTCCAAGGCGCCGCCGGCGCCCATCAGGTGGCCGGTCATCGATTTAGTGGAGGAGATGGCTACATCGTAGGCGCGCTCGCCAAACACAGCTTTGATGGCTGCCGTCTCACTCTTGTCGTTCAGCGGGGTGCTGGTGCCGTGGGCGTTGATGTAATCGATCTGCGCGGGCTGCATGCTGGCTTGTTCCAGGGCCATGCGCATACAGTCGGCCGCGCCGCGCCCATTCTCAGACGGGGCGGAGATGTGGAAGGCATCGTTGGTGCTGCCGTAGCCCAGCACTTCGCCGAGGATATTGGCACCGCGTGCCTGGGCGTGCTCAAGCGACTCGAGCACCAGCACCGCCGCGCCTTCGCCCATCACGAAGCCGTCGCGTTCTTTGTCGAAGGGGCGTGAAGCATGCAAGGGGTCGTGGTTACGCGTGCTCAAGGCGGTCATGTTACCCAAGCCGGCCACCGAGGGTTGCACGATGGCAGCTTCGGAGCCGCCGGCCAGCATTACGTCAGCCTGGCCGCGGCGGATCACCTCGGCGGCCTCGCCAACAGCGTTGGTGCCGGTGGCGCAGGCCGTCACGACGGCGAAGTTAGGGCCTTGAATTTGCAGGTGGATGGCGATCATGCCACCCACGGTATCGGCCAGCATCATCGGCACCATGAAGGGACTAACGCGGTCTGGGCCTTTTTCGACCAGGGTCTTGATCTGCTCATACAGCGTATGAGCCCCGCCGATGCCGGTGCCCACAATGGCGCCGATGCGCAGGCGGTTGCTGTCATTGATCTCCAGCTTGGCATCGGCCACGGCCTGAATGGCGGCAGCCAGCCCGAGCTGGCTGTAGCGGTCCATACGGCGCGCCTCACGCGTGCCGTACAGCGCCGCGCCGTCAAAACCCTTCACCTCGCAGGCGATTTGGGTCTTATAGCCAGTGGGGTCGTAGTGCGTAATGCGGCCAGCGCCAGACACACCCGCCACGGCGTTTTGCCATGAGGTGGAGATGTCATTACCAAGCGGGCTTAGGCAGCCTAAGCCGGTGATTACGATGCGTTTTTTCATTTGTATAAACCCTTTGTTGGAGCTTTAAGTTTATAACCCAACCCTATAGGCAGGGATACGCAGCAGTTTGGCGCGTTGTGGGATTTTGTGCAGCTCTACGCTTTGGCTGAACTACCTTTTGGCTTCAACTGCACCAGGGCTGTGCCTACCGCGGCCAACAACAGGCCGATGCCTTGGATGGGCGTGATACGCTCTCCCAGGAAGACCCAGGCCAGAATGGCAATTTGGATCAGCATGGTGTTATTGATCACGCCCGATTCGGCTGCGGGCAGAATACGCTGGGTTTGATTCCATAGAATGAAGGCGAAGGCCGTATTGACTGCCGCCAACCAAAAAATGATGAGCACTTCACGCCCGCTGAGGCTCGGCCACGGCTCATAAACAAATGCCAGTGCCAGCAGAACCGCCGCACCCACGCCGATGCTCAGCGCTGTGACAGTGAGTGCGCTAAGTTTGGTCTTGCGGTTGAAGGCACGCCCTTGGATAGCACCAACTGAGGTGGCCAGCACGCCCAGCGCGCCAATACCCAGCCCTAGCGGTGGCGCTGCCTCGAGCCGGCCAAAGTATATGAAGGCGCCAATGATTGAGACGGCAACGCCCATCCATTGCAAGCCGCGCAGCCGCTCGCCGAGGAACAGTACACCCAGGAACGCGATCACTGGCGTGCTCATGCTCAACATTAGGCTCAGAGTGGGGGCGGGCAGGTGGGCCAGCGCCAGGAACTGCGCGCCTTGCGTGATGGTGATCATCACCAGGCCCAGCAGCACCAACGCCAGCACATCATTGCGCTGTAGGCTAGCCAGCTGGCGGCGGCCGCTGGGCCGCAGCAGCCAGGGCAGCAGGATCAGCGCAGCCAGCCCGTAGCGCAGGCCGGCAAACAGCAGCGGCGGAATTTCGCCCAAGCCGAATTTGATCAACACCCATGAGGTTGACCACAGGAAGGTAACGAGGAGCGCTTGCCAGATAGCTTTGGTATGGTTAGTCATGGTGAAGAGGTGCGAAGCCGAAAGTCTAACTCAAAGGCAAGTAAGAATGCGGAAGTCGGAATTGTGAAGTGGCGCTTGGATGCAAAGAAAATTCTCACTGCTTCATTCTAAAATCTAACTTGCTTTTGGCCTTTTTATTCCGGCCCGACCACAAAGACTGGAGGCAGCGGATGGCACTGGCCACAGCCGATGCGCGGCTCTTCTACGCTGGCCTGGCTCAGGCTGCATTCGGCTTTGATCTGCACCGCCGGCTTCATAAAGAAGAGCGGCTTATGAATGCTCGGTATCAAGGTCTGGTGTTCACAGGCGTTGGCGGCAAGGATGCCGGGCACCGGGCACTCATTGCACAGGCTCGGCTCCCACTGCAGGCGATACGCATCCAGCAGGCGGCAGCGTTCGACGTTGCGGCCGCGGAAGTAATCGCCGTGAAAGTGCTTGCACTCTTTGCCTGCTGGCGTGATCATGCGAGGATTATAGCGGGGCAGAAAGCTATCCACAGATGAATACAGATTTTAACTGCGATAAACACAGATAATTGTTATCTGTGTTTATCGGTCTATGCATCTGTGTATATCTGTGGATTAAACGCGGGTGACGTACTCGCCGGTGCGGGTGTCCACACGAATGACATCGCCCTGGTTCACGAAGGCAGGCACCTGAACTTGCAGGCCGGTCTCGGTGGTCACGGTCTTGTTCACACCGGTGGCGGTATCGCCGCGCACGGCGACTTCGGCCTGGGTCACTTCCAGGTCTACCGCGGTAGGCAGCTCCACATCCAGCGCCTCGCTGCCGTAGAAGGTCAGCTTCACTTCCATGCCTTCCTTCAAGTACTCGGCAGAGTCACCGAGCACCTCGGAGGGCAGGGCGGGCTGCTCGTAGGTTTCCTGGTCCATGAAGATGTAGTTGTCGCCGTCTTTGTAGAGGAACTGCACGTTGTGATAGTCCAGACGCACGTCTTGCACGCGCATACCGGAGTTCCAGGTCTTTTCAATGTTGGAGCCGGTGCGCAGGTTGCGCGCCTTCACGCGGATGGTGGCGCTGCCGCGGCCGGGTTTGTTGTGGGAGTATTCAAATACCTTATAGAGCTGGCCGTCTTCTTCAAAGACAACCCCTTTGCGCAGGTCATTTACATCGATCATTAATACGCTCCTGTATGTAGACGCTCCCTAGGGGCGCCAATGAGGCTCACAGGCGCCTACGGGCACATCACCCGCAAAGCGGGCGGCATTATAGCTCAGAATTGGCCATCGCAGATAGTACGTTTGGACAGGTAGTACAGCGGGGCAAAGATGGTAAACTCTACTTGTTGTAGAGGTAGCTGTGGCCGAACAAACCCGCAAAGTGGTGTGTGTTGAAGACGAGCAGGAGATGATTGACCTGATTCGGCTTATTTTGAGCCGGAGGGGCTTCGAAGTGCTTGGTGCCAACGGCGGAGTGCGTGGTTTAGAGCTTATTCGTGCCGAAAAGCCCGATATTGTCCTGCTCGATCTGATGATGCCAGAGATGGACGGTTGGCAGGTTTACCAGCAGCTGAAAGCTGACCCGTCCACCGAGCATATTCCCGTGGTGGTGGTCACCGCCAAAGCCCAGAATATTGACAAAGTGCTTGGCCTGCACATTGCCAAGGTGGATGATTACATTTCCAAGCCGTTCAGCTTGCAAGAGCTGGTAGACCGCGTAGAGGCGGTGCTGGCACGCCAGACCCAGGCTCAAGACAGTTCCGCCGTCTAACTGCTGGCCGCCGGGCGGCCGTTTTCATGCGCCACGTTGAAATCCAAAACCTCACTTGCCCGCTGGCTGGGCCGCTGCGCGCCGCCGTAGCGGCCAGTTTTGGCGCCAAGCTGCGCGGGCTAATGTTCCGCCGCACGCTCGCCGTGGGCGAGGGCCTGTTGCTGGCCGAGCCAGCCGAGAGCCGCGCCGGCGCCGGCATCCATATGTTCTTCATGCAGTTTGACTTGTGCGTGGTGTGGCTGGATCGCGATTTGGTGGTCGTAGACCGCCAAATCGCACAGCGCTGGCGCAGCCTGCTGCTGCCCGCCAAACCCGCCCGCTATGTGTTAGAGTGTTCGCCGTCTCGCTATGCAGAATTTGAAATTGCTGACCAGATTGCTTTCAAAGACGCCTAGACCGTCTTTGCGAACCAGCGGCAGATTAAAGCCAGCCGTTGTTGTATTGCTGGCACTGCTATTGCTGGCTTCTGTTGCACAGCCTGCCTATGCCCAACAAGAGGAAG
The DNA here is from genome assembly GCA_964623375.1 of uncultured Anaerolineaceae bacterium. GTDB lineage: Bacteria > Chloroflexota > Anaerolineae > Anaerolineales > UBA11579 > JAMCZK01. The sequence continues at coordinate 187,245 of CAZUTS010000002.1, forward strand.
AAGAAGGCTTGCGCTACCCCGTGCAGTCCGGCGACACGCTCTCCAGCATTGCCTTGCGCTTCAACACCTCCGTGGACGAGATCGTGCGTGCTAGCAACCTGGCCAACCCCAACAGTCTGAACGTTGGCGATATCCTCATCATCCCCGGTGTGGATTGGGTGGAAGGCACGCTCTTCTTTCAGAATGTGCCGCTGGGCGAAACCTATCTCAGCCTGAGGCGCCGCTACCTCCTCAGCGATGAGAGCATGGCGTTACTCAACCAACTCACCAGCCCCGACCAGTTGTATTACAACTTCTCCGCCATGCTTGCCAGCGACCGCGGCGAGCTGACCAATAGCGGCCGCGCCGCGGTTGGCGCCGGGCAGCCGCTGTGGGAGCTGGCCGCCATCAGCGGCGACAATCCCTGGGCGCTGATGGCCTACAACCAGCTGCCGGGCGCCTGGGCTGTACCGGGTGATGTGCTCTTTACCCCGGCGCAGCAAAGCGCGGGCCCGGGCGGCTTGCCCAGCGGTGTGCAATCTGTTGAAGTTGAAGGCATTGGCTTCGTGCAAGGCCGCACCCTGGTGGTGAACGTGGCCTCAGACGCCGGCACACAACTGGGCGGCGAATTCTTTGGCTTCCCCTTGCACTTCTTTAATGAAAGCGAAACTCAGCAGGTGGCGCTGCAGGGTATCCCTCTGTATGCGGAGAGCGGCGTGTTCAACTTCACCCTCGTGGGCACATTGCCCGATGGGGCAAACTTCTCGCTGACCCAGCCGGTGCGTATCAGCAGCGGCGGCTACGAGAGCGAAAACCTCACCGTGAATGACCCCGCGCTGCTCAACCCTGAATTGTCTGAGCGCGAATCGGCTGAGGTGTATGCCCTGGTGGCCGAGGCTACGCCAGACAAACGGTGGGCCGGCTACTGGGGCGCGCCGCATCCGTACATCAACGTGATCAATTCGGGCTTTGGTATCCACCGCAGTTACAACGGCGGCGAGTATGAGAACTATCACTACGGCGTAGATTTTGGCGGCGGGGTAGGTATCGAGATCTGGGCACCCGCGCCCGGCACCGTCATCTTCGCCGGGCCGATGGATGTGCGCGGCAACATGACTGTGATCGACCACGGCTGGGGCGTGTACACCGGCTACTTCCACCAATCACAGATTCTGGTGAACGTGGGTGACCAGGTGCAGACCGGCCAGGTTATTGGCCTGGTGGGCGCAACCGGCCGCATCAGCGGCGCGCACTTGCATTGGGAAGTATGGGTGGGGGGTGTAGCGGTGGAGCCGATGGATTGGCTGAACCGGGTGTATCCGTAGCGTTTTTTAGTGCGCTCTATTCTTCAACCGAGAAAAACTCATCCACCACCGCCTTCGCTGCCTCTTCGTGTTCGTCGGCAACATAGATCTCGATCTCGCCCATGCGGCCCACGAAGGTGCCGTACACCTGGCCCGCAGCTTCCTTGGAGAGCAGCACCTGCATGCCCTGTGCCTCGAGCATGCCGCGCAGCACTTCGGCTTGGGCCGGGTCGTGCAGAGTGATGAGTTTTATGAAGTTAGGTTTGCTAGTCATTGGGAGAGTTTAACTCTAAAGGCACGTAAGAATACAGAAGCGAGAATGCAGAACTGAACCTTGTCTTTGGGATGGTCTAGCCACAAACAGAGTGGAATGCAGTACTGTGAATTCAGAGCTGCCGTAAATGCAACCCAAATCTGCATTCAAAAATCAAAAATCTCACTTGCTTCTTCTGCCTTACTCCTTCATCCCTCATCCTTTGGTATAATTCCGCCGCTGTTTCTCATGCAACGAAGTACAGACCCCATCGACTGGCAAACTTTCTCCATCGAAGACGCAGATCTCGAGTTTCTGTCCGCATACCTGCTGGAACACGAGACCCCACTCGGGCCGGAGGCGCTGGCGCAGCACTTGATCGTGCAGCGCATTACCAACCCGCGCCCGCAAGCCAAAGACGGCGCGGAAGAGAAAGCTTACTTGCCCAAAGACACGTATGCCGTAGGCGACCGTGTTTACTTCCCCGCGCTCAAGAATATTGGTGGGCAAGTGGCCGCCGTGCGCCCGGCAGATACGATTGGCAATGCCAGCTTTGACGTAGTGCAGGTCAAGATGGAAGACGGCCGCACGCGTGAATTTGCCGCCAACTTGGCCGAGCATGTGCTCAACGACCCGCCGAAACAAGAAGCGACTGGCGTGGATCCGCTCACCGAAGCCAAGCAGCACGCCAAAGACATCGTGCCTGCCATGGTGGAGGCGTTGCAATCCAGCCCCGAATTTGTCTACATTGCTGGCCGCTGGTTCCCCAAGGCCCTCATCGTTGACGTCGACCCCGGCCAACTCAACGTGGCCGAGGCTATTTTGGATATGGCCGGCGGCGGCCCGCTGCCTACCAGCCAACTGCTCGGCGAGGTGGAGCTGCCCGACGGGGTGAACCCCAAGCTCGCCGAGTTCTCGCTCGACCTGGCGCTGCAGAACGACCCGCGCTTCGATGAAGTGGGCTCGACTGGCGAGGTGGCCTGGTTCCTACGCCGCCTCGAGCCGGAGGCCGTGCAGAAGCTCCCGCTGTTCTTGCAGTATGCGCCAGTTGGCTTTGACCCCAGCCCGCTCAGCGAGGATATGCGTGACCTGGTGCGCTCGCTGGATGACGAGCTTTCCTTCCATGATCTTCTCGACGACAACGCTCCCGAAGTGGTCGAGGTGTCGCTCATCTTCCCGCATTGGCGCGGTGGCACCCTGCCGCTGACGCCCAAGATGGCCAAGCTGTTCCCCAGCGCCATCGAATCGCCGCGCGTGCGCTTCACCTTTGTGGACGAGAAAAGCGGCGAGAGCTTCCCGGGTTGGGTGGTGCGCACCGAGCGTTACATTTATGGCCTGCTAGGCTGGCTGCAAAAGCGCGGCCTGATGCCCGGCACTCTGATCCGTTTGCGCCGTGGCGATAAGCCCGGCGAGATCATCGTCTCTAGCGAAGCGCACCGCTCCAGCAAGGAGTGGGTGCGCACGGCGCTGGTGGGGGCGGACGGCGGCGTGGTCTACGCCACCCTCAAGCAGCAAGTCAATGGCGCTTTTGATGAGCGCATGATGATCTACCTGCCCGGCGATCTGGCCGCGGTGGATGCCATTTGGGTCAAGCGTGCCTCGCAGCCCGCCAACCTGGAGAGCATCGTAGCGCAAACGTTGCAAGAGCTTTCCAAGCTCAGCCTGCAGGGCAACGTACATGCTGCCGAGATCTACTCTGCCGTGAACCTTACGCTACGCTGCCCGCCGGGTCGCATTCTGGCAGAGCTGGCTGGCAACCCACGCTATGAGCATGTGGGCCACCTGCATTTCCGTATGGCGGAGGCTGAATGAGCCTGATCAAACCCATGCCGGATACGCCCTTCCAGATCGATTTTGACTGGTGGCGAGACAATGACCGCGAGTGGCGCGTCTACCTGCGCGGCTTGCTGGGCAGCGAACAGGAAGCCAGCGTTGCAGACATCAGCGGTGAAGAGCAGGTGGATTGGGTGGACCCGGCCACAGCTGAAGTCAAGCGCGTCAACATTCTGCAGTTCTTGCTGATGGGCCACTACGCCCGGCAGGGCGCTGAGGATGGCGTATCCCTGGTGGAGAGCATCTTCCGCGCCTTCCTCGCCAACGGCAACAAGCCGATGAGCTCAGAGCAGCTCGGTGAGCTACTGGGCCGCCCGGCGCAGACCATCTTGCGCACGATCTCGGGCGCACGTGTCTACCGCGGCATCCGCCCCGTCGTTCCGGCTGAATAATTCCCCACGCCTGTATAATTCAATCTATGCTCCCGTAGCTCAGCTGGATAGAGCAACGGACTTCTAATCCGTAGGTCGCAGGTTCGAATCCTGCCGGGGGCGCTACGTGGCGGCTGCGCCGCCCCTAATGCAGTTGCTGCGCAACTGCACCGCATCGTTGGATTTTCTCAATGCAGCAATCAGTTGGTATTGTGTGCCTGAAGTCGGCCGAGGCGCTACGTGGCGCCTGCGCCGCCATTAATGCAGTTGTACTCGGCTTCGCCGAGTTAGCCTGCTAACCTAACTTATTTGTCGTGCTTCCCGAGCGCAAGCGAGGGAACCTTGCTGCGCCAGTACAAAGTGCTGCGCTACTTTGCCTCTCGCCACCGCTTGCACAGATCGTCCGCCGCTTGTGCCCACTGCGCATGCTGAAACATGAAGCCTTCCGCCAGCAGGCGGCCGGGCAGCACGTAGCGGCTCTTGAGGATCAACTCCGTCTCCGTTTGCATGACGAATGAGGCAATCTCCAGCATCCAGCGTGTGGAGGGCAGGCCGATAGGCATGCCCCAGGCGCGGCGCAGCTCGCGCATAAAGTCATTCATTGGCAGCGGGTTGGGCGCGGCTAGGTTGATGATGCCGTGGATACCTGGGGTGGCGATCAGCCAGTCCGCCGCGGCGATGTAGTCCTGCTCGTGGATCCACGACACCATTTGGCGGCCGCTGGCCACCTGGCCGCCCAGGCCGCGGCGCACCAGGCCAAGCAGCGTATCAAAGATGCCGCCGCGGCCGGGGCCGAGAGTCAGCGCTGTGCGCGTGATCACCTTGCGGGTGCGTGGCGTAGCGGCCTCATTGACGGCCTGTTCCCAAGCTTTGGCCACATCGATGCTGAAGCGCCAGGCGTGTGGAGCGTCCGGCTCCTCACCGCCCAGCGGTTCGTCCTCGTTATTTGGGCGGGTGTAGCTGTGGCCGTAAATGGTGGCGGTGCTGGCTTGGATCCACACCCCCGGTGCATACTTGGCCTGGCCGATGGCTTCGCCCAGCACGCGCGTAGAATTGACGCGCGAGTCCATGATGAGGCGCTTGTTTTTGGGGGTGTAGCGGCAGTTAACGCTGCGGCCAGCCAAGCCGAAGATGGCGTCGGCGCCTTCAATTTCCAGCGTCCAGTCGCCCAGGGTTTCTGCATCCCAATAGGCTGTGCGCCACGGCATGTCTGCGGGGCGGCGGGTGAGGACCACAACGTCAGCGCCCTTGCTGTGGTAATGCTGCGCCAGGGCTGTGCCCACTTGCCCGCTGCCGCCTGCCAGAACAATCTTCATTCGTCTCCCTCCGATTGTGAAGACAGTAACATACTCCGCGCTATCAATTGCTCTCAATATACAATTGACTCTTTGGCAAAAGCTCTGGTATATTGGTCTGACCAACAAACCACAAAGAGCCGCATACATGCCCAATTCCATCCCGCGCAAATCTGTCCCTGAACTCATTGCTGGCCGCCTGGCGGCTGGCTTGCTAAATGGCCAATACGCCGCTGGCAGCCAGCTGCCTGCTGAGCGCGATCTCATCAAAGAGCTCGGCGTAGGGCGCTCTTCGCTGCGCGAGGCGCTGCGCATCCTCTCCGAGGCGGGCTTGCTGGATGCCCAGCAGGGCGTGGGCTGGTTCGTGAATGAGCTCACCTCAGCGCGCATGCTCAAGGCGCGCCAGCTGGCCGCAGACGTGGCCCGGCCCGCGCCCGCGAAGCGTGCTGACAGTTCCAAGACCAGCGAGGGTCCCAAGCGTTTGCCGGTGGCCAAAGAGAAGCCGCTGCACATCCCCAACCTCAAAGAAGACCGTCTGGGCACTTTCGAGTTCATCTCCTGGTGGGAGCGTGAGAAGGTGCAGAACGCCCGCGTGATGGTGGTGGGGGCGGGGGCGCTTGGGAATGAGGTCATCAAGAATCTCACTTTGATGGGCATTGGTCACCTCTACATTGTGGATTTTGATAAGGTGGAGGCGGCCAACCTTAGCCGCTCGATCCTGTTCCGCGAGAAAGACCGCGGTCGCGAGAAGGCGCACCTGGCGGCGGCCCGCGCCGTCGAGGTCAATCCGGATGTGCGCGTGCAGTCGCTGCACGGCGATGTGACCACAGACATCGGCTTGGGCGTGTTCCGCCGCATGGATGTCATCATCGGCTGCCTCGATAATCGCGAAGCACGTTTGGCGGTCAATCGCTTTGCCCATTGGATGAATAAGCCCTGGGTGGACGGCGCCATTCAAGAGATGCTCGGCCTGGCGCGTGTGTTCGTGCCCGGTGATGGCGCGTGCTTCGAGTGCACGCTCACCGAGCAGGCCCGCCGAGACTTGGCGCTGCGTTACTCCTGCCCCTTGCTGGCGCGCCAGAACATTCTGCTGGGCAAAGTGCCCACTACGCCCACCATCGCTTCCATCATTGGCGCTATGCAATCGCAAGAGGCGCTCAAGCTGATCCACAATATGCCGGTGGAGCCGGGCAAGGTGCTGCATTACAACGGCTATACCAATTTCATGCACACCACCGCCTACGTGCCGGATGCCGAGTGCGAGAGCCATTGGATCTACGGCGATGTGACCGAGCTACCGCTGCGTGCGGAGACCAATACGTTGGCTGAGCTGCTGGAGATTGCGCGCGGCGACCTGGGACCGGACACAGTGCTGGAGCTTGACCAGGAGTTGGTGCTCTCGCTCAATTGCGCCGCTTGCAACACGGTGGAGCACGTGCTCAAGCCCCTGGCGGATGTCAGCTTCGAAGCCGGGCATTGCCCCACCTGTGGGGAGATGCGCGAGGTCAATCTGACCCACAGCATCACCGGCAGCGAAGACTTCCTGCAGCGCACGCTGCACAGCGTGGGCGTGCCGCCGCTGCATATTCTGCGCGCTACAAATGGCGCGGAATTTCGTTTCTATGAATTGACGGGCGATCTGCCCACCGCGCTGCATTTCAACGATTTTGATGAAGCCGTACCCGGCCTGCACGCCCCGCGTGTGCGCCTGGGTGAGGTGGTGCCGGGTGAAAGCCCTGCTGGGCGCGTGCACCTGATCGACTAGTCATGGCACAGGCATTGGCGATGAGACGATTTCTGCTGGGAGACGAGAGCCGCTTCGTGGAAAGCGCCGTGGGGCGCATCACGCTGTGCGTGCTGTTCACCGTGTTGGTGGCTGCGGGGCTGACGCTGCTCTTCGTGCTGCCCGCACGCTTCTCGCCCTTCTTGCTCAAGTTCGTGGTCATCATCGGTATGGGGCTGGCGGCCAGCTTCATCACGCGCCGTTTGCTGGCGCATCGCAGCGCCGCCTTGAGCACCGTCACAGCGCTGTTCGCGTGCATCATCGCTCTGGCCGTGCTCAGCCCGCTAACGCTAGGCTTCGTGGGGCTCAACCTGCTGCGCAGCTACGTGATCGCCACCCCGCTGGATGCTGGCATCCAGCTGCTGGTGGCCGGGCTGGCGGTGGCCGCCGGGCAGGCCGCCTGGGCGCCCAGCCGCCGCACCGTGATGGTGGAGCCGCGTGAGACTGTCGATGTCGCCCTCACCGCGCCGCCGCCCAATGCCGCCCGTGGCCGCGTGCGCACGACGGCTTCTCGTCAATCCCCCGCGCCGCGTTCGCGCTGGGCAAACTTCGTATCTCGTTTTATTGCGCCTCCCGCCACGCGCACGCGCACCCGCACCCGCACGATCCGCTCCGCCAAGCCGGCGCGCAAGCCCAGCGCCCGCGGGGCGGGCATCACGCTCAGCGCACGCGAGCAGCATGTCTGCCCGTATTGTCTCGAGCCGGTCGCCAAGAATGACCGCCGCGGCGTGAAGATCTGCAAGATCTGCAAGACCTGGCACCACGCAGATTGTTGGGAAATTACTGGCGTGTGCCAGGTGCCACACGCTTACCAGAACTGAGAGTTGAGGAGAACTGCATGGCTGACATTGAGGTAACCATCATCCTGCCCAACGGCGGCGCCCGCAAAGCCGAGCTGCCGGATGATGCCCCCGTGCGTGAATTGGTGGTGGAGCTGGTCTCGCTGCTGGCGCTGCCCACCGTAGGGCCAGACGGCCGCCCGATGGGCTACCGTCTGGACAGCAAGGCGCTGGGCCGCGAGCTGAAAGAAGACGAAACCCTCGGCAGCGCCACTGTGCCGGCTGAAGACCGCCTGATCCTGACCGCCGACATCACGGCCGGCGCAGTCAGCCTGGGCGAGAGCCCGCGTATGCGCCGATTGAAGGCAGACCTGCAGCGCATGCAGGAGCTGGCCGCGCAGAGCGATCTCATTGAGTTCAAGGCGGTCTCAGCTAATCGCAACCTGCCACCCGAAACCTACATCGTCACCTACAAGTGCAAGGGTGTTATCGCCGTCAATCACAAAGGTGAGCCAATGCTGGGCGACAAGCACCAGGTGGAGATCTACCTGCACAACCAATACCCGCAGCGCTGGCCGGGCATGAAGTGGCTCACGCCGGTGTGGCACCCCAACATCAACCACCTCAATGGCACGGTGTGCGTGGATGCCGCCTGGTGGACCGCCAGTCGCTCGCTGGACCGCCTGGTGCTGATGATCGGCGAGATGGTGCAGTACAAGAACTTTCACGATGACCCCACCAAGCCGCCGTTCCCCTGGGATGCTGAGGCGGCTCGCTGGAGCCGTGCCTACCGCAAGAAGCATCCCAAATTTTTCCCTGTGGATACGCGTGAGCTGCTGCGCCCTGAGCGCGTGCACATCAAGAAGCAGCCCGCTGACAAGCAAAAGCCCCGCATCAAGTTGAAGTAACCCGTCTACCAAAGGAGACTAGACATGGCTGATATTCCTGTAACCGTAGTACTGCCCTCCGGGGGCAGCCGCACCGCCGAAGTGCCCAACGATGTGGAAGTGAAGGAGCTGATCCCTGAGCTGGCCACCACGCTGGAGCTGCCTACCACCGGCCCAGACGGCCGCCCGATGGGCTACCGCCTGGACAGCAAGGCGCTGGGCCGCGAGCTCAAAGAGGATGAGACCCTGGAAGCGGCTGGCGTACCAGCCGACGACCGTCTCATCATCACCGCCGACGTCACCGCGGGCTAAACAGCCTGCCTGTATTGGGAGATGCGTGCCTGATTCCCCTCGGGCACGCATCTCCACAAGGCCGCGTTTATGAGCACAAACACCTCTGACACCAAGCCCAGAAGCAGCGCTGGCCAGCCCAGCGGGCTACAGCGCCCCAAGCACGCACCGGAGCCGGCGCGCTTGCCGCTGGCCCGCGCCCAGCGTTGGCTGGCCGCGGGCGAAGACAGTGCCCAGCCGCCGCTGCCGGTGTTCCTCACGCAAGATGTGTTCAAGACCATCAGCGTGCATGCCGCCAGCGACATGGACAATGAGGTGGGCGGCTGGCTGGCGGGGCGCTGGTGCCAGGATGCGCAGGCCGGTACTGAATTCATCATCGTGGAGGCCTTGCTGCCCGCGCAGCAAGTGCGCTCTGGCAGCACCTTCCTCACTTTCACGCATGACAGCCAGGTAGCCATGCTGTCTGCGTTGGAAGAGCAATACGAGGATAAGTGCATCGTGGGCTGGTATCACACCCACCCGCGCATGGGTATCTTTCTCTCTGGCTATGACACCTGGCTGCATGACCATTTCTTTCCGCAGCCCTGGCAGATCGCCTTGGTGGTGGAGCCACATGCCAAGCACGGCGGTGTCTTCGTACGCCAGGCGGGCGAACTCTCACCGCGCAAGTACCGCGGCTTCTACGAGCTGCACGGCGCCAGCGCCGAGAGCGTAGTGGAGTGGGGCAACCTCAAAGCCCATCCCGCCATCGCACAGCCAGCGGCCGAAGATACGCAGCCCACTGCGCCTGTTCCCCCACCAGCCAAGCCGGAGCCGCACACGCCGCAGGCAGGCGCACAACCATCCCAATCTCAAACGGAGGCTGATTCATGAGCCGTATCACGCGTTTGTATTACTACACCCTGTTGGGCGCCATTGGCGGCCTGATTGGTTGGCAGGTCAGCAATGTGCTTGGTCTGTCGTTTGCACAGAACGTCTACCTCAGTGAAGTGGTGGTGGGCGGCCTGATCGGTTTCTGCATCGGCGCACTCATTGGTGCCAGCGAAGGCGTGGCCTTGCGCAGCGCCGGCTATGCCCTGCGCGCCGGTTTGCAAAATGGCCTGTTCGGCTTGGTGGGCGGTGCTATCGGCTTGCCGCTGGCCGAGGGTGCATTTCAGTTGCTGGGCGGCGATGCGTGGACGCGTGCCGTGGGCTGGGCAGTCTTCGGCGGCTTCATCGGCGCCGGGCTGGGCTTCAGCAGCGGTTCGCAGATGTGGAAGCCAGCCCTCGGCGGCCTGCTGGGTGGGGCGGTGGGCGGTGCGCTGCTGGAGCTGGCGCGCGTGCGCCTCGCCGATGCGCTCATCGGCAAGGCCATTGGCCTCGGCTTGCTGGGCGCGGCCATCGGCGCGCTGATCGCCCTCATCGTCTTGCTGCTCTCGCGTGCCTGGCTGGAAGTGGTCAGCGGCAAGCTCAAGGGTACCGAGTTCGTGCTGGATAAATTTGTTCACGCTAACGGGCCTACGGCCTATGTGGGCAGCAGCGCACTCAAGGCAGACATTGTGCTGCCCGATCCGGATATTGACCCGCAGCACGCCATCCTCACTGGCGGTGATACCCACATGAACATTCGTGACATGAGCCAGAAGGGTACCTTCATCAACGGGCGCAAAGTGCAGCAGGCGCGCTTGCTGGATGAGCAGGCCATCCGCCTCGGCAATACCCAGCTGGTCTATCACGAGAAGAGGTAAGCATGCACACACTCACTCGCTTCGTACTCAGCGTACTGATCGCAATCAGCTTGCTCTCGGGTCTGGCCTTTGCACCGCCGGCGCAGGAGGAGGGCGTGCAGGTACGCGTCACCCAGGTGGATACTTCGCAGTTTCCGCGGGTGAGTTTCTTTGTCTCCGTCACCGATGCGGATGGCAACCCGTATCCGGTAGACCCCAGCCGCCTGCAGATCATGGAGGACGGCCAGCCTATTGCACTTGACCAGATCGAAGGCTTTGGTGAAGTGGAAGCCTTGACCACGTTTTTGGTGATGGATGTATCGGGCAGCATGAACCCCGGCGGCAAGCTGGATGCGGCCAAGGCCGCCGCTCACCAATTCGTGGAGCGCATGCGTGCTCAAGATCAGACCGGCTTGATTGCTTTCAATACGCAGGTGCACACGGTGCAGGGATTGACCAGCGATCAGGGCGCGCTGCACGCTGCCATTGATAGCTTGCAGGGTAATGATGACACCGCTATGTACAACGCCCTGATGGCCGCTTTGGATGGCCTGGAAGGCGTGTCTGGCCGCAAGGCCATCATCGTGCTCACGGATGGCTTGGATAACTCCAGCCAGTACGCCGCACCGGAAGTGCTGGCCCGCTTGAACGAAGTGGGAGCATCGATTTCCACCGTGGGTCTCGGCACGCCGGGTGGTGACCGCATGAGCGGTATCGACGAGCCTGGTCTGCAAGACCTGGCGGCGCAAGCTGGCGGCCAGTACGGCTATGCCGAAGATGAGGCTAGCCTGACCAGCCTGTACCAGCAATACTCCTATGCGCTGCAGAGCGAATACCAGCTCAGCTATATCTCGCCCGCCAGCTTGCGTGATGGTGTCAACCGCTCGCTCAGCGTCGCCCTCGCTCCCGCCGGCGCCGTTGCCGAAGGCAACGGCCCAGCGGCCATCGGCCGCTACAACCCCGGCGGCCTGGTACCCGAGGTAGCGCAGCCCGCCGCCTGGCCCCAGTTTGCGGCCATCGTGGGCGTGCTGGTCTTGTTGGTGGCGCTGCCCATGCTGGTGAATGCGCTGCGCAGCGGCTCGGCGCAGCATGTTGGGGCAGGCGCCAGTAGCAGGCGTGCGCCGGCCAGAAAGCGGCCGCGCATCAAGCTCAAAGATTAGTGTCTTGACGAAATCGCCCCGTACGGGGCGATTTTGCTCTTGACTCATTGCTAAAAACGCGTCTATCATGTTCTTACGAACATGAATGATGTTTATTCAAACACAGGGTTGAGCGGGCTGGATAAGCAGTCACGCCATAGGCAGATCCTTGAGTTCCTTAAGGCCAACAGCGCTGCCAGCGTTGCAGACCTATGCGAGCGTTTCCAAGTCTCGGAGATGACCATTCGCCGAGACCTGCACGAGCTCGATCGCATGGGCTTGCTGCGCCGCGTGCATGGCGGCGCCATGCTCGGCGCCAGCCGCAGCTACGAGCCCCCGTACCAGAGCCGCGCCGTGGAGAACACGGCCCAAAAGAAGGCCATCGCCCGCAGGGCGGCGGCCTTTGTTGTGGATGGTGACAGTTTGGCGCTGGACAACAGCACCACAACAATCGAGATGGTGCCCTTCCTCACCGCACGCCTCAACCTCACCATTGTGACCGCCAGCCTCAGTATTGCGATGGCGGTGGCCGAGCAGTTCCACTCCAACTCCGGCTTGCGTCTCATCGTCACCGGCGGGGTGGTGCGCCCGGGGGAGATGTCGCTGGTGGGCGATTACGCCCAGAACATGCTGCGCGAGCTGCATGCCGACAAGGCCTTCATCGGCGTGGGTGCCATTGACCTGGCCGAGGGCTTTACCGAATACAACCTGGACGATGCCTTCGTCAAGCGTGCCTTGGTGGCTTCGGCCAGCGAGGTGTATGTGCTGGCTGACAGCAGCAAGTTTGAGCGTTCCACGTTTGCTTCCATCGGCGCCCTGGATATCGCAGATGCCATCATCACGGATACATCGATTTCTGAAGTTTTAGCAGAGCAAATACGGGACCGCGGGATTGAAGTCATCCTCGCGGAATAAAGATCTGTGGGAGGAGGAGGTGGCTATATCGAGGAGCGCTGAAAAACTGGTCTGCACTGCATTTTCCTGCCAACCCATTCCAGGTAAAGGAGTATCGCTATGAAAAAAGTATGGGTTGTATGCGCCACAGGAATTGCCACCTCAACCATGATGCGTTTGAAGGTTGAGAGCTTCCTGGAGGAGGAAGACATCCCCGCCATCGTTAATCAGTATCGTGTGACGGAGATCTCGCCAGATCGAGTGGATGCAGATGTGATCGTTGCCACAACGGAGATTCCCAAAGAATTTCACGAGATCGTGGCGGTCATCAACGGCATCTCGCTCATCACGGGTGTTGGGCAGGAAGAAACGCTGCAAGACCTCGCTACCGTTCTTAAGAAGCAGGAGTAAACAAAGGAGAAGTAACGTTATGGAAGGTTTTCTTACCTCAATCGGCGAGTTCCTGAATGCTCTCGGCCCATTGATCGTGCTGCCGGTGGTGATCGCCATCCTGGGCATGGTTCTTGGCCAGAAGTGGGATAGCGCTGTACGCAGCGGTCTGATGACCGCCGTGGCCTTCGTGGGTATTTTCCTCACGGTGGGTTTGCTTGGCAGCACCGTCAGTGTCATCGGTGAAGCCTTTGCCCAGAACACGGGCACCGGCTTGGATGTGATCGATATTGGTTGGCCCGCCGCCTCGGCGTTGGCCTTCGGGACACCGGTCGGCAATCTCATCATCCCCTTGGGCATTGTGCTTAACCTGGTGCTGCTGGCCCTGGGTCTGACCCAGACGCTGGATGTGGACATCTGGAACTTCTGGCACATGGCTTTCGTGGGCGCTATCGTTCACTATGTGACCGGCAGCTTTGCCCTGGCCCTGTACGCTGCAGCGTTCTCGCTGGTGGTGGCTCTGTTCCTGGCAGACTGGTCTGCCCCCTTGGTACAGAAGCACTTCAAGATCCCTGGTATCTCCATCCCGCACCTGCAGTCTGCCAGCTACATGCTTCTGGCAGCTCCCTTTGCTTCACTGATCAACCGCATCCCCGTCCTCAAGAACATGAAGGTGGATCCGGATGCGATACGCAAACGCCTGGGCCTGATCGGTGAGCCCATGGTATTGGGCTTCATCATCGGCGCGCTGCTGGCCTTCTTCGCTGGCCAGTCTGCTACGGATGTCATCCTCACCGCGGTCAACATTGCCGCTGTGATGCTGCTCATTCCGCGCATGGTGGCCATCCTGGTGGAAGCCCTCACCCCCGTGGCTGAGGCGGCTCGCAAGTTCATGTCCAAGCGCTTCGGCAAGCGTGAGTTCTACATCGGTATGGACTCTGCCATCCTGGCAGGCAATCCCACCGTCATCGCTGCCGGTTTGCTGCTGGTGCCTGTAGAGATCCTGCTGGCCCTGGCGCTCTCCCCGCTGGGCAACCGCACCCTGCCGTTCATTGACCTGGCAGACGGTGTGTTCGTGGCCGCATTGCTGGCTCCCTTGGTGGCTGGTGACGTGATCCTCACCACGCTGCTGGGCGCCATCGTCATGGGCATCGGCCTCATCTTCACCACCTTGCTGGCCCCGGCTGTCACGCAGCTGGTCAACAGCAGCGCTGCTGGCCTGGACATTCCGTCTGGCTTCGGCGCCTACACCGTGATGAGCGATGGTGCTATGCCTGTCTCGTACGGTTTGTACTACCTGTTCCAAACCCCTGCAGCCATTGCAGTCGTCGTCAGCTTGCTGTTGCTGGGCGGCCTGTACTGGCTCAAGCGCAAGTACCCCCTGGGTGGATAACACCCGGTTGTACTAAAGCATCCCTCGCCGGCGGGAGTGATTCCCCTTACTCCCGCCGGTAGGGTGCTACTTCACAAATGCTTTCACGAGGATGAAACGTAAATGAGCTGGATTGTCGATCTCTTCAAAACTACCAAGCCGGTGATTGCCATGGTGCATATGCCGCCGCTGCCAGGGGATCCCGGCTACGATGCCGAGAAGGGCATGGCGCACATCATTGAGCATGTGCGCGCCGACTTGGATGCGCTGCAGTCTGGCGGCGTGGATGCGGTGATGTTTTCCAACGAGGCCAGCCTGCCGTACCTCACCGATGTGGAGCAGATCACCGTAGCCTGCATGGCGCGCGTCATCGGCGAGCTGCGCCACCAGGTGCGCGTGCCGTTTGGCGTCAACGTCTTGTGGGATCCGTATGCCTCGCTGGATCTGGCCAAGGCGGTAGATGCCTCCTTCATCCGTGAGATCTTCACCGGCGTCTACGCCAGTGACTTCGGCTTGTGGAACACCAATGCTGGCAAGATCGTGCGCCACCAGCACGCCATCGGCGCTGAGAATGTGCGCCTCTTGTTTAACATCGTACCTGAGTCGGCCGTGTATCTTGGCGGCCGCCCCTTGGTGGAAGTGGCGCGCTCGACCGCCTTCAATGCCCGCCCAGATGCGCTGTGCGTCTCTGGCCTGACAGCAGGCAAGGAAACCTCGCAGCAGGCGCTGGAAGAAGTCAAGGCCGCCGTGGGCGATGTGCCCGTGTTTGCCAACACCGGCGTGCGCATCTCCAACGTGGACCAACAGCTGGCCGTGGCGGATGGTGTTGTCGTAGGTACCACCTTCAAGCGTGACAACTACATCTGGAACCCGGTAGACCCCAAGCGCGTCGAAGAGTTTATGGCGGTTGTGCGCAAGATACGTAGCTAGCAGAGCATGAACACCAGCCAGGTATTGCTCCCATCGGTTGTCTCAGCGCCCCTGCTGGATATGCAGGCGGCACTGGCCGCCTTGCACGCCGCGGGTGTTCGCACCCTGCATGTGGATATCGAGGATGGCCATTTTGTGCCCGTGATGAATCTGGGCACACGCCTGATCGAGCACCTGCGCGCCGACGGACGCTTCACGCTGGATGTGCACCTGATGGTGTCCCACCCGGAGGTCATCATCCCCTGGGTGGTGGAAGCTGGCGCGCATGCGATCAGCTTCCACTATGAAGCCAGCGCCTATCCGCGTAGACATCTCCAGATGATTCGCCAGCACGGCCTTTTGGCCGGGCTGGCTTTTAACCCCAAAACGCCGCTGCCCGCGCTGGACTATTTGCAGGACTGCCTGGATTTTGTCGTCATCCTCACCACCGAGCCTGAAGAGCCGGATATGCCCTTCCTGCCACAAGTGCTGGAGAAGGTGCGCCAAGCACGCGCGTGGGCTGCCCAGCATGCCCCCGCGCTGCTGATCGTGGTCGACGGTGGTGTCGGCAGCAGCAACATCGCCGCCGTGCTGGCTGCTGGGGCCGACCGAGCCGTGGCTGGCCGGGCTGTGTTCCACGGCGGGCGCATCGCAGAAAACATCGCTGAATTGCAGAAAGCAGCCAACACATGAGTATTTTTGAATTATTGTCACAAGATGACATTTACCTGAATCTGCAGGCAGATACTGCCGCGGACATTATTCGCTTGATGGGCGATGGCCTGCATCAAGCTGGCAAAGTAAAAGATGGCTTTGTGCAAGCTACTCTGGAGCGTGAGCACAATACACCCACCGGGTTGGCGCTTGGCGGCGCCTATAATGCCGCGTTACCACACGTAGATTTGGAATACGTGCAGCACTCTGCATTGGCCCTGGCCACGCTGAAAGAGCCAGTACATTTTCACAACATGGTCAACAAGGAAGAGCAGGTGCCGGTACGCCTCGTCGTCATGCTGGCCTTGAGCGACCCGAAGTCACAGATCGAAGCGCTCGGCCAGGTGGCGGTGCTGCTGCAGAACCCTGCCATTGTTGAGAAGTTGGTCGTTGCCGAAAGCAAGGCGGATGTTGTTGCCGCGCTGAGCCTTGTGGAAGGAGCTGCCAAGTGAGCCAGTGGTTATTGACGCTCAGTGGGGAGTGGGGGCCGCAACTGCTGGCCTGGTATGAGGCCAATAGCTGGGTGAACCTGCTCTTTGTCGCCTATGGCCTGGTGCTGCTACTGGCCTGGCGCAACTACGACCACATTCAGGAGCAGGCCGTGGCAGCCTTCCTGGCCGCCGCCAAACCTGCCGATGAACCCGATGGCCTGCCCGTGCTGCCAGAGACTGTTATCTTGAATTGGCAACAGGCGGTGGAGGGCTTGCGCTTTCCGCTGCTGGCACGGCGCGGCAACTTTGGCTTGTACGCCTGCAATGCTGAGAGCGCCGAGCGCTTGCTGCACATGCGCCTGACGCGCATGGCTGCTGAACGCAAGCTGGAACGCGAACGAAAGAAGAACAAGAAATGATCACGTTTGAAGCCACAATTGTGAATGAAGTGGGGCTGCATGCCCGCCCGGCGTCACAGTTTGTACAACGCGCCGCCAAGTTCAGCTCAGAGGTTCAGATTCGCAAAGTGGAGGCTGAAGCCAAATGGGTCAATGCCAAGAGCATCCTCAGCGTGCTTACGTTGGGTGTAGGCAAGGGCCAGCAGGTGCAGATCCAGGTGAGCGGAGATGACGAGGCTGAGGCGGCCGAGAGCCTGCGCCAGCTTATCGAGAGCGACTTCGAGGCGGCCTAGTTGCCGCCCGCGGCGGCATCACCACCGCCGCCAGCGCGAACAGAAACGCCCCGATCATTTCCAGGGTCTCTTCCAGCCATCCGCCCCAATATTGAATGTGATAGTTGGGCGTATACAGCATCTCGTCCAATGGCAGGTAATTTTGGTCAATGAGTTGGGCGATGAAAATGATCAACACGCTCACGCCTACATAAATAAGGGTGGGGTGATCCTTGACGAGCTGCCAGCCATCCCGTATCAGCTTAACCACGGGTGTGCGCAGCCAGCCGCGCCACAGCAGTAACGCCAGCCACAGCCACAGCGCCTGCGCCATTAGCCAGGTGACGGCCGCGGCTACGCGGGTCAGCCGCACCAGTTCATCCGGCAGAAACATGAAGCTAGACTGCAGCTGGAACACCAGCCCCGCCAGCAGCACCAGCGCAAATACTGCGCCGAGCGCCTTGGCGTGGCGCTGAATGATGCGCTCCGCCGCGGCCAGCCCACGCTGCCAGCGCTGTGGCTGTGCAAAGCGCAGCCACAGCAGCAAGCCGGGGTAGAGCACCGCCATTGCCAGCAGGCCAAGCCGCGCCGCTGAAAAGCCGAAGAGCACAGCATTCTTAGGGTCGGCGGGCAGTTGCAGCAGGAAGCCAATCAGCAGCAGGCTGGTGAGGCCGGCCAAGCCTGCCAGCAGGCGCAGAATGCGCTGCTGCCAGCGTGCCTCGCTGGCGCCTTGCAGCCCCTGGCGTGCTGCGAGCCACAGCACCAGCACGCCCAGCAGCAGCACAAAGTCAACGCGAAGAAAGCTGCTGAGCACGGCCGGATTCCAGCCAGCCTGCGGCAGCCATTCCGCCAGCACTTCACGCGCAAAGCCAACCGAGCTGTGTACATCGCGAATGTAGAAGTTGTACTGCTCAATATAGATGGGTTCAAAACCCATCAGCTCAACCCCGTAGGCAATTTCATCCAGGAAGATAAAGACACACAAGCCAAGCAGCAGCCAGTAGAGCCAGCGCAACGGCTGCTTGCCCATGCGGATGCAGCCTGCCAGCAGCATCAGGCTGGCAACAAAGTAGATTTGCGGGCTAATGTCTTCTGTGCTGGGGAGGCGTGGTGCATAAGTGGCGAAGACTGCCAGGAGAACTACGGTAACCAGAACGGCAATCAGCAGGTGTTGCCACCATGAAAATCTGCGCATAGCGGCCTTATTCTACCTGCCCAAACGCCGGCAAATTGCCCAGGCAAGGCAGGTAAAATATAGCCACGGGTCAGCGTCTATGTGGCATATTGAAAGACCTGTATTTTAGATAGGAGAATGATGGAACGAAACGGTTTGTTGCAACTGGCAGGGCAGGATGTCACCATTGTAGGCCCCGATATTGAAGTAGGCCAGCAGGCGCCCGAATTTACACTGCGCGCCGCAGATTGGTCAGTGGTGGACGTGCTGAAGGCCACAGAAGGCAAGGTGCGTATTATTGCCGCGGTACCCTCGCTGAGCACCAGCGTGTGTGAAACGGAAACCAAGCGCTTCAACGAAGAAGCCGCCTCGCTCGACTCTGACATTGCAATTGTTACCGTGAGCACCGACCTGCCGTTCGCCCTCAAGAACTGGTGCGCCGCCCACGGTGTAGAGCGCGTCACAACGTATTCTGACGCCTACGACACCAATTTTGGCGAGACGTACGGTGCGCTCATCAAAGAGCGCCGTATTCTGCGCCGCGCCGTTTTTGTGGTGGACCGTGCAGGCAAGGTGGTCTACGCAGATTACATGAAGGCCCTGGGTGACCAGCCGGAGTACGACGCCGTGCTGGGCGCTGCCAAGGCCGCATTGGCTGCTTAGGCACACGCCCCCACAGGGGGCGCTCCATCGCACTACATGCACGAAAAAGAGCTAGACAACGTAGTCGCTCGTTCCTCTTGGGGAACCCCGCAAGAGGTGCATTTTCGCATCACCACGCTTTCACGGCAGTGGGCGGCGCGGCCACACCTGTGGCGCCCACCCACGGACCTGCTCGAAACGGAGCAGGCTTACATCATCCGTGTAGAGGTGGCCGGTATGCAGGATGCTGAGCTCAAGATCGCTATCGAAGGCCGCGAGCTGGCCGTGTTTGGCACACGCCAACAGCCCAGTGAGCCGGCCGCGGCCTATTATCAAATGGAAGTGCGCTTTGGCGAGTTCCTCAGCGCGTTGCAACTGCCCGGCGAAGTGAATACCGACGGCGTTGCTGCCATCTATCAAGATGGCTTTTTGACTATCACGTTACCGAAAGGCAGAGCATCCTGATGGCTCGCTCCTGGTTTGATGAATTGGCCGACATGTGGGATTGGATGGAGGCCGAAGACAGCCATGCATTGCATGAGCTGATCTTCAAGCCCACCATCACCCGTGTGGCCAAAGGCAAAAAGGGCAAGGCGCGCCTTGCTGCTGATGAGGATGAGCCGCTGCCGGAGATCCCAGATGAGCTGCCCATCCTGCCGCTGCGCGGTCTGGTGGTCTACCCGCAAACCGGCGTACCGCTCACCATTGGCCAGCCGCGCTCCATCCGCCTGGTAGATGATGCCGCCGTCGGCAGCCGCCTGGTGGGCCTGGTCGCCTCCAAAGATCCTGACAAAGAGAACCCCGGGCCGGAGGATCTGTATCCTATCGGTACGGTCGCCTCGGTGCACCGTTTGTTCCGCGCCCCGGATGGCACCATACGCCTGCTGGTGCAGGGTTTGGCGCGTTTCCGTCTGGGCGAGTTCACCGCCACCGAGCCGTACCTAAAAGCCAAGATCGAGCTGGCGCCTGAGTTCGAAGAAGACGGGCTGGAAGTGGAAGCGCTGGCGCGCAGTGCCCGCAGCCAGTTCCAACGCATCGCCGAGCTGCTGGGCACCATTCCGCAGGAACTGGTCACCAGTATCATGGATCTTGAGAATCCGCTGCAGACCACGTACCTGGTGGCCAATTTCCAGCGCATGGAGCTGGAGCAGTCACAGGAATTGCTGGAGCTCGACTCGCTGCGCGATAAGCTGCACAAGCTGGTTGAGTTCCTGACGCATGAGATCGAAGTGCTCGAAGTGGGGCAGCGCATCCAGAATGAGGCGCGCTCTGAAATTGAGGGCATGCAGCGCGATTACTTCCTGCGCGAGCAGCTCAAGGCCATCCAGCGTGAGCTGGGTGAGACCGATGAGGTGGCCGCCGAGGTCGAAGAGCTGCGCAAGAAGATTGACGAAGCCAAGATGCCCGAGGAGGCCGATAAACAAGCGCGCCGTGAGCTGGATCGCCTCTCCAAACTCAGCACCGCTTCGGCTGAATATGGTGTCATCCGCAGCTACATTGATTGGCTGGTGGCTATTCCGTGGGCCAAGACCACGCTGGACAATCTGGACATCAAGCATGCCCGCAAGATCCTTGATCAGGATCACTACGGGCTGAAAGACGTCAAAGACCGCATCCTCGAGTTCCTCGCTGTGCGCAAGCTACGCCAGGAGCGCAAGGATGAGCTAAGCAAGCGCAGCAAAGATGATCACGACATTCGCCGTGAACGCGAAGGCGTGATCCTGTGCTTCGTGGGCCCACCGGGCGTCGGCAAGACCTCGCTGGGCCGCTCGATCGCGCGCGCCCTGGAGCGCGAGTTCATCCGCATCTCGCTGGGCGGTGTGCGTGACGAGGCCGAGATCCGCGGCCACCGCCGTACCTACATCGGCGCACTGCCCGGCCGCATCGTGCAGGGCGTGCGCCGCAGCGGCTCGCGTAACCCCGTCTTCATGTTGGATGAAGTGGATAAGCTCGGCAATGACTTCCGCGGGGACCCGGCCTCGGCCTTGCTGGAAGTGCTCGACCCTGAGCAGAACAATGAGTTCCGTGACCACTATCTCGAAGTGGCGTTGGATCTCTCGCAGGTGATGTTCATCACCACGGCCAACTCGCTGGACACCATCCCCGGCCCGCTGCGTGACCGTATGGAGATTATTCGCCTGAGCAGCTACACCGAAGGCGACAAGCTGGAGATTGCCAAGGATTATCTCCTCCCGCGCCAACTGCGTGAGAATGGCCTGCGCAAGAGCGAGGTCAAGTTCAGCAATGAGGCCATTCGCCTCATTATCCGTGCCTACACGCGCGAATCCGGTGTGCGCAACCTCGAGCGCCAGATTGGCGCGGTGTGCCGCAAGCTGGTGACGCGCATTGCCGAGGCCAATACCAAGACCCCGATCCGCGTCACGCCTGAGATGGTGCGTGAACACCTCGGCCCGCAGCGTTTCTACCGCATGGAGGAGATCGCCACGCGTACCTCGCTGCCCGGCGTGGTCACCGGCCTGTCTTGGACGCCTACTGGCGGCGATGTGCTCTTCATTGAGGCCACACGCATGCCCGGTGGCAAGGGCTTCCAGCTCTCCGGCCAACTGGGTGAGGTCATGCAAGAGTCGGCGCGTGCGGCGCTCTCCTTCGTGCGCTCGCGTGCCAAGCAACTCGGCATCGAGCCAGACTTCTTCCAGAGCACAGACTTGCATCTGCACGTGCCCGCTGGCGCCCAACCCAAAGACGGCCCCTCGGCAGGCGTCACCATGGTCACCGCGCTGGTCTCGCTGCTCACCGGCAAGCCCATCAAGCCGCATGTCGGCATGACGGGTGAGATCACGCTGCGCGGCCAGGTGATGCCAGTGGGCGGCATCAAGGAGAAGGTCTTGGCGGCCCACCGAGCGGGACTCAAGACCATCATCCTGCCGGCGCGTAACGAGATCGACCTGGACGAGCTGCCCAAAGACGTGCGCGCCAAGATGAGCTTCAAACTGGTCAAGACGATGGATGAGGTGCTGGAGCACGCCCTGGTGAGCAAACCTGTGCGTGCAACCAAACAGCCAACGACCAGCAAGACTGGGGCAAAGAAGACTGTGGTTAAGAAATCTGCAGCAACTAAAGCCGCGGCAACTAAAACAGCGGCCAAGAAGGGCGCGGTCAAGAAGGCTGCGGCCAAGGCCACTGTGTCCAGCAACGGGCACAAGCCCAAACACAAGACGGTACGCAGCTAACATGCCCAAAACCATTCTTGTGCTCGAAGACGAAGAGGTCTTGTACCAGTTGGTGCATGACCTGCTGTCGTTTGAGGGCTATGCGGTCAGCCGTTTGACCGATTTCACTAACCTGGTGGGGGAGCTAGCTGCCAGCCCGGTGGATGCCATTGTGGCCGATGTGAACCTGCGCGGCGCCAATGGCATTGACCTGGTGGAGGCGATGCGCGCCCACCCGGAGTTCAACAACATATACGTATTGCTCACTTCAGGCATAGACTACCGCCAGGACGCTATTGCGCGTGGCGCAGATGATTTTCTGCAAAAGCCCTATATGCCTGATGAGCTAATGAATTTGCTGGCGCACGGCCTGGCGGGCTAGCGCCACCAGCATGGAGACTTTGTGAGACCTAACAAAAACCGCGGAGGAGGGCAAAAATGGTATGCGATGGACCTGCATCTGCATACTCCGGCCTCCAGCGATTATCAGGAACCCGGCATCAGCTATTTGGATATTCTGCGCCGGGCAGAGCAGCGTGGCCTGGACATCATCGGCTTTGCTGACCACAACACCGCCAGCGGCTACCGCCGCATGGAAGAAGAAATTGAGCAACTGCGCATGCTGCGCACCCTCAAGCGCATCCTGCCTGAAGAAGAAGAGCGCATGAAGGAATATGAGCGTCTGCGCGCTAAAATTCTTGTATTGCCCGGCTTTGAGTTCACAGCCACCTTTGGCTTTCATGTGATGGGGCTGTTTGACCCCAAGAAGCCGCTGCGTGAGATCGAGCACATTCTGCTTGACCTCAACGTGCCCTCCAACCAGCTCGATGCGGGCTCGGTCACCGTGGGCGCCTCTGCCGATGTGCTCACCGCCTACCAGGCCATTCATGAGGGCGGCGGTATTGTGATTGCCGCGCACGCCAACTCCACCAATGGTGTGGCGATGCGCGGCTTCAACTTTGGTGGGCAGACCAAGATCGCCTATACGCAAGACCCGCATCTGCATGCCCTCGAAGTCACCGATCTGGACAAGCGCGGCCGCTATTCCACGGCGGCCTTCTTCAGCGGCATCAAGCCGGAGTATCCGCGCCGTATGCACACTATTCAAGGCTCGGATGCCCATCGATTGGACAATGACCCCAAGCGGCACAATAACTTAGGCATCGGCGGGCGCATTACGGAAGTGCTGCTGCCCGCGCCCACCTTCGAAGCGCTCAAGGCGCTCTTTGAGAGCAATGACTTTGCGCGTACACGCCCGGCGCAAAGCAAGAAGCAGCAAGCCGAAGGCGCCGACTTTGACTTCGTGCGTTCGGCACGCGAGCAGGGTAGCAACATCGTACAGGAGTTTCACGAGAGCCTCAGCGGGCGCACTAATCTGAACGCCATCATAGCCGATGTGTGCGCCTTTGCTAATACTAACGGCGGCACGCTCTTTATCGGCCTGCGTGCCGAACCCAAGCCGGTGGTGGGTGTGCGTAACCCCAACCAGGCCATTCGCCAGTTGGAGCAGGAGATCGGCAAGCGCATCAGTCCGCCGCTGGCCTGCGCGCTGGATAGCTTGCAGAGCGAGGGCAAGAGTGTGCTGCGTGCGATCGTGCCACGTGGCGATGACCAACCCTACGCCGTGGACGATAACCAGATCTATATTCGTGCCGAGGCCGAAACCGGCCTGGCCGTGCGTGATGAAATTGTGCGCCTGGTTACCGGTATCACGCCGCGCCATGAAGAGCCTGTCGCCAAGCCTGGCAAGGATGGCCGCAGGAATGGGCGCGGCAAGGGCGGCCAACCTGCCGCCCAGAATGGCCGCGGCAAGCCACAGGCCACCGCGCAGCCGGCGGCTGATGCCGCCGCCAAGCCCGAGCTGCCGCCGCGTGCCGAGCACGCGCCGCGCACCGGCGTAGAAGTAGTCTCGGATGAAGAGCGCAACGGCGTGGCCTACTATGTGGTGCGCGATCTGCGCAACAACATGGTGGTTAACAACGTAACGCAGAAATCAGCCCGCAAGCTGTGGCATTACGCCATTACCGAGTATGCGGCGCTGCCCAAGGATGTGGCTCAACTCAAAGCAGAGTGGCGCGGCGATTTTGGCCTGCTCAAGTACTACACGCAGCGCCAGCAAGAGCGCTACGACTTTGTGCAGCGTGTGGATGGCAGCCTGCGCTTCTACTTCGGCGTCACCGAAGAGGGCGTGCACGGTGAGTGGCGCCAGTTCGTGGTTGAAGATGCAGAGCACGAAGAAGCTCCGGAGCCAGGGGCTGATACTCCTGCAGAGTAAGCGATAAATAAAAGGGCGGGTCTTAGACCCGCCCTTTTTTCCTTATCACTCAGCGTCGAGAATATATATATCACCGTAGCCGCTACGGAAATTACTCAGCACGCGTAACCTGCTCTCAGGCAGTGTGGCCTGCATCTGCTCCGGGGTGGGTACGTCTCGTTTATAGTCCAACTCATTGCCAAACCACAACATGTACGCCGTGTCATCTGCGGCCGGCCAGCCCTCAAAGTTCAGCAGGCTGCTTTCCAGGCTGGCTTGTGTCTCGCCGTCGTAACGCGGCAGGCGGTAGATCTGCCGCCGCAGCAAGAACCACGCAGCGGCTTCGTTGTTGCTGTAGACCTTATCCTCTGGCTCAAGCGTCAGTTGGCTCAGGTGCGTAGCAAACTCAGATTCGCGCAGCCCACGCGTATTGTACAGGTTGTAGTAGCTCACATCGCCCTCGGCGTGCGAGCGGCGCACATATTCGGCCGTGCGGTACAGCGGGAAAGCCAGCCACAGGCACGCCGCTAGTAGCGCCAGGGTGCGCCACAGGCCGCCAAGCCGCGGGCCGAAGTGTGCCCAGGCGGCCGCTGCCAGCACTAGAAGGCAGGGCAGCAGCAGCGCATGCAAGCGCTGGCTGCCCGGCACTCGGTGCTCCGAATAGCTGATGGCAAAGATCAGCATGCCGCCATACACCAACGTGAAGGCGGCCGCGGGTAGCAGGGGGGCGCCTAGTATCTGCTGCCCGAAGCTGGCCCAGCGCTGGCGCGTGCTACGCAGCACCCACAGCACCAGCACTACGCCGAACAAGGCCAGCGGCGGTGTCAGCAGCAAAATGCGCTCGGGCACGAACCAACTGGCCACTTTGTCAATGAAAGCGACAAATAATCCAGGAGGGTAGGCAGGCTGGTGGGTGCCCAGCAGCTTGCCGCTCAGAGGATAGTTGTGCAAGATAGCCCACAGGCCAATTGGCAGCCCACTGGCCATGCCATAAATGGCCGCCTGCAGCAACCCCTTGCGCCACTGCGGCCGCCAGGCCAATAGCACTACCAGCGCGCCGCTCATCACCAGCGCGGCGCCGGCATAGCGCAGGAAGCAAGCCGCCGCGGCCAGCGCAATCATCTGCCAGAAGTGGCGCAGCGCACGCCGGGCCACATACTGCTGAGCGGCCAGCAGCCACAGCAGCACGCACACCATGAACAGCGGGTCTGAGGCGACATTGGCGGAGACTTCGAGCAGGGCTACTGAGCTTGCCACCACCGCGCTAGCCAGCAGGGCGAAGAGTCGCTGGCCGGGCAGGGCGCGCAGCATGAATATGCCGCTCAGGGCGATGATCGCACCAAACGCAAGGATGTTGATGATCTGTGCCAGCAGCATCACATCCAGCCCACTAAGGCTGTGCAACGCAGCGAGGATGGTTGAGTACAGTGGCGGCCAGTTCACTAGAGGCTCGTGAAAGTAATCCACCAGGCCCAAGCCGGCGGCAAAGTTCTCTGCTGTGGAGAGATAGCGCGCCCCGTCGGTAGACAAGCCCGGCCCGAATTGGCTGGTGGCGAGATATACAGCCAGGCTGCCCAGGATGGCGAGAGCAGCCAGCGTGATGTTGAAGATGCGCGAATTCATGCGCTCGATTGTAGCCCAGCCTGCACCAGCCGCTGCGTGAGCCCAGTCCAGCGTTGCGAAACTTTGTTGTTGTTGACCGCCATGCCGATCGCTTTGCGGCTGCCCACCAGCACGCACAGGCTTTGTGCGCGGGTCACGCCGGTGTAGAGCAGGTTGCGCTGCAGCATGATGTAGTGCTGGCTGAGCACTGGCATCACCACGCAGCGAAACTCAGAGCCTTGCGCCTTGTGTACGGTGATGGCGTAGGCCAGCGTCAGCTCATCGGCCTCGCTCCATTCATAGCTCACGCGGCGGCCTTCAAAATCTACGGTGAGCGTTTGCTCTTCCACAGAAAGCTCAAGCAAGCGGCCAATATCACCGTTGAAGACGGTCTTGTCGTAATTGTTGCGTATCTGCATCAGGCGGTCGCCCACCCGCAGCAGTTGCCCGTGCAGACGGCGCTCAGGCTTCAGTGCGCTGGGCGGGTTGAGCGCCGTCTGCAGCGCTTCGTTGAGTGCGGCCACGCCAGCCGGGCCGCGGTACATCGGCGAGAGCACTTGGATATCCTGCAGCGGGTCCAGCTTGAAGCGCGCCGGAATGCGCTGCGTGACCAGCGAAACGATCTTGGCGTTCGCCTCGCCGGCATCTTCCGTGCTGTCGATAAAGAAATCGCCCTCTGTATCTTTGCTGGTCTGCGGCATCTCGCCCAGGTTCATGGCATGCGCATTGCTGACAATGTGCGAGTGCTCGCCCTGGCGGTAAATAGTTTGCAGCCGCGTCACCGGAAAGCGCTGACTGGCAATCAGGTTACGCAGCACGTCACCCGCGCCCACCGAGGGCAGCTGGTCTACATCGCCCACCAGCAGCAGATGCGTGCCGGGTTGGATGGCTTTGAGCAGCGTGTAGGTGAGCTGCAGATCCAGCATCGAGGCTTCGTCAATTACGATGAGGTCAACCCCCAGCGGCTCATCTTCGTTGTAGCGCGGGCCTTCGCCAGGGGTGTAGCCGATCAGGCGGTGGATGGTGCTGGCGGGCTGATCGCTGGTTTGCGCCAGCCGCTTGGCGGCGCGCCCGGTGGGGGCGGCCAGCGCAAAGCGCTTGCCTGCCAGTGCCAGCGCGCCGATGAGCGTTTTCATCGTGGTGGTCTTGCCGGTGCCCGGCCCGCCGGTGAGGATGCTCACCGGCTGCCGCAGAGCGGTGAGCACCGCCTGGCGCTGCAGCGTGTCCAACTGGGTCAGCTCGCTGAGCGCATCCGGATCACGCGTCAGCGCCATGTCGGCGGTGGCGCTGGATTTGGCGCTGGCCAACGCATCCAGCAGCTCGGCCAGGCCCACTTCGGCAGCGTGCATGTCTTTGGGGTAGATGGCCTCGTCTTCCACGACTACATCGCCGCGCACGGCCAGGCGCTCGATGGCTTCCTGGATGGGTGGCGCGGGCGTACCCAGCAGTTCGCTGGCGCGTGCCAGCAGTTGCGGCCGCGGCGCGTAGACGTGGCCATCGCCGCTGAATTCGGCCAGCGTGTACAGCAGGCCCGCCTCGAGGCGGGCAGGGTGGTCGGGCGGTAGGCCGAAGGCCTTGGCGATCTTGTCAGCGGTAAGGAAGCCTACCCCCTGAATATCGCGCGCCATGCGGTAGGGGTCTTTCTTGACCACCTCCATGGCACGGTTGCCGTATTCCTTGTAGATCTTGGTAGCCAGGTGCGTACTTACGCCGTGGCTGCTGAGGAACAGCATCACATCGCGCACCTGGCGCTGCTCCTCCCAGGCTGAGAGTATCTGCTTCTGACGTTTGGGGCCGATGTCGGCCACTTCACGCAGGCGCTCGGGCTGCTTGTCGATGATCTCAATAGTTTGCGCGCCGAAGTGATCGACAATGCGCCCGGCGATGGTCGGGCCAACGCCTTTGAGCAGGCCGGAGCTCAGATAGCGGCGGATCCCCTCCACCGTGGTGGGCATGGTCTGTTGCAGTTTTTCTACTTTGAACTGCAGGCCAAACTTGGGGTCTTTGACCCATTCGCCTTGCAGCTCTAAGTGCTCGCCAACCGCCAACTCCGGCAATACGCCGGTGACGGCCACCGTGCCATCCGACTCCTGGCTGTAGGCGTCTTCATCCGGGCGCAGACGTAGCACGCTAAAGCCATTCTCGGCGTTGTAGTAAGTGATGTATTCGATGGAGCCGCTGAGTGCATCAGGCATGCGTGAATTATAGTGGGCTGGTTTGTGGAATCAAAAAAAGACGGGCACAAGCCCGTCTTTTTGTTTGCAGTTTATCGACGGCGGTGATGCCAGGCTAGGAGCCCAGCAATGATTGCCAGTGAAGTCAGCAGCGCTTCTAGCGTGCGCGCATTCATGGCAACCCACTGTGCCAGCGTAGGCGCCTCCGCTTCCTTCATCGCCGGCTGGTTGGCAAGCGGGTCTTCCATGATGCGCGTGTCGCTCTCAGCGTTGCCTTGGGACTCTTCGGCCAGTTGGCTTTCAGTGGCCCCGGCGGCGTTGGCGGCATCGGCTGAGTAGCTCTCGGAATAACTTTCCTCAACCGGGGCTTCGGCCATCATCACCATCGGCTCTTGTGGCTCAGCCGCGCCTGCACCCAGCAAGGGCATGCCGTTGTAGGAGACATCGGTCACCAGCACCAGAAGCAGCGCCAGGGCGGCCAGCGCGCTGGCAAAGTTGAAGCCAGACCACGCGCTCAGCCCGCCGCGTGCCTGCTCGCCCACCATCTTGGCGGTGAGCATGAAGCTGCGCGGCACACGCCGCTGCGGGGCGCGGCGCAGCAGGCTACGCGTGCGCTGCATCTGCTTGAAGGCGGCGGTGAGCTCAGGTTCGTGCTCCAGGCGCGCCAGCAACGCCTCGGCGTCGCCGGGCATTAGCTGCCCGTCCAGGTGGGCCGAGAGCAGTTCAATATCATGGGGTGAGGTGGGGCGACTCATGGACTCTCCTCACCACTAAGACGAAATTTATCGGGCAAGAGTTCCGCAAAACCGCGCAGACAATCCTGCATGCGGCCGCGGGCGCGTGCCAGGCGGCTCTTCACCGTGCCCAGCGGGCGCTTCATAATTTCGGCCACTTCACCGTAGTCCATGCCCTGCACATCGATCATCACCACCGCGGCACGAAACTCTTCGTCAAGCTGGTTCAGGCAGCGCTGGATGGCGGTATTCAGCTCCACGCGCTCGGCCAGTTCCTCTGGGCTTTCACCAGGGTCGGCCATCCACGCTTGGTCAGGCGCATCTTCGCCGTCAGGGGTCAGTGGCTCCAGCGGCAACTGCGGGCGGCGCTTTTGACGGCGCAGCTCGTCGTAGCAGCCGTTGGTAACAATCCGCAGCAGCCAGGCCTTGAAGGAGCCGCCTTTGAATCTGTCTAGATTGCGATAGGCGGAGATGAACGCATCCTGCGTGGCATCTTGCGCGATGGCATCATCACTCACCAGGCGGTAGGCCACGTTGTAAGCCAGCGCCTGGTAGCTGATCACCAAGCGGTTAAAAGCATCCAGGTCGCCCGCTTGGGCGGCCTGGATCAAGGCGGCTTCGTTTACGGCTTCGCTCAAGAGACCCTTTTAGCCAGCACCAAGATGTACAGCATACGCCAGAGAATGAACAGCAGCGACAGCCCGGCGGCGGTGATGCCCGTGAATAGCGGCAGGGCGATGCCGCCCAACCAGGCAGCCCGCAGCACCGCGCCTAGCGGGGCGGCCAATGCGGCGGCGGGTAGCACGCTCCACAAGCTGCGCCAGGTGGGTGTGGCCCACTGGTTGGTGAAGTGGCCGGCCAGCCACCAGGCAAACGCAAACGGGACGAAGTTGGGCAAAAAGCGAGCGCCGCCACTGTCATGGAATTGCAGACCCACAACCATGAATAGGAAAATTAACACAGCATCGCCGAGCATCAGAATAGTTTTGGCTTTCATGCGCTTAATTTTAGTCCGAATTTTCACGCACGCCACGCGAGCGTGGCGTACACTCACCCCACGATGACATTTGACGCTGAGAAAGTAAAAGCCGTCTTCCTGGATGTGGATGGCACCCTACGCGATACGGATAACCACTATGCGGCGCTTTTCGAACGTGCCCTGCTTCCGCTGCTGGGCCGCCGCGCAAAGCGTACGGCGCGCACGATGGTGATGCGCTTGGAGAAACCCGGCAACGATGCGCTCGGCCTGCTGGATGCGCTCGGCTTGGACGGCCCTATCGGCCGCTTCACCGAAGCGCTGGCCCGCCGCCGCCCGCCGCGCCTCACGGACCCGCACATCATTCCCGGCATTCCGGCGGCGGTGCAGCAGTTGGCGGCCCGCTATCCGCTGGCCGCTATCACTGTGCGCGGTGCCACGGCGACCTACGCCTTCTTGCAAGCCAGCGAGCTGTATGCCCACATCCCCTTGGTGGTGCACGGTCTCAGCACGCCGCGCACCAAGCCGCACGCGCAGCCGGTGCAGTTTGCCAGCCAGCACTATGGGCTGCAACCGCACGAGTGTGTGATGGTGGGCGACACCACGGTGGATATGCTGGCAGCCAAGCGTGCCGGTGCACAAGCGATTGGCGTGCTATCAGGCTTTGGCGAAGAGGATGAGCTGCGCGAAGCCGGGGCGGATTTGATCTTGCCGTCGGTGGCGGAATTACCGGGAGTGTTAGGAATTTTTGCGTAAGGTAAGTGCTAATAACGCATTTTGTCATTCCGAGTGAGGCCGAAGGCCGACGAGGAATCCGTTAAGGGTTCATTTGAGTTTGAAACACATAAGCTAGCGCGACAAACTATCGCGTTACGGATTCCTCCCTCGCTTTGCTCGGTTCGGAATGACAAAAGCTGGGGCTATTTACTCAAACGCTGCAAGAACTGCTGGTAGCGCTCAGGGTTGGGCGGGTTGAGCGCCAGGATGGCACGCACGGCTACCTTGGCGCCCTCACGGTCACCCGCTTCTACCAGAAGCTCGCCCACCTTGTTCCAGGCGCGGATCGCATCGCCACGCTTGGCCATCTGCTGGTAATGCTCCGCCAGACGGCGGTGGCCGAGGATAAAGCGCGGGTTCTCGTCTACCAACGTAGCCAGGAAAGTGCCAGCCTCTTCGTCACGGCCGCGGCTGTTGAGGTAGGAGAGATAGTTCTCCAACTCGCCGTTAGCCTTGCCCTCTTGGCCTAAGCGCAAGTTGAGTTGCACCAAGTTCAGGCGGGCGGTCTCATCATCTGGCGCCAGGCTGCGGATCTGCTCGTAGACCAGCAAACCCTTGCGCCAATCCAGACGCTGTAAGTCAATATCGGCCATCTGGTGCAGCACCTGCACGTTCCAGGCAGCGTCCACTTCGGAGCCTTGCGCCAGGCGCAAGGCCTTCTCGTAGGTGTCGCGCGCTTTATCCAGTTGGGCCAGGCGGTAGTACACATCCGCCAATTCCAGGTTCTGGCTGGCGGCTTGCTGGCGGTGGCCGTTGGCGGCCAGCTGCTCGATCAGGCGCAGACGCGCATCCACATCCAACGGAGAGACCGAGACAATGCGCTCGTAGGTTTGCGTGGAGCGTTCCATGTCGCCGCGGGCCGCGTACACGCGTGCTACCGTGGCCAGCTTCTCGGTAGCCTGCTGCGGCCGCTCATTGAGCAACAGCAGCTCGGCCATATGCACGTGCAGCGGCAAATAGCTGGGCGAGAATTCCAGCGCAGCGTAGGCCTCTTCCATGGCGGCACGCAAATGGCCCTGGCGCGAGATTTGATTGATGCGCCCCAGCGCGTCAACCAAGCGAGCGCTGTTGGCATGTGTGAGGATCTCGGCCACCGGCGTGGGGGCGTGCGTGCCGGGTTTGACTGGTAGTTGGCCGCGTGCTTCGTTCACGCCGGTGCGCCAGTTGGGGCGCATCAGCAAATAGCGAATGTTCTCAGCCAGCAAGGCCATTGCCTGGCTGTCTTCATTGGCCGCTGCTTTTTGCAATAAGGGAGCATAGGCATTTTGCAGTGCGGCGGCTTTGCTTGCGCCCACCACGTCGCAATCGGCCAGTTGCAGAGCTTGCAAGTATTCCAGCACGGCATCCTGGGTCTTGCCTTGCTCATGCAAGTAGTCCGCGATCATCAGGCGGCTGGCCAGCGCATAGTCTTGCTGCACCACCGCTTTTTGGAAGCTGCGCTGGGCGCTCTCGGTACGGCCAAGCTTGTGATGCAGCACGCCCAAGTTGAAATGGGCGGCAGGGTGATCCAGCCCGGCGTCAATGGCTTCCTTGAGCTCATCCGCCGTGAGCTTGTCATCCTTGCGGGTTTCAAGCTCCACGGCTTTGCTGAGGTGGCGCGCAATAGCGCGCTCGTCAAAGCCACGCGCCATCACGCTGCGTGCCAGGTCTTGCAAGGCACCTTTGCGCTTCTCTGGCTCTTGCGGGGTGAGGTCAAACAGCATCGCAGCCAACGCCTGCAAGGAGTGCTGCGTGGCTTCTTCGATAGGGTCGGGGCCGTCTTCGAAGGCGTGCAAGGCTGACTGGAAGACGGGGCGCGGCGTTCCGGCTGGCAGGCGCAGCGGGCCTGTGGCGCTGCCCATGCGCAGTGGCTTGGGCAGGGTCTTGAAGGCTTTTAGCATCGCCACAGCTTCCTGGGCGTCTTTGCTTTTGGGGTTCAAGCGCAGCGCATGCTCGCCGGAGGCACGCGCTTCATCAACCTGGCCGGCATGCTGTTGCAGTGCGGCCAGCGCAATGTATTCGGTGATGGCTTGCGGCGTGCGCCCGAGGCGTTCATACACCAGCGCCAGGCGGCTGTGCGCATCCTCGTTCTCGGGGTCAAGGCGTATCACCCGCGTCCAGTTGTTGATTGCCTTATCCGCATCGCGCAGGCTCAGATACAGCTCAGCGGCGCGCATCGAGAATTGCACGGCCTCTTCCATACGCCCGGTGGACTTGAAGATGTCAGCCATTTTCTCGATGGGCAGCGGGTCCTCAGGCGCCAGGCGAGAGGCGCGACGGTAAAACTCCAGCGCCTGGTCCAGGTTGCCCAGCTCATAGTGAGCCAGCGCCAGGCTGTTCAGGGTAGGGTGGTTATCCGGGAATTCCTGCAGTGCCTGGGCGTAGTGCTCGGCAGCCTCCTGCCAGCGGCCCTCCCATGCTGCGGAGTGGCCCTGGTTCATGGCGCGGCGGAATTGCTCTTCGTTACCTAAGTGTGCAACCATAGACGGAGAAAAAGTCTAGCATACTCTTTGGGCTGTAGGTAAGTAGCTCAGTACTAGTAAAAGAGCGGCGCATAACGCCGCTCTTAGCTTACTGTGAGGGGGGCACCCAATCTGGCCCGATGATGACCTCAACGTCTACCTGGCTATTGGGGTCATAGCGGCTGAAGATATACCCAGGGGAGACACCCATGATCTCCACCAGATATTGCAAGGTGTAGGGATTGCCGGTGTAGTCGATCAGGGTGGTAGCGCCTACCGCGTTGGCATTGCCGGTGGTCACTATATTGAAGCCCTGGGCCTGCAGGTAGGCACGCGTGGTGTCTGCCACGCCCGAGTTACTAGAGCCGTTGTAGACTGCCACAGTGGCAGCCTCGGCCTGCATATTGGCCTGCGAAGCGCTGTTGATGGCTACCACACTGCGCACCGAGGAGGTGTTGAAGAAATCATCACGCAGGCTGCGAATATTCTCGGTAAGCGGCTTCAAGATGGAGAGGCCGTCCGGCGAGGTGCCCAAGGTGACGTAATCTGGCGGAGAGATAACTGCGCGCTTGATCGTCTCGGGTTCCACATTGCGCAGCGTAAAGCCGAGCGAAAACATCTCGTCCAGGGTCATGTTGGTGTTAATACCGCTGGAGAGGTCTTGGTAGATTTGGAAGCCGCGCGTGATCAGCAGGGAGCGCACGTCATCACGCATCAGCTGCTGGCGGATGGCTAGAACCACTTCCTGCTGGCGGCGGGCACGGTCAAAGTCACCGTCTTCACTGTGGCGGGCACGCGCATAGGCCAGCGCATAGGCGCCGTTCAAGACCTGGCGGCCCTGTTCGATGCGGCGCACATACTCTTCGCCAATGACTTGCACATCCACGCTGTTGGGCACATCGATCTTCACGCCGCCGATCAGGTCAATAAAGCGCTCAAAGGCGCTGAAATCAACCTGGGCATAGTAGTTGATCGTGATGCCGAGGAACTGCTCAACCGTCTTGATGGCCAGGCCGGGGCCGCCACCGGGCAGGCGGGAGCCTTCACCCAGTTGGTAGGCAGCGTTGATCTTGTTGTGGCCGAAGCCCGGCACGTCGACCCACAGGTCACGCGGGATCGAGAGCATGCCGGCAGTGTTGGTCGCCGGGTCAAAGGTGAACAGAATCATCGAATCGGTGCGTGGCGGGCCATCACCGGAGGCCCAGTCACGTGCATCCAAGCCCATCAGCAGAATGTTGACACGCGAAGTGCCGTCCCACTCCTCCAGATCTACGCTCAGGCTCTGGGCCACCGCCGGCGCGCTGTTGGGCTCGCCGTTGGTTTCGCCCTGGCTCAGAGCCAGGCCGGGCAGATTGAACGAAGTGGTGCTGACGATGAACTGGCGCACCGTACTGAAGGCAATGCCTGCAGTGACCAGGGTGGCCAGCACAAATGCCACGGCCAGCACTTGCTGCACGCGGCTTAATGAGCGAAAGCTCTCAGAGATTCGAGTGAGTAGGGTCTTTTTCATAGTTTTTTGGGCAACAAGGCACGATTATAGCATTTGGCTTTTTAAGCCGCATGAATGTCTCGTGAGCCAATATCATCGCCTTTTTTGAGTGCAACTATGGTGCCAGGTCACAGGACTATAATGTGCGCCAATGAGTATTACTCCGTATCGCAATGAGATTGAAAGCCTGTTTGCCAGCGGCTACCAGGGGGCCCTGGCCACCACAGGGGCTGGCTCGCAGGCTGTGCAGTGGCTGCTCAGCGTCGGCGGCGCCTCCACGTTTGTGCTGGATGCGTGTGTGCCGTATGCCACGAAATCGCTTGAGGACTATATGGGCTTCTGGCCGCTCAAATTCGTGAGCGTCAGCACCGCCCAGGCCATGGCCGCCGCCGCCTACACACGCGCAATGGCCTACCGGCCTGAGGGGGCGCCCACCCTTGGTTTGGGCAGCACAGCGGCAATTGCCACTAACTACGCCAAAAAGGGTGACCATCACGTAGCACTAGCCGTGCACAGCGCCGAGCGCTTGTACACATGGCAGCTCAAGCTGCAAAAGGGGTTGCGCCAGCGTCAAGAAGAAGAGCTGCTGGTGAGCACACTCATCCTCAGCGCTCTGCTGGAGGCCAGCGGCCTCCCGGCCCTACCCCTGCCG
Source organism: uncultured Anaerolineaceae bacterium (assembly GCA_964623375.1). Taxonomy (GTDB): domain Bacteria; phylum Chloroflexota; class Anaerolineae; order Anaerolineales; family UBA11579; genus JAMCZK01. The sequence continues at coordinate 222,330 of CAZUTS010000002.1, forward strand.
CTGGCTGAGGGCGAGTTCGTCGAGCGCCAACAGCTGTCAGCCACCCAGCCGCTGGATGCACTCTTCGCTGGCGAAGTGGCCAGCGTATTGTGCTACCCGCCCGCCGCCTACGTGCAGCAGCCGCCCTTCAGCGGCGCGATCTTGTCTGGTTCCTTCAACCCGATCCACGAGGGTCACCTGCTGCTGGCGCAAACCGCGCAGCGCAAACTCGGCCGCCAATTTGCCTTTGAGCTCTCGCTGGATAATGTGGAGAAGCCCAGTCTCAGCCGCGAAGCGGTGGAGGAGCGCCTGGCTCAGCCGCGTCTGCTGGGGCAGCGTGTGCTGCTCAGCCGCGGCGCCCCGCTGTTCCGCGATAAGGCGGCGCTGTATCCCAACAGTGTCTTCGTAGTGGGCTTCGATACCGCCCGCCGCTTGATCGACCCCAGGTACACCGCGGGGCAGGTGGCCATGCTGCAAGCCTTCGATTTCATTCGCGCTCAAGGGTGCAGCTTCCTTGTAGCTGGCCGCAAAGTGGATGGCCGCTACCAGACCCTGGCCGATGCCGCCATTCCGCCCGCCATTGCTGACCTGTTCGTTGGTATGAGCGAAGATGAGTTCCGAATGGACCTATCTTCCACTGAAATCCGCAATCAGCGCAAGTAAATGTCTACCCCCACCACTGAAAGTTTCCGCCTGCTGCCTGCGGGCCTGCGTGACCTGGGCGCCATCCGTGAACTGGAGCAGCTCTCGTTCCCCCTGGATGCCTGGCCGCTGATCGAGATGCTCGGCGTGCTCAGCCTGCCCAGTGTGCTGCGCTGGAAAGCGGTCGAAGGTGAGCCCGAGGAGCTGGTCGGCTTCATCGCCGTGGATGTGCGCCGCCGTGATAATCTGGCCTGGATCGCCACGATTGCCGTGCATCCCGAACGGCGCGGGGCGGGCATTGGCCAGGCGCTGATGCGCCAGGCTGAGCACAGCGTCGCTGTGCCGCGCATGCGCCTCTCGGTGCGCATGGGCAACCACGCCGCCATCGCGCTGTATGAGAAGCGCGGCTACCAGCGTGTGGATGTGTGGCCGCGCTACTACAACGGTGGTGAAGATGCTCTTGTAATGGAGAAGTGGCTGTATCACGAGTGATGCTCGTATAATGGCCAGCATGCGCGCCTGCATGCACAACCCCCTTATTCTTCTACTATTCAGTCTTTTGCTTGCCGCCTGTGGCAGCACAGCGGCTGAGCCAACCACCATCGCACCACTGGAAACTATTGCGTCAACAGCGCTACCTACTGCTACACAGGCGACAGTTGTAATCAACTTTGGCCCAGATGTGAATGTGAACCATCAGTTCACCATCAAGGAGCTGGATACCTATGCTTACCGTGTGGCCGCCAGCCGAATTGAGATGGTGAGCTTGGATGGCGAGGTGCTTTTCATTATTGGCATTCTGTCTGGCAAGGAGGATGACAACGCCGAAGTGCTCATCGAAGCGCTGCAAGACAGCTTTGGAACCTTTGAGCTCGGTTTGGCAGGCGAGACCATGGTAGGTGAAGACTCTGCTTTGTACCAAACGTTCACCAGCAATAAAAAGCGGCATTGCCTTCGAGGGCGGTTATGCTTTGCTGCCGCTGGATGACGGCCGCCAGTTCTTCGCCCTTGGCGCCGGGCGCAACAACCAAGTGAACGCCTGGCAATCTGGTGGCCAGCAAGCCTTTGTTAGCGCGCTGGGTACCGTCAGCCTGGATATTGATCCCAGCCTCCGCTTGCAGTGCAGCGTCAGCCCCAGTGCAGACTACGGCTTTGCACCGGAGCAGCCCATCAAGATAGGTGGCGCGGCGATGGGTGAGCTGTTTGGCCCTAATGCCAGCGCACGCGTACGCGCCTATTTCAATACCTTGCGCGGCCTGGAGGGTGAGATGGTTGGCTTCGAACGCACCGGCTCGCAAGCCACCGAGGACAGCATCATCGATGCCTATCGCGTGGAAACGCTGTCCAGCGAAACCACTCTATATATAGACATGTACTCTTACGAAGCGCTGTTTGCGCCGCAAGGCTTTGCGTGCGCGGGCGATTTTCCAATCGGCCTGCCTTAAGCCGGCACTAAGGGGGGTGAAATGTTGAGCATGGTTAGAAAAATCCTATTGGTTAGTGTGCTGCTATCTGCTTGTGGTTTGGCTGAGCCAGAACCTGCGCCCAGTGCAACCCCAGCTCCTACCGCAACCGCCGTGCCCACCCAAACGTTGTCGCCCACGTCAACTGATGTGGCCGCTGGCGAGACGGTCAATGTCAACAACTATTTCAGCTTTCAACTGCCAGAGGACTATCTCCACTCGGTTGAGGAAAATCAAGTGGCGGTGTTTGGAGCTGGCGGTTTTGTGTTGATTGCTATGACCATCAGCCCGGAGCCGGGCAGCGCTGCCGAGGTCTTTGATGCCGTGGTGGGCAACATCGGCCCGCTGGATGTGTACTCTTCGGAGACTGTTCACATCGATGGCCGCTCCGCGGAGTATTTCTCGTTCAAGGAGCAGGGGGCAGAAAGCTTTGAGGGCGGCTATGTGATGCTGATTCTGGAGGACGGGCGTGAATTCTTTGCCTTTGGAACCGGGCTTGCTGCGATCAAAGCCTGGGAGTTGGGTGGGGCTGCCGCGTTTCACTACATACTCAATTCAATCCGCTTTCCACCTGGCGATGCGCCGTAAGAAAACATAACCCCTGTTGAGAAAAAAACAGGGGTCTATGTCGTCAGATAATTTTACGAGTGTGCCGGGCTTAGGGCGCACCCTTTTACTTCTTCTTGGCCTTCTTTTTTGCTGCGGTTTTCTTGGTCGTCGTTTTCTTGGCGGTCTTTTTGACAGCAGCTTTTTTCACCGTCGCCTTTTTGGCAACTTTTTTCACCGTCGCCTTTTTGGCAGCTTTCTTCGGGGCCACCTTTTTGGCAGCACTCTTCTTGGCAGCCGTTTTCTTGGATGGGCTGGGGGCATTGCCGCCCTTGCTGCCAACCAGCAGCTTGGTCTGCTGGATCTTCTTATCAGACAGATCCCAAGTCTTCAATTCGCGGTTGACCAGGGTCTTGTGCTTTTTGGCAATATCTTTGAGCGCACCACCCACGGAGCGACGCACGTATTCACTTTCGTCGGCACGCAGGCCGCGCAGTAGGGTGATCGCCATTTCCGGGTTGGCTTTGAAGTAGGGGCGGGCGGTCCACACGCGCAGGCCTTCGGTCACTGCGCGGCGCACGCTCGGGTTGTCGTCGCCCAGCCAGTCCTTGATCAGCGGCAAGCTCTCCTGGTATCCGGCTTTATCACAGATGATGTCAAAGGTTTGCGCCAGCGCCTCTTGCACGCGCCAATCCGGGTCACGGCTTACGCGCTGGCGCAATAGCTTGAGCGTCTCGGGCATTTCGCCGGCCAGGTGGCCCAGCAGATAGGTGGCCAGCATGCGCGCCTGGTAAATGTGCGACTCCAGCAGGTCTTTGGCAATATCCAAAGCCTTGACGGCGGTCTCGGCCTTGATGGTTTGCTCGGCCACGCGCTGAATTTCAGGAAAGCCAGCCTTGGGCTTTGCAACTTTGCTGATCAGAGCATCTAGTTTGGTTTTCGTAGCCATATTGTTCTCGCTGTTTTATACAAGTAGCGCAGCCTATGGGCTGCGCCACTTCACATGCGTACTAGTGTATTGAGCAGGGCCAGCGGCCGCTCAAGATTTCACCACCATCTTTTCAAACACGGGGTGGTTCCAGTGGCGGAATTCGGGCAGGCGGCCACGCACCGCGTCGTCGTACAGCTTGCGCAGGCGGGCGGTGATGGGGCCCATGCTGCCCTCACCGATCACGCGGTGGTCCACCTTGGTGATTGCTGTTACCTGGGCAGCCGTACCGGTCATGAACATCTCGTCCGCCAGGAAGACTTCGGTGCGGTCAATCGAGCGCTCCACCACCGTGTAGCCCTCGTGCTGGGCCAGCTCAATGATCGAGCGGCGCGTAATGCCTTCGAGGATGTTGTCAGTGATCGGCGGGGTGAATACCACGCCATCCCGCACCATGAAGATGTTCTCGGCGCTGCCCTCAGAAATGTGGCCGTCAGCCGTCAGCACCAGCGCCTCATCAAAGCCGGCGCGCACCGCATCCGTCTTGATGAAGGCGGTGTTGACGTAGGCGCCGGCGATCTTGCCGCGCGCCGGGATCATGTTGTCATCCAGGCGGCGCCAGGAGGAGAAGGTGACGTGTGCCCCGGTGTCGTTGGCCACATACTTGCTAAAAGGCACGGCAAACAGGGTCACTTCGGTTTCCAGGTCGTGCAGCTTCACGCCGATGATCTCATCGGCGAAGTAGGCCATGGGGCGCAGGTACACGTCCTGGCGGTGGCCTTCCATCTGCAGCAGCTCCACGATGCGCTCCAGCAATTCGTCCGGCCCAACCGGAATATCCATCACCATGAGCTTGGCGGAGTTGTACAAACGTTTGAGATGATCTTTGGGACGGAAGACGAACAACTCTTCCTCCGCATCGTTCCAGTAGCCGCGCACCCCACCGAAAATGGCCGTGCCATAGTTCAGTGCGTGAGTCATTACACCGACTTTAGCCTCGGAATAGGGGACGATCTTGCCTCGGAAATATGCGTAATTGGGAACTGCCACAAGCACCTCCAGCTGGTTCTCAGACCCTCAGGCCTGGCGGTTTCATGCCCCTCTGCAGGCGATTATACCGCAAGCCCCCAAGCGTTTCTAGCGTCAATTCCCGGGGTTATAGCGGTGGACGGGCATAACACGAGTAAAATCAGGCCTCAGACGGGCCAACCCGCCAAACAACATCGAGGAGACGCCCTATGAAGCGTGCAGTCAGCATCAGTATTGGTTCCTCTAAGCGAGACAAGGCCGTTGAGGTCAAGCTATTGGGTGAAACCGTGCGCATTGAGCGCATCGGCACCAATGGCGACATGGAAAAGGCCGCCGAGCTTTACAAAGAGCTGGATGGCAAAGTGGACGCCTTTGGCTTGGGTGGGGCGGACTTGGGCCTCTTGGTGGATAAGAAGTTCTATCCCCTCTATTCCGTGCAATCGATTGTGCGCCACGTCAAGCAGACCCCGCTGGTGGATGGCGAGGGGCTCAAGAACACGCTGGAGAACCGTGCCGTAGACTTCCTGCACGCCAACATCGGCGATTACATTAAAGAGAAGAAGGCCTTCGTTACCCTTGGGGCAGATCGTTGGGGACTCACCAGCTCCTTTGCTGAGGCTGGCTACGACTGCGTCTTTGGTGACTTCATGTTCGCTCTTGACGTTCCCATTCCCATTCGCAGCGTGGGCGGCCTCAAGACCATGATGGCGCTGGTGGCCCCGATTGCCACGCGCTTGCCCTTCGAGTGGGTGTATCCCACGGGCGAGAAGCAAGAGGCGCGCATTCCCAAGTGGGAGAAATACTTCAACTGGGCTGAGGTGATCGCCGGCGATTTCCATTACATCAAGCGCCACATCCCCACCAAGTTGCCCGGTAAGGTCATCGTGACCAACACCACCACGCCGGATGATATCCAGATGCTCAAAGAGATTGGCATCAAATACCTGCTGACCACCACGCCAGTCTACGATGGACGCTCCTTCGGCACCAACATGCTCGAGGCGGCGCTGGTGGCCGCGGCGGGCAAAGGCCGCAAGCTCACCCATGATGAGCTAAATCAAATGATCGATGAGCTGAAGCTGCAGCCGCAACTCCAGGAGCTAAATTGAAATTTGACGCACTTCTCTCCGCAGGCGGGATCCCGCAAGAGGGCGATTCGCTCTACGAATTCAGCCAAGGGCGCTCCAAGGCGCTGATCGAGATCGCCGGCAAGCCCATGGTGCAGTGGATCCTGGATGCGCTCAGCGAAGCTGAGCACATTGGCAACGTGGTCATCGTCGGCCTCAGCGAGGCCGACGGGCTGAGCTGCAAGAAGCCCCTGAGCTACGTGCCCAACCAGGGCGAAATGCTGCCGAATATTCGCGCTGGTGCGAAACGCATTGTCGAGCTCAACCCAGACGCCAAGTACTGCGTGCTGGTGCCCTCAGACACGCCAGCCATCACCGGCGAAATGGTGGACTGGGTGCTGGAGCAGGTGCGCGTGCCCGACGACGAAATGCTCTACAACGTGGTGGAGAAAGATGTGATGGAAGCGCGCTTCCCCGATTCGCGGCGCACCTTCACGCGCCTCAAAGATGCCGAGGTGTGCGGCGGTGATGTGACTCCAGTAGCGCTGCGCGTCATCCTCTCCAGCGGCGGCACCTGGGAGAAACTGAGCGATGCGCGCAAAAGCCCGCTCAAGCAGGCTGCCCTCATCGGCTTCGATACGCTGTTCCTGGCGCTGATCCGCCAGCTCACGCTGGCGGATGCCGCAACGCGCGCCGGCCGCAGCCTGGGCCTGCGTGCCCGCGCCCAGCACTGCCCCTATGCCGAGATTGGCATGGATGTGGACAAGGCGCACCATCTCGAAGTTATTCGCACCTATTTGGAAGCTAAGCACTAATGGAAAACTGGCTCAAACAAGACGCGCAGCTCTCCACGCGCCTGCGTATTGAAGACCCCGGCTTGCTGCGCAAGCTGGCCATCTTTTTTGGTCATTCGGGTGACTCGTGGTTCTGGGGTATTGGCCTGCTGCTCATTATCTGGCTGGGCAGCCTGCAGTGGAAGCAGATTGCCTGGGGCTTGCTGATCGGCATCGCCCTCACGGCAATCGTTGTGCTGGTCATCAAATTTAGCGTGCGCCGCTCGCGCCCGGCGGGTGAGTGGGGCCAGATCTACCGCAAGACCGATCCGCACTCCTTCCCCTCCGGCCATGCGGCGCGTGCCGCCATGCTGGCGGTGCTCGGCTTGGCGCTCGGCCCGGCCTGGTTCGGCATCCTGCTGCTGGTGTGGGCCCCCCTGGTGGGCCTGGCCCGCGTGGCCACCGGCCTGCACTTCGTCTCAGACGTGCTGGCGGGCTGGTTGCTCGGCATCCTGATGGGTTGGGGCACTCTGCAGGTGCTCAACTCCGGCGTACTGGCTACCTTGCTCAGTGGCGTTTAGCTTCTCATAGGGCAGAATAGTGCCCATGCTGAATTGGTTGAAGCGAGTGCGCGGCACCTTGGTGCTGGCGCTGATTATCGTTTTTCTTGGGGGTTATTGGCTGGGGCAGCTGAACACTCAGCCAACCGAGAACACACAGAGTTTCACCACCAATAATGTAAAAGCTGTTGTCACCGAGATCGTGCAGGCCGGCCAGGTGGATATGGGCGGCAAGCTGCAGCAGTTTCAGGTCTTGGCGGTGCGCGTGCTGGAAGGCAAGTACGCTGGGCAGACCTTTGAGATCGATTACGGCCGCCGCCAGATCGTGGCGGTGGGCTCGTACTTCTCCCCGGGTGACCAGTTGCTGCTCACCGTCAGCGAATACCCAGATCTACCCGCACAAGCCTATTACACCGATTACATCCGCACCGGTCCTCTAGCGGTGCTATTCACGCTGTTCGTGGTGGCCACGCTGCTCATCAGCGGCAAGAAGGGCGCGCGCAGCCTGGTCTCGATGGCCTTCAGCCTCACCATCATTATGGCCTTCATCCTGCCCAGAATTTTGGGCGGCGAAGACCCCGTGTGGGTGAGTGTGGTGGGCTCCTTCGCCATTCTGGCCGGCACGCTGTATTTGGTTTACGGGTGGACGGTCAAGACGCATGCTGCTGTCATCGGCACGTTGATCGCTCTGCTGCTGACCGGCTTGCTGGCGGATTACTTTGTGCAGTTTGCGCGCATGACCGGCTTCAGCACTGAAGAGGCCATGTTCCTCAGCCAGCAGCCGCAATCCCTTGTGGTGGATTTTCGCGGGCTGGTGCTGGGTGGCATCATCATTGGTAGCCTGGGCGTGCTGGATGATCTGGTCATCACGCAAGCCTCTGTCATTTTTGAGCTCTACCTGCTTGACCCCACGCAAACCTGGCGTGCCCTCTACCGCCGCGGCATGCGCATCGGCCAAGACCACGTGGCCGCCACGGTGAACACGCTGGTGCTGGCCTACACCGGCGCGGCGCTGCCATTGTTGCTGCTGGTGACTGGGGCGGGCGCCGATTGGCTTGGTTTTATCAACCGTGAGTTTGTGACCGAAGAGATCTTGCGTACGCTGGTAGGCTCGTTGGGCCTGATGCTGGCTGTGCCGCTCACCACGCTCGTGGCGTGCTGGGCAGCCACGCAGATGTCTGGCTGGGGGCGTGTGCGCCAGTGGTTAGGGCCGGCGCTGGAAGCAGATCTGGGCCATGAGCGTCATGGTCACCATCATCACCATCACTAAGAATTCGAATTCATAAACGCTGCGCTGGCCGTGGCAGCCTCGTGCAACACCTCGGCATCCGTGCGCCCGGAGCGTTTGAGCACCTTGAAGCTATGGTCGGCCTCGGCCAGCCAATGCAGGCGTGCCAGCGCCAGTGGCTGCAGGCAAACCTCCAGCAGCGCTGGCGTGGCCAGCGCATCACGCGTGCCTTGCAAGAACAGCATGGGGATGCTGACCTGCGCCAGATGGGCTGCGCGGGTGATGGCGGGTTTGCCAGCTAGATGCAAGGGGAAGGCGAAGAGGAGCACCCCGCGTACACCCGGCAGGGGCGACTGGCTGGCCGCCAGCGTGGTCATGCGCCCGCCGAAGGAACGGCCGCCCGCAAACAGCGGCAGGCCATCGGCCAGGCCAGCGGCCAAGTCTGCTGCCAGCAGGCAGGCGGCACGCACGGTGGCGGTCGCCACCTCGGGCGAATCGGGGCGGCCGCGGCCGTGTTCCTTATAGGGTAGGTTGTAGCGCAGTGTGGCAATGCCGGCGGCGGCTAGCGCATCGGCCAGCGCCTGCATGCTGGTATGGCGGATGTCTGTGCCAGCGCCGTGGGCCAGCGCCAAGACGGCGTGTGCGCCGCTTGGCTTCTGCAACAGGGCGGATACGCGGCCGTGCGCACCAACATCCACTGTAAGCTCTTGTAGGCTTGCCATGCTGCCAGTCTAAAGCAAAACGCCCAGCAGATGCTGGGCGTTTTGCTATTTCTTGGTTGTTTTCTTCGCCGCTTTTTTGGCGGCCGTTTTCTTGGCTGCCTTTTTGGCGGGTGATTTCGTTTTCTTTGCGCCACTGAGGCGCAGCGTGTTGCTGGGGTCGCTGTGCGTGCCGCCACTGTTGACATGCTTGTCGCTGATCACTGCGCCGTTCTTGATAACGTGCACCAGCGCCATGGCGTGGCCGCGCCCCAGATCAAAGTCGTCTTTTAGCCAGGCAACGATCTCGCCCGCTTTGGTGTCTGGCCCAAAGCCCTTGGCTTTGGCCAGAGCGATGAACTCGTTGGGCGTTTTGCCCGTCTTGGCTTCGATGTTGTCCAGATAGGCTTGAAACGACATGGCTGCACTCCTTTTACTTGGCGAGCAAGGCTTCCAGGCGGTCCCAGGTTTCGGTGATGCCTTGTTCCACACCCATCTCCATAATAGCCTTAAGTTCATCGGCAGTGGAGTAGGTCGTGCGGCCGATGATCTTGGTGCCGCCCTCGACTTCAACGAACTCCATCGCCAACTGGGCCACCGGCATGCCAGGGGCTGCGTTGCCGTCTTTGTCGGCGAATACATCCGTGCCGCTGAAGCGCTCGGGGGCGCTGATCGATTCGAAGACCTGCAGGCCCCACGATTCCAGCGTCTTGCCGTTCTCGTCTTTGCCGCTCATGCAATAGTGCCAGCGGCCTCCCTCACGGAAATCCATCGTGCAGTGGGTCAGGTCCCAGCCGTTCGGGCCCCACCAGTGCTTGAGGTGCTCGCAGTCAGTGAAGGCGGCCCACACTTTGTCACGCGGGGCGGTGAAGGTGCGCTCCAGGTACAGCTCGGCGCCATTGGCGGTAATTATCATCTTGCTCATTTTTTTCTCCTTGGTGGGGTGGGTGTTTGCGGGTCAGGCGGGGTGTCTTGTAGTGTGGCCAGATAGCTGTCCAGCTTGTCAAAGCGCTCTTCCCAGTGTGTGCGCGTCTTCTCCAGCCAACGCGTGACCAGTTCCAGCTGTTGCGCGTTGAGCTCGGCGGGGCGGGCTTGCGCCTGGCGGCCGCGAGTGATCAGCCCGGCCTTCTCCAGCACCTTGAGGTGCTTGGAGATGGCCGGCTGGCTCATGGCGAAGGGCGCCGCCAGCTCGTTGACCGTGGCGGCACCGCGCGTCAAGCGTTCCAGGATGGCGCGCCGCGTCGGGTCGGCCAGGGCGGCAAAGGTGAGGCTGAGGGTGTCTGTGGCAGCGGTCATGGCGTGTTGTATAACTATATGGTTATATAACACGCTAGGCCAAATGTCAAGGCTATCAGGGCTCTTTGAGCGGTTCGGCCAGGCCAATCAGGAGGCCCTCAGGCCCGCGGATATAGCACAGCCGGTAGCTGTCCTCATACTGCATCACCTCGCCAACCAGCGTCGCCCCCTGCGCCATCAGGCGGGCCAGCAACGCATCCAGCCCTTGCACGGTGAACATGGCGCGCAGGTAGCCGAGCGAGTTCACCGGGGCAGTGCGATGATCAGACACAATGGCTGGGCTGATAAAGCGCGAGAGTTCGATACGGCTGTGCCCATCCGGTGTGACCAGCATGGCCACCTCCACCGTTTGGTCACCCAGTCCGGTCACGCGGCCGGCCCATTCGCCCTCGATCATGGCGTGGCCTTCAAGTCTCAGGCCGATCTCGGTAAAGAAGGCGATAGCGTCTTCCAGAGACTCCACCACGATGCCGATGTTGTCCATGCGTAGCAACTTGCTTGTCATGATTTTCCTCCTGAGAAATAAAAACGACGCCAGCCGGGCGTCGTTCTGAGTGCTACAGGCGGAGAGGGAGGGATTCGAACCCTCGATACCTTGCGGTATACGCGCTTTCCAAGCGCGCGCACTAGGCCAGACTATGCGACCTCTCCAAATGCGAGCCCGTATTATAACTAACTCCTAGGCTATCGATTAGTTGGTTAATCGATAGCTGACAACCAGAATCTCCACTCTCTTTTTTTTGCTTCCCGCTCACGTATCCCTAATTCTCGTATACTTCCTCCCCATGACTGGCACCACCATCTATCTTGGCTTAGGCAGCAACCGCGGCGAGCGGTTGGCCAACCTGGATACCGCCATCGCCGCCCTCGGGCCTGCCGTACGCGTGCTTCGCCGCAGCGCGGTCTACGAGACCGAGCCGTGGGGCTACGCCGAGCAGGCGCGCTTCCTGAATATGGCCGTGGAAGCCGAAACCGAGCTCAGCCCGCAGGCGCTGCTGGCGCACATCAAGCATATTGAGCAGCAGGTGGGGCGCGTGGCCAGCTTCCGCTACGGCCCGCGTGAGATCGATATTGATATCCTGCTGTATGGCGATGTGCAGATTGCCCTCAGCTTCGCTGAGGGCAATCTGCACATACCGCACCCTCGTTTAGCCGAGCGCGCCTTCGTATTGGTGCCGCTGGCCGAGCTGTCGCCGCAACTGGCCGTGCCCGGCACAGCCAGCACTGTGGCTGAGCTGCTGGCGGCGCAAGACGCCAGCGGAGTTGTGCAGTTCACCCCGGGAGCACAGCATGAAGATCGGTAAGCATGAGTTTTACTGGGGCAGCCGTACCTATGTGATGGGCATTCTCAACATCACGCCAGACAGCTTCTCCGGGGATGGCTTGTATTCACAGGAGCAGGTCGTGGCCGCCGCAGTGCAGCAAGCGCGCCGCTTCGTTGCCGCCGGCGTCGATGTGCTCGATGTGGGCGGTGAGAGCACGCGCCCCGGCAGCCAACCGGTCAGTGCTGAGGATGAGTTGGCGCGTGTGATTCCAGTAATCCAGGCGCTGGCCGCCGAATTCGATACGCCCATATCCATCGACACCTACAAAGCCAGCACGGCGGCGGCCGCACTGGATGCCGGCGCCGCGCTGGTTAACGATGTGTGGGGCTTGCGCGCAGACCCGGCGCTGGCGCCGCTGATCACGGCGCGCCGCGTACCGGTGGTGCTGATGCACAACCGCAGCCAGCCCGCCAACGCCGAGGTGCGTGAGCGCCTTGGCGGCCGCTATGTGGGCGTGGAGTACAACGAGCTGCTGGGCGATATTCGCAATGAGCTTCTGGAAAGCATCTCGATCGCGCATGCCGCCGGCATTGCGGATGAGCAAATCATCCTTGACCCCGGTATCGGCTTTGGCAAAACCGTGGAGCAGAATCTGGAACTACTGAACCGTGGCGGCGAGCTGCGCGATCTCGGCTATCCCCTGCTGGTGGGGCCTTCGCGCAAATCCTTCATCGGTTACACGTTGGATCTGCCGCCAGACCAGCGCATGGAGGGTACCGCCGCCGCGGTGGCCGTCAGCATCCTGCGCGGCGCAGACATCGTGCGCGTGCACGATGTCGAGCCCATCGTGCGCGTGGCGCGCATGACGGATGCCATCCTCGGCCGCGGTAGCCAAGCCCGGCGGGTATAACAGCCATATGGCCTCCACAGCCGATCTCTCGCGTGATGACTTGATGCGCTATTCCCGCCACCTGCTGATTCCAGAAGTAGGGCTGGCGGGCCAGCAAAAGCTGCGTGGCGCCTCCGTGTTGCTGATCGGCACCGGTGGCCTGGGCTCGCCGGCCGCGCTATACCTGGCCGCCGCCGGGGTGGGGCGCATTGGCTTGGTGGATTATGACGTGGTGGATGCATCCAACCTGCAACGCCAGGTCATCCACGGCACGGCGCAGCTGGGCACCCTCAAAGTCGAGTCGGCCCGCCAGCGTATCCTCGACATCAATCCCACCGTGCAGGTGGATGTGTACAACGAACTGTTTACCTCGGCCAACGCGCTGCAAATTGCTGAAGGTTACGATCTCATCATTGACGGCACGGATAACTTTCCCACCCGCTATCTGGTCAACGATGTCAGCGTCAAGCTGGGCATTCCCAATGTGTACGGCTCCATCTTTCGCTTCGATGGCCAGGTCAGCGTCTTTGACGCCAAGCACGGCCCGTGCTACCGCTGTCTGTTCCCGGAGCCGCCGCCGCCCGGGCTGGTGCCCTCGTGCGCCGAGGGCGGCGTGCTGGGTGTGCTGCCCGGCATCATCGGCAGCATGCAAGCCAGCGAGGGGCTGAAGGTGCTGCTGGGCATTGGCGAAACGCTGGTGGGGCGTCTGCTCTTGTTCAACGCGCTGGACATGCGCGTGGAGTTTGTCACGCTGCGCAAGAATCCCAACTGTGCCGTGTGCAGTTTGCCCGCTGAGAAGATCGAGCTGATAGACTACGAAGCGTTTTGCGGTTTACCATCCCACGATCACAGTGAGGGCAGCATGGATAGCAAGTTTGAAATTACCCCCAAGGAGCTGGCGGAGCAGCTCAAGAGCGGCGCCGAGGTCAAGATCATTGATGTGCGTGAGCCGCACGAGCTGGCCATCTCGCACCTCGAGGGCAGCATTGACATTCCGCTGGGCGAGATCGCCGGGCGCCTGTCTGCGCTGGACACGGCCAACGAATACGTGGTGATGTGCCGCGTGGGCGGGCGTTCTGCGCGTGCGGTGGAGCTGATGCAAGCGGCCGGCTTCGGCAAGGTCAAGAACCTGGTGGGCGGCATCAACGCCTGGGCCGAGCAAGTAGACCCAGATTTGCCGGTTTACTAAGCCAAGCGATTACTTGTGACTGTAGCGCAGGGCGTCCCTCCGCTAGAGTTCTTGTATCGAGAGAATCCAGTGGGTGGGGTGGTAGCGCAGATAAAAGAGGCGATATTGCCGGGCCTCATGGATGGCGCGGTATTGCTCCGGTTGGAGTTGAAAGCGTGCCCCGGGCAGATTCATGTAATAGGCCGTCCAACCACGCACTTTGACGCTGGAAAGCACCGGCGAACCCTGCACACTCAGCACCTCGCGGCGTGCCAATTGGCGAATATGGCGTTGGCCAACTACGAAGCCCATGCTGGCTATCCCCAGATAGACGGCTAGCGCAGGCAGCCACATCGGCAGCACAGCGCGCAGCGTGTCGGCCTGCTCGCTTAGCACCAGGAGCGCAACGATCAGTAAGGGGCTGGCCAGCACCACCGCCGCGGCGAACAGTGTGCGCTTGCGTGCCGCCACCAGGTAGTCTTCCACGGCTTTGTTCTGCTGGCTGGATAACTGGCCCGCTTGATTTTGGGCCAGCTCACTGGCGCTGAAATTGAAGGCGGTTTGCATGGCCAGAGTCTAGCATCCGCGGCACGGGCGCTTGCGCTACGCGGCTATAATTCACGACTGCTTAACAAGGTGCACTTATGACAGACAGCAATCCCAAAAAGACCATTTTGATCGTGATGGCCCACCCGGATGACGAATCCTTCGGCATGGGTGGCACCATCGCTTATTACGATACCTTGGGTGTGGACGTGCACCTGGCCTGCGCTACCCGCGGCGAGGCGGGCACGGTGGACCCAGAGTACCTGACCAAATACAAGACCATCGCCGAGCTGCGCGAAGCCGAGCTGATGTGCGCCGCGGATGCGCTTGGCCTTAAAAGCGTTAATTTCCTGAACTATCGCGACAGCGGCATGGTGGGCTCAGACGATAACAAGAATCCCCAAGCGCTCGTGCAGGCGCCGCTCGAACAGGTGGCTGGCCGCATCGTCGCTGAGATTCGTCGCCTCAAGCCGCAAGTCGTCATCACCTTTGATGAGACCGGCGGCTACTACCACCCTGACCACATCCATATCCACAAGGCCACCGTGGCCGCCTTCCACGCGGCCGGCGACGCCAGCCAGTATCCCGAGGCCGGCGCGCCGTACCAGCCGGCCCAGTTGTATGTGAATGCGCGCAACCGTGCCCGCCTGCGCCGCGCCGTGTTCCTGATGCGCCTGGTGGGTAAGGATCCCTCCAAGGTGGGCCGCAACAAGGATATTGATCTGACCCGCCTGGCGCGTGACAAAGATACCGCTCCGCATGTCACCATCAACTATCGCAGCGTGCAGGGGCGCAAAGACAAGGCCGATGCCTGCCATGCCAGCCAGGGCGGGGGGCGCTTCATCGGCTCCAACCTGCTGGAAGTGATTGCCCGCTGGCTGGGCAATAAAGACCGCTTTACCCGCATCGTGCCCGCCACGCCAGATGACTACCGCTCCAGCGACTTGTTTGCCGAATAGGCAGCTTGTGATATAATTCTCAGCTGTTTGCAATAGCGATAAGGAAACCAAATGTCTGAATTGTTGAAGGCCGTACTGGCCAAACGAAACGAAAATGTACCTGACCTGCGCCCCGGCGACCTGGTGAGTGTGCACGTCAAAATCAAAGAAGGTGACCGCGAGCGCATTCAGGAGTTCAAGGGCACGGTCCTCAAAGAGGGCGGCAAGGGCAATAACCGCAACTTTACTGTACGCCGTGTAGCCAGCAATGGTATCGGTGTAGAGCGCACCTTTCTGTATGCCTCTCCGCTGGTGGAGAAGGTGGTCGTGGAGCGTCACTCCAAGGTGCGCCGCGCCAACCTCGCTTTCCTGCGCAATGTGAGCGGCAAGAAGGCCCGCCTCAAGCAAAAGTTCGACAACTAGAAGTTTGCATCTGGTATAACCTAGAGCGCAGCGCAAGCTGCGCTCTTTTATTTTTGCCTATGAACAGCCCCAGCAAACAATCCAAGCAACCGATAGGCGCCTTTGACTCCGGAGTGGGCGGGCTTAGCGTACTGCGTGCCTTGCATGCCCAGCTGCCCAACGAAGACTTTGTTTACTTTGCAGACCAGGCACATGTACCCTATGGCCCGCGCGGGTTGGACGAAGTGCGTGGTTTCTCAGAAGCGATTGCGCGCTACCTGGTGGCACAGGGTGCCAAGCTCATCGTGATTCCGTGCAATACCGCCTCTGCAGCCGCGCTGCACTCCATTCGCCAGCTGTATCCGCACATCCCCATCGTAGGCATGGAGCCTGCCGTCAAGCCGGCTGCCGAGCATACCGAGAGCGGCGTGGTGGGCGTGCTGGCCACCGAGACCACCTTCGAAGGCGAGCTATATGCCTCTGTCGTGGAGCGCTTTGCGCAAGATGTCACCGTGCTGCAAAATGCCTGCCGCGGCCTGGTGAGCGAGATCGAAGCGGGCCGCGCCAACGGCCCGGAGGCGCGCCGCATCCTTACGGAGGCCTTGCAGCCGATGCTGGCCCAGGGCATGGACACGGTGGTGCTGGGGTGCACGCATTACCCGTTTGCGTTCGATACCATCCGAGATATTGTTGGTCCGGCGGTGCGCCTGGTGGACCCGGCGCCCGCGGTCGCCCGCCGCGTCGAGAGCTTGTTGGCCGAATATGGCCTGGCGGCGGCCCCTAGCGAGCGCGGGGCCACGCGCTACGTGACGAGCGGCGATCCTGGCGCTATGCAGCAGCGTGTGCGTGAGCTGCTAGGTGTGGAAGCTGTGGTTGCGGGTGTGGATTGGCGTGGTGGGGAGATTCTGCCGCAGATGGACGCGGATAAACGCGGATAAGCAATTGCGTCAGAGTTGTTTCGCAATTCTACGTATTTCGACTCGAGACTTCGCAAAATTCAAAAGCAGGGCCAGGTTCAAGTTTGCGGCTGCAAGATAGTTAATGCATTGGGCCACATGTGCATTATCGAAAGCCCGCACAGTCTTAATCTCTATCAGCACCATCTCTTCAACTATGAGGTCTGCAAAATAGTCTCCTACGATCGCGTCCTTGTACCGTATCTTGAAGGGGACTTGCTGCGATACGCTAAGACCCTGTGAACGGAGTTCAATGGTCAAAGCATTTTCATAAACTTTTTCAAGAAAGCCAGCGCCCAACTGGTTGCTTACTTCATATGCGCATCCTATGATGCTTTGCGTCAAATCGTTGATTGATTGCAATATCCACCCTGACTAAATTCTAAATCTGCGTTTATCTGTGTCTATCTGCGGCAGATTTGCTTTTATCTGTGTTCATCTGTGGATCGATTTTACGGTTAACATCTACCCATCGGCGGGCAGAATACCCGCCCGTTCCAAAGACACCTCCACGCCATTGAAATTCTCAAAGGATAGATCTGAAAAGCGCATGCCGTAGAGGTCTTTCAAACGACGGAAGATGCTCAGATAGGTTTCCGGCAAGCGGCGCTCCCAGTTCAGCCCCAGCTGGTGCGCGGCGGCCTGGATTGGCTCTGGCTCCGTGCCTTCGATCTCCACGAAGGTGCCGTAGGGCATCTCGTCCAGCGTGATCTTTAACCCGGTCATCACATAGGTGGTGCGGTACTTCTCATACATGAACTTCGAGCCGAAACCCAGCGCCTCGATCAGCTTCTGTGCCTGAATGAAGTTGGAGACATCGAACTCAATTTCCTGGCGGGCCAACACGCCGCCCAGAGTCGTGCTGGGTCCCTTGAAGGTCATGTGGCTGCTGCTATCACGGCGCAGGCGCAGCATGCTGTGTGCTTCGCTCAGCATCCCGTTAGGGCTGTCGAAGCGCAGGTTGTACTCGTGGGTGCGTGGGTGCAGCAGCACGGCCCCCGCAGCCACCAGCCGGCGCTCAATCTCCGCCGGCTGGGCTACGTGGAATTTAACTTCTAGTTCTTTGTCGCCTACCAAGGTAACCATATAGCTTATTCAACACTCACCATGCTGGTGCGTTGCTCTACGCTGTCACCAGCTTTGACTTGGATGCGGGTCACCTTGCCATCCCGCGGGGATTTTAGCTCGTTCTGCATCTTCATCGATTCAAGGATTACCAGAACGTCACCTTTTTTGACGTCGTCGCCCTCATTCACAGACACCTTGACCACCAGGCCGGGCATCGGCGCCTTAAGCACGAACTCGCCGCTGTCTGCCGCGCCGCCACCGGCGGCCGCCCGCAGACGCTTCTCGCGCTCATCTTCTACCTTGGCGCTATGCAGCACGCCGCGCAGCAAGACCTGCAGCTCGTCTTCCTCGCCGGTGTAGACGTGCGCCTGGTACGACTGGCCGTCCACCAGCAGCGAATAGATCGGCTGCCCGCTCACGGACTTGAAGTCCACCTCCACCACTTTGCCATTAATGCTCACCTGGCGCGGGTTGAGGATCTCGATTTCGTATTGTGTTTCGTTAATCGTGGTTATGTATTTCATCAGCGGTGTATCCGTTCCCAGCGGGAGACCCACTTCCAGTTGCTCGTGTCACGCTTGCCGCGTGAAATGATGTGCGCCGAACGCTCGGCCTGCTCGTTGGCCACCAAAGTGGCCACGATGGCGGCAATCTCAGGGTGCGTCTCCATGCCTTCTTCAGCCTTCTCGAGTGAGAAGCGCTCTTCTACGAAGCGCGTGTCGAAGTTGCCGGCAATAAAGCGCGCCTGTTCCAGCATACGCTGGTGGAAGGGGATATTGGTCATTACGCCCACCACATGATATTCCTCAAGGGCGCGGCGCATACGCAAGATGGCCTGGGCGCGTGATTCGCCCTTGACCACCAGCTTGGAGATGAGCGAATCGTAGTACGGCGAAATGTTGAAGCCCGCATACACGCCCGTGTCCACGCGCACACCCGGCCCGGTGGGTACGGTGAGGTGCGAGATGAAGCCAGTGGAGGGCAGGAAGTTGTTGTGCGGGTCTTCTGCATTGACGCGGCACTCAATCGCCCAGCCCTGCATCTTGACCTGGTCCTGCGTCAGGCTCAGCGGCCTGCCACGCGCAATGCGCAACTGCTCGGTCACGATGTCCAGCCCGGTCACCTCTTCGGTGATGGGGTGTTCTACCTGCAAACGCGTGTTCATTTCCAGGAAGTAGAAGTTCTTGTCTTTGTCTACCAGGAATTCGATGGTGCCGGCATTTACGTAACCGACTGCCTTGGCGGCCTTGACGGCCACCGCACCCATCTTCTGGCGAAAGTCCTCGTCTTCATCAATGAAGGGTGACGGGGCTTCTTCCAGCAGCTTCTGATGGCGGCGCTGCAGCGAGCATTCACGTTCGCCGAGATGGATGGTGTTGCCATCCTCATCGGCGATGATTTGGAACTCAATATGGCGCGCGCCCTCGATGAGCTTCTCGAGGTACACGTTGCCATCGCCGAAGGCAGCCAGCGCCTCACGGCGGGCACTCTCCAGCAAGCCGGGCATCTCATCAAGATTGCGCACCTCGCGCATACCTTTGCCGCCACCGCCCGCGGTGGCCTTGATCAGCAGCGGGAAGCCGATGTCCTGCGCTGCCTTCAGCAGCTCTTCGTCGCTCAGGCTGCCTTCGCCCTCGGTGCCGGGCACCACGGGCACGCCAGCGGCGGCCACGGTGGCACGCGCAATCGCCTTGTCGCCCATCGCCGCAATGGCGGAGGGCTTGGGGCCGATGAAGCGAATGCCCGCATCCACACAAGCCTGCGAGAAGTCCGAGCGCTCGGCCAGGAAGCCGTAGCCCGGGTGCACTGCGCCGGCGCCAGACTTCTTGACCACATCCAGAATGTGGTCCATACGCAGGTAGGATTCGCGTGAGGGCGCCGGGCCAATGTAGTAGGCTTCGTCGGCCAGGCGCACATGCAGCGCCTGGCGGTCGGCCTCGGAGTACACCGCCACGGTTTGCAGACCCAGCTCACGGCAGGCGCGGATCACGCGCACTGCAATTTCTCCACGGTTGGCAATCAGAACTTTATTGAACATGATGGCCTACAGGGGAATGTTCCCGTGCTTGCGCGCCGGGTTGCTGTCGCGCTTGTTGGTGAGCATCTCCAGCGCGTTGATGAGACGGGGGCGGGTGTCGCTGGGCTGAATGACATCGTCAATGAAGCCGCGGCTCGCCGCCACATACGGATTGGCAAATTCCTGGCGGTACTGGGCCACCAATTCGGCCTTGCGCGCCACCGGGTCCTTGGCTTCGGCAATTTCCTTGCGGAAGATGATATTGACCGCGCCATCTGGCCCCATCACGGCGATCTCGGCTGTAGGCCAGGCCAGGTTCACATCACCACGGATGTGCTTGCTGCTCATCACGTCATACGCGCCGCCATAGGCCTTGCGTGTCACCACGGTCAGCTTGGGCACAGTGGCCTCGCAGTAGGCGTATAGCAGCTTAGCGCCAGCACGGATGATGCCGTTGTGCTCCTGCGCCGTGCCGGGCATGAAGCCGGGTACGTCTACCAGGGTCAGCAGGGGGATATTGAACGAGTCGCAGAAGCGCACGAAGCGTGCCGCCTTGTCGGAGGCGTCGATGTCGAGCACGCCAGCCAGCACCATCGGCTGGTTGGCGATGATGCCGATCACGTGGCCGCCCAGGCGGCTGAAGCCGACTACGATGTTCTGGGCGAACTGGTCGTGAATTTCGTAGAAGGCGCCTTCATCCACCACCATGCGGATGACGTCTTTGATGTCATACGGCTTGGACGGGTCGTCAGGAATCAGGGTGTCCAATCCTTCATCGCGGCGCAGCGGGTTGTCCTTGCTGGGCTTGAAGGGGGGATCTTCCAGGTTGTTCTGCGGCAGGTAGGAGAGCAGCTTGCGGATGAGGAACAGCGTATCCGCCTCGGAGTCACCCACCACATGGCACACGCCTGAGGTGCTGGCGTGCACGCTGGCGCCGCCCAGGCCTTCAAAGCTCACTTCTTCATGTGTCACACTCTTGACCACTTCCGGGCCGGTGACGAACATATACGAGGAGTTGCGCACCATGAAGATGAAATCAGTCAGGGCGGGGGAGTAGACCGCACCGCCAGCACACGGCCCCATGATGGCGCTGATCTGTGGGATCACGCCGGAGGCCATGGTGTTGCGCAGGAAGATGTCGGCATAGCCGCCCAGCGAAACCACGCCTTCCTGGATGCGCGCGCCGCCCGAGTCGTTCAGGCCAATGACCGGAGCGCCATTCTTGAGCGCCATCTCCATCACCTTGATGATCTTCTCGGCATGCACTTCGCTCAGGCTGCCACCGAAGACGGTGAAGTCTTGCGAGAATACATACACCAGGCGGCCGTCGATGGTGCCCCAGCCGGTCACCACGCTATCGCTCAGGATCTGCTGCTTCTCCAGGCCGAAGGCGTGTGTGCGGTGCTTGACGAAGGCATCCACCTCGCGGAAGGAGCCTTTGTCCAGGAATAAGTCCAGGCGCTCACGCGCCGTCAGGCGGCCTTGCTTGTGCTGCGCTTCCACGCGGGCGGGGCCGCCGCCTTGTTGGCTTTGAATACGTAATTCTTGTAGTTCTTCGATCTTAGAGGGTTTTGTCATCCTTCTCTCCGATGTCGTGCTTCCATAAAATAAGCCTTTGAGGCGGGCGAGGCCAGAATTGCGAAACAGGATCCCAGCAACAGCAATCCTAGTGCGGCTAGAAAAGGCCAGTTGCTGTCTTGCGGGCCGCGCACTTGCGCCAGCAACCGGTCAGCCCAGAAAAATGCGCCGTAGCCCAGCGCCAGCGCTTGGGCGGCGCCGCGGCCCCATGCAGTGGGGCGTGCCAGCCCGTAGGCTGTGGCTGCGCCTGCCAGCGCCCACACTGCGCCACTAAGCACAAAATACAGCGGCGGCATGGTTAGCGGCAGGCTGTTGAGCAGTTGCCAGCTGCGCAGGGCAGTACCCAGGCGCAGAATTTGCAAGCCTGTGAACATTAACACTAGTGCTAACAGCACGGTTACGCCACGCGGCCGATTGGCGGGGGCAGATTTGTGCATGGCTAGAGGGAAACCCCTGCCAGCGAGTGGAAGACGTAGCCTTGGGCTGCCAGCGTGGGCAGCAGGCTGTCCAACGCGGCGGCGGTCTGCGAGCGGTTGCCGCCGCCATCGTGCATTAGGACGAGTGCGCCCGGCGCCACCTCGGCCAGCACGCGGCTGATGATGGCCTCGCTGCCCGGCTCGCTCCAATCCTGGGGGTCAATATCCCACAGCACCATCTCGTAGCCCAATGCGTTGACCCACGGCTCGGTATTGGCATCCGTGCTGCCGTAGGGCGGGCGCATGGTGTGCATCGTGCCACCTGGTAGCCGTGTGCCCGCCGCGGCTCGCACAGCCTCAGCCGTGGCGCGCATTTCTTTCAGGAACAGGTCCTGCGGCATCTCGGCCAGGCGCGGGTGACTGAAGCTGTGGTTGCCCACGCTGTGCCCGGTGTCCAGCTCGGCGTGCAGCAGCTCGGGCAGCAACTGCACGCGGCCGCCCACGACGAAGAACGTGGCCAGCGCGTGGTGTGCGGCCAATGCCGCCAGCACGGCGGGCGTATCTGCGGCTGGCCCGTCATCAAAGGTGAAGTAGAGGATAGGCTGCCCGCTGGCGTTGTGGGTGGGACGCTCGGAGAGACGCATGGCTAGGCCTTCTTTTTCTTCTTCAGGCTGGCCACATAACGCTCAAGGTCAGGCTGGTGCTCAGCGTAGTGTTCAAAGGTATCCGTTATCAGGATCCAGTAGGGTGGGCGGCGCTTGCTGGCCTTGTCATTGAGCAGCTCGTCGCTGATGCCGGCACACAGCGCCTTCAAGCGCGCCAGGTTGGCTGCCCAGACGGCCAGCACTTCATCCAGCGTCATGGCTTCGCTCTGTGCCAGCACCTGGGCGTTGATCTCATCCAGGTTGTTGATGGTGCCGGTTTCTTCGCCGGCCAATTGCAGGGGAGCGCGCAGCATGGCCAGGTTCTCCCACCAAATGAGATGGGCGATCTGGTCCTTCACGGACCAATCGTCTTGCGGGCCGGGGCGTTGCGTCATCTGGCGCGGGGTGAGCCCGGCGTAGACAGCCGAGTAGGCGGCGCGGCCTTTCTTGATGCGTTGCCAAAGTTCCTTGGGAGACATTCGAGATGGTGTGTCCAGCATGGCAGCCTCACTGAAATAGGGTGCATAACATTTTAGAGTAATTTTCAGTTATTACATTAAGTTAACAAACAACCGCCCCTAGTGTGTTAGACTGCAAAAAGTAGTCGCTACTTTGAGGCGGCACACCATTTTGCAAGGAGAAATAAAAATGGGTATTTTTGACAAGATTCTTAAGGGTTTGGGTATCAAAAAGGATGACGATGCCAAAAACACCGATGCCGGCGCTAGTGCTAAGCCGAAGGCGGGTGCCACTGCTGCCCCGCGTGCGACCCTGAAAACTGGCTTGGGTAGCAGCAAGCCTGCTGCCATGGATGCGGTTGATGTAGCCGCCAAGATGGACGCGCTGGCCAAGGCCAACCCGCAGGAACTCAACTGGAAGGTCTCCATTGTGGACCTGCTCAAGTTGCTGGACATTGACAGCAGCTTCGAGAACCGCAAGGAACTGGCTATCGAGCTGGGCGTTCCCACCGAATACCTCGAGGACTCAGCCAAGATGAACACCTGGCTGCACAAGACCGTCCTCAAGAAGATCGCTGAGAACGGCGGCAACGTGCCTGCCAGCCTGCTGGACTAAGCACACACGCCAAACAAAAGCCCCGCCATTCGGCGGGGCTTTTTTATTTGGCCGTTTTCGGATTCTTTGCCCGGCGCTTGGTTTTCTGCTTCTTGGGGCTATTGAAGTAGGCGTGCATGCGCTTGCCGCGCAGTAGAAAATAGAGGACAGCAAAGACCAGCAGAGTGACCAGCAGGGGAGGGCCTTGTATGGCCGCGGGTAGAGTGCCACGCAGCCCTTGTTCAACCCAGTACATGGCGGCCAAACCGGCCGCAAACACGTAGACCGCCAGCCGCCCCCAGCGCTCCGGCGTACCCAGGCCGCGCGCCACGGCCAGGCTGGCCACAAGCCATACCAAGGCCAGCAAACTGCTCAGCTTTATTCCCTGGGTAGCCACCCAGCCGAAACAGAAGAGTATGAACAGCAGAATGAGTATCAGCAGCGCGGTGATGCGACGCGGCGTGGTGGATTGCCTCTTGGCCGGCGGCGGGTTGGCAATGATTGTGGCCCGCCGTGAGTGGGAGATTGCCAAAGTGAGGCTGCCAAAGGTTCCGCCTAACAATAGCGGACTCTGTGTGAATAGGAAGATAACGAAGAACAAAATGCTGTGCGAGAAAAAGCTGGTATGTGCCTGTTGTTTATATGCGTGCCAGCGATTAATCGCTATCTGCCCGGTAATCTTGCTTTCTGGATTGGTGAAGGTATATTTCCATGTCCACAAGGCTGCCAGAGTATCCAGCGCCGCCGTCAGCACAGGCATGAAATACAACCCATAGATTGCGAGAAAGGTGGACCTTAGCCAGGTATCCTTTGGTGAGTGCATGTCCTGCTGGAAGAGCATATGCGCGGCAAACAGTAACAGCACCTGCACAAGAATGAGGCCTTGCATCTGTTTCACATCGATTTTGCTGTTCTCTGTCTCTGCAGTAAAAGGCCCACCCTCGACTGTGATTATTTCTGCTGCGCGCGCTGCATAGGCTTTAGTGCCAAGCTGCACCACTACCATATTCAGCACCGCTACGATGAGCCATACCCCTGCGGATGCAAAAGGGGATGAAAGGATAAAGTTTTCCATATAGCCTCCCTAAACCTTGTGTTCCTGCTGCTGTAGCCAGCGTTTACTTAGATCTCCAGCACGATCTTGCCCATCTGCCCGCCGGCTTCCATGCGTTCGTGGGCGGCGCGTGCTTCTGCCAGCGGGTAGCTGCGGTCCACCACCGGCTTGAGCTTGCCGGCAAACACCAGCGCCATCACGTCGGCGAAGTCCTTGAAGGTGCCCATGGTTGAGCCCAGGATGCTGAGATGCTTGCTGAAGATATAGCGGTTATCGATCTCAAAGGTGGGCGCGCCGGTGTTGCCCACGGTCAGCAGGCGGCCGCCCTTGCGCAGGGTACGCAGGCTCTGCATAAAGGTGGTGCCGACATTATCAACCACCGCGTCCACGCCGCGCTTTTCGGTGAGCAGGTAGGCGGCTTTGCTCCAGTCGCCCTGGCTGCGGGCGATCACCTCGTCGGCACCCAGTTGGCGCGCCAGCTCCAGCTTGCTCGCATCCGAGCCCACCACAATCACGCGCAGCCCCAGATACTTGCCGATCTGTATGCTGGCCGTGTTCACGCCGCCAGAGGCGCCCACGATGAGCAGCGTCTCACCGGCGCGTAGCGCACCGCGGCGCACGATGGAATGCCAGGCGGTGACGTACACCAGCGCCGCCGCGGCGGCATGCGCCGCAGGGAAGCTGCCGGGAACCTCCAGCAGGTTGCTGGCTGGCACGCACACATATTCGGCATAGGTACCGGGCAGACTCTCCCCCAGTAGCTCCCAGTGGCGGCACAAGTTCTCCTGCCCGCTCTTGGTGAAGGCGTCTTCTTCCATGCATATGCTGGAGTTGATCACCACGCGCTGGCCGAGCTGCCAGCGCAACACACCGTCGCCCAGCGCATCCACCACACCAGCGCCATCCGCACCGAGGATGTGCGGCAAGCTCAGTTTGATACCGGGCCAGCCGGCGCGCACGAACAGGTCTGCATGGTTGAGCGCGGCGGCGCTCAGCTTCACACGCACCCAGCCGGTCGCCGGTTGCGGAGTGGGGCGCTCGCCATACTGCAGCACCTCAGGCCCGCCGTGTTGTTCAAAGTAGACTGCTTTCATCGGGTGATTATAAAACCCACAGGGATGGTAGCAATTGGTGATTGGTAACTGGAGATTGGGGATTAGAGATTTTGCTAACCGCTAACCGCTAGCTGCTTATTTATAGCTTATAGCTTTAGGCTGACCGCTAACAGCTAACTGCTAAACTGATTAGAATACGGGTTACTAAAGGAGCACCATGGCCGATTTTGTAGTTCAACTGCATGAGGGTTTAGGTTCAACATCGCTGTACTATTTCCTCATCCTGTCTGTGTGGGGATACGTGCGCTTCTTCCGCAAGCAGGGCATTGATTCGGCCTACTGGGGCATGCTCGTGATTGCTGAGCTGCTGATTCTTGCGGAGTGCTTCCTGGGGGCGTACCTCTGGCTGGCTGGCTATCGCCCGATGCGCAGCATCCATGTGCTTTACGGTTTGATTCTTCCCCTCATGATTCCCGCTGCTTACCTCTACACCAAGGGGCGTTCGTCACGCAGCGAGATCTTGATCTACAGTACGGCCACCATCATCACGGTGGGTCTCATTGTTCGGGCCATATATACGGCTCAATATGCACTGCCAGGCTAATAGTAGGGAGTTGCTCAGAGAGCGTTAGGGACTGAACGGCGCAAGTAGCGGAACAAAAAAGCGGCTGTTCTGTGAAGGGCGTCGTTCTCCTTCGCTGAGGCTTTGTTTCATCAGCATCGGAAAATTATCTGTGGCATCTTGTCCTAAGTAGGCTGAATAATCACTTGGGTAATTTGTCTCGTCAATTCCAAGTGCCCCTAAACGTGCAATTGTTGCATCTAGTCGCTCTTGAGGTATGGTGGCTGCTGAATACTTGCCATAAACGAATCGTGAATTCCAGTAGACAACGAGGGAGGAGGAGGGGTGAAATCCTTCTATAGCAGTTTGACTGATATAGACTAGGCCAATTAGCGTTATTGCTGACAATGCTGCTAGACTGGCTCGCCAGATATAGCTCCTAGTTGCATATTCTGCAAGTACTGTCGCCAAGGCCATAGAAAAGAACATAAGTGAAAAGAACGTAAGGTTGGCGCGAGCATTGACTAGCCCTATCAGGCATGAGGCACCTGATGCTCCTAGCCATGTCAATGCTCTAAAGCCTACTTCTTTTTTGCTATCGCCGCATAGCAGCTTAAATAACAGTAACCCACAAACAATTAGCATCAATGGCCATGTGGATACAAAAAAAGAGGAGATGCTATCAAAGGCTTGCCTGCCCGTAAATCCATAAACTGTGTAATCGATTAGCTCAAGCAGTTCTTCCGTGTTAAAGCCAATGGGAGCCGCGCTGTCTATCCAGTAACCGCGTGCCAAGTAATATAGCCCTCCCGCAAAGCTGAGACATACGCATAGTGCATACGCGGCTATCTGAACAACAACTGGAGATTTTACGGTACGTAGATAAGCATAAGTAAACAACCATGCTAAAGGAATCAGGATTAGGTTGTCTTCTCTTACCAGTAGAGCCGCTGCGCCTACAAAAAGGGCATAAGCAAGATAGGCAGTTTGATGTGTGTCGATCCCTCGTAGTATGAAGATTACTGCTTGTAGTAGCAGCAGCCCTTGAAGTAAATGAATGCCATCGGTCAGCCAGACATAGTGGAAAATACTTTGACGTGCGGCAAGGGTTAGTAGACCCCCGAGAATTGCGAAGGGGAAGGGGAGCTGAAATCGTTCAGCGAGCGTGACTATCTGTGTCAAAAAACCTGCATATAGAACCACCATGAAAATCCGGTGGAGAGACACGTTCTCTTCGAAAAGTATAAAACGAAAATGGTAAAACGCTGTAGATAAAGGGCGATACCCGGGTGTTTCTATGTTGTCTGGCTCCCAGTTTCCACTCCATGCTTCGCTCAGGTCGGTAGCATTAAAATGACGAATCAGATGAAGATCATCATAAGTCATAGGGTAGTCTAGGGCTTTCCATACCATCCCAAGCCCGGCTAAAAGAAAAATAGTAAAAGCTAGCCAATGCAGCTTATTGCTCTTCTTATCTACCTCATCGCGAGAAGTAAAAGCATAGATTAGGCTAACAAGTAGCAGACTTAGCAGGCCATCTATGGCCCAGATCGATAACGGTAAGTCTTTGCTAAAACTCAGGCGGCGTATAGAAAAAGTGGCCAACATACTAAGAAGCGTAGCAAGAACGCCGGTGCCCCCGATCACTGCAAACCATTTTGGGCTAAATTTTCTTTGCTTTTCAAGCAAATCATCCAGCTTGGAAAAGAGAAAAGGCTTAATGCAAAATGCCAATAGAGTTGCGACAATGCCGATTGGGAAGAGTTCTACCCAGATGTCGCCTTCTCCCCATAACCTCACGATGAAGGCCAGGGGCAAACTGACGATGAAAATCAAGCGCAGTAAATGCCGTCGTGCTTGTTTTCCGAAAAAAGAGAGGTAAGATTTCGCTTCTGGCACGTTCGTCATTTTGCTATTCTAATACGGCCTCGCTCGCTATAAAATCATGTGATTACCTAGGCATAAAAATTTGTTCCGCAGGCGGAGCAGTGACTTGCCCCGCGTTCAATAGTAGTGATAAAATACGCAAATAAGGAACCATCTGTTTAGGAGAGCCGAATGACGCAAGCTGCCGTTCCCACCGGCCAAACTGAAAACCTGCCACCGGAAGAGCAAGCCAATCCGCCCTTGAACCGCCGCGAGTTTCTCAACATCGCCTGGCTGTCCTCTTTGGGCTTCTTGACTTTAACCCTCGGTGGTGGCGCGGTGATCTTTGGTATCCCGCGCTTCCGTGAAGGTGAGTTTGGCGGCATGTTCACCGTAGGGCGTGTGGCGGACCTTCCGCCGCAGGATGCCGCTCCGGCCAACTATCCCAAGGTCAAGCTGTGGATCTCCAACGGCCCCGAAGGTCTCACCGCACTCTATAAGGTGTGTGTGCACCTCGGCTGTATTTACGGCTGGAGTGACCAGGAGACCAAGTTCATCTGCCCGTGCCACGGTTCCCAATACGCCCCCAACGGCGATTACATCCTTGGCCCCGCGCCGCGCAGCCTAGACCGCTTCGTCATCACCATCGAAGACGAAAACGGCAATGTGCTTGCTCAGACTCCGGAAGACGGCAGCCCCGTTCAGATCCCGGATAACCCGAACGCCATTGTCCGCGTAAACACCGGCGCCAAGATTCTTGGCGAAGTTCACGGTTAAGAGCCAAACATGACCTTTATCAACAACATCCTGAAACGTCTCAACTACACGCAGCTGCCCGCCCGTGGCGAGTGGAAGGCGTTCATCTTCAAGATTATCGATGAGCGTGTGCGTATCATCACCGCTGGTCTTAACCTGCGTGAGTTGCGTGCCATCATGCGTGGTGACCCACCGACCGAGAAGCCGAACCCGCGCTACAAGGTCATCACCACCAGCTTCGTGGCTCACCTCCGCCCACGTTACTACCCGCAGGCGGCTACCTGGTTCACGCATACCTTCCGCCTCGGCTTCTTTGTCACTTTCTTCTTTGTGGTCGAGACCATCACTGGCATCGTGCTGATGGCCTACTATGTGCCGTACCCTGACCAGGCCTACGGTTCCATTCTGGCCATCGAGAGCAACGTATTCTTCGGTGAGCTCTTCCGTGACATTCACCGTCTGGGCGCTGAGGCGATGGTGGCCTTTAGTTGGCTGCACTTGCTGCGCACCTACTTCACTGGCTCCTACAAAGGCCCGCGTTCCTTCACCTGGCTCACTGGTGTGATCCTGCTGGCCATCACGGCCTGGCTGAGCTTCACCGGTTACCTGCTACCTTGGGACCAGTTGTCCTATTGGGCGGTGACTGTGGGCACCTCCATCACTGAGTCAGGCCCCATCGTCGGCCCTACACTTAACTTGGTCATGCGTGGTGCGCCAGACATTGGGGCGGGTGGTTTGCTGCGTTTCTACCTGCAGCACGTGATCCTGTTCCCGCTAATTGCCATCCTGTTCATCAGCATTCACTACTACAAGGTTTCGCGTGAGCACAGCATCTCGCTCCCCGCGGTGGTAGAGGAGCTGGAGCTGCCGGCTGACAAGAAGAAGGAATACAACCGCCGCATTGACCTGATCCCTGACCTGCTCAGCCATGAGATTTTTCTCATTGCCCTGGGTACGTTCATAATGCTGGCCATTCTGTATTTCCGCTGGTTCCACTCCCCATTGGAAACCCACGCCAACCCACAGAGCACGCCGCTGGATACAAAAGCGCCGTGGTACTTCTGGTGGCTGCAAGGCATCCTCAAGATTGACCCCGCCAGTATTCTGGAGGGTATTTTCAACCCCATCCTCCAGCCCTTGTTGGGCCTGTTTGGTATCGAATTCACCCTGGAGCTCAGCAAGCTGCTCGACTCCAAGTTCATCATGGGGTTGATCGTTCCGCCTGTGCTAGTGGTCATTCTGGCCTTTCTGCCATACATCGACAAGAATCCTTCCCGCCTCTCCAGCAAGCGTCCCTTCGCTATCGTGTGGGGTATCAGTTGGATCTTTATCATGCTCACCCTCAGTTACATGGGCTTGCCTGAATACGGCATTGAAACGCCGGCAGCCACGCGTGTCATTCAGGACCTTGCGCCGGAAGAAGGTGAAGGTCCGCTACGTGAAATTCCCTATGCCGAGCTGTCCCAGGCACAGGGCATTTACGTAGTGGGTGAGGATTATGGGCGTGACTTGTGTCCCAACATCGTCTACCAACCTGACCACGACAAGCCGAATGACATTGTCATCGGCTGCCCACACCTGACCGCCGTCTTCAATCAATTCAGCGAGCGCCTGCAGGTGGCCGAGGCCGATGGCCGTCTGCCCAACCTGGAAGCTCGCATCATCGTGGAGCAGGTACAGCCCGGCATGGTGCGTGTGACCCCGCAGGTGGATTGGAACGATCCCGAAACTGACGAGGCCAAGACGTACGAACACACGTACTTCTTGCACGAGAACCGCATTCTGGGTTCGCACTAAGAGTACGAGGAGAATTAGGTAACTATGAAACGCGTTCAACTCGAAATCGTACTCGGCACTATCTTCGTACTGCTCAGCGCTGCCATCGTCATCATCCTTGGCATCCGTGAGCCGCAGCGCCTGGCAGACTACGTGCTGCAACAGCGCGCCCGCCAGATCGAATTTGGCGCCGCCGTGTTCCAGAGCAACTGCACCGCTTGCCACGGCACTAGTGCCCAGGGCATCACCGGCATCGCCCCTAGCTTGCGTGATGAGCACTTCTTCACCGAGCGCCTGGGCGAGATCGGCTGGGGCAGCACTTTGGAAGACTACATCGTCTCCGTGGTCACTACCGGCCGCCAAGTCTCCACTCGTGCGCAGTATGTGGGTGGTGGCACTCCGGCCATGCCCACCTGGTCTGAGAAGTTTGGTGGCCCACTGCGCGATGACCAGATCCGCGCGGTGGCTGCTTACATCATCAACTTTGAGCAGTACGCCCTCGGTGTGCTGCCTACCCCGGCGCCCATTGGCCCCGTGGTGGACGAGTCCACGCCTGAAGGCCGCGGCCTGGCCTTGTTCACGCAGGCCGGCTGTGTGGCTTGTCACACTATTCAGGGGGTCAGCACCGCCAGCGTTGGCCCGGCCCTGGATGGCCTTGCCAGCCGTGCCGGTTCCACTGTCTCCGGCTTGAGCGCCGAAGAGTACATTCACGAGTCCATCGTGGACCCGAATGCCTATGTGGTCACTGGCTACTCGCCTGATGTCATGCCTCAGAATTTCTCTGAGATCTTGTCCGAGGAGCAGATCAGCGATTTGATTGCCTTCTTGCAGGCACGCACACAATAAGCTGACGCCTACTGGATACATCAAGCGCCCCTTCGCATGAAGGGGCGCTTGCATATCCGCTAAAACACGGATGATATACTGGGTCATTCCCGTTGCATCATGAAGAAATCAGTTGGAATTCTCTTCGCACTCTTGCTTTCATCGCTGTGCTTGTTGGCCGCGGGCCGCGCCTGGTCTGGCCAGGCGGTGGGGGATGCCGTGCGCGGCGGGCGCATCTACGATAACTGGATCCTTGCGCTCGATCGCGCCGCCCCAACGGAGAGTCACCCCCTCTGGGATGAACAGACCACCAATCGTAATGCCGGCGCCGTCACCTGGCTGTGCACCGAGTGCCACGGCTGGGATTATAAGGGCGTGGATGGCGCCTACGGGCAGTTCTCCTCACACTACACTGGCTTCAAAGGCGTTATTGGTGTGGTTGGCGCCAGCCAGGCGGAAGTGTTGATTTGGTTTAACGGTACTGGCAATGTAGCTCACGACTTTACGGCCTACTTTGATAGTGATGATGTCGTTGACCTGGTGGCCTTTTTGCGTACGCGCCAGGCAGACACGGACCTGATGATTGATTCCTTCAGCGGGCGCTCACTGGGCGATGCAGAGCTGGGGCGCGGGCTTTATGTCAGTAGTTGCGAGAGCTGCCACGGCAACGTTGGCACGCTGATCAACTTTGGCACACAGGCGCAGCCACTGTACCTGGCGGATATGGCCGTGGCCGACCCGTGGCGTGCCGTCCACAAGATTCGCTTTGGCACGCCGCTGGATCTGCGCATGCCCGCCTCGGAAGAGCTGGGCTGGTCGCTCAGCCGGGTAGCCGATGTGCTCGCCTATGTGCAGACCCTGGAGCGCGGCAACCCTTCGCTGCGCCCCTTCAACCCCGTATCCTCCGGCGGCACCACCGTTGTGGAGAGCCAGGGCCGGATCGAACCGCTTGTGTGGGCCACCAGCATCCTTTTTGTGATCATTGCTGCGGGCGTGGCCTATGATTATTACCAGACGCGTGCCCACGACAAGGGCCGCAAACGTTGAGCCTCCTCTCAGCTTGCGCAGGTAGACTTAATTCATGACCCCCGCACGCCTGCGTTGGTTGGCTGCCATTGCGTTGCTGCTTGTTCTGGTGGCCGCCTACGCTTTCACTACGCGCCAAGTCACCGTGCTGGCCGATGGGCGTGCCCAAGTGCTCAGCACTCGCGCTCTAACAGTTGGCGCGGCACTCGATGAGCTCGGCGTGCGCACCCATCGTGAGGATGTGGTGCAGCCCGCCCGCTTCATGCCGTTGCGCAACGGCATCATCATTGCCGTGCAGCGCGCCGCGCGTATTCAGGTGCGGGCAGACGGCGCGTGGCACACCGCGGTCAGCAGCGAGAAAGATCCCGCCCGCCTGCTGGCAGAGCTGGACCTAACCCTTGGGCCAGACGATGTACTGCTGCTGGCAGGGCAGCCGCTGCCGGAGGGCAGCCCGCTGCCCGATGCGCCTGTTATCGTGCTTGAGCTGCGCCGCGCCGTGGCCATCACCCTGCAGGTGGATGGGCAGACGCAGCAATTCCGCAGCGCCGCAACCACGCTGGGTGCTGCGCTGGCCCAGCAGGGCATCGAGCTCAACCTGGGCGATAGCCTTGAGCCTGCGGCAGAGACCGCGCTGACTGGCGCACTGAGCGCCAGCCTGCAGCGCGGCCGCGCCATCACTATTATGCTGGCTGACGACACACTCACCCAGTACAGCGCCGCCGCCAGCGTGGGCGAGGCGCTGGCGCAGGCGGGCATCGCACTGCAGGGCGAAGACTTCAGCGAGCCAGCCGAGGACCAGCCTGTGCCACCCGATGGCAACATTCGTGTGGTGCGTGTCACTGAGAGCGTGCAACTGGTGCAGGAGATCATTCCGCATCAGACCAGCTGGCAGCCCGATGACTCGGCGGAGCTGGACACGATCTCAGTTATCCAGCTTGGACAGGATGGCGTTCAGGCTTCACGCGTGCGCGTGCGTTTTGAAGATGGGCAAGAGGTGGAGCGCCAGAATGAGGCTGAGCGTATTCTGGTGCAGCCCGTCGAGCAGATCAATGGCTATGGCACCAATATTGTCATCCGCACAGCAGTAGTGGACGGTGTCACCATTGAGTATTACCGTGCCGTGCAAGTCTTTGCCACTTCCTATTCGCCGTGCCGCTCTGGTGTACCCAACCAATGCTTCAATGGCACTTCGCTGGGCGCAGGCTCGCCGCGCCGCGGCATTGTGGCCACTTGGTACAACTGGTTCATCGCCCTGGGTGGTCACTCGGTCTACATCCCTGGCTATGGCGCCGGCATCATTGCCGATGTAGGCGCCTACCGTGACCGTAGCGTACCGTGGATCGACCTCGCCTTCACCGATGCAGACTATGAGCCGTGGGCAACGTACGTGACCATGTACTTCACCACCCCCGTACCGCCCGATGTGCCCTTGGTGTGGCCGCCGTAGTCTGGTTGTCATTACGGGGAGTATTGTGGCCTGCATGTGCCACGCAAGCCGCCAACGTGACGAAGCAATCTCAAATCTCCAATCTGCTAATTCTTCCACCTTCATCCTTGTTACACTAACCCAATGCTTCCACCCCTCAACGTTCCTGCGCTGCTACGCGCCCATGGCCTGCGACCCAACAAACGCCTCGGCCAAAACTTCCTCGTAGACGAAGTGCATTTGGAGAACATCGTACGTGCTGCTGGAGTAGGGGCAGGCGACGAAGTGCTTGAGATCGGCGCTGGCCTCGGTTCGCTCACCCGCCACCTGGCGGCCACTGCGGGCCGCGTGGTGGCCGTGGAGCTGGATGCGGGCTTGCTGCCAGCCCTCAGCAGCACGCTGCAAGGTGTGGAGAATGTGCAGGTGCTGCACGCCGATATTTTTGACGTAGACATCAACCAACACTTCGCGCAAGATGGTTTTCTCGTCGTTGCCAATATCCCGTACTACCTGACCTCGAACCTCATCCGCCATTTGCTGGAAAGCCGCCCGCGGCCCGCCCGCATGGCACTCACCGTGCAGCTGGAAGTGGCGCAGCGCGCTTGCGCCAGCGCACCTGATCTCTCGCTGCTGGCGCTCAGCGTGCAGTTGTACGGCAAGCCGCGCCTAGCGCATCACATCCCCGCCGGGGCTTTCTATCCTGCCCCGAACGTGGATTCGGCTCTGTTGCTGATCGAGCTTTACGAGCAGCCGCTGCTGCCGTGGGAGCAGATCGACCCTTTCTTTCGTGTAGCCAAAGCGGCCTTCGCTCAGAAACGCAAGACCTTGGCCAACTCGCTGGGTGCCATGTGGGGCAAGACGCAGGCCGCCAGCCGCCTGCAGGTCGCCGGCATTGACCCGATGCGCCGCCCGCAAACGCTCACGCTGGAGGAGTGGGGGCGACTGATAAGTTCGCCAGCCACATAGGCTAAATGGGCAGACACACACCGTTCTGATCCCCTTTGCGAAGAACAATGCTGCACCTCTGCCAGATGTCTATGGCATACGGTAAACCCTTAACGGGTCCCTCGGCCTAACGGTCTCATTCGGGATGACACGCGCGCGGTAGGGTAGCATGCTACGCTGCAAAGCAGCGTGCGCCCAGACGATTTCTTGTCATTGCGAGGAGTATTGCCGCTTGCGGCAAACGGACGAAGCAATCTCGGTGGGTACTACGTCAGCGACTGCAGCACCGCCAGCATCTCAGCATGCAGCGCCGGGCTGGCCGCCAGAATGCCGTTCTGCTGCGCCAGAAACTCCGCCTGGCCCAGCACCCCGCTTGCCACGCCCCCGGCTTCCTGCACCAGCAGGGCGCCTGCCGCCAGATCCCACGCGCTCAGCTTGAGCTGCCAATAGCCATCCAGTCGGCCGGCGGCCACATAGCACAGATCGAGGGCGGCGGAGCCGAGGCGGCGCACGCCCTGGCTGCGCATCGAGAAGGCTTGGAACTCGGCAAAGTTGTTGCGCGGGCTGGTGCGCACGTCATAGGGGAAGCCGGTCACCAACAAGCTTTCGCGTAGCGAGGGTGGATTGGTGACCTGGATGCGTTCCCCGTTCAGCCAGGCGTCCTGGCCGCGTTCGGCGCTGAACATCTCATCCGCCATAGGATCATATACCGCCGCCAGTTGCAGGTGGCCGGCATGCTCATAGGCGATCGAGACGCAGAAGGTTTGCATGCCGTGGGCATAGTTGAGCGTGCCATCCAGCGGGTCGATGTACCAGACATGCTCGGCATCACCGCTATGCTCACCGGTCTCTTCGCTGAGGATGCGGTGCTCGGGGAACTGGCGCATGATCTCACCCAGGATCAACGCCTCAGAGGCGTGGTCTACCTCGGTAACCAGGTCGGCCTCGCCTTTATAGGCGATCTGGTGCTGCTGACCATAGCCCGCGCGCAAGATCTCGCCAGCGCGGCGCGCTAAATCTTCGATGTTTGCGAGAGTAGGTTTCATTATCGTTGCTGCTTCGGAATGGACTTTCGATTAACAGATTAGCAAATCAATTAATCTGTTAATCGAATTGGCCGCGCGCTTCCTTGGCCAACTGCTCAAAGTAGGCATTCAAAAACTCCTGTCGTTGAGCGCCAATCGCTTTGGCGGTGGGGGTATAGAAGCGGTCAAGGATCTTACTGAGTTTGAATAGATATTCGTGATACGAGCTGTGCGTTTCGTCCGCCGCTTTCTCGCCTGTCTGCATGAAATGCTCAGACGGCTCAGCAAAGAAGGGCCATCCCATCACCACGTCATAGGCGAGAGTGCGCGCCACACCGTACGCGCCGATCACGTCCAGCTTATCGGCGTCGAACACGATCTTGGCTTCCAGCGTTTCGGGGCGTTTGCTGCCGCGGAAGCGGTGGGTGCGGATGCAGTGCTGCACGGCGGCAATGCGCTCAGCCGGCCAGCCTTCGGCGGTCAGCACTTCGGCGGCGAAATCAGCGCCGCTTTCCTGGTGGTCGGCGCGGGTTTCGCCGCCGGTTTGCCCGCTGGCGTCGTGCAGCAGCACGGCGGCGCGCACGATCTCGATGTCGGCGCCTTCACGCTCCGCCAGTTGCTCGGCCGTGCGCAAGACGCGCAAAATATGATCAAAGCCGTGAACTGGGTCGTAATCTGGATACCAGACGCGGGCTTGATCAATTGTGGGCATGCTGCAGTCTTCTTTCTTGGTTAGCGGGCGATGTAGAAAATAACTCCCAGCAGTATAACGCCAACCAAGCCGAAGACGAATGCACGCATAGCTAGTTTGATGATGGCGCGCAGGATCACCACTGACAGCCCAATGATCACGATCAGGGCCAGCAGCGCGTAGTGCGCGGGCATGTTACTAATCAGGGTTTGTAGAAAACTCATCTTGATGTACCGGGTACGGCACTCCTTTCTTGTACACACTATGTACAAGATTGGTGCCAAATCGGTAGCCAAGTTGGCGGTAATCCGCCGCATCGAGAATGAGCAGGTCGGCTTGCTTGCCCGGCTCCAGCGAGCCGGTGCGCGCCGCCGCACCAATGGCTGCAGCGGCATTGATGGTTGTGGCCGCAATCGCCTCAGCCTGGGTCAGCTTGAGCTGGCGGCAGGCCAGGGCCAGCGTGAACTGCAAGCTCTCGCACCAGGCCGTGCCCGGGTTGAGGTCACCGCCTACGGCCAGTAGGCCGCCGGCGGCCAGGATCTTGCGCGCTGGCGCGTTGTGTGCCTCGGCCAAGCCAAACGGCGTGGCGGGCAAGG
The DNA here is from genome assembly GCA_964623375.1 of uncultured Anaerolineaceae bacterium. Classification (GTDB taxonomy): domain Bacteria; phylum Chloroflexota; class Anaerolineae; order Anaerolineales; family UBA11579; genus JAMCZK01. Next base: position 259,082 of record CAZUTS010000002.1, read on the forward strand.
CCACGCCCACCGTATCACTGGCCGCCAAGGCGGCGATCTCGGCATCTGAGATGGCGACCAGATGATCCACAGAGGCCGCGCCCAGCTCCACCGCCAGCGCAGTGCCGCCCAGATTGTCGAACTCGTCTGCATGCAGTTTGAGCGGGAAGCCCGCCTGCTTGGCCGCCTCCAGCATCATGCGCGTTTGTGCCAGGTCGAACGCGCCCGTTTCGCAGAACACATCAAAGAAGGGCAGGGGGCGGCCGCTGGCGTGCGCCAGCCACCAGGCCTTGAGCTCTGGCAGCCAATTGCGCGCCAGCTCTTGGGCATAGTCGCCGGCGCGGTCTTTGAACTCCGCCGGGATGGCATGCGCGCCCAGGAAGGTGATGGCCAGCTCCCACGGGCCTTGTGCATCCAGCGCCAGCAGTACCTCCAGCAGGCGCAGCTCACTCTCCAGGCTCAGGCCGTAGCCGCTCTTGGCTTCGATCGTGGCGCTGCCGTGGGCAAACATGCGCCGCAAGCGCGCCTCGGTCTCAGCGTGCAGTTGCTCCAACGTAGCGCCACGTGTGGCGCGCACGGTGGAGAGGATGCCGCCGCCCGCTGCCAGCACCTCAAGGTAGCTCTTGCCCTGCTGGCGCAACTCAAACTCAGCGGCGCGGTCGCCAGCCCAGATGGGGTGGCTGTGGGCGTCGACAAAGGCGGGCATCACCACGCGGCCGCTGGCATCGTAGCTGTCTTCGTTGGGGTGAGCGGCACGCAACTCGGCGCTGGGGCCAACGGCCATGACAACGCCCTCGCGCAGCAGCACAGCGCCGTCTTCGATCAGGCCCAGCGTGCCGAGTTGCGCGCCGCCAAAGGCGGTACCGCGCTGTGGGCCGCCGGCCAGAGTCAATACTTGGGATGCGGAATGAATGAGCATGTGGGGAGTATAACGGGAGGCAAAGTTAACAGCGACTAGTAATCAGTGATCAGGGAACCCGATCTCCAGCCTTGCCTGATTACTAGCCGCTGCTCACTAATCACCCTAAGTTCTCAACTGTTGACTGTCACCTGTCTCCGTGCTAGAGTTACCCGTCCCACGCTATGAACGCCTCACGCACCCAACAGCTCAACGAACGCCTGCGCGCCTTGCTGGCCAGCACGCCTGAAATCGAAGGCGCGGCCCTGGTGAGCGATGACGGGCTGATCATATCCTCTGTGCTGGCTCCGCCCGCCGAGGAGGACCGCGTGGCGGCCATGTCGGCGGCCATGCTCTCGCTGGGCGAGCGCATCGCCCGCGAGCTGGGGCGCGGCACCATGGAGCAGGTCTATATCAAGGGCAGCAATGGCTTTGCCTTACTCACTGCCGCCAATGAGCACACCGTGCTCACTATCATGGCCAGCAATGAGGCGCGTCTGGGCCTGTTGCTGCTAGAGCTGCGCAAGGTGGTGGCTGATTTGCAGCCACTGCTCTAGGCCCAATGCAGGCGCACACGCTCAGCGGCTACTATTTGCCCAACCGGTTTGTCCGCATTGCCCTTGAAAGCGCCGAGCAGCTCGTTTCAGGCTCGGCCGTGATGCGCGCATTGCTGGAGGCGGCCGGCCTCACAGCGCTGGCCAACAACTACCCGCCTGCCAACATGGAGCGCGGGTTTGACTTTGCCCACTTCGCCGCGTTCAACCTGGGCATGGAGTTGCTCTATGGGCCGCGCGGTGGCCGCAGCCTGGCACTGCGCGTCGGCCGCCAGACCTTTGGTGCCGCCCTCAGCAACTTTGGCGCGCTGGCAGGCACCAGTGATGCCGCCTTCCGTTTGCTGCCGCTGGGACTCAAGCTACGCGCCGGGCTGGGCGCGCTGGCGGGCATTTACAGCCGTGTGAGCGACCAGACCAGCCGCGTCGAGGACACCTCGCAGGAGTTGCACTATGTGGTGCTGCGCAACGCCGCCTGTTGGGGCCGCCAGGCCGAGGAGAAGCCGGTGTGCTTCTTCATGGTGGGCATGCTGCAAGAAGCGATTGCGTACCTCACCGAGGGTCGTGAGCTGCGCGTAGACGAGGCCGAGTGCCAAGCCGTTGGGCACAAACACTGCCGATTTGTGGTTTATAAGAAGAGTTAAGTATGAAGATTACGATGGTCATCCCAACCTACAACGAGGCCCAAAACCTGCCCCTGCTGGTCGAGGCCATTCTTGCCCAGAAGATCGATGACCTGGGTATCCTGGTTGTGGATGATATGAGCCCGGATGGCACCGGCGAGATTGCCGATGCGCTGGCCGCCAAAAACAAAAATATTGAAGTGCTGCACCGCCACGGCCCGCGCGGCCTGGGCCGAGCCTATGTCTTTGGCTTTGAGCACGCTTTGCAGCGCGGGGCAGATGTTATCGGCCAGATGGACTGCGATTTCTCCCACCCGCCAGACAAACTGCCTGAACTAGTAGCCAAACTCGCCGAGTGTGACCTGGCCCTGGGCTCACGCTACATCGCTGGCGGCAGCATTGATGAGCACTGGCCGCTGTGGCGCAAGGCGCTCTCGCGCTGGGGCAATTTCTACGCCCGCACCATCCTCGGCATCCCCGTCAAAGACGTCACCGGCGCCTTTCGCTTGTGGCGGCGTGAGCTGCTGGAGAAGATCCCTTATCAGGATGTGGTCTCCAGCGGCTACGTTTTCCTCTATGAGATTCTGTATCTGGCGCACCGTGCCGGGGCACGCTTCGGCGAAGTACCCTTCCACTTTGCAGACCGTGTGAAGGGCGAGTCCAAGATGCGTTTCGGCGTGCAGATCGAGGCTGCCATCCGCGTGTGGCAAGTGCGCCTGCGTTATTGGAATTGGCGGCCGCAAGGTAAGTGATGTGCAAACAGGGAAGAGTGAGCAGGGGAGATATCGAACCTCAGTCTAGACTCTAAGCGCTAGCCCTCACTCTCCTCCAAAGTCAGCATCGTCCCCGCAGGATAGATAAACAGAAAGTTCTTCCACCAGCGCAGCAGTTGCTCTTCGCTCCAACGCGCCGGGTTTTGCTCGCGCGGGTAGCCCGGGTCGAGCATCAGCCAGTGGGGTGCACTGTATTCCAGTGGGATCACCACATGCGGGATGCCCGTGTGGCCCATGCCGTAGATCATCGTCGGCTGGCCTGCGTCCAAGGCGGCGCGCAAATCCTCCGGCGTTTGCCTGGTGCGCAGCACCGGCTTCCACGGGAAGCTCAAGCCTTGCTTGCGCAGGCTGCGACCATAGGCGCGTAAGCCCCACAGCGCGGCCAGCGGGTGGGTTGCGCCGCCGGGGCCGGGGAACCACGCTGGGAAGCGTGGGAAGCGAAAGGGAATACGGTCTAAAAAGCGGCCCAGCTGCACGGCCGCCAGGCTAAAGCCTGGCTGGCCGCTGCAGCGGGCCGCAAGGGTGGTCAGCGTGGTCATGGCGCACAGGGCGCACTCATTCGGGTTGCGGTGGCTGCCGTCATACTGATACTGGTGCACCTGTAACACTTCAGGGAGGCTGAGAGGCGCCGCCGGCTTGCTCATGGCTCACTCCGCGCGCAGGCTCTTCTCAAGTTCGGCAAAATCCACGCGTGAGGTCAGATCGAGGCTGATGGGCGTAACCGCCACTTTCTTGTCTACCAGCGTGGCGTGCACATCCGTACCGGCGCCAAAGATGCTGGTATCGGTTGGCTCGGCGTAGCCCGTGGAGCCGCGCTCGGCCCACGATTTGCGCTGCGGCGCCGTGGCGGCGTAGAAGCGCATGCGCGAGAGGCGCGTCAGCTGCCACTCTGTGTGGATACTGGCACGCGCCGGCACCTCGAGCTTGAGCACCTGCATATCCTCAGGGAACTGGCGGGTGAGCAGCTTGTGGGCAAACAGCGCCGTAAAGTAGGCAGCTGGCTTGAAGTCGATCTCGGTGGAGTGGGTCAGGTGGTACTTGTGCTCGGTCTCCAGCGAGACGGCCAGCGACGGCGCGCCGTATGAAGCGCCTTCCAGCGCCGCGCCCACCGTGCCAGAGATGGTGACGCCGGTGCCAAAGTTGGTGCCATAGTTCACGCCCGAGACCACCAAGTCTGGGGTGAAGGGCGGCATGATCTCCAGAATGGCGTGCTGCACCACCTGGGCCGGCGTGCCGCCAACCGCATAGATGGTCCAGTCACTGCCGTACACATTAAGCGTCTGCGAGGTGATGATGCCATCGGAGCTGCTGGGCATGCTGCGCCCCATACCGGAGGATTGCTCACGCGGGGCGGCTACCCATACGTAGCCGAGGGCAGACAGCGCTTCCGCCGCGGCCCACAGGCCGGGGGAATTGATGCCGTCATCGTTGGTCAATAAAATTTGGGGTCGGTCTTTGTTTTCCATGAACGTTGAATTGTAACAGCCGCAGCACGGCGTTTTATTTTTGAGATGTAAGGGTTATGGCAGCGAATTGTTACTGGCCCAGTCCGAACCCAGACGAATTTCTACCTCAAAAGCGTGGTTGGGGTCAAATTCGTGCAGAATGCGGCTGCTGGGAATGCCCATCAGCTCGGCCAGGAAGGTAAGCGTGTGCGGGTTGCCGCTATGGTCCACCAGCACGCTAACGCTGTTGGCGGGGCCATCACTGACCTGGGTTACCTGTGCGCCGAGGCTGTTGAGATACTGCTGGGTGCGCGTGCCCAGGGTGGGGTTGCCGCTGCCGTTCTGGATTTCGATGACGGGCGCCTCGGCCGCCATGCGTTCGGCGGGTGTGCCTGGGGTGAGCGGGCTGAGCGCCCCGGTGGAGGCGAAGATGCGGTCACGCAGGGCGTGGATGCGGTCAGGAATGGGAATGAGGATGGCGAGATCATCCGGCGAGTTGCCGTAGATGACATCCTGCTCACCAATGACGCCATGCAGGATCTGCTCGCGCTGGATTTGCGCCGCCAGCACGGCCAGCTTGATGGCATCGCTCAGCCCGAGGTTGGTGCGGATACCGCTGGAGAGCTCGGCATAGATGGCGGGAGCATTGGCCACCAGCCCGGGCAGCAAGTTGAAATCGATGATACGGTCACGAATAGCCAGCACAATCTGCTGCTGGCGTCCGGCGCGGGCAAAATCGCCACCGCTCGAATGGCGGTCACGCGCATAGGCCAGCGCCAGGTCGCCCGGCAGCACTTGTATACCAGGTTGCAAGTGCAATGGGGCGCGCTCCCCAAGAGGGTCAATGAGGATGCGCTCAGGCACATCTATCTTCACGCCACCCAGCAGGTCAATGAAGCGCACGAAGGCGCTGAAGTCGATCTGGGCGTAGTAGTCGATCGGCACGCCGATGGTTTGCTCCACCGTGCGGCGTGCCAGCTCCGGCCCACCACCCGGCACCTTGTACAGCTCGCCGAAGTAATAGGCGGTGTTGATCTTGTTGGGGGTGAAGCCGGGAATCACCGCCCACAGGTCACGCGGGATGGAGAGGATGCCGGCCGTTTTGCTCACCGGGTCTACACTGAGCAGCATCATCGAATCGGTGCGCGAAGGGCCTTCGCCCGCAGACCAATCGCGATAGTCCAATCCCATAATGAGGATGGTGACGCGCTCGGCGCCATCCCATGCCGCGGGCAGCATGAACTCAGGATTGCTCTGTACGATGTCTTGCGCGTCCAACGTATCAGCGCTGGGCGTTTGCAGCAGGCCGATGTTGGGCAGGCCAAACAGGCCCGTAGGGGCTGAGCCAAAGTAGCGTGCCCAGGAGTATGCGCTGGGGATAGCGAAGGCAGCCAATAGTATCAACACGCCTGCGCCAATCAGCACGGCGCGGCGGTGCGCACGAATAAAGGGGAGTGGGTTCAAACGGTGCATGGCTAGGGGGTCGGGCTTGGCGTTTCGGTCGCCGTCCATGTGGGTGAAGGCGTGAAGGTTGCCGATGGCGTCAGGGTAAGTGAAGGCGTCAGCGTCTGTGTTGGGCTGGCCGAGGCTTCGGCAGTCTGCGTGGCGCTCGGGCTTATGTCTGGGCTGGGTGTTAAGGCTGTGCCAGACACGGTGGCGCTTGGCGCGAGGCTGGCGGTACTGGTCAGCGTGGGTGTTTCACTCGGGCCGAGGCACTCAAGATAGGCATACTCCGCGGTGGGCTGCAACGCGGCGTCATTGCGAGCAGCCAGCGCTTGCTGATAGGCCGCGCTGGAGTCGCACCATTCTTCCTCCTTGGCCAACTGGTCAGCCCAGTGCACGAGCGATTGCCAATAGCGATAAAAAACCGAGTTGCCTTGCGCGTCACGCAGATCGGGCGCCATGCCCACCAGCTGCCCGTAATAGAAAGCCGCATCCTGCGGGTAAGCCAGCCAGAAGGCATTGCCATACAGATACAGGCGCGCCCATTGGCGGTAGTTGCTGGCCTGCGCATCCAGCGGGCCGAAGTTCTCCGCCAGCGAGAAGTCATACAGCCCGGGCTCGAACAGACCTTGCTGCGTGATCTCACTGGCGCCGCGGTTGCGCAGCGCCGCGAACAACATGCCGTCCACATCGGCGGTGAAGTAGCTGGCATCGGCCTTACGCAGCGCCAGCAGGGTGTCGATGACGGCGCTCCATTCGCGGGCCAGGAAGTGCTGCCGCGCCGCCTGCATCAACTCCTCTTTGGGGCGTGGATCCTGGGTAGGCGTGGGGCTGGGTTGCATCGAGACGCTGGTGGGCGCCTCGGGCGTGCTTTGTAGCACCAGTAGCACCTCGATCAGCTTGTTGCCGGTATCGAGGAAGCGTGGATTCTCGTAATAGATGAATTCCAAGCGCTGGCGCGCCAGGTCGTAGCGGCCGCCGGCCATGTCCTCCATGGCCAGGTTGTACTGCTCCAGCATGTACATGCCCGATTGCATGGTGGCGGTGGCAAACATGATCTGGCGCCCTTCGTTCCAGCCCACAATGGCGCTGAAGCCGGTCATCAGCAGCAGAGCGGCCAGCACATACAACGAAATCACCACGGCTGGGCGGCGCAGCCAAGCCAGGCGGCGGCGCGGCGGCTTGGGGGCGTTTGGGGTGCGTGCCGAGCGTGCGGACTCCACGGAGGAGGCAGGGCGGGTGGCATCCGTTTGGCCGCGGTGTATGGGCTGGGTGGGCTGAGTGTCGTTATTGGCTGGCATACACTAATGACTCGATTGTACTTATTTTGGTTCCCAAGTGCAGGAAGCCTGCCAGACTGGAGGTTAAAACTAAAAACCGCCTTACGGCGGTCTTTAGGCTGTATAGCAGTATGGCTGCTAACAGCCATACTGCTATGCAGCCTAGCGCTCTCGGCGCGACTCGAACACGCGACCCCTTGCTCCGCAAGCAAGTGCTCTATCCACTGAGCTACGAGAGCTAGTACGAGGGCGGCTTCGTCGCCCTCGTTACTTTGGAGTTCGCAAAAAGCAGCGAACTCCACGCGGGAGCGTGAGACCAAACCTCACTGTGAGGGGGATAGACCTCACATCAGTTGTTAAGTCAGGCTCAAGAGAACGCCCTGACTCGGCGGGGAATTGTACCGCTACTGCGTCACAATTCAAGGCGGGGAGGGAGGGATTTGAACCCTCGTCCGGAGAAACCTCCGGAACCCACTTAGCAGGCGGGCGCACTAGACCGGGCTATGCGACCTCCCCAGTTGTCATGTTCAGGCGGAGGGAGAGGGATTCGAACCCCCGGTAGGTCGGAGACCTACAACGGTTTTCAAGACCGCCGCCTTAAACCACTCGGCCATCCCTCCCACACCGATTGAACGGTGAGCGGGAGATTTTACCATGTTCACCAAAGAATGTTAGGAACTGGCAGGAAATGGTTTGCGTATCTGCAAAAGTTGGAAGCTGAGAAAGCCAAACAGCAGCGGCAGCCAAAAGGTGAGCACGCGGTAGCTCAGCGTGATCACCGTGGCCTCGCCCAGCGGGACGAACATCGAAGATAGCGAGAGGGTCAGTACGCCCTCCACCACGCCCACACCGGCCGGGGTGGGTGAGACGATGAGGAACAAATAGGCGATGGCGAAACCCGCGATCAGGGTGCCAACTGAGAGCGGGGTCTGGAAGGCCATGAACACCGCGGTGAGCACACACAGCAGCATGCCCTTGCCCAGCAGCGCAAAGAACAGCGGCTTGAGCAGCTTGCGCGGTTGGCGCGCCGAGCGCAGCCCTTCGGCGATGTCGTGGGCAAACTTCTCGGCGCGTTCCTCGGAGATGGCGTCACGCTTGGTGATGGGCGCGCTGAGCTTATTGGTGGTACGCGCGATCCAGCGCAGGAAGCGGCCTAACGCAATGGGGGCACGCATCCCCAGATACAGGATCACCAGCAGTATGGCCGTCATCGCCAGCAGCACGCCTGAGGCGGCCAGCTCGGGGCCGGTGATGTCATTACGGCGGAAGAGCACGATCAGCCCCAGCAACAGGTAGAGCGCGAAGCCGGCGTACTCAAATAAGATGAACAGCGCACCGACCACCGTGGCGTGTGCTGGCGCCAGTTTGCGCTTGCGCGCATCCGAGATGAGTACGGCCATGCCACTCATGCCCATGGAGGGCGCCACCACGTTGACGAAGTTGGCCGCCGCCGCCAAGGGCACCAGCGGCCCCAGGGGGCGTTCGATGCCCAGTGCCGCGAAGACGGCTTGGTAGGTGGCCGCAGTGCACAGCAGCCAGCCGGCCACGCACAGCAGGGCCAGGCCAACAAAGCGCCAATCACTCTGCTGCAGCACAGCAACGACATCGTCAAACTGGGTGAAGTGATTGAGGAGGAACAAGACCCCCAACAGCAGGATTAAACCGATGAACAACTTGCGCATGACCCAAAAATTATACAGGTTGCATTTTTCGGTTGCTGTGCTGGCATGCCGCGTCCTATGGGCAGCCGCGGAGCGTATGCCCGCGGCTGAGCGTATAATAAGAATCGTGCAAAGCACGCGCCGCAACCCTGCGCGGCGAGTTAATCTCATTACAAGGAACAAGGAGACCGATGGCCGATACGCTTGCCTGGATAGGTGAAGAATTACAGGCCCTGCGTGATGCAGGCCTGTACAACCACATCCGCACCCTGGGGTCTCCGCAGGGTGCCTGGCTGCAGGTTGATGGCCAGCGCGTGCTCAACTTCTGCTCCAACAATTATCTCGGTCTCGCCAACCATCCGCGCCTGCTGGCTGCCGCCGAAAGTGCCATGCGCCAGTACGGGCTTGGCCCGGCGGCGGTGCGCAGCATTGCCGGCACGATGGATTTGCACGTAGAGCTGGATAAGCGTATGGCGGCCTTCAAGGGGGTGGAAGCGGCCATCACACTGCAATCTGGCTTCACCGCTAATTTGGCCGTGCTGCCCGCCTTAGTGGGCAAGGGCGATGCCATCTTCTCAGACGAGCTCAATCACGCCAGCATCATTGACGGCAGCCGCCTTTCTGGCGCCAGCATCATCCGCTACGCCCATTGCGACCCGGCCGATTTGCAGCGCGTGCTTGCCGAGCGCCGCGGCGAGTTCCGCCGTGCGCTGGTGGTGACGGATGGCGTGTTCAGCATGGATGGCGATGTCGCCCCGCTGCCGGATATCTACGCCGTCACCAGCCAGGCGGATGCCATCCTGATGGTGGATGATGCTCACGGTGAAGGCGTGCTGGGCAAGGGGGGGCGCGGCATCGTGGACCATTTTGACTTGCATGGCAAAGTAGATGTTGAGGTCGGCACTTTCTCCAAGGCCTTCGGCGTGGTGGGTGGCGTGGTGGCGGGCAATGCCCGCATCGTAGAATGGCTGCGCCAGCGTGGCCGCCCGTTCCTGTTTTCCTCGGCCATGACGGTGCCGGATGTGGCCGCCTGCCTGGCGGCAGTAGACCTGCTCGAAGAATCCAATGAGCTGGTCGAGCGCCTGTGGGCCAACGCCGACTTCTTCAAGAAAGAGATGCAGACGCTGGGCTTTGACACTGGCAAGAGCGTTACCCCTATCACGCCCATAATGCTGGGCGATGAGCAGTTGGCGCAGCAGTTCAGCAAAGAGCTGTTTGCCGCGGGCGTGTTTGCGATGGCAATTGCCTTCCCCACTGTGCCGCGCGGCTCGGCGCGCCTGCGCGTGATGATCTCCGCGGCGCATGACACCAGTGACCTGGAGCACGGCCTGCAAGCCTTTGCCGATGTGGGCCGCAAGTTGGGAGTGATTGCCTGATATGAGCGCGTGGCCCGGCAAATTTGTCATTGGCCTCACCGGCAACATTGCCACCGGCAAGAGCGTGGTGCGCCGCATGCTGGAGCATGCCGGCGCCTTCGGCATTGACGCCGATGCGCTCTCACACCGCGCCATTGAGCGCAACGGGCCAGCGTATCAGGCGGTAGTGCAAAATTTTGGCAACTACATCCTCAAAGAGGATGGTGAGGTTGACCGCAAGAAGCTGGGCCAGATCGTGTTCTCTGACCCCGCGGCGCTCAAGCTGCTGGAAGGCATCATTCACCCGGCCGTGCGCGAGGGTGTCGATCACTTGGCGCGGCGCAGCCCGCACCAGGTGGTGGTGATTGAAGCGATCAAGCTGCTGGAATCACCGCTGCGCCAGATGTGTGACGTGATCTGGGTAGTTACCGCCAACGAGGCGGTGCAGCTGGCGCGTCTCAAGCACAAGCGTGGCATGAGCGTGGAGGAAGCGCGCAAGCGCATGGCCAGCCAATCGCCGCAGGCAGAGAAAGCCGCCCACGCCGATACGGTCATCGACAACAGCGTCTCGATTGAGCTGACCTGGCAGCAGGTCAAGGATGCGTGGAAGAAGCTCTTCCCCAATGCCACGGGCGAGACCCTGCCCACGCGGTTGCGCGGCGCAGTCACCGCGGGCCTGGCCAACGGTATGCAAGTGATGCGCGCCCGCCCGCGCCAGGCGGAGGACATTGCCAGTTTCATCAATGCCAATGCCAACGGCAACAACGGAGCTGCCCGCTTGGAGCCTGCCCAGGTGGTGAATGCTTTCGGTGAGAAGGCCTTCTTGTTATTGCATACACTGGATGGGCTCAAAGCCCTGCTGGGTTGGAAGGTAGAGAACCTGGTGGCACGCGTGGATGACCTGCATCTCGAAAGCGGCTTGCTGCATGCCGAATATGTCCCCTTTCTCATTGGCGAGGTTGAGCAAGCCTCGCGTGAGCTGCAGTGTGAAGTCATTCTGCTGTTCGTCAGCCCGGTGCTGGCCGCTCACCGTGACCTATGGCAGACCCTGGGCTATGAAGAGCGTTTGCCCAGCGAGCTGCAAGTGTCCGTCTGGCAAGAAGCCGCCCAGGAATCGGCTACGCCGGGCGGTGTGATGTTGTTCAAACAACTGCGAGCAGACAGGGTGCTGCGGCCAATTTAGAACCATGCGTAATTTATTTGACGAGCTCACTTTTATATTGCAGCGCTTTAGCCTGGCCAGTTTTGTTGACCTGGCGCTGGTGACGCTCCTCATCTTTGCGGGCCTGCTGTTCATTCGCAATACCCGCGCCATGGTGCTGCTGCGCGGCTTCCTGCTGCTGTACATCCTCATCAGTCTTCTTACCGCCATCTTTGAGCTGCCGGCCTTCTCCTGGTTGGTGCGCAACTCGGTGCCCGCCATCCTGGTGGCGATTCCCGTCATCTTTGCCCCGGAGATTCGCCGCGTGCTGGAGCGCTTTGGGCGCGCCAGCACCATCCTTAGTGGGCGCAGCACACGCCAAGGGGCCGGGCGCGATGTGATCGAGTCGCTGGCGCATGCGGCCATCCGTCTCTCGGAGCGCCGCTTCGGTGCGCTCATCGTGCTGCAGCGTCTTGACAGCCTGGAAGAGTACGTGGAAACCGGTATTGCCATGGGTGCTCAGGTAACGCCTGAGCTGCTGCTGCAAATTTTCTATCCCAACACGCCGCTACATGATGGCGCCGCCATTGTCGCTGGTGACCGCATCATCGGCGCCTCGTGCGTCATGCCCTTGTCGTCCAGCGGTGTGCTCTCCGAGGGCGCTGGCCGCCGCATGGGCCTGCGCCACCGCGCTGCCCTGGGTACCTCCGAGATCAGTGATGCTGTGGCGCTGGTGATCTCCGAAGAGACCGGCGCCATCTCCGTGGCTTTTGGTGGCCGCATGATCCAGCGCCTGGGGCGCGAGCGTCTGGAAGGCGTGTTGCGTGCTTTTTATCGCCCTGTGGAATCTGAGAGCGTGCTCGACCGTTTTATCGCACGCTATTTGCCATTCCTGTTACCCGAACCGCCAGAGGAGACTGAAGACTGATGCTGCGCTTGCTCTGGCAACGTGTGTGGTCCAACATCGGCACGCTCTCGCTGGCTTTCCTGCTGGCCTTCGCGGTGTGGATGTCGGCCGTGGTGGCGGCAGACCCCAACGAGGTGCGTGACTACCCCGCGCCGCTCCCCTTGCAGGTGCGCGGGCTTGACCCGAGCCTGGTGGTGATTGGCAGCCTGCCCAACTCCATAACGGTGCGTTTGGGTGCGCCCACCTCGTTATGGCAGCAGTTGATCGCGCAACCTTTGCCCGTGAGCGCCTACATTGACCTCACCGGTCTGGCAGAAGGTGAACACAGCGTAGAGGTTGAAATTGAGTCTTCGCTGCGGCCGATCCGTGTTGTCTCCGCTTCGCCCGCCGAGCTTGCTATTACGTTGGAACAACGTGCTGTGCGTGATGTCAGCATCTCTCCGTTGCTGCAGGGCCAGTTAGCCCTCGGCTTCCAGATGGATGGCGTCATCGTGGAGCCGAGCAGTGCTACGGTGATCGGTCCGCTGAGCCTGATGACCCAGGTGGCCGGCTTGCAGGCCGTGCTGGATATCAACCAGGCGCGCGAATCCATCAGTGCCAGCGTGCCGCTGCGTGCGGTGGATGCCAATGGAGTGGTGCTCAGTGGCTTGACGATTGAGCCAGCTGAAGCCAGTCTCGAAGTGAGCATTTTGCAATCTGGCGGCTACCGTGATGTAGCCGTGAAGGTGGAGACCATCGGCCAACCGGCCAGCGGTTTCCGCGTCACGGATATCTCCGTCTCGCCGCCGGTGGTCACGCTGTTCTCGGCCGACCCGCAAGTGGTGGCCAACCTGCCGGGCTTCGTTAGCACGCAGCCGCTGGATCTGACCAATCTGAATGACGATCTGCAAACCCGCCTGCTGCTGGATCTGCCGCAAGGTGTGATCGTGGTGGGGGAGGAGCAGAACGTGCTGGTCTCCGTGGGCATTGCCCCGGTGGAAAGCAGCGTGCTGCTTAACCTGAATGTTGAAGTGATCGGGCTTGCCAGCAATCGCACGGCTGTGCTCTCACCTGAGAGTGTTAGCGTTATCATCTCTGGCCCGCTGTCTGTATTGCAGAATCTCTCGCCGGCCGATATTCGCCTGATCGTGGATGTCAATGGTCTGGCGCTCGGCACACACATGCTGGAGCCTGAGGCCGAAATTCTGCCAAGCGGCGTGCAGATCCTTTCGATCACACCCAGCTCCATTGAAGTGGTGATTTCACGCAAGTAATTGGATTTTTATGGCTAAACCTGTTGTAGCAATCGTGGGCCGCCCCAACGTGGGCAAGAGCGCCCTGTTTAATCGCCTGGCAGGGCAGCGTCTGGCCGTGGTGGATGATGTGGCTGGCACCACGCGTGACCGCCTGTACGCCGAATCGGATTGGATCGGCGTGCAGTTCATCATCGTGGATACTGGCGGTATTGACCCGACTGCGGTCACGCGCGGCCGGGAGCCGCTCTCCATCGGCTCGGCCGAGTTCATTGAGCAGATTCGTGAGCAGGCGCAACAAGCCGTGAGCGATGCCGATGTGGTCATGTTCGTGGTGGATGTCGAGAGCGGCGTCACCCCGGCAGACCGTGAAGTGGCCACCATTCTGCGCCGCAGCCAGCGCAAAGAGGGTGACCGTCTCGAGCCGCCCGTGCTGCTGGTGGTAAACAAGGTTGACTCGGTCAAACGCAGAGATGCTCTGGCCGAATTCTACGAGTTGGGCATGGGCGACCCGCATCCGGTGTCCGCCGTGCACGGCTCCGGCACCGGCGACATGCTGGATGCGCTGGTGGCCGTGCTACCGGAGCAGAACGAAGAGCCCGAAGAGGTAGCGGCAGACCTCTCGGTGGCCATCGTGGGCAAGCCGAACGCTGGCAAATCTACCTTGCTCAACGCGCTAGTGGGGGAGGAGCGCGCCATCGTGAGCGACATCCCCGGTACGACGCGTGACACGGTGGACAGTTTTATCGATTTTGAGGGCCAACGCATCAAGCTCATTGATACGGCGGGTTTACGCCGCCGCGGCAAGATCGAGCCGGGTGTCGAGAAGTACTCTGCCATCCGCTCCGTGCGTGCCATCGAGCGTGCCGAAGTGGTGCTGTTGGTCATCGATGCCACCACGGGCATCACCGCCCAGGATGCCCACATTGCGGGCTATGTGCAGGATGCTTGGAAGAGCGCCGTGATTCTGGTCAATAAGTGGGATGCGGTGGATAAAGATTCTTACAGCATGGATCAATATACGCGCAACATTCGCCATGTGCTCAAATTTATTGACTATGCGCCGATGCTGTTCATCTCGGCCATGAACGGCCAGCGTGTCAAGGAAGTGCTGCCGATGGCGGCCAAAGTGGGCAGCGAGCGTATGGTGAAGCTCAGCACCTCGCAAGTTAACCGCGTGCTGGAGGATGCCCAGGCGCACCAGCCGGCGCCTAATCGTGCCGGCCGCAGCCTGCGCATCTACTACGGTACCCAGGTGCGCAGCGACCCGCCTACCTTCCTGCTGTATTGCAACGACCCCAAGCTGCTGCACTTTACCTATGAGCGCTTCCTCGAGAACCGCATTCGCGAGACCTATGGCTTTTTAGGCACGCCGATACGTATTGTGGCAAAACAGCGAGAGTAGCAGATGGCTATCAGCTGTTAGCTATTAGCTGTCAGCTGGGGTCGTTCTTCGGCGTTCTGGTGCGATAGTACAAACCCGCTCAGGATGACACGCACAATAAACAAACAAGCCGCACACTGTGCGGCTTGTTTCGTTTTTGACTTTGTCTTAGCTAACAGCTGATAGCTGAACGCTAACAGCTACTTCACCGCCAACTTCGACAGCGCGGCCGTCACGGATTTCAGATCCGCGGCGTGCGTCTTGAGCTTGTTCACATCGCCCGACTGCAGGCCGCTGCGCACCGAGCTTACCATGGCGGAGGTCTTAGCCTCATTGTTGATGATCATCTGCGTCCACTTCTCCAGGTTGATCAGCATGGTCTGCGCATTCTTGGGCACGATGGGCAGATTCTTGACGATGGGCAGAATTACATCCAGCACCTGGTTGGCGCTGCGGGCGTACTTGACGGCCACGGTGTGCAGGCTGCCGAAGGTGGTGGTGAGCTCCAGGGCGACCTCTTGGATCGAGTCGATCATCTGGGCGTTCTCACGCACCGTGCTGGAGATCTGGTCCAGCGAGGTGGAGAGCTTATTGGAGAATTTGACGTAGCCGGTCTTGGAGACGGCGGCCTTGCTGGTGGGGCGGGCGTTGCGCATGGGTAGCTCCTGTTAGTGAATGGGTAATTTGGCGGCAGTATAACAACCTTGCGGCATGCACCCGCCGCAAAGAGGTTAAGACTTGGTAAAGGCCGCTGCTGGCTGGCGCTAGTTGGCTATAATTAAGCTAATGAGCGTAAACATCCACGCCAACCGCTACACCCCAGCTGAGGAACTGGCTAACAGCATCTCGCACGGCATTGGCATTGTGTTGTCCATCGCCGGCCTGGCCGTGCTGGCCAGCTTCGCTAGCTTGCATGGCACGGCTTGGCACATCGTTAGTTGCAGCATCTATGGGGTTACCCAGATCATGCTGTATACCACTTCGACCCTATATCACGGAATCCCGCTTGAGCGCGCTAAGAAGTGGCTGCGCACGCTGGATCACTCGGCCATCTTTTTGCTCATCGCGGGCACGTATACGCCCTTCCTGCTGGTCAACCTGCGCGGGCCGTGGGGTTGGAGCCTGCTGGCGGTAGTGTGGACGCTGGCCATCGCCGGCATTGCCATGCAGGGTGTGATGCTCAAGCTGCCGCGCTGGGTCAATGCCATTCCTTATATCGGCATGAGCTGGCTGGTGGTGGTTGCCATCCGCCCGCTGCTGGAGAATGTGGCTCCCGGCGGCTTGTGGCTGCTGGCGGGCGGCGGCCTCGCCTACATGGTTGGCGTGATCTTCTATGTATGGAAGAAGCTGCCTTTTAACCATGCCATCTGGCATGGTTTCGTGCTGCTGGGTAGTGCGCTACACTACTTCTCTATTCTTTTCTATGTGATTCCGCTTGCCGCGTAAGTGGCTGCAATATAAAAAAGCCCGCCATTTGGCGGGCTTTTTTTTGTTCCTACTAGGCAGCGGGTGGCCGGCGACCAAAGATGAGCGAGATAACGAACAGCACCAAGAAGATCACGAACAGCAGCTGCGCGATATCCGTAGCGGCGCCAGCAATCCCACCAAAACCTAATGCACCGGCGATCAGCGCCACAATCAGAAAGGTAAGTGCCCAGTTAAGCATACATCCTCCTATTCTGCTGGCCGGGCGGCCAGCTACGGGGGACAACGGGTGAGTATGCGGCTGATTACCGCCCGGGCTTGACTCACATCGGGCTTTTAGTTATTCTTAGGTAGTTAGAACATGTTGGAATATGTTGGAACAGACTAAACTCCAAAATAGCGGCAAACCGCTGTACGAAGCCATGGCTGACGAGCTGCGCGAGCAAATGCGCGCTGGCCGCCTGCAGCCCGGCCAGCGCATCCCCTCCGAGAGCGAGCTGTGCGAGCTCTATGCGGTGGGGCGCAATACCGTGCGCCACGCCATTGCTGACTTGACCGCCCAGGGCTATCTGCGTACGCTGCAAGGCGTGGGCAGCTTCGTCACTGAGCCACGCGTCAGCAAGACCGCAGAATACCTTCTGGGCTTCACGCAAGAGATGCAGATGCAGGGCCGCCAGGTGGGCAGCCGCGTGCTGGAGGCCAGCCTGGTGCCGGCGGATGCTTTCCTCGCTCGTCGCCTGCAGGTGCAGTTGGGCAGCCCGGTAGCTTTCCTCAACCGTTTGCGTTTCATGGATGGTGAGCCTACCGCCATCGAGCGGGCCTACCTGCCACACGAACTCTTCCCTGGCATCCTTGAGCATGACTTTGCCAGCACTTCCCTGTATCAGATACTGGCTGATGAATACGGCCAACGCCCTGACCATGCCGAGCAGGAGATCGAAGCCAGCCTGGCCAGCGACCAGGTGGCTGAGTTACTCGGCCTGCCGCAGCCCTCGGTGGTCTTCGTCTTCCATCGTGAGACGCGCACCGCCGAGGGCCGTGTGATCGAATATGTCGACTCCGAAGTGCGCGCCGACCACTTCCGCTTCTATGCCAACCTCAAACTGCACGCCCCTGTGCAGGATTTTGGCTTCCGCCGTTTGCCAGTGCCCGCAGGGGGCGGGCGAGGGTAGTGCGCTGCGCACTGAGCGACGCGCGTGCCCTATAATCTGACTATGCCCCCCGTGAGCGACGAACAAGTCCAAGCCATCGTACAGCGCGTGACTGCCCAGCTCGGCGCGGCTGGCGAAGTACCCTCCGGGCCCACCGTGCCCGCCAAGTCGTCCGTACCAGCGGATGGCCTAAAAGTGCGCGTCGTGGCCCTGGGCGCAGACCATGGCGGCTATGCGATGAAAGAGGTGCTCAAGGAGCACTTGCAGGCCAACGGCTACACCATCGCGGACTGCGGCACGAATAGCACCCAAGCGGTGGACTATCCCGATTTCGCCGCCGCCGTGGCGCACAAAGTCGCCAGCGGCGAAGCGTGGCGCGGCATCATTGTGGATGGCGCCGGCATCGGCAGTTGCATGGCTGCCAACAAAGTGCGCGGCGTGCGCGCTGCGCTGTGCTACGACTACGCTACGGCGGTCAACAGCCGTGAGCACAACGATGCGAACGTGCTGACGCTGGGCGCTGGCCTCATCGGCCTGGCGCTGGCCAAGCAGATCGCCGATACCTGGCTGGCGACTGAGTTTGGCGGCGGCCGCCATGCTGGGCGCGTGGACAAGATCATGGCCATTGAAAAAGAGGCAACCCATGGCATACGATAGCGAACAAGTGCGCAAGATCGTGGAGATCGTCACGCGTGAGGTTCTGCACGCGCTGGCTGAGCACGAACATGATCACACCCATGACAACTGCGAACACTGCACACAGGAATGTGCCGATGGCATTTGCGTCAAGACCTGCTTTGACCGCGTCGGCCATGTCATCAACGCTGGCGCCGAACGTGTGACCTCCTCACTGGGCGGTATCCCTGAGGACCCCAGCGTCGCCAAGCTCATCGACCACACCCTGCTCAAGCCGGATGCCACCCCAGACCAGATCGCCCAGTTGTGCTATGAGGCGCGCAAGTACGGCTTCGCCTCCGTGTGCGTCAACCCGGGCTACGTTAAGCTGTGCGCTGATCTATTGAAGAACACCGACGTCAAAGTCTGCACCGTCATCGGCTTCCCGCTGGGTGCCGATGCGCCGGATGTCAAAGTCTTCGAGACTGAGACGGCCCTGCGTGACGGCGCGACTGAAATTGACATGGTCATCAACATTGGCGCACTCAAGGGGCGTGACTTTACTCTGGTGGCCCGTGACATTGCTGGCGTAGTGCAGATCTCGCACGCCGCCGGTGTATTGGTCAAAGTAATTATTGAAACCGCGCTGCTGGAAGAAGAAGAGAAAGTGACCGCCTGTTTGCTAGCCAAAGAAGCTGGGGCGGACTTCGTCAAGACCTCGACTGGCTTCTCCGGCGGTGGTGCTACCGCTGCCGATATTGCCCTGATGCGCCGCGTGGTCGGCCCCGACATGGGCGTCAAAGCCAGCGGCGGCGTGCGCGATTACGCCGACGCCAAGACCCTGGTGGACGCAGGTGCCACGCGCATCGGCGCCAGTGCCGGCGTCAAGATCGTAGCGGGCGAAAAGGAGATGAGCAGCACGCGCGTCAGCGCCGTGGTCGCTCCTGAACCGGCAAAGGCGTATTGATGATTGCTCATTTTTCGACACTCTTCCAAAGTAGCCTGTCATTCCGAGGCGGCCTACGTATGACACCATTGACCTTTGTAGGTAAAGCCGAGGAATCCTTTAGGGTATTCAAAGGCAATCTTGAATTCGGATGGCCTAAAGGATTCCTCCTCGCGCTAGCGCCGCAAAACGGCGCTAGCCTGCTCGTTCGGAATGACACATACACGCGAGGTTGTTTATGCTAATTGCAAAGATCATCGGCACCACCGTGGCCACCATCAAAGACCCCAAGCTGGAAGGCCGCAAGCTGCTCATCTGCCGTGAGGCCGATGAGACCGGCAAGGCCACCGGCAAGCCCTATGTCGCCATTGACACCGTCAATGCCGGCGTGGGCGACCTGGTGCTCACCGCCCACGGCTCCAGCGGCCGTCAGACCGACATCACCAAGGACACGCCGGTGGATGCGGTCATCATGGCCGTCATCGACTCGTTGCAGGTGGATGGCGCCAACACCTATAAGAAGTAACCATGGCTGAACTCGACAAAGACCTCCAGTCCATTCAGCAGGCCCGCCACATGGTAGAGGCGGCCTATGCTGCCCACCGCATCTGGGCCACGGCCACACAAGAGCAGGTGGACCGCGTGTGCCAGGCGATGGCGGATGCGGCCTACCAGGCCTCCGAGCGCCTTGGCCGCATGGCCAGCGAGGAAACCGGTTACGGCGTGCCCGAGCACAAGAAGCTCAAGAATGAGTTTGCCTCCAAGCATGTGTGGGAGAGCATCAAGCACATCAAGACCGTGGGCGTAGTGCGACATGACCCGCAGACCCGCGTGTATGAAATTGCCTGGCCGATGGGCGTGGTGGCGGCGCTGACCCCCAGCACCAATCCCACCTCCACCACCATGAACAAGATCCTCATCTCGGTCAAGGCGCGCAATGGCGTCGTGGTCGCTCCGCATCCCGCAGCCGTGAACAGCTGCGTGGAGACGGCGCGCCTGATGGCGCAAGCCGCCGTGGCCGCTGGCGCACCGGAAGGGCTGGTGCAGTGCATGTCGCACATCAGCCTGCAGGGCACCAATGAACTGATGAGCCACCGCCGCACCGCGGTGATCCTGGCTACCGGCGGCAGCCCCATGGTGCGCGCCGCCCATTCGCAGGGCAAGCCGGCTTACGGCGTTGGCCCCGGCAACGTGCCGGTGTATGTGGACCGCAGCGCCGATATTGAGCGTGCCGCCCGCTACATCGTGGCCAGCAAGTCGTTCGATTATTCCGTCATCTGCGCCACCGAGCAGGCCGTCATCGCCGACCGCCCGATTGCCGCCCGTCTGCAACAGCTGATGGAGAACGAGGGCGCGTACTTTATGACCGAGTCACAGACCCAGGCCATGCGCACAACACTGTTCCATTCGGATGGCAGCATCAACACCGCCACGGTGGGCAAGTCGCCGCAGGTGCTGGCTGGCCTGGCGGGCATCAGCATTCCCAGCCATGCACGCATACTGGTGGCCAAGCTGCGCAAGATCGGGCGCGAGGAGCCGCTCTCGCGCGAGAAGCTCACCACCGTACTGGGCTGGTACGAGGTAGACGGTTGGGAGCAGGGCTGTGACCGCTGCGTCGAGATGATCCTCTTCGGTGGGCGCGGCCACAGCGTCATCCTGCACACGGGTGACGACAAGATCGCCATGGCCTTCGGCCTGGAGAAGCCGGTGTTCCGCATCGGCGTCAACACCATGGGCACGCTGGGCACGATTGGTCTCACCACCAAGGTGATGCCTTCGCTGACCCTCGGCTCTGGCGGTATCGGCGGCGCCATCACTGGCGACAACATCACCGTTCATCACCTCTTCAACATCAAGCGCATGGCCTACGAGACCACGCCGCCGCCCGAAGCCGCCATGCGGCCCGGCAGCGTACCGGCTGGCCCCAGCCATGCACCCTCTGCCAATGAGATCGAGAAGATCGTGGCAGATGTAGTTAGCGAGATTCTGCGTAACTCCTAAAAGGAGTGCGAGTTGAGATCAACCAAAAGGACAAAGGTTCCGAAGGAGAAAGAAATGGCACAAGATTTGGGTTTGATTGCTTTGGGAATGGTGGAAACCCGTGGCCTGATCGGCGCGGTGGAAGCCGCAGACGCCATGGTGAAGGCAGCAAACGTCGTGCTCATTGGTTCTGAGTACGTCGGTGGTGGGTACGTCACCGTGATGGTGCGTGGCGATGTGGGTGCCGTCAAGGCCGCCACTGACGCTGGCGCCGCGGCCGCCAAGCGCATTGGCGAGCTGGTATCTGTGCATGTCATCCCGCGCCCGCATGAGAATGTCGAGATGATCCTGCCGCAGCAGACCCGCGGCAGCCTGGGCGGCCGCTCCGGCGCTAAGTAAACGGACGCGGGTTTGTCCGTTCCGCCGATTGCCGTTACGCGTGACCCGTCTGCCGTCTTAGCCCGCGCCGCCGAAGTGCTGCGCTGGTTGGGTGACCCCGAGCCGGCCCAGTTGGCCGAGCCGCCGCAAGGCATGCTGTATGTGGGCGCGGACCTGGGCACTGCATACCTAACGCTGGTGGTGCTGGATGAAAGCGGCACACCCGTGGCGGGCGAGTATCAGTTCGCCCAGGTGGTGCGTGACGGCCTGGTGGTGGATTATGCCGGCGCGGTGGAGCGCCTGGCGGGCATGAAGGCCCGCGTGGAAGCACGCATTGGCCGCCCGCTGGAGTACGCTGCCAGTGCCTATCCGCCCGGCGTTCCGCTGGCCGAGGTGCGCGCCACCGCCAACGTGGTGGAAGCGGCTGGGCTGCGCTGCGAGACGCTGGTGGATGAACCCAGCGCAGCCAATGCGCTGCTGGGCATCCACAACGGCGCCATCGTGGACGTGGGCGGCGGCACGACCGGCATCGCCATCCTGCGTGATGGCGAGGTGGTCTACACCGCAGACGAGGCCACAGGCGGCACCCACTTCACGCTGGTGATCGCCGGAGCGCACGGCGTGAGCTTTGAGGATGCCGAGGCGATGAAGACTGACCCGGCGCAGCAGCCCCGCTTGCTGCCCGTGGTGCGCCCGGTGATGGAGAAGGTCGCCAGCATCACCGCCCGCCATATCGCGGCCTACGAGCAGCAGGGTGGGGGAACGGTGGAGCAGCTCACCTTGGTGGGCGGCACGGTGACCTTTCCCGGGATGGCGCAGGTGGTGCAGGAGTACACGGGCATCGCCACCAGCATTCCGCCGCACCCGGTGTTCGTCACGCCGATCGGCATGGCGTTGCACAGCAGAGATGTCATTGCGAGGACGTGACCCGGCGTAAGCTAATCTCGAATCTCGTTCTTGTATGGAGAGCTTCGCAGAACGCAGAAACATAAGGAACAACTATGGCACAAGAAAAATTCTCATTACGCTGCTATTGCTATCTGGACCGCATGCAGCCGCAATACGCCGCCTTCGTCGGCACCATCACCCAGGGTGACCTGCCCACTGAGGGTATGGCATCCCTGTACGTGGAAATGGCCCCCGGTAACGAAGCCTTCCGTATGGTGGACATCGCCGTCAAGGCCACCGAGGCTCGCCCCGGCGCTCAGTTGGTCGAACGCGAGTTCGGCATGTTCGAAGTGCATTCCATGAACCAAGCCGCCGTCAAAGAGGCCGGCCAGGCCGTACTCGACCGTTTGGGCCTGACGGTGCAAGACCGCATCAAGCCCAAGATCGCTTCACAGCAGATCATTACCAACGTCGACCCGTACCAGGCGCAACTGCTCAACCGCTTCCGCAAGGGCAGCATGCTGGTGCCGGGCGAGACCATGCTGGTGATGGAAGTGGCTCCCGCTGCTTACATCAACCTGGCCTGCAACGAAGCCGAGAAGAGCGCCAGCATTAAAGTGATGCACGTCTCTTCGGTGGGCCGTTTTGGCCGCATGTGGCTGGCCGGCAGTGAGTCTGAGATCCTCACCGCCAGCGAGGCGGCCACCAAGGCGCTCAACGCGCTGGACGGCATTGAGGGCTAAGGAGTAGGTATGGCCAAGGTCTTTTACACCGAGCGAGACATTGAAGACTTGGCGCGCCAGGGCGTGACCTCGCTCACCATCACCGAGGACACCGTGCTGACCGAGCTGGCGCGCGAGAAAGCGCGCCGAGCGGGCATCACCCTGGTGGATGAGAAGGACAGCCGTCCTTCTTCGTCGCCAGCACGCCCGTATATCTCAGACGCGCTGTCACCGGCGGCCAGTGCGCCGGCTAAACCGGCTGCCGGCGCCAGCGAACTTGAGGCGCGTGTATTCAGCGCCGTCAAAGCCAAGCTGGGCGGGCAGGTGGATGAAACCCTGTTGCGCACCATCGTGCAGCGCGTCGTTAAGAGCCTGGGCAAATAATGATCTTCGGGCGCGTGCGCGGCGTTGCCATCAGCACCATCAAGTATCCCGACATGGCAGGCTGCCGTCTGTTGGTGGTGCAGCCGCTGAACAGCAAGCTGGAGCCTGTGGGCGGCTTGCAGGTGGCGGTGGACGTGGTCGAAGCGGGCGAAGGCGATCTGTGCGTCATGGCTCGCTCACGTGAGGCCGCCCTGGCCCTGCCAGACGTAAAGTTTGTGCCGGTAGATCTGGCCCTGGTGGGCTTGGTAGACGAGCTGCAGGTGCGCCCTGATGGCGATTTTGATTTCACCCTCAAGACGGGCACCGCCCGTTACAGCTGATGATCATTGGCAAAGTTACTGGTACGGTGGTCACCACCCTCAGCCATGCGGCCTTCAAGCATCGCCGCCTGCTGGTGGTGCAGCCGCTGACCCTGCCCGGCGAGCAGCCCAGCGGCGATTTCATCGCCCTGGACAATACGCATGCCGGGGTGGGGGATACGGTGCTGGTCAACCGTGAGGGCAACGGCGCCCGACAAGTCTTAGCCAACCCGGATGCACCGGTCACCTCGGTGATCGTGGGCATTGTAGATTCCCTGTCCATCCCAGAGCTCGACTAAGTTCTCGGTTGCGGCTGTATAATCGCAGCTTCACTCATGGCACTCCCTCCATCCCCTTCTAATTCTTCCGAAGACATCAGCCCGCTTGACCGCCAGAATGTGGTGGCGCTTGAGGTGGAGAAGCCTTCACAGGTGCGCCGTTTCCTGCTGGAGCTCATCGAGACCATCCTGCTGGCCTTGTTCCTGTTCCTGGCCATCAACTTTGTTTCGGCGCGCATCCGCGTGGATGGTGTCAGCATGGAGCCCAGCTTTCAGTTGGGCGATTATGTGGTGGTTAATCGTTTGGCCTACCGCGCCGGCGCTATCGAGCGCGGCGATATCGTTGTCTTCCCTGCGCCCAACGACCCCGAGCTCGACTACATCAAGCGTGTGATCGCCTTGCCCGGCGACAGCATCGCCATCTACAACGGGGCGGTGGTGGTGAACGGGGTCACGCTGCAGGAGCCGTATTTGCTTGAAATGCAAATGGGCAACTATGCTGAGCGCATCGTGCCAGATGGCAGCGTCTTTGTCATGGGCGATAATCGCAACAACTCCGACGATTCGCGCAGCTGGGGCTTCCTGCAGATCGAAAGCATCATTGGCAAAGCCATCTTTCGCTACTGGCCGATTACCAATATGACAGTAGTCGAGCACCCCATACTTTTGCCCAGCTCTCCCTAAACTCATCTGAATTTTCCCGCGCAGGCATGGTAAAATCTCGCCTTGCCTCTTCTATGGCGTTTGCGGTTTTTGCTAACGCCAAAAGCAGCGAGAAGAGCAACGAGTTGCTCTCGAAGCTGAGTACGCCCCCATCGTCTAGGGGACTAGGACGTGGCCCTTTCAAGGCTAAAACCGGGGTTCGAATCCCCGTGGGGGCATATGTAGCGCCTGGCGGCGCTACGCCCAGGAGGTGTAGCGAGCGACGCTCGCTACCCGGCTCAACGCAGACACCCGTGCCATGGCATGGGTGTCTGCGTTTAAAGCTGCTGAGCTTGACACTCAGCAAGCGCAGTTTATAATGAAAATGAAATTCATTTTCAATAAAGAGAGTTTGTACATGCGCTTTACTGTGTTAATTTTTCTCAGCATTTTGCTGGCCGCGTGTGCTCCTCAGGCTGCCATGCCTGTGGGGGATGGTTTGCCCGTTATGGCTACCAATCCCATCCTGGCGGATGTGGTCAGCCGCGTGGGTGGTGAGCATGTCCGCGTTATCACGCTGATTCCAGCCGGCGTGGATCCACACGCCTTCGAAGCCACACCGCAGGATGTTGCCAAGTTGGATGTGGCCGCGCTGGTGTTCATCAACGGCCTGCACTTGGAAGAATCGCTCGAGCCGCTGCTGCATGAGGTTGAAGAGGCTGGAAAGCTGGTCAATGCTTCTGACGGCATTGTGCCTTTGTCATTTGAGTATGACCACATCCACGAGGATGAGCATTATGGGGAAGACCCGCATGTGTGGTGGAACCCGGCCAATATTAACGTCTGGGTAGACAATATCGTCGTGGCGCTGTCTGCGGTTGACCCCGCCAACGCAGCCAGCTACCAGGCCAACGCCGCCGCCTACAAGTCCGAGCTGGCTGAGTTGGATGCATGGATCGTGGAACAGGTGGCCAGCCTGCCGGCGGCCAACCGCAAGCTGGTGGTGGATCACCAGTCGCTCAATTACTTTGCTGAGCGCTACGGCTTCGAGAGTGTGGGCACCCTGGTAGCCAGCTTCAGCACGCTGAGCGAAGCCTCGGCGGGTGAACTGGCCGAACTCGAGCATGCCATGGAGGATCTGGGGGTACGCGCCATCTTTGTCGGCAACTCCACCAATCCTTCTCTGGCGGAGCGTGTATCGACGGATACTGGTCTGCAGGTGGTGCCTCTGTATATCGAGACGCTCAGCCCACCGCAAGGGCCGGCTGGGTCGTACCTCGAGCTGATGCGCTACAACGTCAGCGCGATCATTATTGCCCTAAACTAGAGTTCAATAAAAAGGCGCGCATCAGCGCCGCCTTTTTTATATACTACCCGTCCTCCATTTCTTACCATACACTCCTGTAGATTTGATATAGTGTTCTTGCTACGTCTTTAATGAGCAGAGGTGTGCAGTGAAGGTGGAATGGGGATATGCAATAGCATTAGTGGTGGCGGGCCTCATCGCATTGGGGGTCGCGCTGAGCAACCGTCAGCGCCAGGCCTACAGCGGGCGCCCGTTGATGGTGCTCTTGTTGGGCCTCAGCTGGTGG
Organism: uncultured Anaerolineaceae bacterium; assembly: GCA_964623375.1. Classification (GTDB taxonomy): domain Bacteria; phylum Chloroflexota; class Anaerolineae; order Anaerolineales; family UBA11579; genus JAMCZK01. Next base: position 285,054 of record CAZUTS010000002.1, read on the forward strand.
TCTTTCACCTACGCACTTTTTTGGCTGCGCATTCCCGGCCCGACCCCCTTCTTCTGGCTCGATCTTACATATATTGGCGTTCTGATCGTCTCCCCCGCACTCTTCTGCTTCACTCTTCAATTTACCGGCCGCGGCCGCTACCTCACCGGCCTCAGCCTGCTGCTGTTGCTAATTGTTCCAGTGGTCACTCTGGTGCTGCTATGGACTGACCCCTTGCATGGTCTTTTCTTTGCGGGCAAACGGGTGGCGGGGCAGGGCGTCATTTTTGAGGGTGGCTTCGGCTTTTACATGAATTTGATCTTTGGCTATGGCCTGGTGCTGGTGGCGATTGCTTTCCTGGTGCAGGCCCTGCGCCAGGCGCGCGGTCTGTACCGCGGCCAGATCATTGCTGTGCTGGCTGGTATTAGCATCCCGATTACTGTCAATGTTCTCAGCTTGTTTGGCATCACGGCGTTTCCCAATCTCGATCTGACACCGTTCACCTTCACGCTTACGGGGATTGTGTTTGCCTATGCCTTGTTCCGCCTGGGTTTGTTGGATATTGTGCCCATTGCGCGACATGCCCTGGTGGAGCAGATGAGCGACAGCCTGGTAGTGCTGGACGCTCAGGACCGTGTGGTGGATATGAACCCGGCGGCTTTCGCCTTGTTTGCCGCCTCAGGTGAGGAGGCCATCGGCCAGCCATCCAGCCGCCTGTTCGGCGCCTGGCCTCAGCTGCACGCACTGCTGCTGCAGATGCGCCCGGCCAGCCAGGAGCTGGTGCTCAAAGGCAGCCCAGAGCGCACCGTGGAGCTGCAGGTATCGCCCTTGTTCAACCAGGCAGGCGCCTTTGATGGCCGCCTGCTGGTGATGCGCGATGTATCGCAGCGCGTGGAAGTGGAGCGCAGGCTGCGTGAGCAGATCACTCAAAATGAGGAGCTGCAAGCCCAGCTGCGCGAACAAAGCATCCGTGACCCACTGACCGGGGTGTTCAACCGCCGTTACCTGGAAGAGTCGCTGCGGCGCGAGCTGGCCAATGCCCAGCGCAAACATGAGCCGCTGAGTGTGGTGATGCTGGACATCGATATGTTCAAGACCCTTAATGACACCTATGGCCATGCCGTAGGCGACCAGGTTCTGCAGGCCCTGGGGCGCACGCTGATGCATAACACACGCGTGGGTGACATCGTCTGCCGCTATGGCGGCGACGAATTTGTGGTGGTGTTTCCGGGAGCTACGGCTGAGGCCGCGCGTATGCGTATTGATGAGTGCCGCACGGTATTCTCTAACTTGACGATCGAAATACACGCTCAGCGTTTTCAGGCGAAGCTCTCCGCTGGCGTTGCCTCCTATGATGCGGGTAACGCTGACGTTGAAAGCCTGCTCAACTCGGCTGACCGTGCGTTGTATCAGGCCAAGCAGGATGGCAAAAACCTTACAGTCATAGTGTAGCTTGCAAATCTGTTAGCAAGCGCGGCGCTCAAATCAGTTAAGCTGTGCGGGGTTACTTGCAGTTGTGCAAGCTAGAGGGGAGCCGGAGGCAGCTATTTCCGACAAACGTGTCATCCTTGCCCTGAGTTGGCTGGTTTTACTGCTGGGGCTTGTAGTCTATCTAGGCTGGGCAATCCACATCCCAGAGTTGGCCGCCATTTTGCCAAACCAGGCGGCAATGAAAGCCAATGCCGCCTGGTGTTTTATTCTCTTAGGGGCTGCGCTGGTGTTGCGCCAGAGGCGACCCACAGCCCAGCGTGCGGCAAATGCCTTGCTGGTGCTGATGCTGCTAGTGGCAACACTGACTCTCTCTCAATTTATCTTTGACATCAATATCGGCATAGACGAATTTCCCTTTGCAGACGACATGAGCTCCATCAGCGCCGAGGCGCCGGGACGTATGTCTATATCTACGGCTATCTCCTTCATGGCGTTGGCCGTGGTGATGTTGTTCGAAAGGCGCATGCGCGAGAATGTGCGCCGCTTCATTCTGGTGATCGTGCAGGCGCTGGGCGTCAGCGTTTTTTTGAGCTATCCATTCAGTCTGGCTTTTGGCGATAGCCTGTTCTTGTACAGCGGCATGGCGTTAAACACCTCGATTCTGATGGTATTGGCCACTCTGGCGCTGTTGTTGGCAATGCCCGACCGAGGCTGGATGGATTTGATTGTCGCGCGCACTCCTCAGGGCGCCGCCACCCGGCGCCTGCTAGCTACCGTGCTACTGGTGCCCTTTGTATTAGGCTGGCTCATCTATTATGGCGAGGATAACGGCTGGTATGACGCTGCCTTCAGCCGCTCTACGCACACGGTGGCCGCCATGGTGCTGCTGGGCGCCATTGTGATCAGCAGCGCTGAATCCATGCACCGCGCCGGGTTGACGCAGCGCGCGCTGCAGCTGGATCTGGATGCAGTCTCGCTTCAGCTCAACTCGCTTATTGAAAATTCGCCCTCGGCCATTTCCATCAAAGATGTTGACGGCCGCTACCAGATGGTGAACTCGCAATTTGAACGCTTGGCCGGTCTCTCCCAGGCGCAGATCATCGGTAAGGATGCCGATGGGGTCTTCAAAGGTGCGTTGCTGGAGACTGTACAAGAGAATGAAGTAGAGGCCTTGCTCACTCGCCGGGCTGCAACGGTTGAAATGAACGTGCAGTTGGAGGGCAAGGCGCGTACCGTCTTAAACTTGCAGTTCCCACTATTTGACCAGGAAGACGAGCTTTTGGGTCTGGGTGGCATCTGGACGGATATCACTGACCAGAAACAGATGGAAGACAACCTGCGCAAGAAGAACGTAGACCTGCAACGCTCCAATCAGGAACTGGAGCAGTTTGCCTACGTAGCCTCGCACGACCTGCAAGAGCCGCTGCGCATGGTCTCCAGCTACATGCAGCTGCTGGAAGCGCGCTACAAAGAGAAGCTGGATGATGACGCCAAGGAGTTCATTGACTACGCCGTTGACGGTGCGGCGCGCATGCAGCGGCTTATTCAGGATTTGCTGGCCTTCTCGCGCGTGGGCACGCGTGGCCGTGACCCCGAAGCCGTGGATGCTGGCGTTGCTCTGGGCGAAGCGCTGCAGAACCTCTCGGTGCGCATTAAGGAGAATGGCGCCAGGGTGGAGCATGGCAAGATGCCCACCGTCTTCGTGGATCGCAACCAGCTCACCCAGGTGATGCAGAACCTGGTGGGTAACGCCATCAAATTCCGTGCCGAGCGCCAGCCGGTGATTCGCGTCAGCGCGGAACGCCGCGGTGATTTTTACGAGTTCAAAGTCGCTGACAACGGCGTTGGCTTTGACCCCAAGCACGCCGAACGTATCTTTGTCATCTTTCAACGGCTCAACAGCCGTGAGCAGTATGAGGGCACTGGCATTGGCCTGGCCATCTGCAAAAAGATTGTGGAGCGCCACGGCGGGCGCATTTGGGTGGAGTCTGAGCCGGGGCAGGGTAGCACCTTCCATTTTACGCTGCCGCGTTTCGCCGACTCGCTGCCTGCGGTCGAGGGCGAAGCTGCTGCCGCCGAAGGCGGCGCAGCCCAGCCAGCCGCCGAGAGTGTGGAGCAGCGCGCCAAGCGCATGATCTAGCAGTAGAGGAGTGATGATGGAGAATGGTGAGTTGATCGACATCTTGTTAGTAGAAGACAACCCAGGGGATGTGCGTCTGACGCAGGAAGCCTTTAAGGATGGCATGCTGCGCAACAACCTGCATGTGGCCATGGATGGCGAGCAAGCCTTGGACTTTTTGTATCGCCGCGGCCAATTTCCGGATGCGCCGCGCCCAGACCTGATCCTGCTGGACCTCAACCTGCCCAAGATGAACGGGCGCGAGGTGCTGGCCGCCATCAAGCAGGATGTTGACCTCAAGCAGATCCCGGTGGTGGTGCTCACCACCTCGCAAGATGAGGCTGACATCACTGAGAGCTATCGCCAGTTTGCCAGCTCGTACATCGTCAAGCCGGTCAGCATGGATAAGTTCTTGAAGGTGGTGAGCTCCTTCAAGCAATATTGGCTGAGCGTGGTCAAGCTGCCCGCGCCAGACCAGTAGCCCGCCCACGCCTTAAAGCCAAAGAGCCCGCTAATGCGGGCTCTTTGATTTGTTGCGCAGCGACAGCTAACTCACGAAAGTGAGGAGTGCTGCCGCTGCGCTAAGACGGGTACTATCCATGGGCAACACCTCCTCGCGTGTGGAGTAGCAAGGAAATTATGGGTGGAGTATTACATAGCGCGGGGGCTGTGTCAATTGGCTCAGGCGGCCATTTGGCTGGCTAGCTGTTAGCCCGCCAGCTTATTAGCTGGCAGCCCACTTCTCATCATCGCTGACATCAAACTCGCGCATCTCGCCGGTGGCGATGTAGGCGGTGCGTTCGCAGATATTGATGACGCGGTCGGCCAGGCGCTCCAGGTTGTGGCAGGCCCATAGCAGGTGATTGATCTGGTCAATGCCCTCAGGGTCGGCGATCATCTGGTCCAGGATCTCGCGCTGCACCTTGTTGAACAGGGCATCCACTTCATCGTCTTGTTTGGGGACCGAGCGGGCCAGCTCCACCTTGCCGGTAACGAAGGCTTCCAGCGCCTTATGCAGCATATCCACGCCGATCTCGGCCATGGTCGCCAGGCCGGTGGGGGGCTTGAGGCGCGGCTGCTCGCCCAGGTGGTGGGTGATGCGCGCGATGCCTTTGGCGTAATCGCCCATGCGCTCAAGCTCGGTGATGACTTCGAGCACGGCGGTGAGCTGGCGCAGGTCGCGCGCCATGGGCTGCTGGGTGGCGATCAGCGTGATGGTGCGCTCCTCGATCTCGAAGCGCTTGGTATTGATCTTTTTGTCGTTCTTGTAGACTTCTTCCGAGAGGGCGAAGTTGCGGTCTTTGAGCGAGCGCACAGACTGCAGCGTGGCCTGCTCCACCATGCTGCCGAGCAGCAGCACCTCGTCCATCAGTTCCCCTAGTTTGCGTTCCAGTGTTTCGCGCGTATTTGCGTTCACAGCTACCTCAACCCTCATTATACGCCCACAGTATACGGCCTCGGCTGCTGCCGCGCTTTATGAAAACATTAAGCCTTTGTTTTGGGTTAGGTTTGGATTGGCACGCAGTGAAGATGGTTTGCTAGTATAATGAGCACGAATTTGTATCAAAAATATCATATTAACACCCAGGTTGAAACGAACCTATGACAAGTAGCTCCCAAGTTAGCCCCGCCATGCAGCGTTATGCTGCCGAGGTGTTCCGCATCCAGCAGGATGAGGGCAAAGTGTCGCTCTCGCATCTGGCTGAGCAGGTGGAATCCTCACCGCAGGCGATTGCCCGCATGGTCAAGCGTCTTACCGATGCTGGCTTTGCCACCTATGAGCCGTACCGCGGCGTGCGCCTCACCAAAGAAGGTGAGCGCATTGCCATGCCGGCGCTGCGCCGCCACCGCCTGGGCGAAGTGTTCCTGGTCAAGGTGATGGGCTATGACTGGGCCTCGGCCCATGAGTTGACGGATGTGTTCGAGCGCGGCATCAACGAGGAGCTCGAAGACCGCATTGACCAGCTGGCCGGCCACCCGACCAACTGCCCGCACGGCGAGCCGATCCCCACCAAAGACGGCACGATCACTTTCCCCAATGACGGTCCGCTGGTGGATAAGGAGGTGGGCGTGAGCTGCAAGCTGACGCGTGTGCGCACCCACGATGTGGACAAGTTGCGCTACATTGCCAACCTGGGCCTGACTCCGGGCGTGGAGTTCACCCTGGTGAGCCGGGCGCCGTTCAACGGCCCGCTGCGCCTGCAGATGGGCCGCAACGACCAGGTGATCGGCTACGAGCTGGCCAGCAGCCTGTGGGTTGAAGAAGCTTAAGTAAGAGAGCCGGGGGAGCTATGTTTGTACTACGTTGGTTAGGGCGGTTAGCGATGCTGGCCGCCTTTTTGTTTGCCTTCTGGCTGCTGTTTCCTGACATTATCCGCCCGGCCTATCAGACGCTGTGGAGCTTGTTCGGCCCGTGGGTCTTCGCCATCGTGCTTGTGGCCACGCTGCCGCTGGCGCGCAGACGGCGGTAGAGCGTGTTCCACCCCCCCCCTCACCCTGTTGAGTATTTTTACTGGATGACTTGCGGTCTCCCCTCTCCCTCAGGGAGAGGGGTACTCCCGAAGGGAGTGGGGTGAGGGCAGATTGCTTTTCCTTCGCTGCGCTCAGGACAGGCTCTGGCAGATGGCTCGCTGCGCTCGCCTTGCCTCCTCGCAATGACAGAAGGGAAATGGCGCACTAGTTGGGACGTCGTTAATGCAAATCGGCTAGCTCGCGTGCTAATCCGTCTAGGTCTGGAAACGCAGTTGAAGCATGAATTCCTAGTAGATGCAAGTCATTAAGAATTGACTCTGCAGAATTGCTTGGAATAGTGTATCTACGGAGAATCCTTGCAGGAGCTACTTCGTTTAAAGGCTCGCGCCTACTGCCATGAATTGTAAAAACGCTTCTTTGTGCACTCATCCGAGGATGTACATTGGTCGGAACAACAGCTACTGGAAGTTCAATGCCATCATAATTTTGTTGCCAGGCTCCTTTGATGTTTTCTACACCGATATTGCGTATTCCGGGCGGATCAACCCAAGTTAGTGGAAAACTCTTCTCGAATTTAAAATCTGGGCTAGTTAAGACGGTAATTGATTCGTTATTTAGCAGTTTAGGTTCTAGCATCCAAACTATGGGTTTCTTGTGCTCTAAAGCGAAATAGAGGCCTACTAATGCGCTTTCTGTCCAGTCTAGGAGTCTCGTGGGCAACCCTACATGCTGAGCAAGAAAAAGCCATTGATCAGTGTTTTCGCGAGCGGGGACCGGTGTAGTGGAGAATGTCCCTGCTTTCATGCGGAACATTTGCAATAGTGTATTCTCGTTGTGATAAGTGCCATTAACTTTTGGTCTAAAAACTTTGGGTAGCAGAGGAGTTGAGACATCAGGCTCACCTCGAAACCATGCGGTCGCTTCCCTTCCCCACTGCAGCCTATGGTACTTAATATGATTAATATAGCTTTGCAATGAAGTTATTTGCGCCCCACGTATCATCTTCTCTTCCTACAGTCGGTGTTGTGGTGTTGTAAGCCCCTACCGCTTCTTGCGCCCCGTATACGCTGGCGCGGTCAGTGCGTATATCGTGCACAGGCGCGTGTCCAGCATACGCGCGCGGATGCGCGAGTCCATATCCTCTAGCCTGTCAGCGGTGGTGATGACCGTGGGCAACTGGGCGTTGTAACGGTGGGTGAACAGCTGATACAGCTTCTCGCGTGCCCAGGGGGTGGCGGATTGCGTGCCCAGATCGTCCAGCACCAATAGTTCGGCGTTGCGCATCTCCTCGAAGCGCTGGTCGTAGCTCACCGGGCTGTTGGGGTTGAAGGTAGCGCGCAGATGGTCGAGCAGGTCCGGCACCATGATGAACAGCGGCATGCGCCCCAGGTCCTGGGCGTAATTGGCGATGGCGGCGGCCAGATGCGTCTTGCCGCTGCCGTGACCGCCGGTGAACACCAGCCAACCCTTGGGCTTCTCGGCAAACTTGCGGGCCGCGTCGAAGGCTTTCTTCAGGCTGCGGCTGTCGGCGGCGGGCAGCCCTTCGCCCTCGCGCAGGTCAAAGCTGGCAAAGTTGCGCTCGCGCAGCAGGTGCAGCGAGGAGAGCTCGTTGGCGCTGTCGTCGGTGGGGCGGCGGAAGTCGGGCGCCAGCATGCGGATCTGGGTCACCAGCTCCGGGTCGCTGAGGCGCGAGCGGATGCGGCCCTCGATCTGATCGAGAGCTAGATTGGTGGTGACGATTAGCGGCAGGCGGTTGATGTAGCGGTGGTTGATGATCTGGAACAGCTTCTCTTGCGACCAGGCCGTGGCGTTCTGCGTGCCGAAGTCATCCAAAATCAGTAGCGGCGCCTGGCGGATCTCTTCGAAGCGTTCTTCGAAGCTTTCCTCGGTGGAGCCGTAGGTGAAGCGCAAACTGTCCAGCAGATCCGGTACGGTGATGAAGATCGTGGGCAGACCCACCTGCACGGCGAAGTTGGCGATGGCGGCGGCCAGATGGGTCTTGCCACTGCCGTAGCCGCCTTCAAAGAGCAGCCAGCCTTCCATGTTCTGAGCAAACTGTTGCGATTGGTTGAAGGCCATCTCCAGCGAATCGGCCTGGCGGGCGGGTAGGCCCACGCGGCCGCGCGGCTCAAAGTTCTCGAAGGTGAGCTCGTTGAGCTCGTCGAGGCGGCTGATGGCGTACAGGCGGCGGCGTGCTTGCAACGCCACCTCATCTTTGCGGCAGGTGCAGATCACCGTGCGACCAAACTCCGGGTGCCCCAGCGGCTTGTCGGCGCGCACGTAGCCCAGGCCGCCGCAGTGCGGGCAGTTGGGGTCGCCAACCGTATCCGGCTGCATGTGGCTGTTCTGGTTAGTGTTCGATGAAGTCTGAGAATTCGCCTTCGACGTAGCTTCGCCGATCTTTTTCAGAATTCCCTTGAGTTCGTCGCTCATGGCGTCCGTCTTCCTGCCATCGGCGCAAGATGGCTTGTACATAGCTCCACGAGCGGGCGTTGTTCTCCACGGCGATGCGCATCGCCTCCTCCAGCCACTCGTGGGGGTACTCGCGCTCGGCGTCCTTGAGCGCATCCGCCATCATGGGGGTGATGGCGCCGATGTTGCGTTCGTAGAGCGCAAAAATGTTGGGGCGCTCGTGGGCCAGCTCGATCGGGTAACGGGCATCGCCGCTGGGCTGCCACTCGCCGTTTTGCACGGCTTCGTGCAGCGCCCGGCCGCGTGCCGAGTTGAGTATATAGAACTGGCGCGGCTGCCCGTCTAATTCTAGCTGGGCCTGCAGCAGCGTGCCACGCTGTACGGCCGCCGCCAGCCCCGCGTCCAGGTCGGCTTGGCCACCGGGCAGCCCGGCGATGAACAGCGCATCCTCAGTGAAGTCTTGCGGCTGCAGGTAGCGCGCTTCGCCTTCCATGCGCTCCAGCTTCCACAGCGCGTACAGGGTCACCTTCAGCTCCGCCAGGCTGTCGATCTGCGGCAGCAGCTCGCTGAAGAAGGGGCCGGGCAGGCGCGTGAAGCGCACCTTGCCAGCGGGGAAGCCGCCGAAGCTACTGTTGTGGCTGCTGTCCGGCTTGGCGTTCATTGAACCCCGCAAAATCCACGTTGCGCGTGGCCGCATTTTCAAACTTGGCCAAATGGTCACGGAAGACCAGCTCGATCACGCCGGTAGGGCCGTTGCGGTGCTTGCTGACCATGATCTCGGCGATGTTCTTGCGCAGGCTGTCTTCTTCGTACTGGTCTGGGCGATGGATGAACATCACGATGTCCGCATCCTGCTCTAGCGAGCCAGACTCGCGCAGGTCGGAGAGCATGGGGCGCTTGTCAGCGCGCTGCTCCACCGCACGCGAGAGCTGTGCCGCGGCCAGCACCGGCACGTTGAGCTCGCGCGCCAGCACTTTCAGGCTGCGCGAGATATGCGAGACTTCCTGCACACGGTTATCGTTGCGCCCGTCACCCTGCATGAGTTGCAAATAATCCACCACTACCAGGTCCAGCCCAAACTCCATATGCAGGCGGCGGCACTTGGCGCGCATCTGCGTGGGCGAGATGCCCGGCGTGTCATCGAGGAAGACTTTGATGCCGCCCAGCGTTTCCACCGCCTGGGCGAACAGATCCCACTCGCGCTGCTCTAGCTTGCCGGTGAGCATCTTCTGGCCGTTGATGCCAGTCTCTTGCGCCAGCAAGCGGCCCACCAGTTGCTCGTTGGACATTTCCATCGAGAAGATCGCCACGTGCTTCTTGTGCAGCTGGGCGGCATTCTTGACGATGGACATCAGGAAGCTGGATTTACCCTGGGCAGGGCGGCCAGCGATGATGAGCAAGTCGGAGGGTTGCAGGCCGCCGAGCAAGCGGTCAAGGTCAATAAAGCCCGTGGGCACGCCAAAGAATTCTTCGCTGCGGCGAGAGAGCTGGTCAATGCGGTCGTAATAATCGCTGATGACCTGCTTGATGGGCTTCAGGTCCGTGGAGAGCTGGTGGTCGCTTGCGCCGAAGACGGCCTTCTCGGCCTCCTCGATGGCCGCCTCAACGCTCAGGTTCTCCTGATAGGCGGTCTTGGCGATCTTGTTGGCGGCTTCCAGCAGGCGGCGGCGGATGCTGGTCTGCTGCACCAGGCGGCCGTAGGCCTCGGCGTGCAGCGAGCTGGGCACGTTGTTGATCAGCCCGGTGATGTAGGCGGGGCCGCCGATCTCGGCCAGGTGGCCGTTCTTGTCCAGGTCTTCGGTGACGGTCAGCAGGTCAATGGGGACACGCTGCTCGTGCAGGCGGGTGAAGGAGTCCCATACCCAGCGCAGGCGGTGGATGTGAAAGTCTTCGCCGGTGAGGAAATCGGCAACGTCGTAGTACGCCTCAGGGTTGATTAGCACCGAGCCAATCACGGCTTCTTCGGCCTCGCGGCTGTGCGGCACCAGCTGCTGCGGGCCGGAGGGTGGCTGTATATCTGAGGAGTACGCGTCGCTCATTTAGTTGTTCTTGCCCTTGGTGGGCTTGCCGTTCTCGTCATCATCATCGGTGATGTCGAGCTTGGAGAGGAAGTCTTCAAAGGCTTCCAGGCGTTCCTCGGCGGGGTTGACGCGCGTGTCGGTCATCTCGGTTTCTTCGAGCAAGGGGCGCTCGCGTTCCCCGTTCTCGTCCATATCTTCTTCGGGGATGATGCCCGCCGCGTCCAGCACGCTGCGTGCCACCAGGATGGGTACATGCGTGCGCACGGCCACGGCCAGCGCGTCGGAGGGGCGCGAGTCGATCTCGATCGTGCGCCCGTTGACCTCCACCACAATGTTGCCGTAGAACACATCGCCCTTGAGGTCATGCACTTCTACGCGCACCACGCGGCCATCCATGCCGCGCACCACCTCACGGATAAGGTCGTGCGTCATGGGGCGAGCCACTTCCACCTCTTGCAGCGCAAAGGTGATCTGCTCGGCCATGTAGGGGTCAATCCAGATGGCCAGGTAGCGGTCAGCCTCTGCCTCACGCAGAATGACCACGCGTTGTTGTGACATAAGCCCAACGCGGATGCTATCGATGACCACTTCAACCATTTCGCTCATTGTGTGTGCCTCCGGGCTTTGGATGCCGCGGGGTGGAGTAGGGGCGCAAACGCGCTCCAGTTAAACAGTGCGCTATTTTATCACTCGCCCATGCATGCTTGGCAGGCGGCGCGGCGTTACCTTAAATCGATTCAATAGGCTGGGAGGAAAGTCCTGTGGTTCTTTAAGGTTCTTGCGTTATAATTTTCGCCGGTACACATGAATGAGTTTAGGCGCAATTCTCTCTTGAGCACGTTGGAGGTTTTACTACATGGCGCGTAAACTTTCTCAAGCAAGCAAAACAAAGATATTGTGGGTTGAAGGCCGTTGGATAAGCAACGGCGAATTTGTACCCGCCTTGCTTAAGAAAGGCTTCCAGGTAGAGCGTGTGGCTACTGGAAAAGATGCCCTTGAGACAGTGCAAGAAGGCAAGTATGACCTGGTGATCTTGGATGCCGCCTCCATGCGCACCAACGGCCGCCGCATCTGCACCTCCATTCGTAACCTTGTGAATGGCATGCCCATTCTGCTCATCTCTGACCCCAATCGCCCGCTGGAACCTGATTTTGAATGCGCCAACGAAGTGCTGGTGCTGCCTTTCACGCAGCGCAAGCTGCTGAATCGCATCGCCCCGCTGTTGCCCACGCAGGAGGATCGCCTGCTGCGTGCCGGCCCCATTGAGCTGGATATGGACAGCCATGCCGTGAAAGTGGGCGCTAAGAAAACCGTGCTCACCCCGCGCCTGGTGCGTCTGCTGCAGTTGTTGATCGATAACAAAGGCGAGGTCGTGGAGCGCAATGCCTTGTTCAAGAAGGTGTGGCGCACCAACTACACCGGTGATACGCGCACGCTGGATGTGCATATTAGCTGGCTGCGCAACGCCATTGAGAAAGACCCCAAGAAGCCTAAGCTGCTGGTGACCGTGCGTGGCGTTGGCTACCGTCTTGATATTTAGTTTTAGCGATTGGCTGGCAGGCTGCTGCCTGCATTTCAAGGACCAAGCCCATCATGAGCATTGTCGAAGATAAATTCTCTGCCTATCAGCGCGAATCCCGCAAAACATGGAGCGAGATCGCAACCAATGGCTCCATCGTGTATCCCACGCTAGGTTTGGTGAACGAGGCTGGTGAGTTTGCCGGCAAGGTCAAGAAGATCTTCCGTGATAAAGATGGCCAGATCAGCGCTGAGGATAAAGAAGCCCTGAAGCAGGAATTGGGGGATGTACTGTGGTATTTGACCCAGCTGTGCACCGAGCTGGATCTCAGCCTGGAAGAGGTGGCCGAGGCCAACCTCACCAAGCTGTTCTCGCGCTTAGAGCGCGGCCAGATCGGCGGCGAGGGCGATACCCGTTAGCGGCTACCTAGGTAAAGCGTACGCCTAGAGGGCGTACGCTTCCAGCGTGAGGCATTTTACGCCGCCGCCAGACTTCGTAAACTCGCTCATCTCCAAGGTAACCACATCAAAGCCAGCCGCCTGCAAGGCCGCCTGCAGCACAGGCGCGTGCAGTGTGCTCATGATCACGGTATTGCCCAGCACCATCGAGTTGCAGGCCAGCTTGTCGGCTTCGGCGGCGCTGACCTCGATGAGCGTCACACCCAGGCCGCGTAGCAGCTCCAGGCTGCTGGCGCCGATGGCTGAGGGCACATAGGCCAGCGTGTTGGCATTGAGCGGGCACAGCACCGTATCCACGTGGAAGTGAGGCGCCAGCACCTCGATCGGCAGCACCTCAACATTCAGGATGCGCTCCAGATGAGGGTGGGCCTGCTTGTCGCTGCGCACACCGTAGCCGGCAAAGATGCGCCCGTTCCAGTAGACGGCATCGCCGTTGCCCTCAAACAGCACGTCTTCGGGCAGGCGGTGGATGGTGTAACCGAGCTTTGCGAAGCGCGCCATCTGCGGCTCCACTTCGCCAGCCCGCTCCGCAAAGCGGAAGCGGCTGGCAATTGCCTCTTTGCCATACAGGAACACCGAATCGCCAGTGAACACCGAATCCGGCCAACCCGGCATCGGGTCAAAAACGTCTACCTGGGCGCCCAGTTGCACATACAGCGCGTGCAGCGCATCCCACTGCTGCTGCGCCAACTGTCTGTCCACCTTGCTGTTGGCAGGGTCCATCCAGTTGTTGATGCTGTAGGTGATCTCAAATTGCGTTGGGCGGGTGAGGTAGAACTGGCGCGGGGTTGAAGGCATAGCGCTCCTGTGTTTGCAAGAATAGACGGCAATCGGCACACCCAGTGTGCCGATTGCGGCGGGGCTTAGTTTACATTACTTCTGGGGCGTCAATGCCCAGCAGCGCCAGGCCGTTGGCCATGGCTTGACGGGCGGCGGCCACCAGCGCCAGGCGGAAACTGCGCTGCGGCTCCTCAGCCTGCAGTACCGGGCATTGGTTGTAGAAATCGTTGAAGCCCTTGGCCAACTCATAGGTGAGGTTGGTAATGTGCAATGTCTTGTGCTCGCTGGCGGCGCGTTGAATGGCCTCTGGCAAGCGCGAGATCAGTTCGATGAGCTCGACCTCGCTGGGCTGCAGCTCGTGCTGCGGCGACCGGGCAGCCTGCACGGCGGTTGCCGCGCGACGCAAGATGCTGTTGGCGCGCACACAGGCGTATTGAATATACGGGGCGGCTTGACCGTTGAAGTCCAGCGCCGTTTCCCAGTCAAAGGTGGCGATCTTGGTGGTCTCGCGCGCCAGCATCGGGTACTTCATGGCGGCCAGGCCCACTTGCTGCGCCACGGTGAGGCGCGTAGCCTCGTCGAGCTCAGGATTCTTTTCGGCGACGATGGCCGCGGCGCGCTGGGTGGCCTGGCCTATGAGCTCCTCCAGCAGCACCACCACGCCTTCGCGTGAGGAGATGATGACGTTGCCGGGCAGGTTGACCACCTCGTAAGGCAGGTGCAGCACCTTCTTCATCAACTCTTCGTAGCCAGCCAGCTCCATCGTCTTGAATACCTGGGTGAAGTGCAGGCTCTGGCGCACGTCTACTACATAGATGGATTGGTGCAGGTCATATTCTTTGAATTTGGTCAGGGCCAGTGCCAGGTCCCAGGCACCATAAAGTGAAGTGCCATCTGAGCGCAGCAGCACCAGCACGCGGTACTTTTCTTCCAGCCCCAGCAGCTCATCCAGCTTGACGACCACCGTGCCACCCTCGGCGCGTTCGTCTACCGCGATCTTGCGCGCAATCAGGTCTTCGATAATGGGCTTGCACAGCCGCTCCATCTCGCTCTCGAAGTAGATGCGGTCAAAGCGGATACCCATCTGCTCGTATATCTCGTTGAAGCCATCCAGCGACCATTGGCGCGTGAGCAGCCACAGGTCGTACACGGTCTTGTCTTCCGCTTCCCACTTGGAGAACATCTCGCGGATCTCGGCCTCGCCGTTAGGGTCGGCTTCCAGCTCGCGGCTGGATTCGGAGTAGAGGTCGCCCATCCAGCGCGTCACATCCTTGGCGGGCGGCTGCTCGCCAGCATGGCGCTTGGAGTAGTTCCACATCCACTTCATTACGTCTTTGCCGTAATCGCCAATGTAGTTGGCGCGCACCATCTCGTAGCCGGCGGCTTCGAGGATGTTGGCCAGCGAGGCGCCCAGGATCATGTTGCGCAAGTGGCCGACGTGAAAGGCTTTGTGCGTATTGGGCTGCGAGAATTCCAGCATCACGCGCTGCTGCTTGGGTTCGCCCCAGCCGTAGCGGTTGCCTTGCTGGCTGACGGCGCCCAGTACGCGGGCTGCAAAATCAGCCGTGGAGAAGTACAGGTTGAGGTAGCCCTTCACGGCCTCGATGCGGCTGAAGCCCGGGGTGCCCTGCAATTCGGCGGCCAATTGCTCGGCCAGTTCGGCGGCGCGCTGCGGCACGTTGATTTTTTGGCCGCCTGCGGCACCGCTGGCTTTGGCTTCTTGCGAGGCCAGTTGGAATAATGAAGTGGCGATACCCCACTCGCCGGAGAAGGGGATCTGGCTCCAGCTCAGCGTGGGTTGGAGCAGGCCATTGGCTTGACAAAAGTCTGTGATGCGGTTGTGTACCGCGGCTTTTTCTGCAGTGAACATAGTGCGTGATTATAAGCGGCGGCGGCTTCTAGCGGCTAGCGATTAGCTATAAGCTGTAAGCGATAAGCTTTGATCTGTCATTGCGAGGCAGTGAAGCGGCGTAGCCGCTGAACAACGAAGCAATCTCCAAGCTGAGCGTGCAAATGTCTTGAGGATTGCTTCGTCCGTCTGCCGTAAAGCGGCAGTACTCCTCGCAATGACGTCTGGGATTGCTGAAGCAGTGAGTCACGTAGGGGTGGGTCTAAGACCCGCCCTGCAACACGAGCAATCCGAATTAAACAAAAGAGCCTGCGCAACGCGCAGGCTCTTGGTATGCCAGAAAGAAGACTACTTGCCCGCTTGCAGGGCGTTCAGCTTGCTCATCAACGCACCCTTGCGGCGGGCCGCATTGTTAGCGTGGATGATGTTCTTCTTGGCGGCCTTGTCCAGAGCGGAAACAGCCGCCTTGGTGGCTTCCTTGGCCTGCTCTACCTCGCCAGCGGCGATGGCAGCATTGGCCTTACGAACAAAGGTGTTAGCGCTACCGCGGTACAAACGGTTGTGCACGCGGCGCTTTTCGTTCTGCCGATTGCGCTTGATGGCAGATTTAATGTTTGCCAAAGTAATTCCTCCGAATCCTATATGAAAGCGGACGAATTTTACATGATTGGCGCAGCTTTGTCCAGAGCCTGGTGAGCAGGGAGCAGCCACGAGTGAGCAGGAGGAGCGCCATTTGAATCGGAGGCCAGGGTGTATCGGCGGGCTAGACTTCGATTTTCCTGGTTACTAATCACCGTTCCCTGCTCACTTCCTCTCCTTACCCCTGATAGAATGAGCGTGATGACATTTAAAGCAGGTTATGTATCCGTTCTTGGCCGCCCCAATGTGGGCAAATCCACATTGATGAACGCCCTTTTAGGGCAAAAAGTGGCGGCTGTCTCCTCCAAACCCCAAACCACGCGCCGCAATCAGCTGGGTATCGTCACCAGCGATACGGCGCAGATCATCTTTGTGGACACCCCCGGCATCCACCAGCGCCGTAGCAAACTGGGCGACTTCATGAATGCGGACGCTTTCTACGCCCTGGACGATGGCGATGTGCTGCTCTTCATGGTGGATGCCTCTACGCCCCCCACGGATGAAGACCGCGCCCTGGCCGAACGCCTGGCCGCACGCCAGCGCCAGCAGCCACTCTTGCTGGTGCTCAATAAAGTAGACCTGCTCACCAGCGAGGAGCGCAGCGAGCGCTGCCAGCAGTACGGGGAACTGGTTCCGGGGGCGCAGCTCGCCGAGCTCTCTGCCGTCAGCCGTGAAGGCCTGCCTGAGTTGATGACCACGCTGGAGCAACTGTTGCCCGAGGGCGACCCGTTCTACCCGCCAGACCAGGTGACCGATTTCTGGGAGCGCCAGATCGCCGCAGACCTGATCCGCGAGGCGGCGCTGAAGAATCTGCGCGAAGAAGTGCCCCACGGCATTGCCATACGCATTGACGAATTTGTCGAGCGTGGCGATGAGGGCGCCAAGATCGATGCCACTATCTTTGTCGAGCGCGACTCGCACAAAGGTATCGTGGTGGGCGAGGGCGGCCGCATGATCAAGAAGATCGGCCAGGCGGCGCGTGAAGAAATCGAGAAGATGAGCGAGCGCAAAGTGTTCCTCGAGTTGCGCGTGAAGGTTAATGAAGGCTGGCGTGATGACGAGCGCGAGCTGGAGCGCATGGGCTATGCCCGGAGGAAAGACTAATGCTGTGGTGGATACTCTTAGCTCTGGCCGTTGCGGCCATCGCCGCAGGCGCTTGGGGCGCCGGCGCGCTGGATGACGAAACCGAACGCCGCGGCGTAGCGCACGCCGCCGCAGTGGCGCTGTATCTGCTGCTGGCGGTGTGGATTGTGAGCCAGGCCGGCGCACGCGCCTTCATCGGCTCAGAGAGCCATCACCTTGGCTATTTCGTCGCTGGCCTGGTGGTGCTGGCGGCGGGCGAATGGGCCTCTGGCTGGTCCAGTGCCGCGGTAGCGGCCTGGGCGCCGGCGGCCACCGCCATCGCCGCGGTGATGTTTGCGCTGGGCTTCAAAGTATTTGAGATGCACCCCTATGCCCCGGTGCCGGCCGTCATTCTTATTGTGCTGGTGCTGGTGGTGATGGTGCAAGTCAGCCGCCGGCTGGCGGCGGCCAAAACCGGCCGCAGCAAAGCCAGCGCCAGCCAGGTGCAATGGCGCAATGTGTACATCAGCGCCATTGGCTTGCTGGTCTACGCCGCCTTCTATAAGCTGATCGACCGCGGCTGGCCGATGGCCAGCGCCTACAGCGCCGCCATCGGCGCGTTAGCCTTCGCCGTGGCGCAATTGTGGTGGGGGCACAGCGCCGTATTGCGCCAGGAGCTGGCAGCTCCCTGGCTGCGCCGCCTGGCGCTGCAGGCCGGCGTGCTGCTGATGGTGGTGGGCGCGTTCTTTGTGTATCAGGGATTTATTTAGCAGCGAGAGCTGTCTAAAGCAAAAGACAGCCCTTGGGGCTGCCTTTTACTTTAAGGGATAAAACTCTATGGGCCGTCCATGAGGTCTGCAGCTAGCTCAATCATGGCTGCTTTGTCCAGCCACGTCATCACGGGCATGTTACCCAACTTCTCTATTGAGAAGTAAGTCGTACCATCTCCCCAGCGCAGACGAAACGTTGACGCGCTTGGCTCCCATACTGCGGATGTAGCGTTAGCGTAGACCACGAATGCACCTTGCGCATATTCTCCTGGCAGGCCGGCAACCGTCACTTTCTCAATGGCCTCTGCGGGCACTTGCATCCAAGGCGTACTGGGGAGCGGGCCTGTGCTCTGGAATATCCACAAATAGCCACCACCGCCAGCAGCGTCGTAGCGCGTAATAACATAGCCCTTATCATGTTGGATGCCAATGTCGCGAAACAGAAAACCCGGTGGGGCTTGATCGAGGTGATAGATATGGAAATCCACCAATCCCTGGGCCAGTTCAATGCTGCTGTAGCGGCGGAAGCCAGTCAGTTGCGTATTCGGCGCTACTTGGCTGGCAGGCGTTATGGTGGCAGGCAAAGTCTCCAGGGGCTGGGGCGGCAGCACGAACGCGGTCGCTGGCGCGGGCACGAAGAAGGTGAAGAGGCTCTGCGCTATGGCGCGGCCTTGTGGGCTAAAGGCGAGCAAAAGGCAGGCACCGACCGCCGCCAGGACTGCGGCGGCGCGGCGGCGGACAACGGCATGGCGAGTCCAGGGTGCTCTGGCCAGTTTCTGGCCGAGGCGTGGGCTTGGCGCGGGCCAGGCAGCCTGCAGCCATTGGGTCAGGTCTTGCTCAGTTGGTCTCATCATTGGATTCTCCATCGGAGAGAGTGTTGCTCGGCCACTGCTGGCGCAGCTTAGCCAGCGTACGGTGGATGACGACCGAGACGTTGTTCTCTGTCATCTCCATATGGGCTGCGATGTCCTTCACTTGCCAGTCGAGGCTGTAACGCAGCGTAAGGATTTCGCGCTGTTCGGTTGGCAGCGCCACCAGCAGCTCGGTCAGTCTGCGAATGTCTTCATTATGTAGAGCGGTGTCTTCGGGCAGCTCAGTTGTGGGCAGCGCAGGTGACTGGTGGCTTGCGGCCCGCTGTGAGCGACGATACTCATCGATCACCAGTCGTTTTGCGATTTGGATCAGCCAGGCAATCGCGTGTTCTGGCTCACCGTGATAGCGATGGCGTGCTCGCCAAGCGCGAAAGAAAGTTTCGGCAGCCAGGTCTTCAACATGAGCTTGAGGGCCGCCTGTAATACTGTATATGTACCGATAGACTGAAAGACGGTGGTGCTCGTAAGCTGCCTGAAACTCAGCGGGCCGCGCAATCGGCGAGTGCCTTCTTTTGAGAAGATTCATGCATTGTCATCCTTCACTACGGAAACGCTGACAGCGTACGAATCTTACAAGCCCTCGCGCGCAAGCTACATCTCTGTGCGGGTCACGTATTGGCTTTGGTAACCGGTTTGCTGACCGAGGAAGAGCTTGAGCTGCGCGGCGTGCTCTTGCAGGTGGCGCAGGTTATAAAGCTGCAATTCGCCGTAGCTGGGTTCGCCCCAAGGGAAGCTGCAGATGCGGGCGGCCTGTTCCGCCGTCAGGCTCAGCACGATGTTCTTGCATTTCTGGCGGCATAGCCCCAGATAATCGAGCAGCGCTTGTTTGGACAGCACTGCGGGCAGTGTTTCGTGCGGCTGCATCTCCACCAGCGGATATGGGGCGGGTGGGGCAAAGCCGTCCTCGGAACCGAAGAGATGGATGTCGAGCCAGAAGATGGCGTGGTAGCCCAAGTACCAAAATGTTGAGAAGCCTTTGGCCATCCACTGGTCTGGGTGGTCATTCCATAGCATCGTTTCCCACAGGTCGTCTGGGCAGTCGGCCAGCACAAGGCCAAGCTCATCAATGGCCGCGCCGTATTGGCGCCACAGCGCATCGTTGCTCAGGCTCATAGCAGCTCCACGCCTGCCAGCTGCTCCATCACGCCCACAATGGCGGAATTGTCGAGGTCTTGCATGCCCAGCGCCATCATGGCGTTGAACAGCTGCGTATTGGCGGCGGTAGCGGGCAGCGGCATACCCAGCTCCTTGGCCGTTTCCATCACGATGCCCAGATCCTTCACCTGCATGTAGGCTTTGAAGCCGGGTTGGCGGTTGCCGGCGAAGAGCAGTTGCGGCTTGTTGTCTAGCGCCCAACACTGCGCCGCGCCCCCTTGGATGGCGGCGACCACTTTCTGCGGGTCTACCTCGGCTTTGCGTGCCAGGATCAGCAGCTCGGCCATGGCGGCCATCTGTGCCGCCACCATCATCTGGTTACAGCACTTGGCCACCTGGCCGGCCCCCGGGCCGCCAATGTGAGTGATGGCCTTGCTGAAGGCTTCGAGGGCAGGGCGGGCCGCTTCAAGCGCTGCGGCATCGCCACCCACCATCGTGGTCAGGGTGCCATTCTGTGCGCCAATCTGTCCGCCGCTCACCGGCGCGTCGAGGAAGTGCATGCCACGCTCGGCCAACGCTACGGCCAGGTGGCGCGCCGTGGCTGGTTTGATCGTCGAGTGGTCAATCACGATCAGGCCTTGTTTAGCCCCGACCAGGATGCCATCTTCGCCCAGTACGCAGGCTTCCACATCCGGCGAATCGGGCAGGCAGGTCATGATGATGTCGGCGTGCTGGGCCACTTCTTTGGCCGAGTTGGCTTTGTGCGCCCCCTGCGATTCCAGCTCGTCTACGGCAGCCTGGCTGCGGTTGTGCACCCACAGTACGAAGCCCGCCTTCAATAGATGTGCGGCCATGGGTTTGCCCATCAGGCCAAGGCCAATAAAGCCCAGGGTGGGTTTGTTATTCATGTAAGTCTCCTTGTTGTGGGGTGGTGCGATGGGCTACCTTGCACCCTTGACAGGTCAATCGAGCCATAATAGTATATTGTTATAACATTATCACCATTGCAGCAGGAGTAGTGCCACATGGGTTTTGCGTACAAGCCAATTCCATTCGATGATCTCACCGCCATCAATCCCGTGGCTCCTGTTGCTGATCTCAAAACTTCGCTTGCTGAAGCTGCTAGCGCTCTGGCCGCCCAGCTTCCTAAAGGCTTGCTGGTGCTCGATGGTATGCCCGGCGCCACTATCACTGGTCTTGTGGATGCCCTTCGCCAAGCCGCACCTTCAGCAATCTTCCAAGACGTTTCCCAATTCTATCGCTCCCCACAAGACATTCGAAAACTCCTCGCCCCGTATTTGCCGATGGACCGCGAGAGCGACCCGGAGCTGATCTTTGGTAAGCTGTTCGAGCAGGGCTATGAGCCCTTCTTCGATACCGAGGCGCTGGCGGCCTTCTTGGCCAGCGTGCCTGCCGATGCCAGCACAGTGCTCTACGGTCTGGGCAGCGCCTCGGCCCAGCCGCGTGCCAAGGCCGCTGCGGTTGCTTTCATTGACGTTACGCCCAAGGACGAAGCCTGGCGCGTGTTCGCCGGCCAATACCAGTGCCTGGGCAGCAACGGCGAGTACGACCTGGATACCACCGTGCGCCAGACCTACTTCATCGACAACGAGCTGGCCGTGAACCTGCGCAAGGAACTGGTGCAGAGTGGGCTTCTCGATCACTATTTGCTGGACTCCAGCCTCTCGTTCAGCCTGCTCAGCGGCCGCTCACTGCAAGCAGTGTGCGAGCAATTAAAATCCCGCCCGCTGCGCGCCAAGCCCGTGTATGTAGAAGGCGTGTGGGGTGGCCAGTTCCTGCAGCGTTACCGCAATGTTCCCAAAGACCTGGTAGACAAAGTGGCCTGGTCCTTCGAGCTCATTCACACGGAAGCCAGCTTGCTGGCGCAGAGTGGTGAACAGCTCATCGACATCCCCTTCCTTACCTTTATGGATGCTGTTGGTGAGGGCGTGATCGGCTCGAAGCTGCATACACGTTTCGGCAGCTATCTACCCATTCGCTTCAACTACGATGACACCTGGCACAGCAACGGCAACATGTCTATCCAGTGCCACCCGAACGACGCAATGGCACGAGAGCTATACGGCGACTATGCCGCCCAACACGAGGCCTACTACGTCGTGCTCACCGGGCACGGCGCGGCTACCTACTGCGGCTTCCGCTCTGACGCGGATCCGCACAAGTTCCTCGAGCTGGCACGTCAGTCTGAGAAAGACAGTTCGCTGGTGGATTACCAGGCGTATGTTCATGGCATCCCCTCCAATGTGGGCCGCCAAATCCTGCTGCCAGCGGGTACAGTGCATGCCTCTGGCCGCAACCAATTGGTGTTGGAGCTCGGAACGCTCACGATGAGCGCCTACACCTACAAGATATACGACTATACGCGCATGGACATCACCGGTAAGCCGCGCCCGCTGCACACCAAGCTGGGCGAGCAGGCCTTGCACTTTGAGCGCGATGAAGCCTGGGTGATGGAGAACATTGCCTTCGAGCCGCGTCCCTTCGCCCATGGCGAGGGTTGGCGCGAGCTGCTCATCGGCCAGCACGAAGAGATCTTTTTCGAGACCCACCGCATCGAGATGGAAACGGGCAGCCGCTACCCCGGTGATAACCGCGGCGATTTTTGCGTGCTCACCGTGGTGGATGGCGAGGCGGTTCGCATCCAATCGGTAGAAGACCCCAGCAAGGGCTATGACGCCAAGTATTTGGATGTGATCCTGGTGCCTGCCAGCTTGGGTCGTTACGAAGTGATTGCACAAGGCAAGCAGCCGGTAGTGCTGCACAAGGCCTTTGTAAGAGAGGATAAGTAGCAGTATGTCTGAGAAACTGATCGCTCACGGTATTCACCATACCCACTGGGACCCCTATTGGTGGTTCAGCTCGCAAGAGTCGATGGTGGTGTTTGCCTACAACATGCGCGAGATGATGCGCGCCTTTGCTGATGGCCGCGTCAAAGATTTCTTCTTTGACGGACAGACCGTGGCGATTGACGAATACCTTCAGCTCCACCCCGAGGATACCGAAGAGGTGCGCGGCCTGGTTACCAGTGGCAAACTGGTCATCGGGCCGTTTGTGTCTCAGCTTGATACCTACATGAGCTCGTCTGAGTCGGTGGTCAATAACCTGCGCCTGGGCATCAAGAACGCCAAGAAGCTGGGCAAAGCCTCCCGCATTGCCTATCTGGCAGACCCGTTTGGCGCCGCCAGCGACATGCCCAAGATCTACAACCAGTTCGACATCAAAGAGTTCGTCTTCACCCGTGGGGTGGGCGACATTTACGGGCTGGGCAATGAGTTCTATTTCAAATCCAATGACGGCAGCGAGGTGCTGTGCAATGTGCTGCTGTCTGGCTATGGCTACGGCGCACACGCCTTCCGTGACGGCAAGCTGTTCACCAACGAGGCCGAAGACTACAACAAGATCGATGTAGCCAAGCTGATCGACCGTTTGGTGGAGCGCAGCACGCTCAAGAACGAGTTCGTCTTCCCGCTGGGCTTTGACCAGAACCCGGTCATGCTGGATATCCCCGAGAAGATCAAGCACTACAACAGCATTCAAGACCGCATTGAATTCAAATACACCACCTGGGCCGAGTATTTTGAGCATGTACGCAAGAACGGCAAAGACCTGAAGACGCACGTGGGCGAAATTCTCTCACCCCAGTACCACCGCCTTCATATGAATGGCATGCACTCGGCACGCTCGGACATCAAGACCCTGATCGATGGCGTAGAGCGCCGCATCTCCTACGAAGTGCAGCCCATGATGGCCATGCTGGATGCCGTGGGCATCCCCTATGACCAGGGCCTGATTGATGAGACCTGGTACAAGCTAGTCAACTGCCAGACCCACGGCTCCGCCACCCATGGCGATGAGACCAACAAGGCCATCAAGGACATGGCCACCATTTCGCACAACATCATGCGCGGCACGCGGGATTACTTGTGCCGTCTGCTGTCCTTCTCGGTAGACGATAGCCAGCTGCCCGGCATGGCACTGGTGGTCATCAACAGCCTGCCGTGGAAGCGCGAGATGGTGCAGCACCTCTCCATCGTGTCACGCGGCCCCAGCTTCACTCTGGAGCTGGAAGGCAAGACCCTGCCGTACACTGTGCTGGAGCAGGTCAAGCATTACTGGGGCGTAGCACGCAAGAACCCGGCCGATATGAATGAAGACGTGTGGTTCTATCGCACCGAAGTTGTGTGCAATCTAGGTGAGTTTGACGGCATCTCTTACAAGACCCTTTCCGTTGTGGAGCAGGGCGATAAGGCTCCCGCAGTGGTCGTTCCCCACAACCAGCACAGTATCGAGAACGAATTCCTCAGCGTGAGCTGCGATGCCGATGGCATCACCATCACCGACAAGCGCACCGGCCAGAGCGTGCACAAGGCTCTGTTCCTGCAAGATGGCGGCGATGAAGGCGACAGCTACGATTACGACTACCCAGCTCCGGAAGATGAGTGGCTGGTCACGCGGGAGATCACCGCTGCTGACTTCAAGAGCAGCACGCAAACTGGCGTATATGCCGAGATGCTGTTCGAAGGCGAGATGGCCATTCCCAGCAACCTGGAGCAGCGCAAACTAAAGGTGGCGGATAGCACGCTGCCGTTTTGGGTCAAGCTCAGCTTGGATGATAGCGGTATCTTGCGCGTACGCGGCGAGGTGGTTAACAGCAGCGTAGACCACCGCCTGCGCATCGGCATCCGCACCTACAAGACCATTGAAACCTTCCACGCCGGGGCGCAATACAGCCTCATCGAGCGCCCGTGTGTGCGCGAGGAAATGGCGATATGGAAGGAGCTGAAATACTTCGAAGAGCCCAGCGCCACCGGCCCGCTGCTGAACCATGTCAGCACGCAGGATGAGAAGGGCGTGCTCACCGTCTTCACTCGCAGCCTCAAGGAATATGAATTCGTCGGCGCGGGCTTTGGTGACCTGATGCTCACCGTCTTCCGTGCCATGGGCTACGTCGGCCTGCCAGACCGCCGCCGCCGCCCCGGCCGCCCCAGCGGCATGCCCGAGCGCCTGCTGCCGTCGCCTACGCACCAGATGCAGGGCACGGTGGCCTTTGACTTCGGCATTGGCTTCTCGGCCACGCTGGATGGCAACAAGCTGTTCCGCGAATACACGATCTTCGCCGTGGACCCGATCTACAGCCAGAAGCAGAAGATCGACCCCACGTTCTTCCTCATCAGCTACTTCCCCATCAACCCGTGGGTGCCGGCGCTGCCGGCGCACTTCAAGTTCGCCTCAATTGACTCTGAGGCCAGCTTCGGCACGCTGATCAAGTCTGATGGCGGCGAAGGCTACATCCTGCGCATGTTCAACGCTGAGGCCGCGCCGCTGCCGTCTGGTGCGCTCTCGCTGGGCAGCGGCCTGGCGCTGACCGCCAAGACAGACCTGGTGGAAGAGAACCACACTCCAATGAAGAAACTCGCCGAGCAGTTTGCCGCCGGTGAACTGCTCAATCTCGTCATCACGCAAAGCGGAAAGGATGCATAGATGAAAAAACTCGTTGGCGTGGCGGCCTGCCCGGCAGGCATCGCCCATACCTACATCGCAGCAGAGACCCTGATCAAGTTTGCCAAGAAGCACGGCTACGACTTGAAGATGGAGACCAATGGGGCGGGGGGCGTGGAAAACCGCCTCACGGATGAAGATATCAAGGAAGCTGAAGCCATTGTGCTGGCCGTTGACACCATGGTGGAGATGGAGCGCTTCCGCGGCAAAGCCGTACTGACCGTGTCATCCTCTGACGCCATTCATCGTGGCGAGCAAGTTATCCAACAGATCGTAGACGGCAAAGCCGAAGTCTACAACCCATAAGGAGGCGCGCCAAAAAAGACTCAGAGAGTGCAGGAGAACGCGCCAGCGTGCGCACAACCTTAAGTTCGCTTGGTCAACACAAAGAGGTTGACCTCAAGGAGAAGATATGGATCGTAAAGCTATATATCGCCATTTGATGTCGGGTGTTTCTTTCTTCATTCCCTTCATCGTGGCTGGCGGCGTGCTTATCTCGTTCGCCTTCCTGTTTGACGCTGCCAACTCTGGCACCGCCACCTTTGGCGCCACCAACTCTGTTTCAGCTTGGTTGCTGAACGTAGGTGCCGTCACCATCGGTTTGATGCTACCCATCCTGGGTGGTTACATCGCCTACTCCATTGCAGACCGCCCCGGTTTGCTGGCCGGTATGGTGGTGGGTTTGCTGGCTCGTGATGGCGGTTCCGGTTTCCTGGGCACCATCGCTGGCGCTTTCCTGGCGGGCTGGATCATCAACCTGCTCAAGAAAGCCACCAAGGGCCTGCCGCGCTCCTTCGAGGGCGCCAAGACCCTCATTATCTATCCCGTAGTCGGCACCATCCTGGTGGGCTTGGGCATGATTGCTATCAATGCCTTCGTCACCCCGCTCAATAACGCCGTCAACGGCTTCCTGCAGAGCCTCAGCACTGGTAACGCCGCCCTGTTGGGCGCCGTGATCGGCGCCATGGCCGCCTTCGATGTAGGTGGCCCGGTCAACAAGGCCGCCTACCTCTTCTCGGTTGCCACCCTGACCGCTGCTGATGGCACAGCTGTGCCTTCCGTGGCCATGGGTTCCATCGGCGCCGCCGCCTTCGCTATCAGCGGTGGTTGTGCTCTGGCCACCTTCCTGTTCCCCAAGAAGTTCTCCCCCGAACTGCGTGACGCCGGCAAGCCGGCCGCCATCATGGGGCTGAGCTTCATCGCCGAAGGCGCTATTCCCTTCGTGATTGCTCAACCCAAGGTGGTGCTGCCTTCGATCATGATCGGCGCGGCTGTCGGTGGTGCGTTGGCGGGTATGTTTGGCATCACCCTCAGCGCTCCTATCGGTGGCATTTTCACCATCCCCTTGGTGAACAACATCGGACTGTACTTGCTGTTCGGCGCCATCGGCACTGTCGTAGCCGCCGTACTGATGGGTACGCTGCTCAAGGACTACGAAGAAGCCAAGTAGTCGTTCGGAGTGATCTCTCGGTGTGCTATTCCCCTAGTACATCGCTAGATGTAACACCGTTAGGTGTATACCATCCTCATTTCTGGTTGGCTGGCGTATGCCAGCCAACCAGAATAGGGTGGGGCGAGGATACGATACAGGTATGGATACGATCATTACTGAAAACCTGATGGCGCTAGATGTACCGCTGGCTGATAAAGATGCGGTGATCGCTGAGATCGCCAACCTGCTGATGTCCAGCGCTCGCCTGACCGACCGCGAGCAGTACATCAAAGATGTCTACGAGCGCGAGGTTATGGTGCCCACCGGCATCGGCGACCTGATTGCCATTCCGCACGCCCGCTCTACGGGCGTAGCCGGCTCCGGCCTGGTGTATTTGCGTCTGGCGCAGGCGGTGCAGTGGAATGAGGATGAGCAGGCGCGCTATATCTTTGGCATCGCCGTCCCGGATGACAATGCCGATAACCTACACTTGAAGATTCTCTCCAGCGTGGCCAAGAAACTGCTTGATGATAAAATCAAATTAATCATCCAGGAATCGTCTTCCAAAGCTGAAATTCTTGAGGCCTTGCTGGACTGATGTCACTCTGGGGTCTCCGTTTTCCTGAGCCAAACCACTCTGATATGCAGAATCCGAGCGCCAAAACATCGCTGCCCAAATACCGCCAGATCGAAGAAGAGCTGCGCTATAAGATCCTGTTTGGGCACTGGAAACCGGGCCACCAGATCCTGACTGAGATGGAGCTGTGCGAGCAGTACAACGTCAGCCGTATCACCATTCGCAAAGCCATCAATGAGCTTGAGAATGCTGGCTACCTGGTGCGCCAGAGCGGCAAAGGCACCTTTGTCACCGACTGGCAAGCCCAATTGGAAGAGCGCCCCAAGCTAAAAAGCTTTACTAATGAAATGCACGCCTTGGGCAAGAAAGCCATCACCATTGACGTGGAGCTGGAGATCACCCGGGCGGATAAGATCTTGTCTGGCATCCTTAGTGTCCCGGAGGGGCACTCTGTCATCCAGTTGAAGCGCGTGCGCGCCATCGAGGGTGGGGTCATCATCGGCTACTCCATCAATACCTTCCCCTTCAAGCCAGAATTCTCTACTGACCCGAACGATTACAAAGAATCGTTTTATGAATACCTGGGCAAATTCGGCATCTTCTTTAACTCCGCGCTGGATTATCTGGAAGCGATGCTGCCGCTGCCCGAGGTTGCCCAAAAGCTGCGTATTGACCCTTCTGAGCCGGTGCTCAAAAGCGTCAAGATCAGCCATAGTACGGATCGTTTGTTCACGGAGTACAACTTGTGCTATTACGTGGGCAGCGAGTATCGCTACTATGTGAAGTACTAGAAGCGTCGCCCGCTGGGTGTTGCATTCCCCAAAAATCGAATCTAGGAGATTTCACTATGAAATCTATTCAACTTACCGTCACCAATGCGGTCGGCTTGCATGCGCGCCCGGCCACGCTTTTCGTCAAGGCAGCGCAGAAACACCCTGCTGAAATTCACGTTACCTATGGTGACAAGACCGTCAGCGCCAAGAGCCTGCTGGCCTTGCTCACCCTGGCGGTGGGCAAAGATGCTGTGATCACGGTCACGGCGGAGGGCGAAGGCGCAGACGCAGCCTTGAGTGAGCTGCAAGCGTTGGTGGATACTAACTTCGGCGAATAAGAATGCTTTAGGCGGCGTATAGCCGGCTTAAAAGCAATGCAGCTGTCCCCGGGGAGGGTGCAGCTGCATTGCTTCCAGGCCAGTCTATAAGCCGCATTTTGTCCGGCCCGCATAGCGGGCTTGGATGATCATCTATCTGTGCAGCCTACCCGAGGCTCAGACGCAACGGGCAGCTGCTCACCTCTGTTTGGCCTTGCTCCCAGCGGGGGTTGCCTGGCCGCGGACATTGCTGCCGCGCCGGTGAGCTCTTACCTCACCATTTCACCCTGGCCGCTTGCGCGGTGGTGTATTTCTGTGGCCCGATCCGGCAGGTTTCCCCGCCCCGGGATTTCCCCGGCGCCATGCCCTGTGGAGTGCGGACTTTCCTCGAGCACTCCGAAGAGCACCCGCGATCATCCGACCAACCTGGACACGAATAGTACAGCATGGCAGCCGCTTGCGTCAACGTACTGCGGGCGTTATGCTCAATTTCAATGACGGGCGATTGGGCTCGAGCCAACCTAGGGCACTGAACTGGGGTAGACTGCTAGCAAGGGTGGAGTGGCGCAACTTCTTTGATATATAGCCTTGACAGGCATAGACCGCTTGCTCTATAATCACCTGTCGCAAACTGGCCGCCCTTTGTGAATTTGAGAGCGGCTGGTCTTTTTTTCGTTGTACACCCTTTTAGGAGGCGCTGAATGGCGCAAGCTCTTCCAACCAAAACGTACTCCCGTCTGTCCACGCAGCTGACCCTGCCTGACCTCATTGAGGTGCAGCTCAGCTCCTTCCGCCGCCTTAAGTCTGAGGGCTTGGGTGACCTGTTCCACGAGATCTCTCCCATTGAATCCTATAACAAGGGTATGCGCTTGTATTTCCCCAGCCGCACCCCTGAAGCCAAGCAGTGGGATTTGAAGTATTGGTTTGAGGAACCCAAGTTCTCCATCGAGGAATGCATTGAGCGCGATCTGACCTATGCCAGCCCGCTCTACATTTCTGTGCTGCTGGCCGGGCCGGATGTGCCCGAGCCCATCAAGCAAGATATCTTCCTGGGTGACTTCCCTGAGATGACGGAGAAGGGCACCTTCATCATCAACGGCACCGAGCGTGTCGTGGTGTCTCAGCTCATCCGCTCCCCGGGTGTGTATTTTGAAGCGCCGCTTGACCGCGCCACCAACCGCCCGCTGGCCACCGCCAAGCTCATCCCGGACCGTGGCGCGTGGATGGAGTTCGAGACCCGCAAAGCAGATTACCTGACCCTCAAGTTCAACCGCAAGCGTACAGTGCCCATCACGGTGCTGCTGCGCGCGCTGAGCGCTGTTGAGGATGGCAACCGCACCTCGCCACTCAAGCAGGGTACAGATGAAGAGATCATGGCGCTGTTCGCCGACATCGACACCAACCAGGACCGCCAGTTCATCCAGGCGACCCTGAATCAGGAGCCGGAATGGGACACCAATAACGGCAAGCTGACCATCGCCCAGGCCGCGCTGATCGAATTCTTCAAGCGCATGCGCCCCGGTGACCCCGCCACCCTGGACAATGCCACCGACTTCCTCGAGACCCAGCTGTTTGACCAGCGTCACTATGACCTGGAGCGCGTGGGCCGCTACAAGCTCAATCAGAAGCTAGGCCAGAAGGACCGCGTGTCCCTCGATCACCGCACCATGACCAAGTGGGACCTGGTGAACCTGACCCGCCGCATGATCCAGATCAATAACGGCATAGAACATGCCGATGACATTGACCACCTGGGCAATCGCCGCCTCAAGACGGTGGGTGAGCTGATCCAGAACAAGCTGCGCGTGGGTATGCGCCGCATGGAGCGCGTCATCAAAGAGCGCATGTCCATTCGTGACCAGGAACAACTCTCGCCCATCACCCTCATCAACATCCGCCCGATGGTGGCGGCACTGCGTGAGTTCTATGGCTCCAGCCAGCTCTCGCAATTCATGGACCAGACCAACCCGCTGTCTGAGCTGCGCCACAAGCGCCGTGTCTCGGCCCTCGGCCCTGGCGGTCTGCGCCGCGAGCGTGCTGGCTTCGATGTGCGTGACGTGCACTATTCGCACTACGGCCGCATCTGCCCGATTGAGACCCCTGAAGGTCCCAACATCGGTCTGATCGGCAACTTGGCCTCCTTCGCCCGCGTCAATGACTACGGCTTCGTGGAGACCCCGTACCGCAAGGTTATCAACAAAATGGCGCCGGACGACAAGCTGCTGATCGGCCGCAAGCTGCGTGAAGACGTGGTCGACTCCAAGAGCGAGAAGGTCATCGCCAAGGAAGGCGTGCGCGTTGACGAGAAGCTGGCCAAGGACATTGCCAAGGCCAATGTGGAAGAAGTGCTCATCGTTCCCTATGTGTCCGATGAAGTCACCTTCCTCTCGGCAGACGATGAAGATCGCTACTACATCGCGCAGGCGAACGCCCTCTTGAATGAAGAGAGCGAGTTCGTGCGCCAGCGTGCTTCCTGCCGCTACTACTCCGGCTTTATGTTTGCCAGCCCGGAGGAGATTGACTATATGGACGTGGCGCCTCACCAGGTGGTGGGTATCAGCGCTGCGCTTATCCCCTTCCTGGAGCACGACGATGCGAACCGCGCCCTGATGGGTTCGAACATGATGTCGCAAGCCGTGCCGCTGCTGGTGCCGGAAGTGCCGTTGGTTTCCACCGGCATGGAAAGCCACGCCGCCAAAGACTCCGGCCAGGTCATCCAGGCTGAAGAAGATGGCGAAGTCGTCTCCGTTAGCGGTGACGAAGTGGTCATCAAGGGCACCAAGAGCAAGAAGGACCGCGCCTACAAGCTGCGCAAGTACCAGCGCTCCAACCAGAGCACCTGCATTGACCAACGCCCGGCTGTAGTCAAAGGCCAGCGCGTGAAGAAGGGTGATGTCATCGCCGACTCCTCATCCACCGTTGACGGCTTGCTGGCCCTGGGCCAGAACGCCGTGGTGGCCTTCCTCTCCTGGGAGGGTGGCAACTTTGAAGACGCCATCCTGATCAGTGAGAAGATGGTGCAGGATGACCGCTTTACTTCTATTCATATCGAGAAGTATGAGCTGGAAGCACGTGACACCAAGCTGGGTCCTGAAGAAATTACGCGTGACATCCCCAATGTGGGTGAGGAAGCCGTCAAGGACTTGGATGAGTTCGGCATCGTGCGCATCGGCGCCGAGGTCGGCCCCAACGATATTCTCGTCGGCAAGATCACGCCCAAGGGTGAGAAAGAGCTCACGCCCGAAGAGCGCCTGTTGCGCGCCATCTTCGGTGAGAAGTCTCGTGATGTAAAAGACACCTCGCTGCGCATGCCTCACGGTGAGCGCGGCAAGGTGGTGGATGTGCAGGTCTTCTCCCGCGAGGACAACATTGAGTTGTCTGCTGGCGTAGAGAAGATGGTGCGCGTCTCCGTGGCCCAACGCCGCAAGATCACCGCCGGCGACAAGATGTCTGGCCGCCACGGTAACAAGGGTGTGGTGTCCAAGGTGGTGCCGGTGGAGGATATGCCCTTCCTCGAAGACGGTACCCCGGTGGATGTCATCCTCAACCCGCTGGGTGTGCCTGGCCGTATGAACATCGGCCAGATCCTGGAGACCCACCTGGGGTGGGCCGCCAAGCGTCTCGGCTTCCGCGCCCTGGTGCCCGTCTTCGACGGCGCCAGCGAGAACGAGATCGAAGCCGAGCTGGCACGTGCCTGGTTGGTGGACGAAGCCTGGAAGGTGACCGGCGAGAAGGCCTGGGCCTGGCTGGCGGAGCAGGACGGCAAGTACGACGCCGAATCCCTGGAAGACGATAATGAAGTGCGCAACTTGTACTTGGAGCAGTGGCTGGGCAAAGAGTACAACATGAACCGCATTGCCCAAGAGCCCACTTATGCCCGCCAGTCTGCGGTGCGTGAGTGGTTGAAGGAAAACGGCTACAACGCGGATGAGCTGCTCGCTTTTGAGCAGGCCGATCTCTCCATGACGGTGCGCAGCGAGCGCGGCCAGAAGGCCTCCAACGCTTGTGCCCGCCTGTGGCTGATCAGCCTGGGCGAAGATGACCCGGGCAAGAACGCTGACGAAGAGACCCTGCGCATGCTGGCGCAGCAGGCCATGGTCAAGCACCACAAGCCCATCCCGTACCTGGGCAAGCAGGCCCTGCGTGATGGCAAGACCGGCGATCAGTATGACCAGCCGGTGACCGTAGGCGTGATGAACATGCTCAAGCTGCATCACCTGGTCGAAGACAAGGTGCATGCCCGCTCCACTGGTCCGTACAGCCTGGTCACCCAGCAGCCGCTGGGTGGTAAGGCCCAGTTCGGTGGTCAGCGCTTCGGTGAGATGGAAGTGTGGGCGCTGGAAGCCTATGGCGCCTCCTACACCCTGCAGGAGATGCTCACCGTCAAGTCTGACGATGTGGTAGGCCGCGTCAAGACCTACGAATCCATCGTCAAGGGTGAGCCCATTGAGGAACCCGGCATTCCGGCCTCCTTCCGTGTGTTGGTCAAGGAATTGCAGTCCCTGGGCCTCTCGGTGGAAGCCGAAACCGAAGACGGTGTCATCAAGTTCGGTAAGGAAGAGCAGCGTGCTCGCCCGCCGCGCTTGGGTACCGGCTTGCTCGGGCTGGGTGAGGACCTCAAGAAAACACCTTGACGCAGTCTGAGACCGCGGTTAAAATCCGCCCTCGCGCATGACTGTCCGTGGGCCGTGCGCTGGTTTTCTGCCGCCTGTAGGGTGGCAGCAGCGCAGCCGGCACAATTGAATATCCGCAGCAGCTTTGCGGAGCGCCAAGTAATTCAAACGAGGCCATCATGCAACAAGGTGGCCTCGTACTCTGTGCCCAGAACTAAGGGGCCGATACGTAGCAGCGCACTCCTTCATCAAGGAACGGGTGAAGCAGTGCAAGGGTGGGGCAGCAGATCGTAGCAGTCTGCCGCCCGACTCCACAACGGAATACTTTGTTGGGCTGCGGCCCACAAATACGCGGCGGGTGTGAGAGCTTGCTGCGTCTGCAACAGAAACAGAAGCAAGGTGCGGCGGGAAACCACCGCCGCGGCAGAAGCAAGTGCTTTTGCCGACAAGAAGAAAACGGAGAAAGATAGTGCCGACAATCAATCAGTTAGTTCGCAAGGGCCGCAAGACCAAGCGCGGCAAGACCAAGGCGCCTGCGTTGCAGTATGTGTTGAACACCTACAAGCAGCGCCGCATCCGCCAGCCCAAGGGCGCGCCCCAGAAGCGTGGTGTGTGCACGGTCGTGCGTACCATGACCCCCAAGAAACCGAACTCTGCCTTGCGCAAGATCGCTCGTGTGCGTCTGAGCAATGGTATGGAAGTGACCGCCTACATTCCGGGTGAGGGTCACACCTTGCAGGAGCACTCCGTTGTGCTGGTGCGCGGCGGCCGTGTGAAAGACTTGCCCGGTGTGCGCTATCACATCGTGCGCGGCACCCTCGACACCACCGGTGTCAATGACCGCAAGCAGGCCCGTTCCAAGTATGGCAGCAAGCGCCCCAAGGCGGCCGCTAGCTAACGCTCACAGTATGTGAGCTAGCCGCATTTAATGGAGAAGTGAAAGTAAATGGCACGACGCAGACGCCCAGATAAACGAGTGAGCACCCCCGATGTGCGCTACAACAGCATCGAGGTGCAGGCTTTTATTAATCGCATGATGCTGGATGGCAAGAAGAGCACCGCCACCCGCCTCATCTACGATGCTTTTGACCTCATTGAGGCCAAGACCAAGCAGAACCCGCTGGAAGTATTCCAGTCGGCCCTCAAGAATGTTGGCCCCAGCATGGAAGTGCGCCCCCGCCGCGTCGGTGGCTCCACCTACCAGGTGCCGATGGAAGTAAACAACGCGCGCTCCTTTGCGTTGGCTGCCCGCTGGATCGTAGCTTCGGCTCGTTCACGTGGTGGCAAATCCTTTGCCGAGAAACTGGCGGGGGAGCTGAGCGAAGCCGCCCAGGGGCAGGGTGCCTCTGTGCGTAAGAAAGAAGAAACCCACAAGATGGCAGAGGCCAACCGCGCCTTCTCCCATTACCGTGTTTAATTTGTTGGAGCATTTGAACCAGAATGGCTAATTACCCACTTGAGAAGTATAGAAACATAGGCATTATTGCCCACATTGACGCCGGTAAGACCACAACCACCGAGCGTATCTTGTTCTACACCGGTAAGACCCACCGTCTTGGTGATGTAGATGAAGGCAATACCGTCACCGACTGGATGGAGCAAGAGCGCGAGCGCGGTATCACCATTGTGTCTGCCGCCGTCACCGCCGAGTGGAAGGGCCATCTGATCAACGTGATTGACACCCCGGGCCACATTGACTTCACCGCCGAAGTGCAGCGCTCCCTGCGCGTGCTGGATGGCGGTGTCGTGGTGTTTGACGCCGTGATGGGTGTGGAGCCGCAGTCTGAGACTGTGTGGCGCCAGGCAGACCGCTACGAAGTGCCGCGTATCTGCTTCATAAACAAGATGGATCGTATCGGCGCTTCCTTTGAGCGCAGTGTGGATAGCATCCGCACGCGCTTGGGCGCCAACCCCATCCCCATGCAGTTGCCCATCGGCGCTGAGTCCAGCTTCCAGGGTGTGGTTGACCTGCTGAGCATGCGTTCCATCGTATGGTCAGACGACGGCAGCAAGCCCGTTGAGGGTGATGTGCCGGCTGACCTGGCCGCCACCGCCACCCAGATGCGCGAGCAGATGGTGGAAGCCATCGCCGAGACTGACGACGATCTGACCGTCAAGTACCTGGACGGTCAGGAGATTTCGATTGACGAGCTCAAGGCTGCTTTGCGCCGCGCCGTCATCGCTGGTAAGGCCAATGCTGTGTTCTGCGGCTCTTCATTGAAGAACCGCGGCGTGCAGGCCGTGCTGGATGCTGTAATTGATTACCTGCCGTCCCCGTTGGATGTCCCCGCTGTGAAGGGTATTGACCCCCGCACCGAGGAGCCCGTGGAGCGCCACCCCAGGAACGATGAGCCCGCCGCTGCGCTGGTGTTCAAGATCGTGGCTGACCCGTATGTGGGCCGTTTGGCTTACTTCCGCGTCTACTCCGGCAAGATCGAGAAGGGTGGCTCGGTCTACAACCCCGTCAAGCGCCAGCGCGAACGCATTGGCCGCTTGATCCGTATGTACGCTGACCGCCGCGAAGAAGTGGATGTCATCGAAGCGGGTGACATCGGCGCTGTGTTGGGCCTCAAGAATTCCATCACGGGTGACACCCTGTGTGATGAGACCAAGCAGATCGTGTTGGAAGCCATCAGCTTCCCTGAGCCTGTGATCTCCATCGCTGTAGAGCCCAAGACCGCAGTTGACCAGGACAAGATGGCTGAAGCTCTGCATCGCCTGGCTGAAGAAGACCCCACTTTCCGTGTCAAATCTGACCCCGAAACGGCCCAGACAGTCATCGCCGGCATGGGTGAGCTCCACCTGGAAATTCTGGTGGACCGCATGATGCGTGAATACGGCGTGCAGGCCAATGTGGGCCGCCCGCGTGTAGCCTACCGCGAGACGATTACGCGTGAGGTCAAGAAGGCCGAAATGCGCTACGCCAAGCAGTCCGGTGGTCGTGGTCAGTACGGTCACGTCGTCTTCGAAATGGTTCCCGATGAGCCCGGCAAGGGTGTAACCTTCGAGAACAAGATCGTCGGTGGTGCTATTCCTAAGGAATACATCCCGGCGGTGCAGAAGGGCGTAATGGAAGCCTCTGAGTCCGGCACTGTGGGTGGCTACCCCGTGGTGGATGTCAAGGTGACCCTGTACGACGGTTCGTTCCACGAAGTCGACTCCAATGAAATGGCGTTCAAGATGGCTGCCTCCATGGCTTTCAAGGAAGGTATGCGCATTGGTAAGGCCGTGCTCATGGAGCCGATCATGAAAGTGGAAGTGACCGTGCCCGAAGAGTACCTGGGCGATATCGTGGGCCAGCTGAGCGCTCGCCGCGGTGAGATCCAAGGTATGGACATGCGCCCCGGTGGTGTTCAAGCCATCCGCGCCATGCTGCCGCTCTCGGAAATGTTTGGTTACGCCACCGAGTTGCGCTCGGCCACCAAGGGCCGTGGCGCCTTCACGATGGAATTCGATCACTACACTCAGGTCTCGGAGAAGCTGGCCGAAGAGCTGATCAAAGCCAACTAGAACTTATATACATAAGTAATTCAAGGAGACAACAAGAATGGCGAAGTCAAAGTTCGATCGCAATAAACCCCACTTGAACGTGGGCACGATGGGCCACATTGACCACGGCAAAACGACCCTGACGGCAGCAATCACCAAGGTAGCCGCCTTGATGGGTAAGGGTGAATTCCGCGGCTACGACCAGATCGACAACGCGCCGGAAGAAAAGGCGCGTGGTATCACCATCAGCATCACCCACGTAGAGTACGAGACCGAGAAGCGTCACTACGCCCATGTGGATATGCCGGGTCACCGTGACTACATCAAGAACATGATCACCGGTGCTGCCCAGGTGGACGGCGCGATCCTCGTGGTAGCCGCCCCGGATGGCCCCATGCCCCAGACGCGCGAGCACGTGCTGCTGGCCCGTCAGGTGGAAGTGCCCAGCATCGTCATCTTCCTCAACAAGGTAGACATGATGGACGACCCCGAGCTGCTGGAGCTGGTCGAGCTGGAGCTGCGCGAGCTGCTCAACAGCTACGAGTTCCCCGGCAACGAGACCCCCATCGTGCGCGGCTCTGCGTTGAAGGCCCTGGAGAGCACCTCCACGGACCCCAACGCCGAAGAGTATGCTCCCATCCGTGAGCTGCTGCGTGTGGTAGATGAATACATCCCCGAGCCGACCCGTGAGACCGACAAGCCGTTCATGATGTCGGTGGAAGACGTGTTCTCCATCAAGGGCCGTGGCACCGTGGTGACTGGCCGCATTGACCGTGGTGTCGTGAAACTGAATGACGCTGTGGACATCGTGGGTCTGCGTGAGCAGCCCGGCAGCACCGTGGTAACCGGTATCGAAATGTTCCACAAGCAGCTGGATGAAGGTATGGCTGGTGACAACGCTGGCTTGCTGCTGCGTGGTGTGGACCGTGAAGGCGTAGAGCGCGGTATGGTGTTGGCCAAGCCTGGCAGCATCAAGCCGCACACCAAGTTCATGAGCGAAGTGTATGTGTTGAAGAAAGAAGAGGGCGGTCGTCACAAAGCCTTCTTCACCGGCTACAAGCCGCAGTTCTACATCCGCACGCTGGACGTGACGGGTGAAGTGACCCTGCCGGATGGTGTGGAGATGGTGATGCCGGGTGACAACGTCAACCTGCAAGTGCACCTGCAGACCCCGGTGGCGCTGGAGCAGGGCTCCAAGTTCGCCATTCGTGAAGGCGGCCTCACCGTGGGTGCAGGCGTCATCACCCAGATTCTGTCCTAGGATACGAGATGGCAACTACCAAGCAGAAAATTCGCATTCGCCTCAAGGCCTACGATCACCGTGTGATCGACCAGTCTGCCAAGCGCATCGTCGAGACGGCGGAGCGCACGGGTGCACGTGTGGTCGGCCCGGTACCGCTGCCGACCAAGCGTGAGCTGTTCACCGTGCGTCGCTCCACCTTCATTGACAAGGACTCGCACGAGCACTTTGAGATCCGCACGCACAACCGCATTATCGATGTGATGGAGCCCGACTCCAAGACCATTGATATGCTCATGCGCCTCAACCTGCCGGCTGGCGTGGACATTGAGATCAAGATCTAAGTCTGGACGGATTGCCAACTGTTTGGTATAGTTACAGGCTGTGTGAACAAGCCTGCCCGCCGAAAGGCGGGCAGGCGTAAGTTTTGAGTAAGGGGCAGTGTAAGAGCTGCCAGCCGGGGTGGCCCAAAGTGACACCCACGTGCCGGCAACTGACTACGCTGCTGCGGGATGATGCGGTCTAGCCCAGACTGACAGTCCCAGACAAATTTTTGTAGGAGACAAACTGAGATGTTTAAAGGGCTTATTGGCAAGAAAATCGGTATGACCCAGATTTTCGACGAGCAAGGCCGTGCTGTGCCTGTCACGCTCCTCGAAGCTGGGCCTTGCTTTGTCACCCAGATTCGCCGCCCCGATGTTGATGGCTATAGCGCCGTTCAGCTCGGCTTCGGTGAAACCAAGGCGAAGCACCTGAGTGGTGGCGAATTGGGCCACCTCAACCGCGTTAAGGCTCCCACCTTGCGCTACCTGCGTGAATTCCGCACCAAGCAACCAGAAGTGAATGAAGGCGACACCGTTACGGTGGAGAACTTTACCGTTGGCGACTCTGTGGATGTGATCAGCGTCAGCAAGGGTAAGGGTTTCGCCGGTGCGATGAAGCGTCACGGTTTCGGCGGTGGCCCTATGAGCCACGGCCAGTCTGACCGCCAGCGCGCGGTCGGCTCCATTGGTTCGGGCACCAGCCCGGGCCGCGTGTGGAAGGGCAAGCGTTTGCCCGGCCACATGGGTGTGCGCCAGGTGACCACGCTCAACCTCAAGGTTGCCTTCGTGGACACTGAGAAGAACCTGATCGGCCTGCATGGCGCCGTCTCTGGCGGCAAGGGCGCGATCGTGACCATTCGTGAGGCGCGCAAGGCGTAAGCCTGCGAGATATTCAAGATGAAACTAGACGTATACACTCTCAAAGGCACCAAGCTGGACAAGCAGGCTGAACTGCCCGCCAGCATTTTTGAAGCGCCGATCAATGTAGACCTCATGCACCAGGCGTACACGCGCCAGATGGCCAATGCGCACCTGGGCACGCGCAAGACCAAGAACCGCGCTGAAGTTAGCGGTGGTGGTCGCAAGCCCTGGAAGCAGAAGGGCACCGGCCGCGCTCGCCAAGGTTCCATCCGCTCGCCGCAGTGGGTGGGTGGTGGCAAAGTGCACACCCCGCGCCCCAAGAGCTTCACGCAGGACATGCCGCAGAAGATGCGCAAGGCTGCGCTGCGTTCTGCCTTGTCTTCCAAGGCTGCCGGGCAGGAAATTGTGCTGGTGGACAGCCTGGCGCTGGATGAGCCCAAGACCAAGTTCGTGGCTGAGGCCCTGAACAAGCTGGTGGGCGACAGCACCGCGTTGCTGGTGTTGCCAACCAAAGACGAGAACTACGTTCGCGTCTTGCGTGCTGGCCGCAACCTGCAGAGCTGCAAGACCCTGCTGGCCAACTACCTCAACATCCGTGACCTGTTGGGTTACGACAAGCTGATCCTGCCGCTGGATGCTATCGAAGCCATCGAAAGTGCGCTTGGGTAAAGCGGAGTAGGTGCAGACATGACAACCGTTTACGACATCCTGGTGCGCCCTCTGGTAACTGAGAAAACCAATTACCAGACCAGCAAATTGCGCCAGATTACATTTGAAGTGCATCAAGACGCCAACAAAGCCATGATCAAAGACGCCATTGAACTGGTGTTTGGGGTCAAGGTGCAGCGCGTCAACGTCATCCAGGTGGCTCCCAAGCGTGGTCGTCACGCGCGCAACCGCCAGATGCGTGTTCGCAAAAGTGGCTACAAGAAAGCCCTGGTCACCCTGATGCCGGGTGAGACCATTGATATCTTTGAAGGTGTGAAGTAATGGCCGTTAAAACCTACAAGCCTACGACCCCTGGTCGCCGTGGCGCCAGCGGTTACACGTTTGACGAGGTAACCAAGTCTACGCCCGAGCGTTCGCTGCTGGCCAAGAAGACCAAGAGCGGCGGCCGCAATGTGCGCGGCAAGATCACCGTGCGCCATCGTGGTGGCGGTCATCGTCAGCGCCTGCGCATTGTGGATTTCCGCCGTGACAAGCACGACATCCCCGCCAAGGTGGCCGGTATCGAGTACGACCCGAACCGCACCGCGTACCTGGCGCTGCTGCACTACGCCGATGGCGAAAAGCGCTACATCCTGGCCCCGCTGGGCCTCAAGGCTGGTGACAGCGTTGTCACTGGCCCCAGCGCTGAAATTCGCGTAGGCAATGCTCTGCCGTTGGCTAACATTCCCACCGGCACCATCGTGCACAACATTGAGCTCAAGCAGGGCAAGGGCGGCCAGTTGGTGCGCTCCGCCGGCTCTGGCGCGCAGATTGCCGCCAAAGAAGGTGAATACGCCCAGATCCGCATGCCCTCGGGTGAGGTTCGCTTGGTCAGCCAGAGCTGCTACGCCACCATTGGTCAGCTCGGCAATGTCGATCACGGCAACGTCAAGCTGGGCAAGGCCGGCCGCACACGTCACCGCGGTGTGCGCCCCACGGTGCGTGGCTCTGCCATGACCCCGCGTGACCATCCGCACGGTGGTGGTGAAGGCCGCCAGCCGATTGGTATGGCTGGCCCCAAGAGCCCGTGGGGCAAGCCCACCCTGGGCAAGAAGACCCGTCGCAACAAGCGCACGGACAAGTTCATTCTGCGTGGCCGCGCAAGCAAGAAGCGCCGCTAGGCTAACGGCTGGAGATTTTTATTATGGGACGTTCACTGAAAAAAGGGCCGTTTATTGAGCCGAAGCTTCTGAAGAAGATCGAGGCCATGAACGAGCGCAAAGAGAAGAAAGTAATTCGCACCTGGAGCCGCGCCAGCCAAATCTTCCCGCAGATGGTGGGTCACACCATCGCGGTGCATGATGGCCGCCGCCACGTGCCGATTTACATCACCGAGAACATGGTAGGCCATCGCCTGGGCGAGTTCGCTCCCACGCGCACCTTCCGCGGCCATGTTAACGAGAAGGCTGAAAAGGGAAAGTAAGGTGAGGCATGGCTGATTTTCAAGCAACTCTAAGCAACGCCTCCATCTCCGCGCAGAAAATGCGCTTGGTGGTTGACCTGGTGCGCGGCAAGAGCGCCCAGCAGGCGGTCAATATCCTCACCTTCACTCCCAGCAAGGCTGCCCAGCCTTTGCTCAAGCTGGTGAAATCCGCGGTGGCCAACGCCGCCCAGGTCCAGGGCGTGCCGATCGAAGAGCTGTACGTGCACGCCATCAGCGCTGACGAAGCCCCCACCCGCAAGTGGCGTCGCTTCGGTGCGCGTGGGCGCTTCAAGCCCATGTTCCGCCGCAACTCTCACGTCACCGTGACGTTGCGCCAGCGCCAGCCCGCCGCCCCGGCCGCCAAGACTGCGGTCAAGGCCGAGAAGTAGGAGACATAGATGGGTCGTAAAGTAGATCCGCGAGGCTTCCGCCTCAAGATTAATAAGACCTGGGACGGCCGCTGGTTTGCCGAGGGCAAAGACTATGTAGACCGCCTGCACCAGGACTTCGCCATTCGCAAGATGGTGCAGGACAAGGCGCCACGTGCCGGCATCTCCAAGGTTGAAGTCGAGCGCTTCCCTGGTAGTGTCAAGATTTCCGTGCACACCGCCAAGCCTGGCATTCTCATCGGTAAGAAGGGTGAGAACGTCAAGGAACTGCGCAAGTCTTTGGAAGCCCTGGTGGGCATGAAGATTGAGCTGGACATCAAGGAGATCAAGGAACCCGATCTGGATGCCAAGTTGGTAGCGGTGAACATTGCTGACCAGCTCGAGCGCCGCATCAGCTACCGCCGTGCCATCAACCGTGCCCTGCAGCAGACTATGCGTGCTGGCGCCGGTGGCATCAAGGTGGAAGTGGCCGGCCGCCTCGGCGGCTCAGACATGTCTCGCCGCATTTGGATGCGCGAAGGCCGCGTGCCCCTGCACACCCTGCGTGCTGACATTGACTACGCCGTAGCCGAAGCCCACACGCAGTACAGCGCCATTGGCATCAAGGTGTGGGTGTACCGCGGCGAAGGCAAGGCTGAGACTGAAGCCGAGCCCGAAGCTACCGAAGGCGTGTACGTCAGCGAATAGGCTGGCGAACGATTGGATTAGGACAAGAACATGTTGCAACCAAAACGTTTCAAGTTCCCCAAGATGCACCGTGGCCGCATGCGTGGCAAAGCCAGCCGTGGCGCTGAAGTGCATTTTGGTGAGTATGGCCTGCAAGCCCTCGAGCCGCACTGGATCTCCAGCCGCCAGCTCGAAGCCTGCCGCCGCGCCATCGTGCGTGAGGCCCGCCGCCGCGGTAAGGTGTGGACGCGTGTCTTCCCAGACAAGCCCATCACCAAGCGCGCCGCCGAAACCCGCATGGGTAAAGGCAAGGGTAGCGTGGAGTTTTACGCTGCCGTGGTTCGCCCCGGCACGGTGCTATTTGAAGTAGCCGGTATGCCGCCTGAGGTCGCTGTGCGCGGCCTGGAGCTGGCCGCTGCCAAGCTGCCCATCCGCACCAAGATCATCAAGCGCATTGAGTTCCTGAGCGAGTAGTTGAGATATGGCTAAAGCAACCAAAGCAGCAGACCTGCGCAAACTGACCAGTCAGCAGATCGTCGAGCAAATTGACGAAGCCCGTGAGCAACTTATGCGCATGCGCTTCCAAAAAGCCACCGGCGAATTGACCGACCAAAATGCTCCGCGTGCCCAGCGCCGTAAGATCGCCCAGTTGATGACGATCTTGAAGGAAAAGGGCGGTGTGGCGGCAAAAACAGCCGCCAACAAAAAGACAGAAGGTGAAGCATGAACAAGCGCCGCCAAATTGAAGGCGTAGTGACCAGCAACAAGATGATGAAGACCGTGGTCGTACGCACAACCCGCAGCTTCCGCCACCCCGTGTACGGCAAAGTGGTTGAGGCCCAGCACAAGCTGGTGGCTCATGATGAATTGGGCTGCAAGATTGGCGACACCGTGCGCCTGGTGGAGAGCCGCCCGCTTTCCAAGACCAAGCGCTGGGTGGTTGTTGAGATCGTCAACAGCGCCGTCAAGGAAGAGGTGGCCTAGATGATCCAGCACGAAACTCGTGTGCGTGTCGCTGATAACAGCGGCGCGCGCGAACTGCTTGTCATGCACGTGGTCGGCAGCACCCGCCGCCGCTACGCCAGCATCGGTGACATCGTGGTGGGCACTGTCAAGAGCGCCATCCCCGCCGGCGCGGTCAAGAAGAGCGAAGTGGTGCGCGCCGTGATCGTGCGCGTCTCCAAAGAGTGGCGCCGTGAAGACGGCTCCTACATTCGTTTTGATGACAATGCCGCCGTCATCCTGGATGGCAGCACCACCAACCCCAAGGGCACCCGCATCTTCGGACCGGTGGCCCGTGAATTACGCGATAAGGGCTTCATGCGCATTGTTTCCCTGGCGCCTGAAGTTCTGTAGGAGTAAGCGTGAATATTAAGTTGAAAATCCGCAAGGGCGACACGGTGGAAGTGGTCACCGGTAAAGAGGTTGACAAGGGCAAGCGCGCCGAAGTGATCCGTGTGCTGCCCAAGACCAGCCGCTTGGTCGTCCAGGGCGTAAACATGCGCAAGCGCCACCAGCGCGCCACCCAGCAGGGTGGGCGGCAGATTGCCGCTGGCATCGTAGAGTTTGAGGGTCCGCTCTCCATCTCCAACGTCATGCTGGTGTGCCCGTCCTGCAGCAAACCCGTGCGCGTGGGCTTTAAGCGTGGTGAAAAGGGTTCTCTCCGCGTATGCAAGAACTGTGGCAAGGATATCGACTAAGCCATTTGGCATAGTTTGATCTGAGGAGTAATTGATGGCTCATTATTTGAAAGAGCGGTACACCAAAGAGGTTAGTCCGGCCCTCAAGCAAGCGCTGGGGCTGGAGAACGTGATGCAAGTGCCGCGCATCCAGAAAATTGTCTTGAACGTTGGCCTGGGTAAAGCCAAGGACGACTCCAAGGCCTTTGATGGTGCGGTCAGTGACCTCACCATCATCACCGGACAGAAGCCGATGATCACGCGTGCCCGCAAGGATATTGCGAACTTCGCGCTGCGTGCCGGCCGCGCCATTGGCGTAAAAGTCACCCTGCGTGGTGACAAAATGTGGTCCTTCTATGATCGCCTGGTGAATATTGCGCTGCCCCGCATGCGTGACTTCCGCGGTGTGCCTGCCGATGCCTTTGACGGCCGCGGCAACTACACCCTGGGTCTCAGCGAACAGCTGATCTTCCCTGAGATTCAGTACGACAACATTGAACAAGTGCGTGGCCTGGAAGTCACCATCGTGACCAGCGCCCGTAATGACGACGAAGGCCGCGCCCTGCTGCAGTTGATGGGCATGCCCTTCAAGAAGGAAGGCTAATCCATGGCCAAGAAATCAATGATTACGCGTGAAACGCGCCGCGAGTTCTCCAACCAGGTGCGCAATCGCTGCAAAGTCTGTGGCCGCCCGCGTGGCTATATGCGCCGTTTTGGCCTGTGCCGTATTTGCTTCCGCCAGTTTGCGCTGGAAGGCAAAATCCCCGGCGTGGTGAAAGCGTCTTGGTAGGCGCGGAGGAACGATCATGGCAATGACTGACCCGATCTCCGATATGCTCACCCGCATCCGCAATGGTGTCATGGCTGGCCACGCCCTCGTTGGCATGCCCAGTTCCCGCATCAAAGCGGCCATTGCGGCCATCCTCAAAGAAGAAGGCTTCATTGAGGACTATGAAGTAGTAG
Organism: uncultured Anaerolineaceae bacterium; assembly: GCA_964623375.1. GTDB lineage: Bacteria > Chloroflexota > Anaerolineae > Anaerolineales > UBA11579 > JAMCZK01. The sequence continues at coordinate 329,505 of CAZUTS010000002.1, forward strand.
AAGACGGCCCGTTCAAGGTGCTGCGCATCCAGCTGAAGTACATCGGTGAGCGCCGTGAGCGCCGCCCGGTCATCTCCGGCCTCGAGCGCGTAAGCAGCCCTGGCCGCCGTGTATACGCCAAGCGCAGCGAGATCCCCTGGGTGCTCTCTGGCTTGGGTACTGCGATTTTGTCCACGCCCAAGGGCGTGATGAGTGGCCGCCGTGCCCGCCAAATGGGCGTGGGTGGCGAGATTCTCTGCAAGGTATGGTAAACAGCTTTGCCTGCACCGCCGCTAGCGGTGCAGGGCACGCAGTTTTTGGAGGTTTTAGTGTCTAGAGTTGGACGTTTGCCAATTGAGATCCCTTCCAATGTGGAAGTGACCCTCAATGGCTCCACTATTAAAGTGAAAGGCCCCAAGGGCGAGCTTTCACATACCTTCCCGGCGGAGATCAGCTTCGAGAAGGACGGCGCCAGCTTGCTCATCAAGCGCGCCAATGATGACAAGTTCAGCCGCAGTATTCATGGCACCGCTCGCGCGGTCGTGAATAACATGGTGCATGGCACCAGCGAGGGCTTCAGCAAAATTTTGGAAGTGCAAGGTGTAGGCTACCGTGCCGAGCTTAAGGGCAGCAACCTCATCCTGCATGTAGGTTACTCCAATCCCGTGGAAATGACGCCGCCCGCCGGCATCACCTACGCCATGGGTGAGGGTGGCACCATCGTGATCAGCGGCTTTGACAAGGTGCTGGTTGGCGAAAGTGCTGCCCGTATTCGCAAGGTGCGTCCGCCCGAGCCGTACAAAGGCAAGGGTATTCGTTACCAGGGCGAATTTGTGCGCCTCAAGGCCGGTAAGGCCGCCAAGGCTGCTTCCTAAGGTTGAGATAACGATATGGCTACGAAAACAAGAGCACAATCCCGTCAGAAGCGCCACAAGCGCGTGCGTGGCAAGATCAGCGGCACGGCTGCACGCCCTCGTCTGAACGTATTCCGCAGCTTGAGCGGCATTTATGTCCAGGTCATTGATGATGTGGCTGGCCACACGCTGCTGTCTGCCTCCAGTGTGGATGCAGAGCTGCGCGGCACCCTGAAAGGCAAGAACAAGACTGACCAGGCTCGCCTGGTTGGTGAGATGGTTGCCAAGCGTGCCGTTGCCAAAGGCATCAAGCAGGTGGTCATGGACCGTGGCGGTTTCCGCTACGCTGGCCGCATCAAGGCCCTCGCCGATGGCGCCCGCAAGGAAGGGCTTGAATTCTAGTTTGCTAACGCAAACCAGAACTCAAGCAGGAGAAAACTAAATGGCTGATACCAAGCAACGCACCAAGAAAGATCGCAAGAGCGAAGCCCCGTCCTTTGAGGCCGCTTTTGAGCTCGAAGAGAAGACGATCGAAATTCGCCGTGTATCCAAAGTGGTACAGGGTGGTCGCCGTTTTGCCTTCCGCGTCACAGTTGTTGTGGGTGACCACAGCGGCCAGGTGAGCGCTGGCGTAGGCAAAGCCACCACTGTGCCTGAGGCGATTCGCAAAGCCACCACGCGTGCCCGCAAGCAATTGCGCCGCATGAACGTGTATGGCACCACCATCCCGCATGCCGTGATTGGCCGCGTGGGTGGCGCCGAAGTGCTGCTTAAGCCCGCATCCCCCGGTACCGGCGTAATCGCTGGTGGTGGTGTGCGTGCCGTTATGCAGGCGGTGGGTGTGCGTGACATCCTCACCAAATCCATGGGCAGCAACAACATTCACAATGTGGTCATGGCCACCCTCGATGCGCTGGACCAGCTCAAGTCTGTTGATGAGCAGGCCCGTCTGCGCGGCAAGGATGTGAAGGAACTTAAGCCCTTCTGGGACCGAGGCAAGAAGCATGGCAGCTAAAGCGACTGGCAAGAAGATCAAGATTACGCTGGTGCGCAGCCCCATCGGAGCCACGGAGCGCCACAAGCGCACCGTCAAAGCTCTGGGACTGGGCAAGATGAACAGCAGCGTTGTGGCTGAAGACAATGCCACCATGCGTGGCATGGTCAACAGCATCACGCATTTGTTGAAAGTAGAAGAGGCGTAACATGAAGCTTCACGAACTTAAGCCCAATCCGGGCAAGATCACCCGCCGCGCCCGCGTGGGCCGTGGTACGGGTTCTGGCAGCGGCAAGACCTCTGGTCGTGGTACCAAGGGTCAAGGCGCTCGCACCGGCGGTGGGGCAGGCCCGTACCACCAGGGTGGTAACCTGCCGTTCTTCCGCCGCTTGCCGTTCAAGCGTGGTTTCAACAAGCCCTTCCAGGTTATCTACAATGAGATCAACCTGGACCAGCTTGCTGATTTCAAAGACAACAGCGAAGTGACGCCAGACACCCTGCGCGCTGCTCGCTTGCTGCCCAAGACCAGCCGTCCCATCGTTTTGCTGGGCCGCGGTGAGGTTAAGGCCGCCCTCAAAGTGAGCGTGCACCGCGCCACAGCTTCCGCCAAAGCCAAGATCGAGAAGGCTGGCGGCAGCGTGACCATCCTGCCACTCAAGGCAGAGGAGACCGCTAAATGAAACGTGGTAGCGCCTGGCGTTATCTCTGGACCGCTCCAGACATTCGCCGCAAGCTGCTGATTACGCTGGCGATCCTGATCCTGTATCGCTTCGTCTCGCACATCCCGGTGCCGGGCGTCAACCGCGATTTGATCAGCTCCCTGATGAACCAGGGCAGCGCCGCCAGCACGCTGGTAGGCCTGATTGACCTCATCTCCGGGGGAACGCTGTTGCAGTTCTCCGTGCTGGCGATGGGTGTCTATCCGTACATCACCGCGCAGATCATCTTGCAGCTGCTCATGCCGCTCATTCCTTCCCTGCAGAAACGCATGGAGGAAGACCCGCGTGAGGGCCGCAAGTTCATGGAGCGCTGGACCTATTACCTGGCTGTGCCCATGGCCATCCTCAGCGCCATCGGCCAGATCAACATCTTCTCCACACTGGCGGGTGGTTCGGTGATCGAGAACTTCGGTTTTGGCCCCGGCCAATTCCTGCGTTCGGCCACCATCATCATCAGCATGACGGCGGGCACCATGTTCGCCATCTGGCTGGGTGAGCTCATCTCTGAGTACGGTATCCGTAACCAAGGCCTGTCGCTCATCATCTTCGCCGGCATCATTGCCCGCATTCCGGGCAACTTTGCCTCGCTGCTAGAGAACCAGGCTGCTGGGTGGATCTCTATCGCTGCCATCGTGGTGGTGATGATCCTCACCATCTTCGTCATCGTGTACGTACAGCAGGGCAGGCGCAATGTGCCGGTCATGTACCCAGGGCGGCGCATGGGCAATCGCATGTCCATGCCCGTCAAGGGCACCTTGCCGCTCATGGTCAACATGTCCGGCATGATCCCGCTGATTTTCGCTCAGGCCATCCTGCAGTTGCCCTCCATCCTGGCGAGCTTCTTTGCCAACTCCACCACACCGTGGGTTGCTAGTCTCTCTGCCACCCTGACCAACTTCTTCAATGTTCAGGGCCCGGGCTACTGGGTGATGTACTTCATCATGGTTGTGGGCTTTGCGTTCTTCTATACTGATGTGCTCTTCGCGCAGCAAAACTATGGCGAGAACCTCAAGCGTGTTGGCGCCCAAATTCCGGGTGTGAACCGTGGTGCTCCTACCCAGCGCTACCTCACCTCGGTGCTGCGCCGCATCACGCTGCCGGGTGCCTTCTTCCTCGGTTTTGTTGCGATTTTGCCCTTCCTGCTCACACTGGCTATGCCCTTCCTGGCGGCCAGCGGCGGTCAGGGCCTGTTCCTGGTGAGCGCCTCCGGTTTGCTCATCATGGTGGGCACCATCCGTGAAACCTTCTTCAATATCGATGCTGAGTTGAAGCTGCACGGATACGAAGAGTCACTGCTGGTTCGCTAAACAAGCGAGGGCTTTGTGCCGGTTTATGTAGTTCTGCTTGGCCCGCCGGGTGCTGGAAAAGGCACGCAGGCAGGCATTGTGGCCAAGGCCACAGGGTTGGCGCATATCTCTTCTGGAGATCTGTTCCGCGAGCACATTAAGAATCAAACAGACTTGGGCAAGCAGGTTGGCGCAATTTTGAAGCGCGGTGACCTGGTGCCCGATGATGTCACGATTGCCATGATCCGTGAGCGCTTGAAGCAGCCGGACTGCACCTCGGGTGCCGTGCTGGATGGCTTCCCGCGCACGCCTGCGCAAGCGCAGGCGCTCAACGGCATGCTGGCTGAGTTTGGCGGCAAGGTGGACGTGGTGCCTTTCATCCAGGTGGCGCAAGACGAGCTGATCACTCGCTTGTCTGGCCGCTGGGTGTGCCGTGCCCAAGGGCACGTCTACCACGAAACCTTCAACCCGCCCAAGACGGCTGGCGTGTGTGACCTGGACGGCTCGGAGCTGTACCAGCGCGATGATGACAAACGTGAGACGGTTGAGAAGCGTATCCGTGTCTACTTTGAGCAGACTGCGCCGCTCATTGACCACTACCGTGGCGAGGATCGCCTGGTAGAGATCAATGGCTCGCAGGAAATTGCCCAAGTGACCGAGGATTTGCTGAAGGCATTGCCTGGGCACGCGTAATGAGCTGGGAACGCAACATTGAGCTCAAAACGCCGGCTGAAATTGAGGTAATGCGTGAGGCGGGCCGTATCAACGCCATGGCGTTGAACGAAGTGCGCAAGCACGTGCGTCCCGGGGTCACCACTGGCCAGCTCGACAAGATTGCCGAGCAGCTGATCCGAGACCACGGCGGCACACCAGCCTTCCTCAACTATCCGGGGCCGTATCCATACCCCGCCACGCTGAACACCAGCGTGAACGAGGAACTGGTGCACGGCCTGCCAGGAAAGCGCGAGCTGCGTGAGGGCGATGTGCTCTCCGTGGATTGCGGCACGATCTACAAAGGCTTTGTGGGTGACTCTGCGTTCACCATGGGCATCGGCGAGATTGCGGCCGAGGCGCAAAAGCTGCTTGACGTAACGCAGGAATCGCTGCGCCTGGGCATCCAGCAAATGCTGCCCGGCAAGCATGTGGGGGATGTGTCTGCAGCGGTACAAACATATGTGGAAGCGCACGGCTACCATGTGCCGCGCGAATACACAGGCCACGGGGTGGGGCGCAAGATGCACGAAGGCCCCCAGGTGCCCAACTACGGCGTGCCCGGACAGGGCGTGCTGTTGCGCACGGGCATGACCATCGCCCTGGAGCCTATGGTGCTGGTGGGGACGCACCGCACACGCGTCCTGCCGGACCAGTGGACGGTGGTCTCCACAGATGGCTCGCTAACCGCTCATTTTGAGCACAGCGTGGCTGTCACTGATGAGGGTCCCTTGGTATTAACCGCCCTCTAGCGTGCGTAGCACACGCTAGACGGATGGAGAAAGCAAGGATATAATCACGCGTTCGCCCCGCCGCCGCCCCTTCAGGGTAGCGCTGGGGCAGCAGGAGTAACTGGCAATGAAAGTAACGGCATCGATCAAGAAACGCTGCACCAACTGCAAAGTGGTTAAGCGCAAGGGCAAGCTGTACGTTATCTGCAGCAACCCCAAGCACAAGCAGCGACAAGGTTAAGGTGAATGATGGCACGCATTGAAGGCGTAGATCTGCCGCGCGAAAAGCGCGTTGAATACGGGCTGACCTATATCTATGGCATCGGCCTTAACACCTCTCAGCACATTTTGGCTGAACTGGAAATCAATCCTGACACACGCGTGAAGGACCTCTCCGAAGGGGATGTCAGCAAGCTGCGTGAGTACATCACCAAGAACCTCAAGGTGGAAGGTGACCTGCGCCGTGAGGTGCAGCTCAACATCAAGCGCCTGATGGAGATTGGCAGCTACCGCGGTCTGCGCCATCGCCGTGGCCTGCCCGTGCGCGGTCAGCGCACTCGCACCAATTCCCGCACCCGCAAGGGCCCGGCCAAGACTGTGGCCGGTCGTGGTCGCCGCCGCGGCGCCACCAAGAAGTAAGCGCCAGGAGTTTGAACAGGTATGGCTAACGAAAAAGACACCAAAGGTAAAAGCGGCGCCGCCCGCTCCGCTAAGAAGGGCAAGCGTGCCAGCATTCTTACTGGCCAGATTCATATCTTTGCCACCTTCAACAACACCATCGTCACTGTGACCGATGGTCAGGGCAACACCATCTCCTGGGCCAGCGCTGGCCTGGTGGGCTTCAAGGGCTCTCGTAAGAGCACACCCTTCGCCTCCCGCCTGGCAACCGAGCGCGCCGTCAAGGCTGCGCAGGACCTGGGCATGCAGGAAGTGGAGCTGTTCGTGAAGGGCCCCGGCCCTGGCCGCGAGTCCGCTGTGCGCGCCGTGCAGACCATGGGTATGCGCGTGCGCTCCATCTCGGATGTGACGCCGCTGCCGCACAACGGCTGCCGCCCGCCGAAGCGCCGCAGAATGTAATTTAACCTCTGCGCTTTGCCCATCGCTTGCGATGGGCAAAAGCAGGGTAAGACTCATCCGGCGTTTTGCAACAGCAGCCCGCCTGGCTGGGGAAGGAATAAAACTGTGATCGTACTAAGCAATATGGTGACCCCCCGCATTGAGCGTGAGGCGGAGGCCCGCAATTATGGAAAGTTTGTCATCGCCCCGCTTGAGCGCGGCTATGGCCACACGCTTGGCAACTCGCTGCGCCGTGTGCTGCTCTCCTCTCTGGAAGGTGCAGCCATTACGTCCATCCGCGTGACGGACGCTCAGCACGAGTACAGCCAGATCCCCGGCATCCGCGAGGATGTTATTCAGATCATGCTGCAGCTCAAGCAGGTGCGCCTGATCCTGCACGAAGGTGAAACCAGCCGCATGCACCTTGAAGTCAAGGGCGAGGGCACGGTAACCGCGGCAGACATCATCGCCTCGGCGGAAGTGGAGATCGTCAACCCCGATCTATACCTGTTCACCTCAGACAGCAGCAAGACCAAGCTGCAGATCGAGCTGACCGTAGAGCGCGGCCGTGGCTACTCCCCGGCCAATGAGCGCAGCGGCAAGCTACCCATCGGTGAGCTACCCGTGGATGCCATCTACACCCCGGTACGCCGCGTGAACTGGGAAGTGGGCAATGCCCGCGTAGGCCAGAGCACCAACTATGACAAGCTGATCATGGAAGTGTGGACCGATGGCACTGTGCGCCCCGAAGAGGCGCTGAGCACCTCGGCAGGCATCATGATGGAGCACCTGCGCCACATCGCTGGCGTCAAAGAGATTACCCTCAGCCCCGCGCCGGAGAAAGTGGTTACTGACAACCGCCTCTCCAGCGAGGTATACGACACCCCGATTGAAAACCTTGACCTGTCTGTGCGTGTCTTCAATTCTCTGAAGCGCGCCGGCATCACCACTGTGGGTGAGGTCATGGAGCTGCTCGACAAGGGCCTGGATGCGGTGATGTCCATCCGCAACTTTGGCGACAAGAGCATGGATGAACTCGTAGAAAAGATGCAAGAGAAGGGCTACATGCCGCAAGACGCCAAGGCCCCCTCAGCAACTGATGGAGAAGGTGAATAAAGCATGCGTCACAAAGTAGCCGGCAAAAAACTCAGCCGCCATGTCGGTGCTCGCACCGCCCTGCGCCGCATTTTGGTCAAGCAGCTCTTTGAGCACGAGCGCATCACGACCACCCGCGCCAAAGCGGAGGCCATTCGTGGCCAGGCCGAGCGCCTGATCACCCTGGCCAAAAAGGGCAACGCCGCCGAGCAGGCCTCTGCCAAAGTGCATGCCCGCCGCCTGGCCGCCTCTCGTCTGAACGATGCCAAGATCGTCAAGAAGCTGTTCGACGATATTGCTCCCCGCTTCGCTGAGCGCAAGGGCGGCTACACCCGCCTGACCAAGCTCGGCCAGCGTGAGGGCGACCGCGCTCCCATGGTTCTGCTGGAGCTGGTCGACTAAGATTGGCGCCCGCACCTATGGGCAAAACGCCACCGCAAGGTGGTTCGCCTTCGGGCGAAACTGAACGTTACAAAATTATTCTGGCTTATCACGGCGCCGCATACAGTGGAATGCAGCGCCAGGCCCGCCACCGTAGTGTGCAGGCTGTGCTGGAGGATGCGCTGCGAGTGTTGGGCTGGCAGGGGCGCGCTGTGATGTTTGCAGGGCGCACCGATGCCGGCGTACACGCCAGCGGGCAGGTAGCTGCGTTTGACTTGAGCTGGAAACACTCCAACGAGAGCTTGCTAAAAGCGCTTAACGCCCAACTGCCCGCGGATGTAGCTGTGCACGCGGTAGAGCCGGTGAGGGCGCAGTTTCACCCCCGCTACGATGCCCGCAGACGCACATACCGCTACCGCCTGTACTGCCAGCCACAGCGAGACCCACTTCGGGAGGGGCTCGCTTGGCGGGTGTGGCCGGCGCCAAAGCTTCGCCGCCTGCAAGCGGCTGCCCGCCACTTGCGTGGCGAGCACGACTTTGTAGCCTTCGGCCCGGCGCCACAGCAGGGCGGCCACACCGTTCGCACGGTGTACTCCGCCCGCTGGTCGGCGGCAGGCGACGAGTTTGTTTTTGAAGTCACCGCCAACGCCTTCCTCTACCATATGGTTCGCCGCATGGTGGGGCTGCAGGTAGCGGCGGGGCAGGGCACGATCGAGCCAGAAGATGTTGGTCACGCACTGCGCAACACGCAGCGTGTGCGCCAACTGGCGCCAGCCCACGGGCTGACGCTGACAGACGTAAAATACTAGCGTCACGCGGAACACATGCCGCCGGCGAGTGAGATAGACAGTAAAGTAACAAGCAGCAAGCTGTAAAGCAGATACTGCCAGCAGCGAAGATGAAACAAGGAACTGAGGATTAGGATGCAACAAAAAAGCTATTATCCGAAACCGGGTGATGTAGAAGCACAGTGGTACATCGTTGATGCCACTGGCAAGAATTTGGGCCGCCTGGCCTCGCAGATCGCCAATGTGCTGCTCGGCAAGCACCGCCCGGAGTACACTCCTGGCGTTGATCTTGGCGATGCAGTGATTGTGACCAACTGCGGTCAGATCACCGTCACCGGCGCCAAGCTGACTGACAAGATCTACTACCGCTACTCAGGTTACCAGAGCGGTCTGAAAGAGACCACCCTGCGCCGTTTGCTGGAGACGCACCCTGACCGTGTCATCTACGAAGCGGTGTGGGGCATGCTGCCGCACAACAAGCTGGGCCGCCAGCTCATCAAGAAGCTCAAGATCTATGCTGGCACCGAGCACCCGCACGAAGCCCAGAAACCCCAGCCGCTGGCTGTGAAATAAGGCAGGAGAGTTACGATGGCAGAACAATTTTACGAAGGCGTCGGCCGCCGCAAGACCAGCAGCGCCCGCGTACGTGTAATGAGTGGCGCCGGTGCCTTCATGGTGAACGGCAAGCCACTGGATGAATACTTCCCCCGCATCGGTGACGCCGCCCTGATCCAGGGTGTGCTGCAGGATGCCACCGCCAACGGCACGGTTGACGTTAGCGTCATCGTGCGCGGCGGCGGCCGCACCGGCCAGGCTGGCGCAGTGCGCATGGGTCTGGCGCGTGCGCTGGTCAAAATGAACCCGGATTACCATCCGGCCATGGCCAAGAACCAGCACCTGCGCCGGGATGCGCGTGCCAAGGAACGCAAGAAACCTGGTCTCAAGCGCGCCCGCAAGGCTCCTACCTACACGAAGCGCTAAAGCCTCGTGGCCTAGTAAACCAAAAACCGCAGCGAAAGCTGCGGTTTTTTATTCGCCTCGTGTCATTCTGAGCGGGTAGCTACATGGTCGCCAGGGCGCTGACGCCAGCGAGGAATCCGTATTGCCTTATCTTCCAAGCAGCGCGTAGTTTGTCAACTCGCTGCGAAGTTCCCTCGCTTTGCTCGGGGTAGATAAGGTTGTAGTCTGCATACGGTGTATCATCTGCCCATGACCAACATCGCAACTCTGCTCAACCAGACACCCACTACCGATAATCTCACCCTCGTGCATGCTCCCAGCATGATGGTGCAGTATCACCCCACATTCCCGCCGCATATGCCTGTGCTTATTCATGGCATTGCATCAACAGAGCAGCTTGCCAAGGTTCATGCACTACTGTTGCTCGTGTATCCACCTTCGCATCCTATTCAAGTGAATGGCAGGGCTGCCTTGCTGGTAGACGTTTTGACCAAGCAACAAAACGACTATCCAACCAGCCTTTGTATCCCGCCCCTCGGGGCCAACACCTCGCTTGAGGAGTTCCAAGAACTCATTGCCCACCTACGCGCACCTGATGGCTGCCCCTGGGACCGTGAGCAGACCCATCAAAGCCTGCGCCGCAACCTCATCGAAGAGACCTACGAGGTGGTGGATGCGCTGGACGCTGCCGACCCCGCCGCCATGCAGGAAGAGTTTGGCGATCTGATGGTGCAGGTAGCCCTGCACGCCCAGATTGCCAATGAAGCTGATGAATTTCGCATGGCCGATGTGCTCAACGGCATCATCACCAAGCTCATCGCCCGCCACCCGCACGTCTTCGGCGAAGTGGAGTTGGGGGATGCCGAAGCGGTGATTGCCAACTGGGAGAATCTCAAAGCCGCTGAGCGCAAGCAGAAGGGCACCGAGAAGGGGCTGCTGGACGGCGTCTCGGCCGCCTTGCCAGCGCTTAGCCAGGCCGAGGCCTACACCAGCCGCGCTGCCCGCGTGGGCTTTGAGTGGCCCAATATAGAAGGCGTACTGGGTGACGTGGCCGAGGAGATCCAGGAGTTCCGTGCTGAGGCCGCTGGCACGCCAGAGCAAGAAGCCGAGTTCGGCGATATCTTGTTCGCCTTGGTCAATCTCTCGCGCTGGCTCAAGATCGACGCCGAGGCCGCCCTGCGAGCCGCCAATGCACGCTTCCGCAAACGCTTTGCGTTTGTGGAAGCCGGGGCACGCGCGCAGAACCGCCCGCTGAGCGAGCTCACGCTAGAGGAAATGAACGCGCTGTGGGAAGAGAGCAAGAAGAAATCGTAGTTTCACCACATTATTGCGATGCTTTGCTGGGCTCGCAAATGACGCGCGACCTAACGATGCTGCGTCCACACTTGAGTAGCGGCAAGCCCAACTTTGTGTCATTCCGAGCGTAGCGAGGAATCCGTGCTGCGTTAGTTTAACTTTGCAGCTAATCTGTACACAAAGATCACGCGTACTCTGTGCCATACATCCAACTAAAGTCGAACATGCCCGTAACGGATCCCTCCTCGTCCTAACGGCCTCGTTCGGGATGACAACCGTTAAGCAAAAGGACGCAGCACGCTGCGTCCTTTTGCTTTGGCTAGTGTCTGTGCCGAAACTGGAAATCAACAGTGAGCTGAAACCTCCTGCTCACTGTTCACCCTTCACTGCTCACTGTCTCCCTAAATATACTTACTCGTAATCGAGCCCTTAGCCTTCTTCAATTCAGCCGGCGTACCCTCGAACACCACCTGGCCGCCGCGGCTGCCGCCCTCCGGCCCCATGTCGATCACCCAGTCTGCATTGCGCACCACGTCCATGTTGTGCTCGATCACCACCACCGTGTTGCCGCCATCCACCAGGCGGTTCATAATGCCCAGCAGGTGGTCCGTGTCTGACATGTGCAGACCCGTGGTCGGCTCATCCAGCACGTAGATGCTGCCCTCTTTGTGCAGCTCGCTGGCCAGCTTGATACGCTGGCATTCACCGCCGGAGAGGGTGTTCAGCGGCTGGCCCAACTTCAGATAGGTGAGGCCCACATCCGCCATCGCTTGCAGCTTGCGCTTGATCTCGGGCTGATCAAAATGCTCCACAGCTTCCAGCACCGTCATATCCAGCACATCCGCAATCGACTTGCCGTTCAGCAGGTAGCCCAGCACCTCGTCCTTGAAGCGCTTGCCGCCACACACTTCACAGGGCGACTTCACCGTGTCGAAGAACGACAGCTCTGTATATACGACGCCGAGGCCCTGGCAGTTCTCACAAGCGCCTTTGGAGTTGTAGCTGAACAAGCCAGCATTGACCTTGTTGATTTTGGCGAAGGCCTTGCGGATATCGTCCATCATGCCGGTGTAGGTGGCTGGGTTGGAGCGCGAGTTGGCGCCCACGGCAGACTGGTCCACCACAATGGCCTCGGGATACTGTGCCACGAAGGCCTGATTGATCAGCGAGCTCTTGCCTGAGCCGGCCACACCCGTCACCGCCGTCAGTACGCCCTGCGGCACGTTCACGCTGACGTTCTTGAGATTGTTGATACTCACTTTGCTCAGCTTTAGTTGCCCCTTGGCGGGGCGAAACTCCTTCTTGAGCGGCATAGCCGTCTTCATGTGTGTGCCGGTGAGCGTGTCCGCCTTCAGCAGGCCAGCGTAGCTACCCTCGTACACGATTTGGCCGCCCTGGCTGCCGGCGCGCGGGCCAACATCCACGATGTGGTCGGCAATCTCGATCACCTGTGGGTCGTGCTCCACCACCAGCACAGTATTGCCCTTGTCACGGATCTTTTGCAGCATCTCGTTCAGGCGGTGCACATCACGCGGGTGCAGACCTACGCTAGGCTCATCGAAGATGTACATCATGTCAATCAGGCTGCTGCTCAGTTGCTTCACCAGCTTGACGCGCTGCGATTCGCCGCCAGAGAGTGTGTCCGTCTCGCGGCTCAAAGTCAGATACTCCAGCCCGATGTCAATGAGGTATTGCAAGCGCGCCGCCAGGTCGTCCAGCATCGGCTTGCCTTCAGGGCTCTTGATGGCTTTGATGATCGGCAGCAGCGCGCTCACTTCCATTGCGGAGAGCTTGGCGATGTTGTAACCATCGATCTTGCACATCAGCACAGATTTATTGAGGCGTGCACCTTTGCAGGCGGGGCAGGGGCCTTCTACCAAATAGGGCGCAATCTGCTTCTGCGTGCGCTCAGACAATGCCTTGAGGTCACGCTTGATGTATGAATTTTCAAATTTGCGGATGATGCCTTCATAGGTGGCATTAAAGCCCTTGTCGCCAAAGCCGCTTAGCTTCACTTTGCGGTCTTTGCCATGCAGCAGCAGCTCCAGCTCATCTTTGTTGTACTTGGAGAGCGGTTTGTCATTGTCAAAGAAGCCGCTGGCCTGATACAGGCCAGCCCAACTGCTAAAGCCGGGCACCAAGATTGCGCCTTCGTTGAGCGAGCGACTCATATCCAGGATTTTGCTGGTATCCGCCTGCAGCTTGCGGCCAAAGCCGTTGCACTCCGGGCACATGCCAAACGGCTCGTTGAAGGAGAACACGTTGGGGTGGCCAACGAAAGGCTGCCCAATGCGCGAGAACAGCATGCGCAGCACAGTGTAGGTGTCCGTGATCGTGCCCATGGTGGAGTGTGAACCGCCGCCGAGGCGCTTTTGGTCCACCACCACAGCCATACCCAGGTTCTCGATGCTGTCGGCATCCGGCTGGGTGTAGCGCGGCAGGAAGTTGCGCACAAACAGGCTGAAGGTCTCGTACAGCTGGCGCTGCGCCTCGGTGGCAATCGTGTCGAACACGATCGACGATTTGCCAGAGCCAGACACGCCCGTGAATATGGTCACCTTGCGTTTTGGGATGCGGATGTTTACGTTTTTGAGATTGTTCTCGCGTGCGCCGCGAATGTCAATGAATTCTTGCTTGCCTTCAGCCATGCTTCCTCTAGTAGTTGATATGGGCGAATGGGGGAGAGAGTTTACCCCAAATTACTGCCCAGCCTTACTTGGCCGCGTTCAGTTTGACCGCAGCTTGCATCAAGGCCTTGATCCCGGCTTTGTCAATGCGGTCTTGGGGGCCAAAGTCAATCGCCCGCACTGTGCTGCTGTCCAGGCGGGTGTTAAACAGCTTCCTGGGGTCCTTGATCTGCGCACCTTTGTGAAAGTTCAAGCGCACCGTATTCTTCAGAATATCCACATGGCACAGATTGCCATTGTGCGCCCACACTGCCACACCTTCGGGCTGCGAGGGTTTCTTCCACTTAACTTCCTCGATGATGCCTGCGTTGGCTTTAAGGATCACGGCGCGCAGCTCGGCCATCTTTTCGCCCTTCCAGGGCTCGGCTGCCTTGATGATGGCATCGATCTCTTTACTGGCGTTGGCGGTTGGCGCGGTGGCTTTGGCGGCAGGCTTCCTGCCTGTGTTCTTGGCCGCACTCTTCTTGGCCGGCATATCAACCTATGGCCTTTTTCACCAGCTTGGTGATCTTGGCTTCTTCGGCCGCGCTGAGCTTCACCAAGGCAAACGAGGCAGGCCACATGTTGCCATCATCCAGCATGGCCGAATCATTGAAGCCCAGCGTGGTATAGCGCGTCTCAAATTTGCTGCCCGGCTGGAAGAAGAGCACCACTTTGCCGTCTTCGTTGGCATACGCAGGCATGCCGTACCAGGTGCGTGGCAGCAAGGCGGGGGCCGCGCTACTGATCAGCGTGTGCAGGCGCGCACACATCTTGCGCTCTGTATCCGGCAGCTTGTTGACCACCTCCAGCAGAGCTTCTTCGCCCTTGGCACGATCTTTGCCAATGCGCTCCAATGCTTTGAGCTCGCGGGCGCGCTCCTTCATCGCCGCTTTCTCGGCTGCGCTAAAACCTTCGCTCACTTTTGCGGTCTTGCTGGTTTTCTTTTGTGCGCTCATCACGTCCTCCTAACAGGGTTATAGATTCTCTACGTACTCGGCCAGGCCTTCGAGCGCCTGCATAGCGCCCACGATGGCGCCGTATTTCACGGCCTGAGCATAGGCTTGCTTGCTCGGGAAGACCAGCTGCAGCGTGACCTTGGTTTTGTCGCCAGCCTCTTCAAAAGTGACATGCGTGCGCACGGTGTTCTCTTCACTGGGCACATCCGGGCTGTAGTCATAGACCAGCTTGTTGGGCTTGTCTACTTCAACAAAGGTGATGCGAAAGATCATTTGATTGTCGCCGTAGGTGGGTGCCTGATAGCGCCACACGCCGCCGGGCGTGCTCTCCCAATCCAGGGTGGTGCCGCCTTTGGGCAGCCACCAGCCTTCGACGTGCTGCTTGTCGGTGAAGGCATCAAACACCAGCTCGCGCGGTGCAGCGAACTCGCGTGAAGTGACGATCTCTCGGTTCTTGGTATCTTCGGTCATGGGTGTTCTCCTTTTTGTATCTGCATGAGATATTCATCTAAACGATCAAAGTTCTCTTCCCAGTGCTGGCGGTACTCGCTCAGCCATTGGTTGGCATCTTTGAGGGGGGCAGCCTGCAGCTGCGCCGGTCGCCATTGCGCCTCGCGCCCGCGCTCGATCAGGCCGGCGCGCTCCAGCACCTTGAGATGCTTGGTGATCGCCGGCAGGCTGATGCTGAACGGCGCCGCCAGTTCCTTCACCGTGGCTGGCCCTTGCGCCAGGCGCGAGAGCATGGCGCGCCGCGTCGGATCTGAGAGAGCGCCAAAGGTCAGGCTTAGGGTGTCGGCTTTGCTGTGCATGACTGGCTAATTAACCGAATGGTAAAATATCCGAAATGAAATGTCAAGGGGCGGTGTTATTAATCTTGGTGTGCTAAGCTAGTAATATGAAAATGAAACAGTGGGGAGCATTGTTTTTGACCAGCCTGTGGCTTGTAGCCTGTGCAGCCACTCCGGCCGCCGAGCCAGACTCAAATCTGTTGTACTTTACCCATAGAATGGATGCCGATAGCAGCCTGCTGGCTCCTGGCCACCTGCGGCAGACCTTGGGCGCCCAGGCCACTAGCGAGTGGGGCGATCTGATGCAGCTGCACAGTGCGCAGCCCGCGGCCGCCATTCTCATTGATGGCGCCGCCGCCGAGCATGCGGATGCAGATGATTTGGCGCGCTTGTATCGCCAATGTGTCGTGCTCGTATTCTTCAATCTCTATGCACCAGACGTAGCTGCTCTGGTGAATGCGCCCAGCCTGCTCGCCAATGGCTGGATGGATGGCAGTGATCCATACGCTGGTGATTTTTACGTCCTCCTGCATCGACGCGCGTCGGGTTCACAGGGCGACTGTAGCGGGGCGGGGCCTTCCGGCTCCCCGGGCGCCACGGGCGGCCTCAGCCAAAGCGGTTCGCAGGGCCAATTGTCCACCCAGGCCGAATTTGATACTTTTGAGCAAGTACTCACCTTTGAGTTAGCACAACCATAGCCACGCATACAGAAGAGTTGCTGTCTTCCATGGATGACAGCAACTCTTCTCTTATCTTGCTGGATTTGTTTGGCTGTACTGGCTGTGTTTCAAGCTGGCGTGGGCTGCGGTATCTCCATCCTGCTATGCTGTTTTTTCAACTGTGACTTTGAATACAGCGGGACTGCTGCCTCTTGGCTGACCGCAATCTCACGCAGCTAGCCTGAGCGCAACCTAATGACGCCGGTGGCGCTGCTGTTGCCGGTGTGCTGCTCCGCGCCTGGCCTTGCGCAGCCAGGCTTTTTACCAGTTATAGATACTAGATAGCGCTTACTCTGCCTGTAGCCTGTTCCAGGCTGCGTGGTATTTTTGCAGCTTTTCTAATGAGCTCGGCGTCACTTCTTTGAGGCGCAGGATATTACTGTTGTCTTCAAGATCGGCCAGCTTCACGCGGCGCGCCAGCGGCACGTGCTTAATGATGTCAATATAGCTCTCGTAACTTTGCTCATCACGATGGGTAAGCACATCCAGCGCGTCCAGGATGGCCGTAGCGAATCCAGCCCGCTCCAAATCGGCTCGCGTAGTCTGCGAGTCCTCCAGTACATCGTGAAGGACTGCCACGATCATCTCATCTGGGGTGCTCATGCGCATCATCAACCGCAGCGGATGCAGAATGTATGGCGCGCCAGCCTTGTCTTGTTGATCTTTGTGTGCACTGAGCGCCAACTGGATAGCGGTAGGCAGATCGGCCATGCTAGTGAGCACCCTGGTAGTGTTCACCAGCCAGAATCGTTACTGGCAGCACGCTGTTGGGTGTGGGCACAGGGCAGGTGGCATACGGCGTGAACGCGCAGGGCGGGTTGTAGAGCTTATTGAGGTCCAGCACCACGCTATCACCCTCGGGCAGCTCGCTGTCCAAAAAGCGCCCGCCGCCGTAGTTGCCGCTGCCAGCCGCGTCTTTCAGCATCAACGAATAGCGCCCATCCGTCAGCAGCTCAGCATCCGGTGCGCAGGCCACACCTGCGTACTCAAAGTGCAGGGTGGCGGCAATTTCCAGTTGGCGCGGCGTACCCACAATATCCACGCTAGGCACCACCCGCGGTGGCTCGTGGCGCTCGATGCGCGCCGTGATACGCGCCGCCGGGTCGGCGCGGTGCCACACGCGCCCAGTGGCCTGAGCGCGCTCGGGGCGCTGCGGGTCCCAGATGCGGATGGCGTAGCGTTCTCCGCGCTTGATCACCAGCATACGCACATCCTGCCAGAACAGCAGGCTGGGCGTATCTTCATGGTCATTGCGTAGGCTGGTCTCACCAGCCACGGGCGTGTCGCCGATACGCATTTCTGCGCCCACAGCGGGGTGCAGCACCACCTGGCCGCCGGCCAGCCCCAAGCTGCCGAGCGCAGCCGGGGCGCGAGCGGGCAGCTGCACGGCGCTGCCAGCGGCACTGCCTAGGCTGTTCTCACCCTCATCAAGCCAGAACAAACCAGCTAGCGATAGCCAACTGTAGGGCGCGCTCAGACCTTCGGTCATCTTTGCTCGCCAGGCTGTGAGTTTTTTTAAGTAGTCAGTCGTCATGTTTACATCATCTCAAATTGCGCCGTGAAGTGGCGCAGCAACTCGGGTGCGTAGGTCATCTTCATGCCACGGATCTTGGCAGCATCCGCCTTGATCCCGCCCATCACTTCGGCCACATAGTCGAAGTGGCTCTGCGTGTAGCTGCGGCGCGGAATGGCCAGGCGCACCAGCTCCAGCGGCGGGTACTTCCACTTGCCGTCCACCAGCTGCCCAAAGGCCACCGTGCCCATCTCCACGGCGCGGATGCCGCCGTAGAGATACATGGCTACGGAGAGCGCCTGGCCGGGCAATTGCTCACGGCTGAGGTGCGGCAGCAGGGTGGCGGCATCCAGATAGATGGCGTGGCCGCCGGTGGGCTCGATCAGCGGCATGCCGGTCTCGCGAATGCGGTCAGCCGCATAGGCGGTCTGCGCCAGGCGGTAGGCCAGGTAATCTTCCTGCAGGCCCTCGCGCAAGCCCACGGCCAGGGCATCAATATCGCGCCCGGCAAGGCCACCGTAGGTGGGGAAGCCTTCGCGCAGGATCAGCTCAGCGCGCACACGCTCAAACAGCGTGCTGTCGTTCATCGCCAGGAAGCCGCCGATGTTGACCATACCGTCTTTCTTGGAGCTCATCGTGGCGCCGTCCGCCAGGGCAAAGATCTCGCGCGCAATCTCCAGCGTGCTCTTGTTCTCATAGCCCGGCTCACGCAGCTTGATGAAGTAGGCGTTTTCGGCGTAACGGCAGGCATCAATAAAGAAGGGGATGTTGTAGCTGTGATACAGCTCAGATACGGCTTTGATGTTGGCCAGCGAGACGGGTTGGCCGCCGCCGGCATTGTTGGTGATGGTGAGCATGCCGAAGGGGATGTTGGCTGCGCCCTTCTCCTCGATCCACGCTTTCAGGGCGTCAACATCCATGTCGCCTTTGAAATCCACCACAGTCTGCGGCTCGTAGGCCACCTGCTTGATGAGGTTGACCGGCACGCCGCCGCGCGCCAGGATGTTGCCTTCGGTGGTGTCGAAGTGCATGTTGGAGGGCACAAATTGCCCGGGCTTCAGCAGCACGGCCGCCAGAATGTTTTCGGCGGCGCGCCCTTGGTGCGTGGGCACGAAGTGCTTGAAACCAAAGATGTCTTCCATCACTTCTTTCAAGCGATAGAACGAGCGTGAGCCTGCATAGCTCTCATCGCCCACCATCATGGCGCCCCATTGGCCCTGGCTCATGGCGCCAGTGCCGGAGTCGGTCATGAAGTCAATATAGACATCTTCTGCGCGCAGGCCAAACACGTTGTAACCCGCGGCGTGTAGCGCTTTCTCACGCTCCGCTCGGCTGATGAGCTGGATCGGCTCGACGACCTTGATGCGGAACGGTTCCGGCACGTACTTAGGCATGTACTCTCCTTGAGGTAGTGGGGCGGCGCGCAAAAGCGCCATGCGTGTGCAAAGTATAATCCCGCTTAATTGCGAGCAGCTTTGCCGCTAGCGTTGGAGTTGGCTGCGCAAACTCCTGAAAGGCTTGGTGCTGTTTGACACTTGAAATTGTGAAGATGACGCTCGGCCCGGCTAGCACCAACTGCTACATTGTGGCGGAGCAGGGTGGCTCAGATGCCGTGGTGATAGACCCTTCCTGGGATGGCCATCTTATTCTGCAGCAACTTGAGCAACGCAACTGGCACACCGCGGCGATCTGGCTCACACATGCCCACTGGGATCACTTCGGTGGCGCTGCGGCGCTCGCCGATGGCAGCCCCACGCCGCCCCAGGTGGCGCTGCATCCGGAGGATTATGTGCTCTGGCGCGCCGGGGGTGGGGCGCGCCAATATGGCATGACCTTTGACCCTGGTCCCGAACCGACGATTGATCTGGCCGCTGGCCAAAGCCTGTACATTGGCAGCACAGAGTTGCAGGTGCGCTTTGCACCGGGCCACTCGCGCGGCAGTGTGATGTTTTATTGCGAACAAGAGAAGCTGATGTTCTGCGGCGATGTCATCTTTCAGATGAGCATCGGCCGCACGGATTTACCTGGCGCCGATCACAATACGCTGATCAAAAGCATCTATCGAGAAGTGCTCAGCCTGCCTGATGATGTGACCCTGCTCCCCGGCCACGGGCCGCAGACGACGGTAGGGCAGGAGCGCGAGTACAACCCTTTTTTGCAAGAGTGAGAAGCGGAGATTGGAGACTAGAGATTTAAGATTTGTATAACAATAATCTCTAATCTCCAATCTCGCCTTTTCACACTCATCACCTTACAAGGAGAGCCTTATGCTAAAAGACCTACTACTTGACCTGTACGATTTCACCTGCTGGGGGCGTGAGCTGATGCTGGAGCATGCCGCCAAGCTAACCCCGGAGCAGTACGAAGAAGAGACGCGTTTCCCCATCAAGAGTGTGAAGGAAACCCTGGTGCACACACTCTCGGCCGAACGTGCCTACCGCACGCGCTGTGCTGGCCTGCCCACCGCGGCGGTCAGGCTCGAGGCGTTCACCGATCTGGCCGCGCTGAAGGCCTATTGGCAAGACGAAGAGGCGCAGATGCGCGCCTACCTTACCGGGGCCAGCGAAGAGGAGCTGGCGGGCAGCGTGACCTACACAGTCTCCACCGGCGAGGAGTTCACGCGGGCGCGCCTGGAGCTGCTCAAGCAGCTCTTCTTCCACAGCATGCAGCACCGCGCCGAGCTGGCGCAGATGCTCACCGAGTTCGGCCATTCGCCTGGCAATATTGACTACACCATGTACCTGCTAAAGAAGCAGGGCTAAAGATCAGCGTCAGCCTTCCACAGGCTGCGGCAGCGAGCGTTAGCAGCGCCCGCCCCGCAGCCTGTTGTGGTTTAAGGTGCCTGTCTGTTTGCTAATTGCCTCCGTGGGCTCAGCAGGCCGCCGTCTGCAGCTGGCTGCCTGTACTGGCAATGCTGTTGTAGCTGTTGTAACTGTTGTCGATCAGGTCATTGTTGTCGCTGTTGTCACTTTGCTTTAGTGCAGGCTGGCCAGCCTGAGCGGTAGGGGGGCCAGCCCCTGCTGCCTAGCGAGGTTATGCCACGGATATGCCTGAGCGGGGCAGATTGGGCAGAAGGTCAAGCTGCTGGACGTGATCTAGTGAACAGTGGATAAGTGATGGGTGAGCGGGGATCTAACCTGGCCCAAGGTCACACCTTCCGGTTTTACCGCTTCACTACTCACTTTTCACTGCTCACTTCTCCCAAACAGAACTCCACCCTTAACAAGTGTAAAAATTCACAATGTTGTGATATAATGTACATGTAGGACTTGACCGGGTTCGCCTTAGGGAAAGGAAGAGTTCCATGTTTGCGTTCTACTTGTTCCTTGTCAGCGTGATCAGCTTCTTGGTGTTGTGGGGAACTTCACTTGGCGCAGTGAGCGATTGGCTGCACATCCAGCAGGGTACTGGCTTTCAAGCAGCCGAGGGATTGGTTGCCAACATAGGCTGGGTGATTGCGGCTGGCCTGATGTGGGTTTTCCACTGGCGCAGCCTGCTCCGCGGGCTGCGCACAGGCGGGCGCTCCATGCTGGCTGCCGTAATGTTTTACCTGCTGAGCGTGGTCTCGCTCCTGGGAGTAAGCCTGATGATTAGCGGCTCTACGTTCTTTGAGGAGGTGGCCGCTTTGCTCACCGGCCTGGTTGAGAGCAGCACCCTGCAGCTTGGGGCGCAAGCGCTCAAGCTGCTGATTGGCGCCAGCCTGTGGGCACACCATGTGTATGTGTTCTATCAGGAAGTCAAGTACGATATGGCTTTGGATAAAAAAGAAGCGTAGCAAGTTAACAGGTAGTATCTACAAAAAGCGGCCTGCACATGGTGCAGGTCGTTTTGTCTACGCTAGAGGTTGATTTCACGGTCTCCCCGAATAATATAATTGAGATGCTATGTTCCGCATGTACCTGTACCTTGTTTGTGGGTTTGCAATTTCAGGCTATAGTCTGTTTTTGACAATTGGAGCAAACGACTTGGCTAGCTTTTTTTCTACTGGCATCCCGTCCTCGGGGCAGGTAGTTAGGCAACTTGGCTGGGCGCTCGTCAGTGCGCTGCTGTGGGTCTCGCATTTGCCTCCCTTAGTCTCTGAGATTGCCAAAAGAAAGAAGGTGTTGTGGCTCTCAATTTCAGTCCGTTTTGTACGGTTTGCATACAAACTGCTGTGGTTGCCAATCGCTATGGGGCCTCTTTTTCTCTGGTTGTACAAAGACGAGAATCTGTTGGTACGGGTAGGTGTCCTTTCGTGCGTACTGCTGCTAGCTTTATTTATGCATAAGTTTTCTCTCCCTTACCTAGAGCAGATCGACCCTAATGTTAGGAGACTCTCGGCTTGTCCGGGTATCTCTAAGCACGTGTAGGAAAATAAAGGGCCGGTATCACCGGCCCTTATTTTTCTTTATCTTTGCCCCTGCTTTTACTTAGCAAACTCGCTGGCACGTGTCTCACGCAGCACCGTCACCTTGATCTGGCCCGGGTACTGCATGGTCTCTTCGATCTTCTTGGCGATGTCACGCGCCATGCGTGCCGCTTCCAAATCGTCCACATCCTCAGGGCGCACGATGATGCGCACCTCGCGGCCGGCCTGCAGGGCGTAGCTCTGCGTCACACCCTTGTAGGAGTTGGCTAGGTCTTCCAACGCCTTGATGCGCTTGATGTACTGCTCAAGGCTCTCACGGCGGGCGCCGGGGCGGGCGCCGGAGATAGCGTCTGCCGCTTCCACGATCACAGCTTCCACGCTCTCTTGCTCCACCTCATGGTGGTGCGAGGCGATGGCATTGACGACCAGCGGGGTCACGCCGTAGCGCTTGGCGAACTCGGCGCCAATGGCGGCGTGCGTGCCCTCTACGTTGTGGTCCATCGCTTTGCCCAGGTCGTGCAACAGGCCGCCCATCTTGGCCAGCTCCACATTGGCGCCCAGCTCGGTGGCAATCACGCCGGCCAGGCCAGCGGCCTCCACGGCGTGGGCGAGCTGGTTCTGGCCGTACGAGGTGCGGTACTTGAGGCGGCCGAGCATCTTTACAATCTCTTTGTGAAGATGCGGCACGCCGGCTTCGTAGACGGCGTTCTCGCCAGCTTCCACCATGCTCTTATCGACTTCATCCTGTTCTTTCTTCAGGATCTTCTCGATGCTGGCTGGGTGGATGCGGCCGTCTTGCACTAGCTTCTGCAGGGTGCGGCGAGCTACTTCACGGCGCACCGGGTCGAAGCTGGAGATGGTGACGGCTTCTGGCGTGTCATCCACGATGACGTCTACGCCGGCCACCTGCTCAAAGGAGCGGATGTTGCGACCGTTGCGGCCGATGATGCGGCCCTTCATGTCGTCTGAGGGCAGGGTGACCACCGAGGTGGTGTTCTCGGAGACGTACTCCGAGGCCACGCGTTGCACGGCCATCGCCACCAGGTTGCGGGCGCGTTTCTCGCCTTCTTCCTTGGCTTCGCCTTCGATCTGGCGGATGATGCGCGCCATATCGCCGCGCGATTCCTTCTCCACCTCGTCCATGAGCACTTTGCGGGCTTCGTCACGCGTCATGGAAGATACGCTTTCCAGCTTTTTGACGATCTCGTTGCGCTGCTCTTCTACTTCATTTTGGCGGCGGTCCAGGTTGCTCTGACGCTTGTTGAGCCCCTGTTCACGCTCTTCGAGTTTCTCCGTGCGGTGGTCCAGGTCAGAGCGGCGGCTGCGCAGACGGTCATCCTCGCGGCTGAGGTCTTTGCGCTTGCGCTCGATGTCAGCCTCGGCGCCCTGGCGCAGCTCCAGCGCTTCGTTCTTGGCCTTGAGCTCAACGCTCTTGGCTTCCTCGCGTGCCTGGGTGAGGATGCGCTCGGCCTCCTCCTGGTTGCGCCGTTTGGCGCTTTGCACTTGCAGGTGGCGAAGCCCGAAACCGGCTGCCGCCGCTACAAGTGCAACAATGATGCTAATGGTGTCCATAGTTTTTTAGTGTTCCCTCGTTTCTGGTGAGTGGGTGCGCTGCCAGGCCTCACGGCAAACATCGGCGGCAATGTCATAGCCGAAGCCGCGGCGGGCCAGGTGCGCGCCAAGCTTGTTGCGAAAGGTGTCCCAATCCAGCCCGCTGAGCTGGCGCAATTTGCGCTCAGCCGCCTGGCTGGCCAGTTGGTATTCATCAATATCTTGCAGGGCTACGTCGATCAACGCGTCCTGCATGCCCTTGAGGCGCAGCTCCATGCGCAGGGCGCGGGCGCCGCGCGGCTTGAAGGCGGCGCGGTCTTCCACCCAGCGGCGGGCAAAATCGGCGTCGTCCAGCAGGCCGTTGGCTTGCAGGCGTTCGATCACGCTGGCAATAATGTCTTCGGGCACCTCAAACTTATTGAGGTTGCGCTGCACCTCGGCCACGGAGCGGGGGCGGTAACTTATGAAGTTGAGGGCGCGCTGCAAGGCGGCCTCATGCCCGTCTTTGGCTTGCAGCTCAGCAATCTTGTCTGGGCTGAGCTCCTGGCCGATCTTGAGCCAGGCGGCCACGATCTTGGCCAGCGGGAAGGCGTATTCGCCATCCAGGTAGACATTGACCCGGTTGGGATTGCGTTTCTGTTGAGTGAGTGCGGTAATCGTTGCCATAACCAAACAAAAAACAGCCAACGGTGCACCGTGGCTGCTTGGCTTGGTCTGGTTGGCTCCGTGGCTTGCACGGAGGTGCTGATGAGTTGTGCTACAACGCGGCGGCTCTGCCTCTCAGGCAGACAGCCGCTGGCCAGCTAACGGCGCAAAACGGGGCGTAGCCCGTGTTCCTTTATAGAGAGGTGCGCTGAAGAGGTCATGTATGTAGCGTTTCAGTATCAGCCCGTCTGCGTTTTCAGTGCAGACATCGTCCAGAATCAGGTCAAAAAATCAGCCCGGCGCAGTGCCGGCCTGGCGAAACGGAGATCTACTCTTCGTCTTCGGGTTCTGCCCCGCCCAACAGCATGTTGGGGTCGGCATGCGCCCGAACCTTTTCTTCGATCTCGTTGGCCAGGTTCGTGTTCTCCCGCAAGAAGGCCTTCGCATTCTCACGGCCTTGCCCCAAGCGCTCTTCTCCGTAGAGATAGTGCGAACCACGCTTGGTGATGATGTCCATTTGGCTCGCCAAGTCCAGCAGATCACCAGCCTTGGAGATACCTTCATTATACATGATGTCAAATTCGGCAGTTCGGAAGGGGGCCGAAACCTTGTTTTTGACCACGCGCACCCGCGTGCGGCTGCCGACAATATCCTGCCCATCTTTGATGGATTGGATGCGGCGCACATCCATGCGTACCGAGGCATAGAACTTGAGCGCCATGCCGCCAGTAGTGGTTTCGGGATTGCCGAACATTACGCCGATCTTCTGGCGTAGCTGGTTGGTGAAGACTACGGCCGTATTCGTCTGGCGAATGATGCCAGAGAGCTTGCGCAGCGCCTGAGACATCAGGCGCGCCTGCATACCCATGGTGGCATCGCCCATATCGCCCTCGATCTCGGAGCGCGGCACCAGGGCCGCCACCGAATCGACGATCACAACGTCCACGGCGCCAGAGCGCACCAGCGCCTCGGCAATTTCCAGGGCCTGCTCGCCGGTGTCCGGCTGCGAAACCAGCAACTTTTCCACATCTACACCGCAGCGGGCGGCGTAGTTAGGGTCCAGGGCGTGCTCCATGTCCACGTACGCGGCGGTGCCGCCACGCTTTTGCACCTCGGCCACGATGTGCTGGCAGATGGTGGTCTTGCCCGAGGATTCCGGGCCGTAGATCTCGGTCACGCGGCCGCGCGGCACGCCGCCCACGCCCAGGGCGAGGTCGAGCGAGAGCGAGCCGGTGGGGATGGACTCCACGGCCATGCTTTCCGTTTCGCCAAGGCGCATGATGCTGCCTTCGCCCCAGCGTTTGGTGATCTGTTGCAGCGCGTTCTCAAGAGCGTTGTCTTTTTCTTTGCTCATGGGTCTCTTTCTGAAGAATACGCAAGGAGTGTACCAGTTTCCCTGTGGGCAGGCTTGTGGCGGGAGCGGCGGCTTTTTCTGGCAGGTTTGTTAGTCGGTTGAACAAAAGTTGGGGCGTTTGCGCAACTGTCTGGCCATATATAATGCAGGTACGCTTGCTTCGTTTGATAGACAGTTGTCACCCTTGGAGCGATAGATGGAGAGTAGACAACCCAAGATACTGGATTTTGTGCTGTGCGGGGCGCTGTATTATCTGGGCGTTCGTATCGGCATTGATTACGGTGTATTGGAAGAGGGGATTGCGCAAATCTGGGCGGCCAACGCCGCATTGCTTACGCCACTGCTTTTGTTTCAGGGGCGTAAATTTTATGTCTTCATTGCCATTGTCTATCTTGTCGAGGTCAGCCTGTCATTGGCTGTGGTGCCGCTGCAAGCTACACTGGCGTACACCACGGCCAATGTGTTGGAGTGCGTGGTGGCTTTCTTGCTGCTACGCCGCTGGGGAGTGTACGACTATCTCAGCTCGATTACGCGCTTCGGGAAGTTCTTGCTTGCCGGCCCAGTGATCGGAGCGCTGTGTGCTGCCATTCTGGGCGGCTATATCTACACATTGTTTAACGACACCGCCACATCCTATCTTGAGTTTGTGCGCATCTGGTGGATGGGCGATGCTACCGGGTTGATCATCTTTGCACCGCTGCTGATGGCTTTTTGGCCCGGTAGCCAGCAGGCGCGCATGTGGGCGCCACAGCTCAAGTGGTATGACTATGGCTTGCTGGCTTTGCAAGGCTTCCTGCTGTTGCACAGCCTCAATCTGCTCGAAGCGGGGCTGCCCTTCATCAGCCCCGGGTTGCTCCTGCCCATCGCAGTGTATTTCTCGGCGCGCACTGAGATGCGCTGGGTATTGTTGGCCGATGCGTTCGTCTCCATCTTTTATGTGGCACGGCTTGCCACCACCGGCCACTTGTTCGGCGACATGTCTGCTGCCGATGAGGCCATGCTGATCCAGGAATTTATCTTGACCCTGAGCCTGACCACGGTGGGTTTGTCTGTGCTGATGACGGAGTACAAGGCGCAGCAGCGCCAGCTAAATCAGGCCAATCAAGTCCTGGAGCGCACGGTTGCCGAGCGCACCCGCGAGCTGCGCACAGCCAACCGCAAGCTGCACCGTCAGGCCACCACGGATGCGCTCACCGGCGCGCACAACCGGCACGTGTTCTTTGAGCTGGCCAACAAGGAGTTCAGTCGCAGCCGCCGTGCCGGGAAGCCCTTTGCGATTGTGATGCTTGACTTGGACTATTTCAAGAAAATCAACGACACCATTGGCCACACGTGGGGTGACGAAGTGCTCAAAGGCTGCGCCGATAAGATTCAAACCGCGCTGCGCGCCTCAGATACGGTGGCGCGCTACGGCGGTGAGGAGTTCGCCGTGTTGCTGCCGGAGACCAGCCGCGGCCAGGCCCTGCAGGTGATGCGCCGCGTGCTCAGGAGCATTGGCGAGACCCCTTTTATGCTCAATGAGCGCAGTATACTCGTCACCGTTAGCATCGGCTGCACGGTGTTGCTGCCGGAAGACGCAGACATGTCGGTGGCCTTGCGGCGTGCCGACAGCGCGCTGCTGCTGGCCAAGCGCCGCGGCCGCAACCGCGTCGAATTCCTTTAGGTGGGGTTGGTAGTATCATAAGGGCCAAGTCCTAGAGAAGACGCGCATTCGCCCTGGCAGTGCCAGTCGCTGTTTTCCCGGCCTTTTGACGTTCAAAGGAGAATAGTGTTCATGGCAGATCTGCGACAGGATGCGCTGGATTACCACCATCTAAACAACAAGCCCGGCAAGATTGCTGTCTTGCCCACCAAGCCATTGGACACCCAGCGTGACCTGGCCTTAGCCTACTCACCCGGCGTAGCGGAGCCGGTGCTCGAGATTGAAAAAGACCCCAGCCTGGCCTACAAATACACCGCCAAGGGCAACTTGGTGGCGGTCATTTCCAACGGTACCGCCATCCTGGGCCTGGGTGACCGTGGCGCGCTGGCCTCCAAGCCAGTGATGGAGGGCAAGGGGGTGCTCTTCAAGAAATTTGCCGATATTGACGTCTTCGATATCGAGGTCAATGCCACGGATATTGATGAGCTGGTCAAGATCGTGGCGGGCATTGCGCCCACCTTTGGCGGCATCAACCTTGAGGACATCAAGGCCCCCGAGTGCTTCGAGGTGGAGCGTCGCCTCATCGAGATGCTCGACATCCCCGTTTTTCATGATGACCAGCACGGCACCGCCATCATTGCCAGCGCCGGCTTGCTGAATGGCTTGGAGCTGGTGGGCAAGAAGATCGAGAAGGCGCGCTTCGTTGTCTCTGGCGCGGGCGCCTCAGCGCTCACCTGTGCGCGCATGGCCATCAAGCTCGGCGCCAAGCCGGAGAATGTGCTGCTGGTGGATAGCAAGGGCGTGGTCTACAAGGGCCGCACCGAAGGTATGAACGAGTACAAGCAGGAGTTTGCCGTAGAGACCAAGGCGCGCAGCCTGGCCGACGCGGTGGACGGTGCCGATGTGTTCTACGGCCTCTCGGTGGGTGGCTTGCTCACGCGCGATATGGTGGCCACCATGGCCAAGAAGCCGCTCATCTTCGCCATGGCCAACCCTGACCCTGAGATCACCTACGAGGACGCCAAGCAGACCCGCGCCGATGCGATTGTGGCTACTGGCCGCTCAGACTACCCGAACCAGATCAACAATGTGCTCGGCTTCCCCTACATCTTCCGCGGGGCGCTGGACGTGCGTGCCCGCACCATCAATGATGAGATGAAGATCGCCGCCGCCCGGGCGCTGGCCGACCTGGCGCGCGAAGACGTGCCGGATAGCGTGCTGCGTGCCTACGGCATCGAGAGCCTGAAGTTTGGCGCTGATTACTTGATTCCCAAACCGTTCGACCCGCGCGTGCTGCTGTGGGTTGCGCCGGCGGTGGCCGAGGCGGCCATGAAGACCGGCGTAGCCCAGCACCCCGTGGATTTGGATGCCTACCGCGATGAGCTGGCGTTGCGCCAGGGCCGCGGCCAGCAGGTGCGCCAGTACTTCATCAACAAGGCCAAGCAGCTCAAGCACAGCACGCGCGTAGTCTTCCCCGAGGGCGAAGACAGCAAGATCATCCGCGCCGCCGCGCAGGTGGCGGAGGAGGGCATTGCCCATCCCATCCTGATTGCGCGTCCCGAAGTGATCGAGCAGCAGTTGGCCGACCTGGGCCTGGACTACAAGCCAGACGTCATCGATCTGCGTAAGTTTGAAAAGATGGACAGCTATCACCACGCCTACTATGAGCTGCGCCAGCGCAGCGGTGTCACGCGTGTCAGCGCTGAGAAGATGCTGCGTGACCGCAACGCCTTTGGCGCCATGATGGTCAAGATGGGCGATGCCGATGCAATGATCTCTGGCCGCACCTTTGAGTATCCCGAGGTGATTCGCCCCGCGCTGCAAATTCACCACACCGCACCCGGCGTGGCCAAGGCGTGTGGCGTGTACATCGTCATTGTGGAGCAGCGCGTGTACTTGTTCACTGACGCTACCGTGAACATTGAGCCCAGCGCCGAGGACCTGGCCGACATTGCCATCCAGGCGGCCGACTTTGCCCGCCAGATCGGCCTGGAGCCGCGCGTAGCCATGCTCTCCTTCTCCAACTTTGGCGCCACGCCGCACCCGCAATCCTTCAAGGTGCGCAAGGCGGTGGAGCTGGCCCAGGCGCGTGCGCCCGAGCTGGTGATCGACGGCGAGATGCAGGCGGATACGGCCGTGGTGTCTGAGATCGTGGAGCAGCGCTATCCCTTCAGCCAGGTGAAGAACGCCAATGTGCTCGTCTTCCCCTCGTTGGAGTCAGCCAATGTGAGCTACAAGCTGCTCAGCCGCCTGGGCGGTGCTCACACCATCGGGCCGATCCTGTTGGGTGTCGGTGCGCCGATCCAGGTGCTGCAGACCGGCGACCAGGTGCAAGACATCGTCAACATGACCGCCGTCGCTGTGCTGGATGCGGACAAACGCAAAAACTCTTAGTAGCTTTCAATGCAACGCACTGAAAGGGCGGGTCTCAGACCCGCCCTTTTTTCCATATGGTGGTCATTCCGACCGAGTGCAACGAGGGAGGAATGCTGAATACTATAAACTGGCGAGGTTTACTCTGCCCTAAAAGATTCCTCGCTCTGCTCTGAATGACACACGTCTGCTATTGGGCATCGTGCATGGCGGTGTCTGTTTTGCAGTGTCTGTTATTCCGATGAGCCGCGCAGCGGCGAGGAGGAATCCTTTAGGCCATAGCAAGTCAAGTGATTTACTGGGGATTGCTTCGTCGGCTGCACTATGTGCAGCACTCCTCGCAAAGACGGTAGTCAGCCTGTGATTCCGAACGAGCCGCGCAGTGGCGAGGAGGAATCCTTTAGAGCATTGCAAGCTCAAGTGAATTCTCTTTGCAAAGACGAAGGGCGTAAAGTTGACCAAACGACTAGCCGACTAACTGGTCAGTTCCCTTTGGTATCATCGCCGCATGCCTAAAACGCGCATCCTCTTCGTCTGCCTTGGCAACATCATCCGCAGCCCGCTGGGCGAGAAGCTCTTCGAGCACGTGGCCAACGAGGGCGGAGTAGGGGAGAAGTACGAAGTGGACTCGGCCGGTACCTCGGCGCACCACATCGGCGAGCGGCCGGATGAGCGCATGCGCCGCACGGCGCAGCGCCGCGGCTTCGTCTACGACGGCCGTGCTCGCCAGGTGAAAGCGCAAGACTTGGATGACTTTGACCTCGTCATCGCTATGGATCTGGAGAACCTCAACAACCTGCGCCGCCTGGCGAGCACTGAAGAGCAGGCCGCCAAGCTGCACCTCATGCGCAGCTTTGACCCCGATGCCGACGGTGACTTGGCCGTGCCCGACCCGTGGTACGGCGGCCCACAGGGCTTCGACGCGGCCTACGACATCATTGATCGCAGTGTGCGTGGTCTCCTGCTGGCACTGGAGAGCGGCCAGCTCAAGGTCCAGTGAAGCTCCCGCTAGCGGCTGCTGCATGGCTTGAAAAATATGGCGGTCTAGCAGCCAGCTCGCCAGCCGCGGGTGGCTGCATTAACAATGGCGCTCACCTGCGCTCGCAGAGTGGAGCGGCCTTCTTTATTAAGAGCAATGCGCAGGCGCCCGCAGACATGTTCGCCCGCGAGGCCGAAGGCCTGGCGGCGCTGGCGGCGACCAAGACCTTGCGCGTGCCCGGCGTGCATTTGGTGGGGGACAATTTCCTACTGCTCGAAGACCTGCAGCCCGCACCCAGAGCCGCCGACTACTGGCAGCAGCTCGGCCGTGGCCTGGCCGAGCTGCACAGCCATACTCATACGACATTCGGCTTTGCCCACGACAACTACATCGGCAGCACGCCGCAGCCCAACGGCTGGCTAGCGGACGGCTGTGAGTTCTTCGCCGAACGTCGTTTGAGCTATCAGGCACGCCTTGCGCACGACGCTGGGCGGCTGGCGGCTAACGAAGTCACCGCCATTGAGCGCATCGCCGCGCGTCTGTCGCAGCTGGTGCCGCCACAGCCCGCCAGCTTGCTGCACGGCGACCTATGGGCGGGTAACGCCATCAGCGATGCTGCTGGCATCCCGGCGCTGATCGACCCGGCCGCGCACTTCGGCTGGGCCGAAGCCGAGCTGGCCATGACCGCGCTCTTCGGCGGCTTCCCGTCAGAATTCTATGCCGCCTACAGCGAAGCGCACCCGCTGGAGCCTGGCTGGCGTGAACGCTTCGATGTCTACAACCTCTATCACTTGCTCAACCATCTCAATATTTTTGGCAGCAGCTATTACGCGCAGGTGATGGCGGTGGTGGGGCGGTTTGGGGTTAGCGGATAGCGATTAGCAGTTAGCTATTAGCTGTAAGCCATAAGCTCTAAGCGGCGTCATTGCGAGGGGTACTGCGCAGCGCGCAGCCGCTGAACGACGTGGCAATCCCCACGCGATTACAAATGAGACGGGCTTCTCTTATGGTGACCTAGAAGGTTTTCTGGCCTTCGGCCGCTGCGCTCGGAATGACACACCGACGCTCGTCATTGCGAGGAGGGCTGCGCGGCGCGCAGCCGACGAAGCAATCCCCACGCGATTGCAAATTTAAACTGGTTGCTTTGCTATGCCCTAAAGGTTTCCTCCTTCGCTTGCTCGGTTCGGAATGACGGTGCATGAAGCTGAGAATTACTTAGTAGCTGGCTCGGAGTGACACGAGTTTCTATGAATCGCGCACGGGTGCGATTGATTTCGACTAACCGACTAATCGACCAAACGACTAGCTGACTAACTGACTTCATCCCTCATCCCTCACTCTTATCTTCATCCTTGGTATCATCCCTCTATCCTTATGGACTCTATTCGCATTGAGCGCATAAAGCTCAAAGATCTGCCTGCTGTTGCTGCCCGCTATGTAGACGGCGCTGCGGCGGACACATTCATCCCCATCACCAAGCATCGCGCCGCCGCTATGGCGCACAACCCGCACGCTAAACCAGACGATGTGACCTTGCTGCTCGCCCTGCAGGGCGAGCGCCCCGTGGGTTACTTCGGTCTGATGGCGGTGCAGTTGGCCCATGCGGGCCAACTGCACACCGTGCACTGGCTCACCACCTGGGCGGTGAGCAAAGACATGCTCGGCAAGGGGCTGGGCTCGCAGCTCATGCAGGCCGCCATTGACCTCGACGTTGACCTTGCCATTGTCGGCAGCGCGCCGGCGCGCCGCGTCAGCGCCAAGTTCGGCTTTCAAGAAGCACCGCCGCTGCACTACGTGCGTATCAAC
Organism: uncultured Anaerolineaceae bacterium; assembly: GCA_964623375.1. Taxonomy (GTDB): domain Bacteria; phylum Chloroflexota; class Anaerolineae; order Anaerolineales; family UBA11579; genus JAMCZK01. The sequence continues at coordinate 361,698 of CAZUTS010000002.1, forward strand.
TTTGATGTAGCCGGGCGTCTCAACCCGGTGAACTTGCTGCTGCGCGCGCTGCGCAAGCTGGCGTCCTTGGTGGGGATGCGCCTGCGCATTGAGCGGCTGATGACTTTCTTCCATGATGTTTTTGAGACCCTGCTAGGCTGGCTGACGCGCCCAGTTTTGTACATGCTGGCCCGGCTGGGCTTGCCCAAGCCGGAGCTGCGTAGGCCTCTTAGACCGCCTGCAGAGCTGGCGGTTGCGCCGCCCAGCGATACTGGCTTTTACCGCAGCCGCTCTGTGCTCAACTGGATGTTGGAGCACCGTTGGGTGATGCCGTGGCCTTCGGATTCGGCTGCATTGGATTATGAATTCACTGACTGGCGCTCAGAGTTCACGATCTTTGGCGTTGGCAACGAGCAAGACTATGCGCTGCTACAGTTCTCACAGATTCGCCGCCGCGGGGTGTTGAAGGTGCTCGATCACACCTTGCCGCCCGCACAACTGCTCTCCACCGTGTTGTGGGCGGCTGCCCGCCACGGTGCGCGCGTAATCGAAGGCCCAACCGAGCTGGCCGCGGCGCTGAATCCAATCGCACGGCGGCTGCTGGTGCTGCCTTTGCAGCGCACGCTGCAACTGCACCCGCGCAGCGCAGACAGCCCGCTGGCACAGGCCTTGGCCAGCGGCAGCTTTGTGCAGCACTATACCGATGGCGACATGGTGTTCACCTAAATGAGACAGCTTGCTGGAAAGCTTGTGCGCGGGGCGGGGCGAGTGCTGCCGCTGGGCGTGTACCGCAGCCTCTTTCGCCGCGATGTTGTCGGCGTGTTCTATCACTCCGTCTCAGACGAATACCTGCCGCATGTGCAGCACCTCTACGCGCCGGAGCCAGTGGCGCGCTTCGAGGCCGCGCTGCAATACATCCAACGCCACTATCATGCGGTCAGCGATGCTGAGATCGAAGCACACCGTGTAGAGGGCAAGCCATTGCCACGGCGCGCCATGCATCTTTCATTTGATGATGGCTTCAGTGAGTGCTATAGCGTGGTGCGCCCGTTGCTGCTCAAGTACAGCATTCCCTGCACGTTCTATGTGACCACCAGCTGGCTCGACAATGCCAGCATGTTCTATCGCAACAAGACCTCGCTGTGCATCGAGCAAATGCGTACGCTGGAGCGTGATGCCGCCAAGATGGTGCTCACCAGTCTCAACAACGCGCTCGGCCTCAGCTTGTCAGATGCTGCCAGCTTTGAGCGCTGGATCAAGACCCAGCAAGCCGCCGAAGAAGGCGTGATCGATATGACCGCCAAGATGCTGGGCGTGGATGTGAAGGGCTATCTGCACGAGCGCACGCCATACCTGACGCGCGAGCAGGTGCGCCAACTGCACACCGATGGCTTCACCATCGGCGCCCACACGGTGCGCCACGCCAAGCTGGCCACGCTGAGTGATGCTGAGATCGAGCAGGAGATCGTCGGGTCGGCTCGCGAGGTGCAAGCCATCACTGGCCAGGAACGCGTCACGCTTTCCTTCCCGTACTCCGGCAACGGCCTGCGCCGCGCGCTGTTGGCGGATATTCGCCAACGCCACCCCTGGCTGGGCCTCTTCTACGATACGCAAGACTTGCAGCGCGATGTGCCCTTTATCGTCCAGCGCATTTGGGCCGAGAAGGCCGCCTTCCGCACGGTGGGGCAGCGCACCAATCTACCGGAGCTGCTGCATGACGCCTACCAGGCCGAGCTGCTGGACGCGGCGCGCCGCGGCCCCGGCTCGCGTGATGTAGGCTAGAGCTAACAGAAACCACGAAGACACAGAGGGCATAAAGAAACTTTCTTTGTGCCCTTTAATTTTTAGAGAAATCGTCCACAGATGCACACAGATACACGCAGATAAACCCAAATCTCAAAAACTTCGCATTGTTTCCTTTGTGTCTTGTGTTGAGCAGTTTTAGGACTGGCTCTGCCATGCTAACCGCTAACTGCTAATCGCTAACCGCTGTTCACTGCTTACTCCTCACTAAATCCTAAAATTCGTGGGGCAAATACTTGCATTGTGGGGTAGATATGTGTAGAATATGGGAACTTGTGGGTCAAAGTGGCATAAAGTGGAGCGCCGGGCGATAGTCCGGCGTTCTGCCATTAACCCAAGGTTAGAACTTATGTTTCTTGGCGAATACACTCACTCCATTGATGAAAAGGGCCGCCTCACGGTGCCAGCCCGCTTTCGTCAGTTGCTCCAGGCCGAGGGCGCCTACCTGCTGCGCGGTCTGGATGGCAACCTGGTGGTGATGCTGCCCAACGCCTTCAAGGCCATGCTGGATAACCTCTCGTCTCAGAACTCCACAGACCCAGACGTGCGTGACCTGCGCCGTGTCATCAGCGGTGGGGCACAGCACGTCAGCCCGGATAACAGCGGGCGCATCCTTGTCCCCGGCTTCCTGCGTGAGGAGTTCCAGCTGGGCAACGAGGTCAAGCTGGTGGGCATTGGCGACCAGTTCGAGATCTGGTCGCAAGAGGCCTGGACGCAGAAGCGTACGCAGATCAATCAGGCCATCAAGCAAGACCCGGGCAAGTTCCTGGGTGTGAACCTGACCTCTGCCCCCAACGAATGAGCATAGATGACCGCGGCCCAGCCGCGCATCTCTCCGTACTTTACAAAGAAACACTGGAAGCACTGTCACCCACACCCGGTGGCCGCTATGTTGACGGCACGCTGGGCGCAGGTGGGCATGCCTGGGGGCTGCTGGAGGGCAGCCGCCCAGACGGCCAGCTGCTGGGGTTGGATGTAGACCCCCATGCGCTGGCCCTGGCCACACAGCGGTTGGCGCCCTTCGGTGAACGGGCGCACATCCGCCACGGCTCGTATGCCGACCTCGCCCAGCATCTCGCCGCCCTCGGGTGGGGCGAAGTGGATGGCATCCTGCTTGACCTCGGGGCCTCGTCCATGCAGTTTGACCAGGCCGAGCGTGGCTTCTCCTTCCAAAAGGATGGCCCGCTGGACATGCGCTTCAACCCGGCCGCGGCGCGCAGCGCCGCCGACCTGGTGAATACGCTGCCCGAAGCCGAGCTGGCTGACCTGCTCTACGCCTACGGCGAAGAGCGCCAGTCCCGCCGCATCGCCCGCGCCATCGTGGCTGCCCGCCCGCTGCACACCAGCCGTGCGCTGGCCGAGCTGGTGGCCAAGACGCTCGGCGGCAAGCGCACGGGCCTACATCCGGCCACGCGCAGCTTTCAGGCGCTGCGCATCGCCGTCAACGGTGAGCTGGATGCAGTGCAGGCGGTGCTGCCTCAGGCGGTGGCGGCGCTCAAACCCGGCGGGCGGCTGGCGATCATCTCCTTCCACTCGTTGGAGGATCGCCTGGTGAAACAGTATTTCCGTCAGGAGAGCCGGGATTGCATTTGCCCGCCCGGCCAGCCGGTGTGCACCTGCGGGCACACCGCCAGCCTGAAGGAGCTGACCCGCAAGCCGCTGGCGGCCAGCGAGCAGGAGATTGCCGCCAACCCGCGGGCGCGCAGCGCCCATTTGCGGGTGGCGGAGCGCTTGGCAGCGCAGAAACTTTAAGGAAACAAGGTGCCGTTAGGCACAGGCTTTGCACCCCGTTTTGCAGCAGCAGCACTGGCTGGAGGGCCAGCTACCATGCGAAACAAAAGCTTTGTTCAGGCGCACAACCAGACCCCCTGGCGGCGCCAGATGCAAACCATAGGGGTCGTCGTCGTGGCCATAGTCAGTTTGGGACTACTGGCTATTTTGTATTTAAACGTCACGGCGCGCACGGCCACCATGGGGCGCAGCGTGCAATCCTTGCAAAACGAGCGTATCCGCCTGCAGCAGCAGATTGAGAGCCTGGAGAGCCAGCTGGCCTCGCTGACCTCGAACGAAAGCATGCAGGCGCGTGCCACCGCCAGCGGCTTCGTGCCCATGCAGCCCAGCGCCATCACCTACATCACCGTGGAGGGCTACCGCGGCCGCACCGTCGTGGAGCTGGCGCCGCGTGCTGGCTTGCAGTTCACAGGGGTGGTGCGTCTGCCGGATGCCTATACCAAGTCACTATTCGACTGGGTGGGCGAGCTGTTTGATCAGTACGGCTTCGGCTTGCTGGGGGGCTACTAGCCATGCCGCGCGAACACTTTTGGCGTTACCTGGCGATGGCAGGCTTCTTTGCCATCTTCGGCATCATGATCCTGGTGAAGACCTACGGAATTCAGAGCAGCCCGCAGGCTGAGGTCTTCATTCGCCAAAGTGAATATTACAGCCGCGAGCAAACCACCATCCAGCCGCCGCGCGGCATCATCTATGATCGCAACGGCAATATTCTGGCGGGCAACCGCACCGTATACGAAATTGGTGTTGACCTCGCCTCGGTGCGCGATCCGCAAGCCATCGCCCTGGCGCTCAGTGCGCTGGTGGGGGCAGACTACAACACCGTGCTCGAGCGCGCCAGCATTCCCGCTTCGGCCAGCTCGGTCTACGTCGTGCTGGCCAACTATGTGCTGCCTGAGAAAGTAGCGCTGCTCAAGAGCTACGACGTCACGCGTGACGCCGAGGACATGGACAGCACCGCCTGCTCCAATGACCCGGCGCTATATGGACTGCGCTGTGATCCGCTGCTGGCGCGCAGCTACCCGGAGCGTGACCTGGCCTCCAACATCCTCGGCTTCGTCAACCGTGAGAGCCTGGGTTACTTCGGCGTGGAGCAGCAATACCAGGGCCTGCTGGCCGGTGAGCCGCAGAACATCTGGGTGCCCATCTCGCCCGTGCGCGTGCAGGAGCGCCCCGAAGTGCCAGCGGGCGCCAGCATCGTGCTGACCATCGATCGTGAGATCCAGGCGATGGTCGAAGACACGCTGGACGCGCACATTGAGCGCACCGCTGCCGAATCCGGCACCGCCATCGTGATGGACCCGCAAACCGGCGAGATATTGGCGATGGCTTCCACGCCGCGCATGGACCTCAACGAGTTCCAGAATTACGGTGACATCTACACCAACGAAGTGCCCTACAACCGCGCCGTAGGTGAGATCTATGAACCCGGCTCGATCTTCAAAGTCATCACTGCCGCCGCCGCCATTGACCAGGGCGTGGTCACCCCCGAAACTGAATACGATGACCGCGGCGTGTACACAATTGGCGGCATTACCATCCGCAACTGGAACAACCGCGCCTGGGGCCTGCAAACGGTGCAAGGCTGCATGCAGCACTCGCTGAACGTGTGCCTGGCTTGGATGGGTGAAAAGCTCGGCCAGGAGAAGTTCTACGAATATGTAGACCGCTTCGGCTTCGGCCGCCAGACCGGCGTAGACCTGGCCGGTGAGCAGCTCGGCACCGTCAAGCGCCCCGGTGACCCCAATTGGTACCTGGCTGACCTGGGGGCCAACACCTTCGGCCAGGGCATTGCCGTTACGCCCATTCAGATGGTGATGGCCGTCTCCGCCTTCGTCAATGACGGCCAGATGGTCATTCCGCACATTGTTAAATCTGTCGTCCAGGATGGCTCGCAGTACAACGTCTCGCCGCAGTTTGCTGGCCAGCCCATCTCGGCCGAGACGGCGCGCACCATGACGGAGATGTTGGCCGCCTCGCTGGAGGGCGAAAGCTCGCTGGCCATGGTGGCCGGCTATCGTCTGGCAGGCAAAACCGGCACGGCGCAAATTCCTGTGCCCACCGGATACGAAGAGAACCAGACCAACACCTCATTCATCGGTTGGGGCCCGGTGGAGAACCCGCGCTTTATCGTCTTTGTGTGGCTCGAACGCCCGGAGACTTCCACCTGGGCTTCTGAAGTGGCTTCGCCGCTGTTCGCTGATATTGTCGAACGCCTGGTGGTGCTGCAGGCCATTCCGCCTAACTACACCGGCGTAGGCACCGTCTCCAACTCAGGGCAGGGTGGCCAGCAATGAACGCGGTGAAGACGCTGACCCTGGCGAACATCATCGAGGCGCTGTGCGCTGTGCGCCCTGCCGCTGCCGAGGCGATTGCGCTCAGCGGAGCGGTGCACGACTCGCGTGAGGTGCAAGCCGGCAGCCTGTTCGTGGCGCTGCGCGGCGAGCACGTAGACGGGCATGAGTATGTGGCCGCCGCCTTCGCCAACGGCGCACGCGCCGCACTGGTCGAGCGCCCGCTGGATGGCTTTGCCGCGCTGGACTTGCGCCGCGGGCAGTTGCCCGCCGACGCTGCCATTGAAGCCCCTGTGTGCATCGTGGTGGATGATGTGCTGCTGGCGCTGCAGCAGGCTGCCCGCGCCTGGCGCCGCACACTGAGCGGCCTGCGCGTGGTGGGCATCACCGGCAGCGTGGGCAAGACCACCACCAAAGAACTGACCGCCGATGTGCTTAACCAGCGCTTCCGCACTTTCAAATCGGCGGGTAACTACAACAATGAGATCGGCTTGCCGCTCAGCGTGCTGAGCATCACGCCGGACACTGAGCGTGCTGTGCTCGAAATGGGCTTCTACGTTCCGGGCGAGATCGCGCTGCTGGCAGATATCGCCGTGCCGGAGCTGGGCGTGGTGACCAATATCGGCACGGTGCACGCCTCGCGCGCCGGCTCACAAGAAGCCATCTACCAGGGCAAGGCTGAGTTGGTGCAGAGCCTGCCCAGCGATGGCGTCGCCATCCTGAACTATGACGACCCCTTCGTCAAGCGCATGGCTGGCGAAACTAAAGCGCGCGTCTTCTTCTATGGGCTGGACCCCGCCGCTGACCTGTGGGCCGATGAGGTCGAAGGTCTGGGGCTGGATGGTGTGCGCTTCCGCCTGCACTATCAGGGCGAAACACTGCACGTGCGTATTCCGCTGATCGGCCGCCACTCGGTGCATACCGCGCTGCGTGCCGCCGCCGTTGGCCTCATCGAGGGCATGGACTGGGGCGCGATCCTCAGCGGCCTGCGCATCGGCAACGCCCAACTGCGCCTGATGGCGGTGCCGGGCCGCAACGGCTCGCTGCTGCTCGACGACACCTATAACGCTTCGCCTGAGTCCACCTCGGCGGCGCTCAACCTGCTTAGTGAATTAGAGGGCCGCAAAGTGGCCGTGCTGGGCGATATGCTAGAGCTCGGCCAGTATGAGGAGCAGGGCCACCGTGTCGTCGGCAACCTGGCTGCCCGCGTGGCCGATGTCCTCGTCACCGTAGGGGAGCGCGCCCACATCATCGCCGAGACGGCGCAAGGCGCTGGCCTGGCTGCGGCCGCCATTCACGAATTTGCAGACACGGATGGCGCATTGGACTTCCTGGCCGAAGCCTTGCAGCCCAGTGATGTGGTGCTGGTCAAGGGGTCACGCGCTGTGCACATGGACAAGATCGTGCCGTATTTGGAGGAGAAACATGGACGGTAGCGCCACCGCGTTGGTGCTGGCCGGCGTGAGCTTTGTGCTCACCGTCATTTGGGGTGGCCCGCTCATTCGTATTCTGCGCCGCATCAAAGTGGGCGACAGCATTCGTGTCGAGGCGCCAGAGCGCCACATGATCAAAGTTGGCACGCCCACCATGGGCGGCATCATGTTCATCCTGCCGGTCTTGCTGGTCACCGTGCTGCTCAATGCCGTCTCGCTCATCGGCCTCACCGGTGTGGGCTTGTCTGTGCTGGTGCCGATGGGCGCCATGATCATGTTCGCTGTGCTGGGCAGCCTGGACGATATTCGTAAGCTGCAGCGCAGAGTAGGTGAGGGCATGCGTGCCCGCACCAAGTTCCTTATTCAAGTGGCCATGGCTGCCGTGCTGGCCTTCACGCTGCGTGAGTTGCTGCATGTGCCTGAGATGTACTTGCCCGGCCTGCAAAGCGAGATCGGCCTGGGCTGGCTGTTCTACCCGATTGCGATCTTCATTATTGTGGGTTCGGCCAACGCGGTCAACTTCACCGATGGGCTGGACGGCTTGTCTGGCCTGATCTCGGCCACGGCCTTCGCCACCTTTGGCTTCATTGCCATCTTGCAGGGGCAAACCTTCCTGGCGCAGTTCTGCTTCACGCTGGTGGGTGCGCTGTTTGGCTACCTGTGGTTCAACGTGCATCCTGCGCAGCTCATCATGGGCGATACCGGCTCGGTGGCCCTGGGTGCTTGCCTGGGCGTCGTGGCGTTGATGACCGGCCAATGGATCCTGCTTCCCATCATTGCCATCATCCCAGTCAGCGAGATCCTCAGCGTGATCCTGCAGGTGGGCTTCTTCAAGCTCACCGGTGGCCGCCGCGTCTTCAAGATGACGCCGCTGCACTTGCATTTTGAACTCTCCGGCTGGAGCGAGACGCAGATCGTGCAGCGTTTCTGGCTCATCAGCCTGTTGTTCGCCATGATCGGCGTAGCCCTGGCGGTGCTCTAGCATGCACTTGGCTGGCCGCAAAGTCGTTGTCATCGGCGCCGCCCGCCAGGGGTTAGCCACGGCCAAGTACCTGGCGGGCCACGGCGCGCGCCCGGTGGTGACCGATATGCGCTCCGCCGAGCAGCTGGCCGAGGCGCAAGCCGCGTTGGCAGGCCTGCCGGTGGAGTGGGCGCTGGGCGGCCATCCGCTCAGCCTGCTGGAGGGCGCTGCCCTCGTGTGCCTCTCCGGCGGCGTGCCCAGCGATATTGAGCTGGTGCGTGTAGCCAAAGAGCGCAATATCCCGATTTCGAACGACTCTCGGCTCTTTTTGGAGCTGGCGCCCTGCCGCGTGGTTGGCATCACCGGCTCGGCCGGCAAAACCACCACCACCACCTTGGTGGGGCGCATGTTGGCCGGGCTCGAAGGCCACGGCGTGCGCAAGGTCTGGGTGGGCGGAAACATTGGCCGCCCGCTGCTGGCCGATGTGGACGACATGCAAGCCGGTGACATCGCTGTGATGGAGCTTTCCAGCTTCCAATTGGAATGGATGACGCGTGCGCCACAAGTGGCCGCCATCCTTAACCTGGCGCCCAATCATTTGGACCGCCACACCGATATGGATGAATACGTCGCCGCCAAGGCACGCATTCTTGACTTCCAGAGCAGCGAAGACGTGGCCGTGCTCAACCGTGAAGACTCGCGCTCCTGGCCGCTGGCCGAGCGCGTGCAGGGAAGCACGCTGTGGTTCACCCGCGGCCCGCTGGCCGCGGGTCAGCACGGCGTGTTCGTGCGCGGCACCAGCATCTGGCTGCGTGATGCGCGCGGCGAGCACGAGCTGCTGCCGCTCAACGCCATCGAGCTGCGCGGTGAGCACAACGTGTTGAACGTGCTGGCCGCCTGTGCACTGGCCGCCGCGGCCGGCGCCCGCCCGCAAGATATGCTGACCGGGCTGCAGGGCTTCCACGGGGCGCCGCACCGCCTGGAGTTTGTACGCAGCTTGCGCGGCGTAGAGTATTACAACGACTCGATTGCCACGGCGCCGCAGCGTGCCGAAGCCGCCGTGAACGCTTTCGTGCAACCGCTGGTGCTGCTCCTTGGCGGACGTGACAAGCAATTAGATTGGAGCGGCCTGGTGCAGTTGGCCGCCCAACGTGCCAGCCGCGTGGTGCTGTTTGGCCAGGCCGGCCCGATGCTGGAGCAGGCCTTTGCCAGCGGCGCGCCGCAGTTGCCGCGCCACGTGGTGCACGGCTTCGATGATGCCGTGCAGTTGGCCGCCGCCGAAGCCCGACCGGGCGAGGTGGTGCTGCTGGCGCCTGGCGCCACCAGCTTTGATGAGTTCAAGGATTTTGAAGCCCGCGGCGAACGTTTTCGCCAATTGGTGAGTGAGCTATGAACCAAGACACCTTTGACCAGTTTGAAGACAGCTTCGAGGCTGCAGCCGAGCCGGATGCGCCGCGCCGCAGCGCACGCCGTGGGCGCGGCTCACGTGCCCGCCGCAAGGCCAGCTTCTGGCCCGCGCTGGAGCTAAATCTGGATGTGCCGCTGCTGCTGGCTATCTTCGCCCTGCTGGTCTACGGCGTGCTGATGGTGTACTCGGCCAGTTGGGACTTCTCGCTGCGTGAATATGGCAATGCCATGCAAATGTTCACCCGCCAGCTCACCACCATGGCCATTGGCATCGGTGGCGGCGTGGCGGCCTATTTCATTGATTATCGCTTCTGGCGCAAATACGCCGTGCCTATGATCGTGGTCACCATTGGCGCATTATTGGCCGTACTGATCGTCAATAACTCCACCTATGGCTCGGTGCGCGCCTTTGTGGGCGGCTCGTACATGCCCGGCGAATTTGCCAAGGTCACCACTATTTTGTATCTCTCGGTCTGGCTCAGCTCCAAGCGTGAGCAACTGGCCGCCATTGACCGCGGCATTCTGCCGCTGGCTGGCATCATTGGCATCATCGCCGCCCTCATTCTGCTGCAGCCGGACTTCAGCGCCGCGGCCACCATGGTGGTGCTGGGCGGGCTGATGTTCTTCCTGGCGGGCGGTAGCCTCAAGCAGATTGGCATCATGCTCGGCGTGGCCAGCGTGCTGGCCACGCTGTTCGTCAGCGTGAGCAGCACCAGCCAGGCGCGTATCAGCAGCTATCTGGACAGTTTGCAAGACCCCACACAGGCCAACAGCCACGTGCTGCGCTCTTTCGAAGCCTTTGTGAAGGGCGGCTGGTTTGGCGTGGGTATCGGCCTGGCCGACACCAAGCTCACCGGCCTGCCCGTGCCGCCCACCGATAGCATCTTCGCCGTGGTGGGTGAGGAGCTCGGCCTGGTCGGAGCCGCCGTGCTCACCGTGCTCTACGGCGTGGTGCTGTGGCGCGGCATGGTGGTGGCGCAGCGCGCCCCCGACATGCTCGGCGCGCTCATCGCTGGCGGAGTCACGATTTGGATCGTGATGGAAGCTTTCATCAATATGGGCGTGATGGTGGGCTTGCTGCCCTTCGCTGGTAACGCCTTGCCGCTGATCAGTTATGGCGGCTCCAGCTTGGTTTCCGTATTGGGTGCACTGGGCATCGTGATGAGTGTGTCACGCGCCTCCACCTTGCGCAGCAACAATGAAGAAAGGATCCTGGATGCGACTACTCGTGGCCGCCGGGGCGAGCGGGGGTGGGGTTTATCCCGCGCTCGCCGCGCTGCAAGAACTGGGCGCAACTAACCTCGAGCTGCTGTGGGTGGGGGGCGAAGGCGGCATGGAGGAGGAGCTGGTGACCCGTGCGGGCTACCAGCTCACAACGCTGCCTGCAGCCGGTTTGCACGGTGTGGGCCTGGCGCAGTTGCCGCGCAACCTGTGGCAGCTGCTGCGCGGTGTGCTGGCGGCGCGCCGCATCCTGGCTGACTTCAAGCCGGATGTGCTCTTCTTCACCGGCGGCTTTGTGGCCGCGCCGATTGCGGTGGCTGGCAGCCGCGTGCCGACCCTGGCCTTTGTGCCCGATGCACGCCCCGGCTTCACCTTGCGCTTCATTGCCCGCTATGCCGATGTCGTTGCCACGGTGGCACGCGAGGTCAGCCGTTATTTCAAGCCCGGCCAACGTGTCGAGGTCAGTGGCTATCCGGTGCGCAGCGAGCTGGCAGCCTGGGCCACGGGTCGCCGCGCTGAAGCGCTGCGCCACTTCAGTTTGAGCGACACACTGCCCGTGCTGCTGGTCTTCGGGGGCAGCAAGGGCGCCCAAAATATCAACCGCGCTACGGTGGCGGCATTGCCGGACTTATTGCAAGATATGCAAGTGATTCACATCAGCGGCCAGACCAACTGGGATGAGGTTAATGACGCGCAGGCGCAATTGGCTCCGGTGCAAGCGGCGCGCTACCGTGCCTTCCCGTATTTGCATGAGGACATGGGCGCCGCCTTTGCCTCCGCGGATTTAGTAATCTGCCGCGCTGGCGCCTCCACCCTGGGCGAGCTGCCGCTGTTCCAGTTGCCCGCCGTGCTGGTGCCGATCCCGTTTGCCCAGCACATCCAGCATGACAATGCCGCCTTGCTGGCCGAGCGCGGCGCAGCCGTAGTGCTGGCCGATGGTGATATGGGCGCCGAGCTTGCCAGCACCGTGCGTGGCCTGCTGGCCGATGCGCCGCGTATGCAGACCATGCGCGCCGCCACGGCGGCGCTGGCCGTGCCGGATGCAGCAGCATGCCTGGCGGGTCTGCTGCGCCAGTTGGGTGAGCGCCACGAGGTGACGGCGTGATCACACTGGCAGCCCTGATGTGGATGCTGGTGGCCATGTTCGCCCTTATGGGGCTGATGCGTGGCTTTGGCAAAGAGGTGCTGGTTACCTCTTCGCTGATCTTGGCGGTCTTCATCATCGCTGTGGTGTTGCCCATGTTCCCGGTGCAGGGCGGCGATGATGTGCAGTTCATGGTGCGCGGCGGCATTGTCGTCGCGTGCGCTGTGGCCGGCTACCAAAGCCAGCGCCTGCAGCGCATCTCTGATGCGCTGACCAAGGCGCGCTGGCGCAACGGCCTGCTGGGCATGCTGCTGGGCGGCGTAAATGGCTACATGCTGGTGGGCTCACTGTTGTTCTACCTGCACCAGTTCAACTATCCCTTTGACTTTCTCACCGCGCCTGGGCCGGAGCTCACCAGCCTGCTGCAGTTCATGCTGCCGCAGTGGTTGGTGGGCGTGTGGGTCTCGGTAGCCATGGCGGTGGCCCTGCTGATGATCCTGGTGTTGTTCGTATGAGCGAGACTACGCATTTCATCGGTATTGGCGGCACGGGCCTCTCGGCCATTGCGCGCGTGTTGCTCGAGCGCGGCGAAGCCATCAGTGGCTCAGATCGTGAAGAATCACCGCTGGCCGCCATGCTGCGCCAGGCTGGCGTCAAGGTCAGCATCGGGCATGCTGCCGCCAACATCAACGGCGCTACCCGCGTGGTGCGCTCCTCGGCTGTTGGCGACGACAACGTGGAAGTGCAAGCAGCGCGCGCCAAGGGTATCCCGGTATACAAGCGCTCCGAATTCCTGGAGCAGTTATTGGCAGACCAGCAGGTGATCGCCGTGGCCGGTTCGCACGGCAAGACCACCACCACGGCCATGCTGGCCTGGCTGCTCAGCGCGCTCAACCAGCGCCCGGGCTACATCATCGGCAGCGTGGCCGCCAACCTCGGCGCCAACGCTGCCGCTGGGGCGGGGCGCCTGTTTGTCATCGAGGCCGACGAGTACGACTATATGTTCCTCGGCCTCAACCCGGCCATCGCGCTGGTCACCAATGTCGAGCACGACCATCCGGATATGTTCTCCAGCCCGCAAGTCTTCCAAGTGGCCTTCGAGCGCTTTGTGGATCACTTGCAGCCGGGTGGTGAGCTGATCGCCTGCGCCGATGATGCTGGCGCTGCGGCGCTGATGGGCTACGCCGCCAAGAACGGACATAAAGTCAGCGGCTATGCGTATAGCCACATAGAAGATGCGCGGTACCGAATGGAAATCATTTCTACGGATGGCGCCGGCTATCACTTCGTGATGTTGCGCGGCAGCAGCGAGCTGGCTCAAGTGCAGCTGCAAGTGCCGGGTATGCACAACGCCCTCAACGCGCTGGGCGCGCTGGCCGTGGCAGACAAGCTCGGCCTCAACCTGCACGAAGCTGCGCTGGCCCTGGCTGATTTCCGCGGCACCAGCCGCCGCTTCGAGGTGCGCGGGGTCGCCGCAGGCGTGACCGTCGTCGATGATTACGCCCACCATCCCAGCGAGATCCGCACCACGCTGGAAGCGGCGCGAGCGCGCTACACCGGCCAGCGCATCGTCGCCGTGTGGCAGCCGCACACCTACAGCCGCACGCTGACCCTGGCGCAGGATTACGAGAACGCTTTTGACGCCGCCGACCGCCTCTTCGTTACTGAGGTCTACGCAGCACGGGAGCAGCGCCCGCCACACTTTGACCTCTGGCAGGTCGTAGCAAATATTCCGCGTAGCGCGTTCACTCCCACGTTTGCACAGACCCAGCAGGCGCTGCTACAGCAGTTGCAGCCGGGCGATGTGCTGGTGGTGATGAGCGCTGGCGATGCTATTCAACTGAGCGCCGATGTTTTCGCCGCTCTGCAAGCCAAGGAGAACCAGGATGCTTGAGCAAAAACACAAGAAGGTCATGCCCTTCATCGTGGCATATGGTGAAGAGTTTGACCTGAACAGAGTCAAAGTGGCCCCGGCGCCCAAGCGCCCTGGCAGCCACGTCACCAAGGATGAGGCCACGCGCGAGGTGCTGAACCGCATCGTCAAGCGCGTCAAAAAGATCTGATGCACGTGAACGAGCGCACGCTGCCCATCGCCGCGTTGCACGCGGCCTTCGGTGAGCGCCTCCAGCAGGATCAACCGCTGGGGCGCTACACCTCTGCACGCATTGGCGGCCACGCTGATACTGTCGTGGTGGCGCGCTCGGCAGACGAGCTGGCCCACGCTGCCCAGACCCTCTGGGAGCTGGAGTTGCCCTTCGTAGTGGTGGGTGGCGGCTCCAACATGCTGGTCAGCGATGCAGGCGTGCGCGAGGTGGTGCTGCTCAACCAGGCCAATGCGCTGCAGTTCCATGAGGGGCAAGACCCCAGCGTGTGGGCTGAATCCGGCGCTGGCCTCGGCTCCATCGCACGCCAGGCGGCACGTAAGGGCCTGGGCGGACTGGAGTGGGCCGCCGGCATCCCCGGCACCCTCGGCGGGGCGGTGGCGGGCAACGCTGGCGCTCACGGCGGCGACATGGCCGCCTGCGTGGAGCTGGCAACAATCTTGCATCGTGAAATGGGCCGCCAGGAGTGGACTCCGGCGGATTTGGGTTTTGCCTACCGCGAGAGCTGGCTGAAGCGCAACCCGGGCCAGGCCGTGGTGCTCAGCGCTCAGTTGCGTTTGATCCAGCGGCCCGAAGCCGAGATTCGTGCCCAGATGGACGAGTTTTTGGCCTACCGCCGCCAGACCCAGCCGCCGGGCGCCAGCATGGGCTCGATGTTCAAGAACCCGGCGGGCAACAGCGCCGGGCGGCTGATCGAACAGGCCGGGCTGAAGGGCAAGCGCATTGGCAATGCCCAGATCAGCCCGCTGCACGGCAACTTCTTCCTGAATCTGGGAGCGGCGCGTGCAGCTGATGTATTTGCACTTATTCAGGAAGCACGCCGGGCGGTAATTGATACGGCTGGTATTGAATTGGAATTGGAAGTTCAGTTGGTGGGCGAGTGGGCCCAGCAAGACTAGAAAACATGGCAGAGAAGAAGACACACGTTGCAGTAATGTTCGGCGGCCGCTCTGGCGAGCATGCCGTTTCGCTGATGTCAGCCAAGTTTGTGCTGCAGATGTTGAATGCCGCCCGCTACCAGGTGACCCAGATCGGCATCACGCGTGACGGCGCCTGGTACGTGGGCGACGGCGTGCTGGCCGCGCTGGAGGCCGAGAACTTCGCCGGCCTGCAAGCCGCCACACTGCTGGCCGATCCTACACGCCCGGGCCTGAAGCGCATTGATGCCCAGGGCGAGGCCGAGTTGTTGCACACCCTGGCTGAGGTAGACGTGGTCTTCCCTGTTTTGCACGGCACCTATGGTGAAGACGGCACGCTGCAAGGCCTGCTGGAGATGGCCGGCGTTGCCTATGTGGGCGCCGGTGTGCTCGGCTCCTCGGTGGGCATGGACAAGGGTCTTTTCGCCGATGTGATGGCCGCCAACAACATTCCCGTGGCCAAGAGCGTACTCTTGCTGCGCAGCGAGATCCAAACAGACATCGAAGCCGCCGTGGCCAAAGCTGAAACGGTGAGCGGTTATCCCTTGTTCATCAAGCCCGCCAACCTCGGCTCCTCGGTGGGCGTGAGCAAGGCCAGCAGCCGCTCCGATCTCATCGAAGCGCTGATGTATGCCGCCCAGTACGACCGCCGCATCGTGGTGCAGCGCGGCTACAACGTGCGCGAGATCGAAGTGGCCGTGCTCGGCAATGATGCACCCGAAGCCTCGGTGTGTGGCGAAGTGGCTCCCGAAGCCGAGTTTTACAGCTACGAAGCCAAGTATCACGATGACCGCTCCAAAACTTACATCCCTGCGGACATTCCAGCCGAGACCAGCCAGCGTGTACGCAGCCTGGCGGTCAAAGCCTTCCAGGCCTGCGATATGGCTGGCCTGGCGCGTGTGGACTTTTTCGTTGACCGTGACAATGGTGAGGTGTTGCTGAACGAGATCAACACCATGCCCGGTTTCACCTCCATCAGCATGTACCCGCAGTTGTGGAAGGCCAGCGGGGTGGAGGGTGAAGCCTTGGTAGACCGACTGATCGAATTGGCATTGCAACGCCGCGCGGAGCGCGCCGCCACAATGCACGAGTACCGGAGAGGCGGCTAATGGCCACAGCAGAAAATAACCTGACGCGTGCCGAGCAGGTGCGCGCCCGCCGCTTGCACCGGCGTGAAGACAAACCCATCGTCAACCGGCTGGCCGGGGCAGCCAAATCGGCCGCCAGCTTGCCGCGCATGGTGGCGCGCAACGCCCAGACCGAGCGCCGCTTGCAAGCCGTTGAGGAGCGCAGCCATAGGCGCCCGCGCTACATCAAGTTGGCCGAAGCCGGCGCCGAGCTGCGCCTGCCGGCGCTGCCCAGTGTGCAGGTCGGTTGGCGTGTGGTCTCTGCCGCCCTGGTGGCCGTGTGCCTCTTGCTGCTGTATAGCATGGCCACCTCGGCCAGCTTCCGTGTGGCGCGTGTGCAGTTGCAAGGCGCCCAGCGCCTGGACGGCCACGCCATCAACAACGCCCTCGGCATCACTGGCCAGAGCATCTTTGCCATTGAGCCGGACAAGCTGTATACGACCCTGCGCGAGCAGTTCCCTGAGCTCGAACGCGTCGCCGTCAGCGTGGGATTGCCCGGTGGCGTCACCGTCACCGTCAAAGAGCGCGAGCCGCTCATCGTGTGGGAGCAGGCCGGGCTCGTTCTTTGGCTGGACGCAGCCGGGGTGGCCTTCATGCCCCAGGGCGATGCGGGCAGCCTGATCCGCGTCACAGCACTGGACGCGCCGCCAGCCTTGGCCGCCAATGCGCCCGAGAGCCATCAGTTCATTCGCCCTGAGATGGTCTTCGCCATCCAGGCGCTGGACCGCATCGCTCCGGATGATGCGCCGCTCATCTACGACCCCAAGCTCGGCTTCGGCTGGAGCGACCCCGGTGGCTGGCAGGCGTTCTTCGGCCAGGACGGTAAGGATATTGACCAGCGTCTGGCCGTGTACTTGCAGATACTGGATGAACTTCGTGCGCGCCGCCTGGCGCCTTCGCTGATCAGCGTGGCCCAGCTGCACGCCCCGTACTACAGGATGGACTACTAATGGCAGCACCTATTGTTGTTGGTATTGATATCGGCACCACCAAAGTCTGCACCATCGTAGCGCGTGTGGAGCAAGATGGCCGCGTGCGCGTGCTGGGCGTGGGCATTGAGCCTTCGCAAGGTGTGCGCAAGGGCACTGTGGTGGACATCAACGCCGCCACACGCGCCATCGGCCACTCGATCGACAAGGCCGAGCGCAGCTCTGGGCTGGAGATCACCTCGGCCCTGGTGAGCCTGGCGGGTGCACACGTCACCTCTGTGAACAACATCGGCGCGGTGGGCATCGCCAACCGCGTCATTACGCATGAGGATGTCTCGCGTGCGCTGGAAGTGGCGCGCGCCGTGGCCATCCCGCACAACCGTGAAGTCATTCACGTCATCCAGCGCGGCTTTGTGGTGGATGGGCAAGATGGCATCGTGCTGCCCGTGGGCATGCACGGTTACCGCCTCGAGGCGCAAGTGCACATCATCACCGCCGCTTCGTCTGTGGTGGATAACCTGCGCCAGTGCGTGGCTGAGTCCAACGTGGGGGTGAGCCAGTTCGTGCTCAACCCGCTGGCCTCCGCCGAAGCGGTGCTCACGCCCACCGAACGCGATATGGGCGTCGTCGTCTGCGACATTGGCGGAGGCACGACGGACATGGCCATCTTCGTAGAGGGCGATGTGCAGCACACCAGCGTGCTGGGGGTGGGCGGCAATCACGTCACCTCAGACATTGCGCACGGCTTGCGCTTGCCTTTCTCGCAGGCCGAAGAGGTCAAGCTGCGCTATGGGCATGCACTGCCCAGCCAGGTAGACCCCACCGAAGTCTTCGCCGTCAAGGCGGTGGGCTCGGCCGAGGCTATCGACATCAATCGCCATGAGATGAGCGAGATCATCGAAGCTCGTATGGAGGAAGTCTTCACCCTGCTGCATGAGGAGCTGGGCCGCACCGCCTACGCCGAGCTGTTGCCGGCGGGCGTGGTGCTCACTGGCGGCAGCAGTGCCCTCAAGGGCTTGCCGGAGCTGGCCAGCAAGGTGCTGGGCATGCCGGTGCGCGTCGGCCAGCCGGAGAAACTGACCGGCATCGTAGACAAGCTGCAATCGCCCGCCTACGCCACCAGCATTGGCCTGCTCAAGTGGGCCGTGTTGATGAACGAGATCTCGCCGGACAAGCCGTCGATGAATGGTGGTGGTGGCGATAAGGGCATTGACTGGAAGGAAGTCATTCGCCGTTTCCTGCCCTAAATTGCGGGCAGAAAATTACGGATGCCTCTATAGTTGAATCTTAAGTGTCGCTGTCTGGCGCTTTGGAAAATACAGAAATTAGCTTGGAGGAGCTAAATGGCACAGAACAATCACACTGAATCGATTGCCCGCATCAAGGTCGTGGGCGTAGGTGGCGGCGGCTGCAACGCCGTCAACCGTATGATTGAGCAGGGCATGCCGGGCATTGAGTTCGTGGCGGTGAACACGGACGCGCAAGCCCTGCAGTTCTGCAACGCGCCTACCCAGGTGCGCATTGGCAACAAGCTCACCAAGGGCATGGGCTCCGGTGGCGATCCTGACGTCGGGCGCAAGTCTGGCGAAGAGTCGGCTGAGGAGCTGTACGAAGTGCTGCGCGGCACCGACATGGTCTTCGTCACCGCTGGCATTGGCGGCGGCACCGGCACCGGTGCCGCCCCGATCGTGGCCCAGGTAGCGCGTGAAGTCGGCGCGCTGACCATTGGTGTGGTCACCAGCCCCTTTGACTTTGAAGGCAAGCGCCGCAAGCAGAACGCTGAAGCCGGCATTGCCCGCCTCAAAGAGCATGTCGATACCCTCATCGTCATCCCCAATGATCGCTTGCTGCAACTGGTAGACAAGCGCGCCGGGCTGAACGATGCCTTCCGCCTGGCCGATGATGTGCTGCGCCAGGGCGTGCAGGGTATCTCTGAACTCATCACTGTGCCGGGTCTCATCAACCTGGACTTTGCCGATGTGCGCACCATCATGTCTGAGGGTGGGGCGGCGCTGATGGCGGTCGGCGAGGCCGAGGGCGAGAACCGCGCCCAGCTGGCCGCCGAAGCGGCCATCAACAGCCAGCTGCTCGACATCACCATTGACGGCGCCCGCGGCATCCTCTTCAACATCACCGGCGGCCCGGGCATGTCCCTCTTCGAGGTCAACACCGCCGCCGCCATCGTCAAGGAAACCGCCCACCCGGATGTCAACCTCATCTTCGGTGCGGTGATCGACGAGAGCATGGGCGACAAAGTGCGTATCACCGTCATCGCCACTGGCTTTGACCGCAAGGGCATGCCGCGCCGCATGCTGCGCACGCAGCCCGGCACCCAGCCGGCCAGCCAGGGTCACATCCAGGCCGCCGCGCCCCAGCGTGAAGACGAGATGGCCCAGGCCAACGTCAACCCCAAGGATCTGGATATTCCTACCTTCCTGCGCAACCGCGTGGGCCGGTAGCTCCCTGCCTTCCCCCTCGTGTTGAGCGGGCGCACGTCCGACCCTCCACGGAGCCCGTTTGAAGAACACGCCGCCTCACCGGGCGGCGTGTTCTTTTGCTTCCTTCATGTGGATTATGATGTGCTTACGGAGGCGCTATGGTTCGCAAAGTTAAAGGCTACGTAGAACTCTATTGGGCCTGCCCAAGTTGTGGCAATCAGAATGCGGGAGCGCACGCGTACTGCATGTCGTGTGGCAGCCCGCAGCCGCCCCAGGTTGACTTTCACCAGGGCCGCGTGAGCGAGCTGCTCACCGATGCTGAGAGGATCCGCCGTGCCCAGCAGGGTGCGGATATCCACTGTGGTTTTTGCGGCACGCGCAACCCCTCCGACGCAAGCAACTGCTCACAATGCCAGGCGGATCTGGCTGCAGGAGCCAAACGCGGCTCTGGCAAAGTTCTGGGTGCATTTAAAGCGGATGCCAATGGGGCCTACGCTCCGCTGGCATGCCCGCACTGCGGCGCGCACAACGCCGGCAATCGCCGCAGCTGTGGCAGTTGCGGCGGCAGCTTGGCGCCCGCCGCGCAGCCAGCCAAGACGCCCGCCAAGCCGCAGGCTGGCACACGCGGTTCGCGGGCATTCGTTATCGGCGCACTAGTGCTCCTGATGCTGTGCGCCATTGTGTACTTCCTTTTCTTGCGCACCAGCGAGATCGAAGCCACGGTTACTGGCGCCGAGTGGCAGCGTTCGATTGTGGTGGAGCAGTTTGGCCCGGTGAGGCTGGAAGGCTGGGTGGATGAAGTGCCGAACGGCGCAACCAACTTATCTTGCCGCGAGCAAGTCCGCAGTACCCAGTCTCAGCCACCCAGCAATGCCACTTACCGCGAAGTGTGTGGCACGGAGTACGTGGTAGACACAGGCAGTGGCTCGGGCGAAGTAGCGCAGGATTGCGTGTATGAGGTGTACGCAGACTACTGCTCTTATACTGCCGAAGCTTGGGAAGCATACGACACCGTTGAACTGAGGGGCGTAAACCTTAACCCGCAATGGCCGCAACCCGTCCTCAGCTTTGATCAGCGTCTGGGCGAGCAGAAGGAAAGCTACATTTGCATATTCCGCTCTGGCAGCGACACCTACAGGTATGAGGCCCATTCGTATAGCGAATTCCAGCGTTGTGTACCAGGCACGAATTGGCTGCTGGAGATCAATACCCTCGGGGGCGTTGCATCGATTAGTCCGGCCAACTGAGCTGGCTGCGCGCCAGCCATACGCCTCTTCCACGCGCGGCTTAAAGTTTTAAAAATCAAGCAATTCGTTCCCCAAAAATGCTTGCGCCCCCTAGGCGTGCATGCTAGAATGACGCACTTTTCGCCCGAAATATAGCGGTACTTTTGTACTGCACCCCATATATGGGGGCAATAAGCAAGAGAGGTAATTGCCACACATGTTGTGCCCGCATTGCAAAGACGCCAACCAGGAAGGCAGCAAGGTGATCGACACCACGCATGATGCGCGTGGGGGCATCCGCCGCCGCCGTGAATGCAAGAACTGTGGCAAGCGCTACAGCACCTACGAGCGCCCCATCCTGGCCGCGCCGCTCATCATCAAGAGCGATGGTGGGCGCGAGGAGTTTGACCGCGAGAAGCTGCTGCGCAGCGTGCAGCTGGCCTGCGTCAAACTGCCCGTAGCAGCTGCAGAGATCGATCGTTTGGTGGGTGAGGTTGAAACCAAGCTCATGCAAATGGAAAAGTCTGAAGTCTCATCCCGCGTGGTGGGTGACATGGTGCTGGCCGGTCTCAAAGACCTCAGCGAAATCGCCTACATCCGCTTCGCCCTGGTCTATCTCGGCCTGAATGACCTGCAGGCCATCCGCAAAGAAGTCGATAGTCTCATCGCTTCAAGCTAAGTCAACGAAACTCTGCCCGCAGAGGGGCGGAGTGTCGCATTGTCGCCCCGCACGATGGAGGAAACGATGTTGAAGGAAACCAAACCCACCAAAGCTAAGCAAGACGCCACTCACGGCTTGCTGCCCACACCGGCCATGCCCAAGAGCCTGAACAAAGTCTCGCTGGGCGAGAATGCCATGCAGGTCTTCCAGCGCCGCTACATGCGCCGTGACCAGGAAGGCAAGCCCATCGAGAGCGCTGAGCAGACCTACTGGCGCGTGGCTTACCACGTGGGCAAGGTGGAGCAGCAGTGGGGCGCCGATGAAATGCAAACGGCGCGTGATTTCTATGGCCTGCTGGCCGAGCAACGTTTTACTCCCAACTCGCCCACCTTCACCGGCGCCGGCACGCCCATCGGCCAGCTGGCCGCCTGCTTCGTGCTGCCCATCAGCGATGACATGGGCCGCGCCTCCTCCGGCATCTTCCAGACCCTGCGCGATGCGGCGCTGATCCAGCAGACCGGCGGCGGCAACGGCTTCGCCTTCAGCCGCCTGCGCCCCAAGAACGCCCACGTCAAGACCTCCGCCGGCCGGGCCACTGGCCCGGTCGGCTTCCTGCGCGTGTATGACCAGGCCTTCGGCGAGATCGCCCAGGGCGGCACCCGCCGCGGCGCCAACATGGCCGTGCTGCGCGTCGACCATCCGGATGTCGAGGAGTTCATCACCAGCAAGACCAGTGAGAACGCCATCACCAACTTCAATATCTCGGTGGGTATCACCGATGCCTTCATGCAAGCCGTGAAGGACGATGCCGATTGGGATCTGCGCTTTGTGGATATTGCTGACCCGCGCAGCAAGGGCTTTGACGGCACGCTGGAGCAAGCCGAGCTTGCCGGCCTGCCCATTCGCACCTACAAGACCGTGCGCGCCCGCGAGCTGTTCGACAAGATCGTCACTCAGGCGCACCACAACGGTGAGCCCGGCCTGCTGTTCCTTGATGCGGCCAACCGCAGCAACCCTGTGCCGCACCTGTACCCGCTCGAGGCCACAAACCCCTGCGGCGAGCAGTGGCTTGGCCCCTACGAGAATTGCTGCCTCGGCTCCATCAACCTGGCCCAGCACTTCGGCCCCAACGGAACGGTGGATTGGGCCAAGCTGCAAGAGAGCACCGAGCTGGCCACGCGCTTCCTCGATGATGTTGTCGAAGAGAACGCCTATGTGCCCGCTGTGCCGCAGCTGCGCGAGGCCGCGCTCATGGCGCGCCGCATCGGCCTGGGCGTGATGGCGCTGGCCGATCTGCTGTATCACTGTGGCATCCGCTATGGCTCGGTAGAGGCGCAGGAGTTCTCCGCCCAGGTGATGGAGTTTGTGCGCTATCACAGCATGAGGACCAGCATCGAGCTGGCCAAAGAGCGCGGCCCCTTCACTGCCATTGAGGGCAGCATCTACGACAAGAACGACATGACCTGGGCTCCGCCCACACCGCTGGAGCCGTACTCCTTGGAGTATGGCCGCCCGGCGGTGGATTGGAACAGTATCGTCGCTGGCATCAAAGAGCACGGCATCCGCAACGCCTGCCAGACCACCATCGCGCCCACCGGCACCATCGCCACCATCTCCGGCTGCGAAGGCTACGGCTGCGAGCCGGTGTTTGCGCTGGCCTACCTGCGCCATGTCAACGACAATGGCAAGGACCTCACGCTGACCTACACCAGCCCGCTCTTCGAGCAGGCGCTGGAAGCCTCTGGCCTGAGCGCCGAGGAGCGCACGCGCATCATCGATCAAGTGGTTGCCGAGGGCACCTGCCAGAACGTGGCCGGGCTGCCTGAGAGCATCCGCAACACCTTTGTCGTCTCCGGTGACATCAGCGCCGAGGAGCATGTACGCATGCAGGGAGCGCTGCAGGCCTTTGTTGACAACAGCCTGTCGAAGACGGTCAACTTCCCCGCCGGGGCCACTGAGGAAGACGTGGCCACCGCCTACATGCTGGCCTGGGAGCTGGGCGCCAAGGGCATCACCGTCTACGTCACCGGCTCGCGCGACAAGGTGGTGCTCGAAACTCACGCCACGGCAAAGTCCAAGGAAGAGCCGAAGGCAATGCCAGTAGGGGAGGCGCTTTGGAACGAGAGCCGCAAGCCGCGCCCCGGTGTCATGCACGGGCACACCATGAAGGTCGAGACCCCGCTGGGCGCCGCCTTCGTCACCATCAACGAGAATGGCGAGAGCCAACCCTTCGAAGCCTTCATCAATAGCGCCAAGGCTGGCTCCGAAACCGCTGCCGTCTCCGAGGCCATCGGCCGCCTAGTGTCGTACATTCTGCGCCTGTCTTCGCCTGTGGCCCCGCTGCAGCGCCTGCACGAGATCCGTGCCCAGCTGGCCGGCCTCGGCGGCGACCGCCAACTTGGCCTCGGCCCGCGCAAGGTGCGCTCGCTGCCCGACGGCGTGGCCCAGGCCATCGAGCAGTACCTGGTGGCACGCGAGGATGGGGAGCAGCATGCTGCTCACGGCAATGGAAACGGACACACGAACGGCAACGGCCACGCGCACGTGGCTGTGCCGGAGGCGGAGCTGCGCACTGGGCCAAAGGGCGAGCTGTGCCCGGAGTGCGGCCACAGCACCCTGGTGAACGAAGAGGGCTGCAAGAAGTGCCACTCGTGCGGTTTCAGTGAATGTTAGGCAAGGGATAGTTTGCCATGGATAGGGGAAGCAGAAAACTAGCCGACAGCGCCAAAAGCGGTCGGCTAGTTTTTTTAACCGGAGCAGGTATTTCTCACTCTTGGCCATCAGCTCTCCCATTGGCTTGGCATATCTCCTCGGCTATTACCGATCTAATCTTGGAAACCGCAGACCTTCCGCATTCGTATCAAACAATAGGGTCAAGTTTTCGCAGTCGAATAAAGAATGTGCCAATGGAGCTACTTTGGGAGAGCTTGGCAGAAGGATTAGGTGAAAGAGTATTAGACGCTTTGCGAGTATTGGATGTAGCTGACCCTAACAGAGATCACTTTGCAATTGCCACGATGCTTGAAGGCGCCAATGTATTAGTTGCTACTCTAAACTTCGACTTGCTTCATGAAAAGGCACTTGAGCGTGTGCAGAGGAGAAAACCAAATTCTATTGCATCGCTAGAAGATTTCCAGAGATTCTTAATGGAGGCAAAGAAAGGATTCAGAAGTTCCCAGGTTTTGCACTTGCATGGTTCGCTGTCTGACTTTAACAGTCTAGTTTCAACAGTTGGGGCGGTTGGTATTGGTTTCCAAGGCCATAAAAAGGAAGCTGTTCGTTATCTTTTGGACAGATACGATTTTTTCTGCGCTGGTTATAGTGACAATGATAGTGATTTGCTGCCCTTGTTAAGGGAAATCAAGGGTACTTTGTTTTGGTATCAATACAGCGGAGATTTACCGCGCGGAATAAGATATCTTCAAAAAAAACTGGCTGACCGGTTTATTGTTCTCAGACGACAGAAAAATGAGGTCGGTTTTGCCGATAAGCTTATTTTGTTAAACGGCAGGGTTAAGACAAAAGTTAGCCAATATGTACCTGAAACACCCACTGAGGAAGAATACAGGCGATCGCTTTCCCAAAAAGTGTTTGAAATCAAGGAATACGTTCATAGTAGCTTGCCGCGCGCGATTAGCGCCAAGAAGGCGATGTCTCGATTTGTTATAGCAAAGCTTCTTGATGAAGTAGGCGAGAGGGAATCGACATTAAAGATTATCGAACTCATTGGGGCTGAAAGAAAGCACACTAATAAATTTAGCTATCAAGTGTATATGCGCGAAGGTCATGCGTGGGAGCGAATTGGTGATCTGGACGCCCTTGAGAATGCCGTTACAGCGTATAGAAGTGCAGCAAAATTGAAAGTACAACCCCTACAAGTTCTTTTAGCTGAATTAGCACTATGCTCTGCGAGCTTGGGTGTCTGGAAAAGGGCTCCCTACAGGGTTACTAAGTTCTTATCTTGGTACCTAACTATTAGACGTTTAGGTTCCAGTGAGTATCTGCCTATTCGTCAGCGAGCTCTTTGGGAAATAGGAGATTGTCTGCACTTTATTAGTGAGTATATTCTTGTTCCCTCCGCTCTTGTTATATATGCTCTTAGGGGAAAAGCCATGGCTCTACAATTAAACAGATGGTTAGCAACGACTGACCGGGTTGTTATCTTGGTGATTGGCAGGCTTAGAAACGACCTGTTGGGCAGGGCATTTCTGGCTTACTCGGAAAGCGTTCGAAGCCTAAGAAATACTCAGCGTGACGAAGTTCCAGCCTTTACTGCTCTAGGTTTGATACGCATGGTTGAAGTGCTAGCCGCTCTCGGCAAGCATAGATCAGCAAAATTCTTCGCAAAGAATTTTCTTTCAAAGGGACATGCACTTTTTTCCTGGGCAAAAAGTCCACATGGTCGTGGAGTTGCAAACTGTGCAGAGGGTATTCGGCACTTTTATGCTGGCAACTCAGCATCCGCTACTAAGCTTCTTCAACGTGCTTATCGTCTCTTTGGTTCTCATCTGGCAGGGCAAATTAAGACTAAAGTGTTTCTCTTTAGAGCAAATTTCTGGTAGGGGCGTCGTAGTGGTCTAACCCACAAGGCGAGTGACTCTCAGTCCTGTGCGTGCCTTCCGCCTTCATCCTTCAGCCTTATCCTCGCTTCTCACCACCACTGCAAACACCACCCCAGCGGTAATAATCGCCCCCAGGATCAGCGCCCACAGCGTTCCCGCCGAGCTGTCCACGCCAGCGAAGAAGGGCGTATTGTGCCCCGGCCCGATAGCGAAGCCCAGCGCCGCCAGCGCCATGCGCCCGGCGGCCTGCTTGCTGCGGCCAATTAGCCCGCCGGCCAGCGCCCCGGCCACAGCCGAGGTCAGGAACAGGTCAATGGCGAAGCGCGAATACACCACGCCCTCAAAGCCGGGCACCACGCGGTTGCCACCCCATAGGTAGTCAATGATAGGGTGCTGCACGCTGCTCACCGCGTACGAGGCCACCTGCGTCAGCGTCAGCAGGGCAACGAAGGCCGCCACCGCCAGCCAGGTATTCTGCGGCAGGCGCGGGCGCAGCGCATCGTAGGCCCAGGCTACCAGCAGCCCCGCCAGCGCCGCCACCAACGCACCGAACGGCGAAATGAACCATATCGGCCGGATCAGCGCCTGGTGGATGAACAGGAAGGCGGTGAAGCCCGCCAGCCCGGCCAATACGCCGGCCAGCGCCGTGCGTGAAGTGATGAAGGGGGTCTTGTTTGTTGCCATCATGGCCTCCTGCGGCTTCGCCGAGCCGTTAGCTAATTTTGTCCAGTAGCTTGATTTGTAGCGTGATTTTTGGCGCGTTCACCCGCTCAGGTGTATAAGCCCGGCATGTCTGTTACGCGTTTGTGCCAGCTCTGCAAAGTGACACCACCTAGCACCGGCAACATCTACCCAACCGACCTAACTGACCTGATTGACCTAGGCTACCTGACTGACCTAATATACTGACCAACGGGCCTTTCAGTAACACAAGTTTTGGTGGGCAAATGAGCAAAGTCAATGAAGAAAAGATTCGTTAACGATGCGGCATAACCGGGAATGGTCTTCTGCTCCAGGGCAATCCGCTCAAGTGGGCCCTTATCGCAAACGGTAGCCATAAGAGCCCGGCATATCAAAACTGCAACGGCCTGTAGAGCTCTGCAGACCGTTTTAGTTTTTTTGTCATTGTGAAGCGGTTTCTGCATAAAAGTGCGAAAACCGCAGCAATCTATCTTGTATTACGGAATCGAAATCGTCAGCGTATAGTCCACCGTGCGGCCGCCCTGCGGCACCACTTCGATGATGTAGTACTGCGTCTGCGGCAGGTTCATGTTGAAGCTCACCACGCCGTTTTGCGCACGCGCGTATGGCTCGCCGGTGTTGAAGCCCCAGATGGTTAGCGCGGCATCGTCGGGGTTCGTGTTCACGTTCACCGTGAGGTGCTGGCCTGCCGTGGCGTAGATGGTGTAAGTGACAGGATTACCGCCCACCGTCTTGCCCGTGTAGGTCGCGCTGCTTGTGCCGCTGGCAAAGCTCACCGGCACCGCAAACGCTACCGAGAGGGTGAAGTCTTGCGCGCTGCTGCCGCCGATCACGGTGAATTCATAATCCTGCGTCTTGGTCAGCAGTGTACGGTAGGAGGTGTAGCGCAGCGAGTCTGCCAGCACGCTGCTGCCATCGGCGCCCTTGATCTCGAGGATGGCATTGCTGGCCGGGGTGAACAAGTTGGCAATGGCCACCTGATTGGCCGCCGCGCCCGCCGTAAAGCTCACGCGCTGGTTGGCTTCTACGCGGCCGGTCACCACGCCAGTGGTGGCGCCGGTGGCCAGATTAATGCGGCCGTCTTCCTGTGTGGGCGTGGGGGCTGGCGTCTCGCTGGCGGTGGCCTCGGGCTCAGGGGTGTTGGTGGCCGCAGCCTCGGTGGGCGGCACGGCCGCGGCGGTCTCGCTGCTCACCGCAGCGAGCGTGCTGGCTACGCTGGTGAACAGCGCGTTGGTGTCGGGTGTGGCTGGTGCGCCGCCGCACGCGGTCAACAGCACAGCAAAAACAATGAGTATCGATACGTTACGCATAACACCTCCATAAGTCAGCTCCAATTATCTCATCAGAAAGTTAACAGCCACAATCACCAATCTGCAGTGCTGCCTTTATGTATACTCTGCACAATGGCTACTAAACATCTTGTGCTCGTGGCTGGCAACATTGGCGCTGGTAAAACTTCACTTGTTACCAAACTTGGCGAGACCCTAAGGTGGCGCACTGGCTTCGAAACAGTTGAGACCAATCCGTATCTGGGCAAATTTTACGCAGACATGCGCTCATGGGCTTTCCATTTGCAGGTCTTCCTGCTGGCGCAGCGTTCGCAACTGCATATTGAGGCGCATCGTGATCCCAGCTCGGCCATCCTCGACCGCAGCATCTATGAGGACTATTATATTTTCGCCCGTGCCTTGCATTCCCTTGGCAACCTGAGCGCTGAAGACCTGGATACCTATTCGCGGGTCTACAAACTGGTGACCACTTCGCTGCCCAAGCCAGATCTGCTTATCATGCTCAAGGCCCCGGTGCCCGCGCTGCTCGAGCGCATCCGTTCACGCGGCCGCGAGATGGAAGCCGGCATCACCGCTGAGTACCTCACTCTGCTGGATGGTTACTATGATGAGTGGCTGCACAGCTTTGACGTATGCCCTGTGCTCACCATCTCCTCCGGCGATCTTGACTACGTCAACGACCCCGCCCACCTGGATAGTGTCATCAACACGATCCAGGCCAAGCTCTCCGGCCGAGACGAACTCATCTTCGACGAGTAGCCAGCATCCCTGTCATTGCGAGGAGGTTTGCCGCTGTGCGGCAAAACGGACGAAGCAATCTTGCTTTAGGCATCCCAGCGCGTTTACTAAAAGCCTAGCAGGGTCCACTGCGCCCTTTGTCATTCCGAACGAGCGGCATAGCCGCGAGGAGGGATCCGTATTGCATTTGGTTTTAGTACAGCATATATGAACAGATAGAAACCAAGCCACAGCGGATTCCTCGCCGCGCTCGGAATGACAAGTTGAATCGGTAATCCTAAACTCGTTTTTGAAAGAGCCTTAATCGTTAGAATGCTCGAGCCGGGCGCGCAGCATGCGCCCTTTGTCATTCCGAACGAGCGGCGCAGCCGCGAGGAGGAATCCGTATTACCTTGGTTTTTATTGCAACATATTTGAACAGATGGAAACCAAGCCATAGCGGATTCCTCGCTGCGCTCGGACTGAACGTATAAATTAATGATCTCATGCTACTGATAATCCGATAGATACAACTCCATCTCTGGAATGTCTGGCATATCCTTAGCGTAAAGCCACGCATCAAAGAACTCCTGCAGCGGCTCGCCGCTCACTTCCTCTGCAATCACCACAAAGTCTGTCGTCACGGCATTGCTATTGCGGAAGCGCGCATAGTACGTCTGCAAGATGCTGAAGAACGTATCGTCGCCCACGCGCTCGCGCAGCGCGTGCAGCGCTAGCGCACCGCGGTAATACACGCCGAAGTTGAACAGGTCGTCGGCGCCCGGGTGTCCCGGCGGCGCCACAAACGGCCCGCTCAGCGCCACCTGCATGTAATACATGCGGATCTCGTCGTCCAGCGCCTGCTGGCCGTAGGCGTGCTCGTTCCACAGCACGCTCAGGTACGTGGCGAAGCCTTCGTTCAGCCACAGGTCTTGCCAGCAGCTGAGGCCGACGCTGTTGCCGAACCACTGGTGCGCCAGCTCGTGCGCCACCGCGTACTCATCGGTGAAACCTGAGCCGAAGACGCTCATCGTTTGTGTTTCCAGCGCAAAGCCAAAATCAATGTCATGGACAATCACGCCCGTTACCTCAAAGGGGTAGGGGCCGACCAGATCAGCGAAGAGTTGCGCCATCTCATCGGTGCGCGCAAAATCGGCGCGTATTTCTTGCGGAATATCTTGTTCAAAATAGCTGCGAATGAGCAACCCGCCCGGGCCAGTGCTGGTCTCGATGTCAAAGCGGCCAACGCCCACCGTGGCCAGGTAGCTCGCCATCGGATAGGCTGAGTTCCACACAAAGGTGCGCGTGTCGCCGTTGTCGATTGTTTCTTGCAGCACGCCGTTGGCAGCGGCCACGTACGGCTTGGCCACCGTGATGGCGTAGCTGTAGGTTGCCTTATCGGAGGGATGCTCATTCAGCGGCATCCAGGCGGAGTTGCCGCTGGGCTCCGCTGCCACATAGGCGCCTTCGCCATCGGCATACCAGCCCCAGCCCACCTCAAACTCGTTCATGTTGCTGAAGTCGATGCCTTCGCCCGGGCTGCCGCTGTACTCTACAACGATCTCGAATTCCTGCCCAGCTTGCAACGGAGCAACTGGCGTAATATTCAGCTCGGCGCCGCGAGTGAAAGGGGCTGGTTCACCTTGCACCGTTAGCGCATCTACTTGCATGCCCACAAGCTCCAGGTTGAAGCTGGCCAGCGATTGCGTGGCCACCGCAGTGATGCGCACGCGGCCGTCCAGGTGCTGGCGCGCCAAGTCCACCGTCAGCTCAACGTGATAGTGCTGCACGTCGTAGCCACCGTTGCCCAGGTGGGGATAGTAGGGGTCACCCAAGCCAGGGTCACCAGCCTCGGCGGCGCTGCTCGCGGCCACAACAGGCGGGCGCACCAGGCAGGCTTGCAGCTCCTGAGCAGGCTGGCTGCTGCCGCCAAAGGAGCCGCTGCCACCGCCGCCGGATGTGCCGGCGGTCGGGACGGGGGTGGGCGTGCTGGGCGGCGGTGTGCTAAAGCGGCAGGCCAGCGCGGCCAGACAGAGCAGGCCCAGCGGCAAGAGGATGCGTTTGGTCATGGTCACCTCTGGCTGGCCAACGCGGGCCGCCAGTTATGCAGAGTATTTGAGCCCGATGATACTGGCGATCAGCAATCCCAGGAAAATCAATTTGGATGGGTTGAGTGCTTCTTTAAACAGGAGGATTCCCAGCAGGCTGGCGCCCACTGTGCCGATGCCAACCCACACCGCATACGCCACACTCAGCTCAAGCCGCTTGGTGGCCAGCGAGAGCAGATAGACGCTCAGCGCCATGGTGACGATGGCAAACAGGCTGGGCCAAAACTTGGTGAACCCCTCGGTGTACTTCAGGCCAACGGCCCAACACACCTCAAACAAACCGGCCAATATTAAAACAATCCACGTACTAGACACAAGACACCTCCAAACAAAACAGAATTTTTGCTTGCGTCGTCTTGTCCTAGCCGGGTACGGCGCGTCTCGTCCGGTGTTGCTTAAGAATACTGTGGGCAGCTTAACCGTATGTGAGCATGCGCCTAGCGCTGCGCGTAGCGCAGGCGCCACTCGCTACCGCACCAGCATGCGGCTCACCACCCTGGCTTCGCTGGGGGTGGCGCTGGCAATCTCCTTGCCCGCCATACCCTGGTAGACCAGGATCTTGCCGCCTTCTTTGCCGTGCTTCTTGTTGACCAGCGCCTGACCGGTGAGCGTGCCTTCGCTATCCAGCGAGCAGCTCGTCACCTCGCCGATGCGCTTGCCATCCGCGTCGGTCACCGGGTCGCCCTGGTGGGCGATGCGCACGCCCTGCGGCAGGCGGAAGCGCACCACTTCGCGCTTGCGCTGTTCTTCTTGCATCAGGAAGGCGTCGCGGCCAACGAACCACGGCTTGGCCGTCTTGACGAAGGCGCGGAAGCCGGAATGGCCGATGCCCAGATTGAGCGGGCCAGCCAGCTCATGCCCATACAGCGGCAGGCCGGCTTCGATACGCAGCGAGTCACGCGCTGCCAGCCCACACGGCTTGAGACCGTGCTTCTCGCCCGCTGCCATCAACGCATTCCACAGCGCCACGGCCTGGTCTGGGTGCACGAACAGCTCGAACGACACTGGCTCGCCGGTGTAGCCCGTGCGCGAAAGGATCAGGTCAAAGCCGCCCAGCTTCACCTTGGCCACGCCAAAGCGCTTGAGTTTGCGGATGATGTGCTTGTCAGCGGCGTTGGCTTCGAGGCCAAGCAGCACCTTGCGAGACTTCGGGCCTTGCAGCGCAATGTCTACGCGTTGCGCCTTGCCGCTGCTGGCGGCACGCAGGTTGCGCAGCGTGGCGCCACGGCCTGGTGCCAGCGCGCCGGGCTGCTGTGCGTCCACCCGCACCGCGCCAGCTTGCACCGCGGTGAGCCAGGCCCAGTTCTTGTCATCATTGGCGGCGTTGACCACCACCAAGTAGTGCTCGTCTGCCATGCGGT
Source organism: uncultured Anaerolineaceae bacterium (assembly GCA_964623375.1). Taxonomy (GTDB): domain Bacteria; phylum Chloroflexota; class Anaerolineae; order Anaerolineales; family UBA11579; genus JAMCZK01. Next base: position 393,810 of record CAZUTS010000002.1, read on the forward strand.
AGACCAGCAGGTCGTCCAATACATTGGCATCCGCATCCATGAAGTGGGTATAGATGGACATGCCCACCGGTAGGCTGGTGATGTCATTGCCGCATACAGAGTCGAGGAAGGTGGCGGCTTGCGGCCCGCTGACATCGTATACGCCCATGTGGGTGACATCGAACAGGCCGGCGGCGGTGCGCACGGCGGCATGCTCCTCGCGCACCGAGCTGTAGCGCAGGGGCATATCCCAGCCAGCAAACGGCACCATCTTGGCACCCAGCGCCACATGCGTGTCGTAGAGCGCGGTGCGCTTGATGGCCGCCTCGCTGGGCTCGTGCCAGTCGAATGTAGGCAGCGCCTTGGCTTTGGATTTGCCCATGCCGTAGTAGAACGGCTTCTCAGCCGCACTAGCTTTCAGCGTGGGTGCGGCTACTTTGAGTTTGCTCTCGCGCACCGACACCGGCCCGGGCGCTTTGCGCTGCGGGTCCGCCGCATCGATGCTGACGTAGCCATCCGAGAGGGCGCGCAGCCAGGTAGCGGCCAAGCCGAACTGGGCGCGCTTCACGCCCAGCAGGTAGCCGCCCTTGGGCAGCGCCTTGAGGCTGCCGTGCACCTCGCCCTTGGGCGTGTGCATGAGGAAGCCAGCGCCCTTGCCAAGGGTTTCAATATCGCTGGCGATGGCGATGTTCAGCAGGGCCATAGCCTGTTCGCCGTACACCTCAATGCCTACCCAGGCGCCTTTGGCGGTGGGTTTGTCATCTATATAGTAGAAGTGCGGATAGCCACTCGAGGTGGGCTTGAAGTCAATGCCCGCTTTCTCGGCCAGGGCACGCACGCGCAGCTTGGCGTCCTCCAGCACGGCAAAGTCCACCTTGGCGCGCTGGCTCAGGCTGGTCTCGCTGCGGTCACGGTAGGGCACGCAGGCCAGCAGCACATCGGCGATGATGTCGGCCAGTTGGCGGCTCTCCTTTTCCTTGAAGCCGCGCTGCGTGATCCACGGCGTGCCCAGACGCAGGCCCGAAGGGTTCATGGCGCCACGGTCACCGGGGATGGTGTTGCGGTTAACCACGATGCCTGCCACATCCAAAATGCGCGCTGCCATATCGCCCGAGAGGGTGGTGCCGTCTGGCCCCATCACGACTTTGCAGTCCACATTGGTGAGGTGGCTCTGCGTGCCGCCAAACGGAATACGGAAGCCGCGCTTTTGCAACTGCTCGGTCAGCGCTACGGCGTTCTTCACTACTTGCACCTGCAGCTGCTTGAATTCCTTGCTCTTGGCGATCTTGAAGGCCAACGCCAGCCCGCCGAACACGTTGACATGCGGGCCACCTTGCTCCCCGGGGAACACGGCACGGTCGATCAGCTCGGCCAGCTTCCTGTCCGTGGTGAGGATGATGGCGCCGCGCGGCCCGTTCAAGGTCTTGTGCGTGGTGGAGGTGATGACGTGCGCATAGCCCATGGGGGAAGGGTAGGCGCCGGCAGCCACCAGGCCGGCCACATGGGCGATGTCGGTCAGCAGATACGCGCCCACCGCATCGGCAATTTGGCGCAGGCGCGCCCAATCCGCTGGCCAGGGGTAGGAGGAGAAGCCGCCGATGATCATCCTGGGCTTGTGTTCCTTGGCCAGCGCTTCTACCTGGTCATAGTCAATACGCTCAGTGTCAGGGTCCACCGAATAGTGCACAATGTTGTAATACTTGCCGGAGCGGTTGACCGGTGCGCCGTGCGAAAGGTGGCCGCCGTGCAGCAAATTCATGCCCATCACGGTGTCGCCCGGCTGTACCAACGCGTGATACACAGCGTTGTTGGCCGGGCCACCGGAGAGCGCCTGGATGTTGACGTAGATCTCGTCCGCGCTCACGCCATTGGCGGCAAAAGCCTCGGCGCAGCGGCGGCGCGCCAGCGCTTCCACCGTATCGGCGTACTCCACGCCCTTGTAGTAGCGCGGGTCAGAGTTGCGGCGGTAGTGCGCCAGGCGCGCCTCAAGGTCCAGAATCTCATCTTCGCTCATCCAGCGGCTGGCCTCGTCCGGGTAGCCCTCGGCGTAAATGTTGCCGAAGGCGGAGGCCAGCGCCTCGCGCACCGCCAGCGGAGCGGTACTCTCGCTGGCGATCAGGATCAGCTTGCGATACTGGCGTTCGGCTTCCAGCTGGTTGAGCTCATACACGGCCGGGTCGAGCTGGGCCAGTGTGCCGCGGAAGAGGAAATCTTGAGATTTGGTTTTTTTGGTGGACATAGAAGTAAATTGTAATGCAGGGTAAATCGAGATTTGAGATTGGAGACCATCCTTGCAATCACAAATCTCTAATCTCTAAGCCTGCCACTTAACCATTACTATTGGATTGTTCGCACAAGGAGCTTCTATGGTGAGCAGTAAGGCAAAAACGGTCACAGAGTATCTAAAGGAGCTGCCAGAAGAGCGGCGCAAGGCGCTCAGCGCGGTGCGCAAGGTCATCAAGGCCAATCTCCCCAAAGGCTTTGAGGAGGGAATGACCTTCGGCATGATCACCTACTACATCCCGCTCAAGGATTTTCCGCAAACATACAACGGCCAACCATTAGGCATCGCTGCCTTGGCGTCCCAGAAGAACTACATGGCGGTTTACCTGAACAATATCTACAGCGAACCTGCCACCACGAAGTGGTTCATGGATCGCTATAAAGCCACTGGTAAGCGCATGGATATTGGCAAGTCCTGTGTGCGTTTCAAGAAGCTGGAAGACTTGCCGCTGGAACTGATCGGCGAGGCCGTGGCGATGAACTCCAAGGAACGGCTGCTTGAGATGTACGTGGATGCCCGCAAATCCTCGGAGCGCGCCAGGAAGTAGCCTGCTTTAAATTAAAAGAAAACGCCGGAGCATTCAAGGGCTTTGTGTCAGCCTAACCAGTTCGCCTCTGGCCGTGCTTTCACTTTTGCCTTCCAGCTTCGCCTGTCCTGAGGACCGCACCGGCCCTTCTGTCAATCGGCTGCGGCCTGTGTTCTGGCCGTCCCACCGCCGAGGATTTTCGGCGATTTCGCTGGAAACTGCTCCGACGTTTCTTTCAGCCATAGAATACGCCAATCCGGCCCGCAGGCCATGGGGCTAATGTCACCAGCACTGGGGCGATTTGTCCCAGTAGGCTTATTCGGTTTTGACAGGGCGCTTGAGAACTACAGAGAATTCGCCGCTCAGCGTGCCAGAGCGGGTGACCAATTGCCAGCCATCGGCAATCATGCTTTTGACGTAATCGTAGGGATCGGGGTTTTGCGGTTCGGCAGGGGGCAGCAACTCACCATCCACCAGCTCAACTTCGCCGTGGGTGATCTTCAGTTCGAGATACTCCCATTTTTGCATGACTAACTCAAGGCTGATTATACGATGTCCGCCCGCACTGGGAAAGCGGCATTGCCTGCTACTTTAGATGGTAGGTGAGGGCAGCGCGAATGACTCGCTGGGCTTTGTCATCGGCAGGAGTGTCATATTTCTGCCGAAAATTATCTGCAGTGGGGCTGGCAATGATAAAAATCTAGGCAACGTCTGGGTGTTGGAATGGCTGGCTTGTGCTCGTAAACCCCTGAGAGAAAAAACGAGTGGGCGAGATAGGACTCGAACCTACGACATCCTCCTTGTAAGGGAGGCGCTCTAACCAACTGAGCTACTCGCCCGGATCAATCTTGCTTGCGAAGCAAACAAATCTTGCATGCAATCCGGATTGCAAAATGGATTATACCTGCAAAAAACTTTGTGCTATAGTCTGCCTATGCCTTCCGGCACTTATGCTGACCGTATACGTGAGGCGCGCCCGCGCCTCTCCAAAAGCTTTCAGCGGCTCGCAGATTATATATTAAATTCCTACGTGCAAGCGGCTTTGCTCACCGCGTCTCAACTGGCCCATGAGGTGGATGTGGACGCCGCCACCGTGGTGCGCTTCGCGCAAACCCTCAACTACTCCGGCTTTCCCGCCCTGCAAGATGAGATCAAAGCGCGCGTGCTGCAGGAGCTATTGCTCCAGCAGCAGGAGCAGCCCAAGGCCGATACTCTGCGCGGGCTGACTGACCGTGCCTATAAAGAAATGGGCGACGATATTGAGCGCACCCGCCGTATGATGGATACTGCGCCGCTGGAGAACCTGCTCAGCGCGCTTTCCAAGGCCAAGCGTGTCTTCCTGGTGGGGGATGAAGCCGCCGCGGCCAGCGTGCGCGAGCTGCAACGCCACTTGCGTGGCGTTGGCATCTTGGCGCACGCCCTGCGCGCCGAGGAGCACGAGCTTGCCACCGCCTTGGCGGTAGCCAGCGAGGCGGACTTATTGCTGGCGCTGGATGCGTACAACACCACGCCGCTGCTGGCGCAGGCGGTGGCGCAGGCCAAAGCCAGCGGCGTCCAGTCTGCTGTGGTGGTGGGTGCGGCCTCGTACGAGGCCGCACGCAAAGCGGATATTGTGCTTGAAGTGCAGCGCCAGGAGCCAGACCAGGCCGTGGGCATTGTCTTGGTGGCCCTGGTGTATGCCATGGGGCAGGCGCTGCGTTGGCGTTTTGCCGATCGCTATAAAGAAGTGCAAACCAAAACAGATAAGGTGCTGCGCCGTTTGGCGCGCACCCCATAGAGGAGAGGTATGCGTATCATTCGTTATCAGGAGCAAGGCAGCGTGCACTATGGCTGGGTGCTGGGTGACAAGGTCGGCACGATCGAAGGTGACCCTTATGGCGCCTTCCAGCGCGGCGAAGCCACGCGGCCCATGGCAGAGCTGACCCTGTTGCCGCCGGTGAGCCCCAGCAAGATCATTTGCGTGGGGCGCAACTACGTGGCCCACGCCAAGGAGCTGGGCAACGAGGTGCCCGAGGTGCCGATGCTCTTCCTCAAGCCGCCCTCATCCCTGCTGGCTCCCGGCGGCACGATTGTGCTGCCGCCGCAGACCCAGCAGGTGGAGCACGAGGCCGAGCTGGCCGTGGTGATTGGCAAGCGCGGCCGCTGGATTGAGCCGGATGATGTCAAAGATCACATCCTGGGCTACACAATCGCCAATGACATTACCGCGCGCGATCTGCAAAAGCGTGACGGGCAGTGGACGCGTGGTAAAGGCTTCGACACCTTTTGCCCCTTCGGGCCGTGGGTGGAGACCGATTTCGACCCGGCGGATGCTGTGGTGAGCTGCAGCGTGAATGGCGAGCTGCGCCAAATGGGCTCCACGCGGGACATGATCTTCTCGGTGCGCCAGCTGTTGGCCTATATCTCGTCTGTGATGACCCTAGAGCCGGGCGATCTGGTGTTGACCGGTACACCGGCCGGGGTCGGCCCGCTCAAGGATGGGGATACCCTGGTGACCAGCATTGAGGGCCTGGGTGAGCTGTACAATAGCGTGGTGGCCGAGCCAGTGCGCTAAGTTTAGGAGAAAAACAAAAAAGACGGCCCGTATGGGCCGTCTTTTTTGTTGGTGTACCGAGGGCTAGAAACCCTTGACAGCGTTGCCAGCGGCCAGAAGCGCCCAGCCAGCGACAGCCAGCCAGGTGGCGTAAGGAGCGGCGAAGGCGAGAATGCCAAAGGCGCCCAGCAAAGCAACAACAGCCAAAACGAGTGCAACCCAGAATACCCATTGCTTGGGAGGAGTGAGTCTCATAAGAATAAATAGTCTCCTTTCTTTAGGTCTCTGCCCCCTAGAAAGATGAGCAGGTGATTAATGCTACTATAAATAAAAAGAGCACACAAGTATTTGTACGCTCTTTTTTGTAGTACTTAGGGCTTACTTGCTCTTATCTTCGATCTCGGCGCTGGAGGCTACACGCTGCACAGCCTTCATACCGTTCTTGCTGGCCGCGCTGGAGGAGTACATTTCGCTGGTGCCGATCACGCGGTTGTTGGCGGAACGCAGGTTGAAGTAGCTCTGGCCGTTCTTGGCTGTCTTCTCAACGTAGTTCTCCAGGTCACCAGCGTGCTTCATCACAGACTTGATGCCGCGCTTGGCGCTGTCTTTGGTGTTGTAGCGCTCGCTGTGCAGAATCGGCTCACTATTGGTGGACAGAAGATTGAAGCGGAAACCGCCTTTGCCCTTCTCAATCACAAACTTTGCTTTTGCCATGGGGTGGTTCTCCTTACGTGGCGTATCCTATTTTTTTCGCAAGCGGTACTAGAGCAACCTTGCAGAGGCATTGTACATGTTTGTTACTTAAAAAGAAAGAGGCGGTGAGCTTGTTGCACAAAGCATACAGCCCACCGCCGCTTCGTATGTAGGAAATTACTTGTTGAAGATGCGCGGCACAAACCAGAAGCCATTGGCCTGGGCATAATCACTGTTGTTGGGTTTTACGGTGAGCACAAAGCGCACAGTCTTTCCGGCCAGGCTGGCCAGATCTACGTTCACATCTTTGGCCAGACCCTCAGATTTCTCGTTCCAGGTGCCCAGCACGGTTTCGGTGCCGTTGTGGATATAGCTCAAGGTGAACTGCAAATGGCAGTTGGGATTGTTCTTGAGGCAGCCCACCTGGCTGATGAAGCGGTCGCCAGCCTGCACAGTAAACTCCGGATACACGCCACGGATGTAGCCATCGCTGGCGTGGTTGGGGCGCGGCCAGATGGCAGGCTCGTCTTCGTTGCGCGTCTCGAGCTCAGGGTTTTGCAGCACGAGCACAAAGCCGGCGGTACCCGAGTTGGCCCCGGGGCAGGGCAGGCTGCCCGCCGCCTTTGTGGACCAGCTGGCCGAGCAGTAATTGGCGGCAAAGTCATAGCGGATGCCGCTGCTGGCCACGCCCACGCGGATGAGGGCGAAGAAAGGCACGCCGGCGCTGTTGGCATTGCCGTTGACACCAAAGGTGTACCCATTGGCGGCCTTGATGACCCAGCTGCTGCGGTACGTGCCATCGTTGGTGGGAGCGGTCATCGGGATGGAGATATCCACCGTCTCGCCCGGCTTGACTTCCTTGGGGATGTCCAGGCTGCTTACGCTGGCCAAGTTGGTGCCAGACGTGTAGATGATGTCAAAATCGCCAGACCAGGTGCAGGTGCCGTTGTTGCGGATGCGCCAGGTCTTGGTGAAGCTCTGGCCTTTGCTCATCTGCGTATTGTCCGGCACGCTGATATCAGCCACAAAGTAGGCTTGGTAACAGCCGGTGGCCGGCACGCCGGTGGGGGCTGGCGCGGTGTTGGTGGGCACCGTGGTGGGCAGCGCCGCAAGGGAAGTTGACATGGGCGTTGCAGTCACCACGAAGGGGGTCTGGGTCGGCGCTTCAGTTGTGGCAACCGCCTGGCCCTGACCCTGGGCAATGAGGGTGCCAGCCACCTGGGTGTAAAGGGCGTTGAGGTCAAGTGTGGGGGAATGGCTTTCTGGGGCTGGGGCGCGGCAGGCCGCCAGCAAGCTGGCAGCCACTAGCAGCGCCAACAGGCGCAAAGTGTTGGTTGGTTTGAACATAGCAGATCTCCCTAAATAGTAGGTGCGCTCTTAATGATTGTAGCACCCAGAGGCAATTGCTATAACGGTCTTGAGGGGCGAATAGTTCCTGTTTGTAATGCTCTTGCGTTGCGGCTGGCGGCCGCAGCCTAAGAATCAAAAAGGGCCGTCTTGTGCAGACGGTCCTTTTTAGTCGGGGCGAGTACGTTGCGGCTGGCGCCGCAACTAATGGAGTTGCTGCGCAACTCCACGGAGCGTTGGCTATCACGCCTTCACAGCTTTCAGGTATAATCTCGCCTTGTTCGGGGCGTGGCGCAGCCCGGTAGCGCACTTGCATGGGGTGCAAGGGGTCGGAGGTTCGAATCCTCTCGCCCCGACTAAAAAGACCGTCGAGAGACGGTCTTTTGATTCAACTTTGCGAAGTTGTATCATCCGTTAACGCAGCGTGGTAAGCGCACTTGCATGGGGTGCTGCGAGAAAGACGCTCGCGGGGTCGGAGGTTCGAATCCTCTCGCCCCGACTAAAAAGACCGTCGAGAGACGGTCTTTTGATTCAACTTTGCGAAGTTGTATTATCCGTTAGCGCAGCGTGGTAGCGCACTTGCATGGGGTGCTGCGAGAAAGACGCTCGCGGGTCGGAGGTTCGAAACCTCTCGCCCCGACTAAAAAGACTGTCAAGAGACGGTCTTTTGATTCAACTATATGAAGTAGGACTATCCGCCTAACGCCGCGCTGTTACGCACTTGGATGGGGCTGCGAGAAAGACGCTCGCGGGGGAGTTCGAATCCTCTTCACCCGACTAAAAAAGACTGTCTATTAGACAGTCTTTTTTGATTGCTTTGTTAGCTTTTTCTGGCTAGAAGATGCCCCAGTCGGCGCCGGCGCCTTCTTCCATGTAGGTCAGATCCCACAGCTCGGTGCCCATCATGATGGTGGTGTCGCGCTGCAGCGCATCGGCGGCTTTCTTGCGTGTCATTTCTAGCAGGGCAGGGGCGTAGGGGCAGAAGGGCGTGGTCATGATCATGATGACCTTACCCTTGTCTTCTTCCAGTGAGACGTTGCGCACCAGGCCCAGCTCTAGCACGTTCAGGCCGATCTCAGGGTCTACAACTTCGCGCAGGGCGGCTTCAACGCCCGGCACCAGATCGGGGTGGGTGCTCTCGATTTCCCAAATGGCTTGCTTGGCAGGGTCTTGTGAAACGACTGGGCTCATGCGGTGTGGCTCCGTTCTAGCTGGTGATGGCCTGCCGGATGGCATCCATCGGAATGGTGTAGGTACAGTGGTTGTCGCCGCTCAGCAGGCAACTGGTGCGCTGCGGGTCAGCGGAGAGGGCTTTGGCGATCAGGGCCTTATCAATGCTGCACACTTCGCCGTGGTTTTGGCCCACGTAAAAGTAGGGGCAGCTGGTCTCTTTGATGATGAGTTCTTTTTCGTTGCGCTGCACCTGCACGCTAAAGCCTTCTTTGGTGAGCCAGTTCTTGAGCAGCTTGAGGCGCTCGTCCAGGCTCATGTGCTCCAGGTCGCCAGCCGCGGCCAGGTCTTCGGCCGCCGAGGCGCCCATGCTGGTGAGCAGGCGGGCAAACTGCTCGCTGGGCAGGCTTTCTTTTAGCTCGTCCAGCAGGCGGTTGGTGAAGCGGATCGTGCGGCCAGGGAAGTGCTCCATACCGGCTTCGGTGAGGTAGTACACGCGGCGCGGGCGGCCCACACCATGGCGCTCCTCGGTGGAGGCGACCAGGGCTTCCTTCTCCAGGTGCGCGATGTGATGGCGCACAGAGATGGGGCTGATCTTGACGGCCTTGGCCAGCTCGTTGATGGTGCTGCGCTGATGGCTGAGTAGATACTTGAGGACTGCGTTGCGTGTGCTACCCATGATTACGCTGGCAGTATATCACCCGCCTATCGCGCCGTCAATATTTTATATTTTCCTCATAAAAATAGAGACACTTGACAGAAGACAGTAAACAGTCAACAGCAATAAGCAAGTGGCTGTGTAAGTGCTGCGAACTGTAACTGTCGACTGTAAGCTGTCGACTGCCTACTGCTTCAGCACGCACATCGCCTGGCGAATTTCGCCCAGGTGGTAAGCCGTGTGCACTACCACGCTGAGTGCGCCGCCCATCGTGTCCTGATTCCACATGGGGTTATTGGCGAAGAGGGCTTTCATGCGCTCATAGGTGGTGCGCAGCTTGGCCTTGGAGGTTTCCCATTCTTCCGGAGTGACCTTCTCGACGGTGCGCCACACGTGGCCCCAATCGGGTGGGGTGTCGTCTCCCTGCAGGGCGTAGCGTTCGAAAGATTCTATGTAGAAGACCACATGCTCCACCTGAGCGGCCAGCGAAGCACACTTGCCACCCACAGGGATCGATGCTTCTTCGGCTGTGATGGTATCCAGCGTGGCCAGCAGGGAATTGTCCTTATCCAGATAGATGCCGCGGTGAACGGCAAAGGTCTCATCTAAAAACTGGTCAATCACAGTGGCGAACTCTTGTGGGGCAATGGTTGCGTTCATGGCGAATTCCTGCTTTCAATATCGGATTGGCATAATTTTACGCGTTTGCTAAGACACATATGGTGTATGGGAAAGGTTTGTCAAGCTGTTGTGCCATCAATATTTTAGAACTTTTTCATAAATATTGACCCTAGTCTATGAACCTGCTATAATCCCTCAAAATCAACCTGGTTGAACACTTGCGCCTTCGATTGGGGCGTTGTTCACAAATTCATCTTCAGGAGAAATACGGTTCATGTCTCAATTGGATATTCGCGATTTACGCGTCAATGTAGCAGGCAATGAAATTCTCAAAGGCCTCAATCTGACAATCGACCAGGGCAAAGTTCACGCCCTGATGGGCCCCAACGGTAGCGGCAAGAGCACGCTGGCCTACACCCTGATGGGGCACCCCAACTACGAAGTAACCGGTGGCGAGGTATGGTTCAAGGGCCAGAACATCCTGGAGCTGGAGCCTGACCAGCGCTCGCACCTCGGTATCTTCCTCGCCTTCCAGTATCCGGTAGCCATTCCGGGTGTCAGCGTGGCCAACTTCCTGCGCACAGCGCTCAACGCCCACCGCAAGGCCAAGGATCCCGAGGACAAGGGCATGCCCATCCCCGAGTTCCGCACGCTGATGAAGGCCAAGATGGACCTGCTCAAGATGGATCACAGCTTCGCCGGCCGTTACCTTAATGACGGTTTCTCCGGCGGTGAGAAGAAGCGCGCCGAGATCCTGCAGATGGCCGCGCTCGACCCTGAGTTTGCCGTGCTCGACGAGACCGACTCCGGCCTCGACATCGACGCGCTGCGCAACGTAGCCGAAGGCGTGCAGGCCCTGCGCGGCCCCAACTTTGGCGCCCTGGTGATCACGCATTACCAGCGCCTGCTCAATTACATCAACCCGGATGTGGTGCACGTGATGTTCAACGGCCGCATCGTGGAAACCGGCGGCCCCGACCTGGCGTTGAAGCTGGAAGCACAAGGCTACGACTGGGTGCGTGAAGCGCATGGTGAAACGGTGATTAATGAGTAGTAATCGGTGATTAGAGATTGGAGATTTGAATCTCTACTCTCCAATCTCCTGTTCACTATTCACCACTCACTATTCACTCGAAAACGAGGTAAAACATGACACTCGAAAAACCAATCGAACGACCCAAAGACGATGCCGAGCTGTTGGACGGTATTGATGATTATCGCTACGGCTTTGTAGATGAAGTGCAGCCGGTCTTCCGTACGCGCAAAGGTCTGGACGAAGATATTGTTCGCCAGATCAGCGCCAAGAAAGAAGAGCCGCAGTGGATGCTGGACTTCCGCCTGAAGGCGTACAAGCATTACACTCAGCGCCCCATGCCCACCTGGGGTGGTGATCTCGACAAGCTGAACCTGGACGAGATCTATTTCTACAGCAAGCCCGCTGAAGCCGAAGGCAAGAGCTGGGACGATGTGCCCGAGAACATTAAGAAGACCTTCGAGCGTTTGGGCATCCCCGAAGCCGAGCAGAAGTTCCTGGCTGGCGTAGGCGCCCAATACGAATCTGAGATGGTGTATCACAACATCCAGCAGCACCTGGCTGACCAGGGCGTGCTGTTCAAGAGCATCGAGCAGGGTTTGAAAGACCACCCTGAGATGTTCCGCGAATACTTTGGCACCATCATCCCCATTGAGGACAACAAGTTCTCTGCGCTCAACTCTGCGGTGTGGTCGGGCGGCTCGTTCGTCTACATCCCCAAGGGCGTCAAGGTGGAGATGCCGCTGCAGGCGTACTTCCGCGTCAACCAGGCCGACCAGGGCCAGTTTGAGCGTACGCTCATCATCGTGGATGAGGGCGCTGAGGCGCACTATGTGGAAGGCTGCACGGCCCCCGTGTACACCACCGACTCGTTCCACAGTGGCGTGATCGAGATCATCGTCAAGAAGAACGCGCGCTTCCGTTATACGACCATTCAGAACTGGTCCAACAACATGTATAACCTGGTGACGCAGCGTGCCCATGTGCATGAGAACGCCACCATGGAGTGGGTGGATGCCAACCTGGGCAGCAAGCTCACCATGAAGTACCCCTCGTGCTATCTGCTGGGTGAAGGGGCTCACGGCGAAATCCTCTCGATGGCGTTCGCCAGCGGCCACCAGCATCAGGACACGGGCGGCAAGGTGATCCACTTTGTGCCCAACACCACCAGCAAGATCACGTCCAAGTCCATCAGTAAGAGTGGCGGGCGTGCCTCGTACCGCGGTTTGCTGAAGGTGCACCCGGGGGCTGAGGGCTCCAAGAGCAACGTGGTGTGTGATGCGCTGCTGCTGGATGACCAGTCTCGCTCGGACACGTATCCGTATATCGAGATCGACGCTGAGGATGTCACCATCGGCCACGAGGCCTCGGTATCCAAGGTGGGCGAGGAGCAGCTCTTCTACCTGATGAGCCGCGGCATGACCGAAGAAGAGGCCGCCACCATGGTGGTCTCCGGCTTCATTGAGCCGCTGGTCAAAGAATTGCCCATGGAATATGCGATTGAGATGAACCGTCTGATTCAGCTGCAAATGGAAGGCTCGATAGGCTAATGCCCTTGGGCTAGCGCCTTGGGCTAACCTCTCGATGGAATGAGTGAGATACACAAGATATGGCAAATAAGAAGAAAACCAGCCCGCGCCCCAAGAAGGCTGCGGTAAAGAAGAAGACCAAAGTGGCCGCCAAGGCTACTAAACCGTTAGTCAAGAAGAAGGTTGCGGCCAAGCCGGTTGCGAAGAAAAAGGCCGCTAGCAAAGTAGCTAAGAAGACAGCCGTTAAAAAGACGGTCGCCAAGAAGACGGTTGCTAAAAAGACGGTTGCTAAGAAAGTTGCTGTCAAGAAGACGGCAACTAAAGTGGTAGCTAAGAAAGCAGCGGCCAAGACCAAGCCGAAGGCCGCAGTCAAGAAGGCGGCCCCTAAACAGGCTGCCCCCAAGAAAGCGGCTCCGAAAGCTGCCGCCAAGGCCACTCCGATGGCGGCCACACCGCCTGCAGCTGCCGCGCCCGAAGTGATTGGCGCCGGCAAGACGCCGCGCGTGATCACGCGTGGCGGTGCCGCCGTGGTGCAGACCAAGAGCGGCTTCCCCTTCACCGCCGAGCAAATTCCTAATGGCGTGAAAGAGGCCGCCTTCCTGCACAGCTACCGCCAGAGCGCCTGGTCTCACTTTGAGGCCCTGCCGCTGCCCAGCACCAACGACGAGGCTTGGCGCCGCACCGACATCCGCCAGCTCAAGCGCAGCACGATGCAAATTGTGGACAGCTTGTCTGCCGCTGAGCGCGGCGCGCTGCCGGCCATCCCCGCCCAGCTGCTCAAGCCGCTAGTGGGCGAGGGGCACGGCGGCCAGATCGTCTTTGGCCCCGGCGAAACCACGGTGACGCTGAGCCAGGACATTTCTAATCAAGGGGTAGTGTTCACAGACTTCGCCACGGCCGCCGCCAAGCATCCTGACTTGCTCAGGAAGGTGCTGGGCAACGTGGTCAAGCCGGAAGAAGGCAAGTTCGCCGCCATGGCGGGTGCGCTGGCTGGCCGCGGTGCGCTGCTGTATGTACCGCGCGGCGTGCAGGTGGAAGAACCGCTGCACTCGCTGCTGTGGGGCCCCGGTGCGGGCCTGGCCTACTTCTCTCACATTCTGGTGTGGGTCGAGGATGGCGCTTCGGTCACCTACGTGCACGAGTCGGCTTCGCCCACCATCAACGAACAGAGCATGCACGCAGGCATCGTTGAGCTGCACGTCGGCTCTGGCGCCAACCTGCGCTTCGTGGAGCTGCAGTCGTGGGGCGAGCACATGTGGAACTTCACGCATGAGCGTGCCCGCGTGCAAAAAGACGGCAACCTGGATTGGATCTTTGGCGCCCTCGGCAGCCACCTCACCAAGAACTTCTCCGAGATCAACCTGGAGGGCGAGGGCAGCCTGGGCCGCATGTCTGGCTTCTACTTCACCGATGGTGACCAGCATCTGGACCACGATACGCAGCAGAACCACATGGCGGCGCACACCACCAGCGATCTGCTTTTCAAAGGCGCGCTGGAAGAAAAGAGCCGCTCTGTATGGCAGGGCATGATCTACGTGGCCCCCGGCGCCCAGCGCACAGATGGCTACCAGGCCAACCGTAACCTGGTGCTGAGCAAGGAAGCGCGTGCCGACAGCATCCCCGGCCTGGAAATCCTGGCTGACGATGTGCGCTGCACCCACGGCGCCACCGTGGGCAAGATCGACCCGGATGAGTACTTTTACCTGCTGAGCCGCGGCATCCCGCCTGTAGAGGCGCGCCGCCTGATCGTGAAAGGTTTCTTTGACCCGATCATGGAGCGCATTCCCTTTGAGGGCGTGCGCCAGCGCTTCCAGCAGGCCATTGTTCAGAAGATGAAGTAGTTGTACTATTAGAGTTTGGATGGATAGGGTGAACAGTAATCAGTGAGGAGTGAAGAGGAGGCTGGAGTTTTATCTCGAGCTTTTCCTGATTTACTGTTCACTGTTTCCTGCTCACTCGCTTTCGGAGGTTGAATGGCAGAACTTCGTTTTACTAACGCTCCCGACCGTGACGATTTGTACAAAGTAGGCGACCGGGTTGAGGTCTATTGCGACCACGAAGACCCCAAGGGCAACCGCGTGCGCGGCTGGCTGGAGGGTGTGGTGGTGCAGGTGGACCCCAAGATCGTTGCTGTGCAGTTTGCTGAGCCGGTGTACCTGACGGATGGCTGGATGGTGCCGGACCACGTGCTGTGGTGCCCGCCCAGTTCTCAGCAGATCCGTATGGCGCGCAAGCGCACCCGCAAGCCGCGTGCCGCGGCGACGCTGGCGCGCAGCAAAGCCAAGACGGCCACCAAGCCCAAAGCCAAAGCCAGGGCCAAGAGCAAGTAGGGGCGTATGACGAATTCACAGCAGGGACATACCTTGGATATTCAACGCATCCGCGCTGATTTCCCAGTGCTGGACGTGGAAGTGCAGCCCGGCGTCAAGCTGGTCTACCTCGACTCCGGGGCCACCAGCCAGAAGCCGGTGCAGGTCATCGAGCGCATGAACCAGTACTACCGTGCCGAGAATGCCAACATTCACCGCGGCGTGCACAAGCTGGCCGAGCAGGCCACCGAGGACTACGAAGCGGTGCGCGGCAAGCTGGCCAGGTTCATCAACGCCGCCAAGAGCAAAGAGATCGTCTTTACCCGCAACGCCACCGAGTCTGTCAACCTGGTCGCCCAAACCTGGGGCCGTGCCAATTTGCAGGCGGGCGATGTAGTGGTGCTCACCGAAATGGAGCACCACGCCAACCTGGTGCCCTGGCAGATGCTGGCCGCCGAGCGTGGCATCCGCCTGGAGTTTATCCCCGTCACCGAAGAAGGCGTGCTGGACATAAGCGCGCTGCCGGCGTTGATGGAGCTCAAGCCCAAGCTGGTGAGCTTCACCGCCATGAGCAACGTGCTCGGCACCATCACACCGATTGCTGAGATCGTGCAGGCCGCCCATGCGGCCGGTGCGCTGGCGATGGTGGACGGCGCCCAGTCGGTGCCGCATCTGCCCACGGATGTGCGCGCCCTGGATATTGACTTCCTCGTGTTCTCCAGCCACAAGATGCTCGGGCCAACCGGCATCGGTGTGCTGTACGGCAAAGAAGCCATCCTCGAAGCCATGCCGCCCTTCATGGGCGGCGGTGACATGATCAAGCGCGTCAAGCTGCGCGAGTTCACCACGGCGGGCGTGCCGCACAAGTTCGAAGCTGGCACCCCGGCGATCGCCGAGGTCATCGGCCTCGGCGCGGCGGTGGACTATTTGACCGAGATCGGCATGGAGGCGATTGCCGCCCATGACCGTGAGCTCACCGCGTACGCGCTGGAGCGTTTGGAAGAGGTGCCGGGCATCTGGATCTTTGGCCCGGGCATCGAGCACAAGAGCTCCAACGCCTCCTTCACGCTGAAGGGCGCACACCCGCATGACGTGGCCGAGATCCTCAATCGCTCTGGCGTAGCCACGCGTGCCGGCCATCACTGCGCCATGCCGGTGCACGAGAAGTTCGGCGTGCCGGCCACCACGCGTGCCAGTTTCTACCTCTACAACACCACCGAGGAGATCGATACCCTGGTGGAAGCCCTCTACAAAGTAAAGGAGATCTTCAAATAAGATGGACGATCTCTATCGTGAACTGATCATTGACCGTTACCAAAACCCGCGCTTCAGCGGCACGCTGGACCCGCACACCCATTCCTACGAGGATGACAATCCGGTGTGCGGTGACCACATTCGCATTGACCTGCGCGTGGATGACAAAGACACCGTCACCGAAGCCAAGTTCACCGGCGAAGGTTGCTCCATCTCGCAGGCCTCTGCTGACCTGCTGATGGAAAAGATCACCGGCATGCCTGTGGCGGATGTGCGTAATCTGGCCAAGCAGGATATTCTGGACCTGCTCGGCATCGAGCTTGGCCCGGTGCGGCTGAAGTGCGCGCTGCTCTCGCTCAAGGTGCTCAAGGGCGGCGTATATGGCCTCGATGAGGTTATGTCGCTCGACGAGTTAGCAGAATCGTAACAACCCTGGATGCACGTCAAAAATCTCTAGTCTCCAATCGCCGATATGTAATCAGTGAGATTTGGGAATAGAGATTGGAGTTAAATATGCCTGACCTCGGAACCTTCGTTTTCACTTCCCTCGGCCCCAAGGAAGTTGACTTTGTGGCGGTGGCCAGCGAAGAGGAGCTGCCCAACGGCAAGCGCCTCTTCGTGACGGTGGATGAGTACAACCTGGTGGTGTTCAACATCGCCGGGGATTACTTCGCCATCGCCGACCTGTGCTCGCACGACAACGGGCCGTTGGGCGAGGGCGAGATCGAAGAGTACGAGGTTATCTGCCCACGCCACGGCGCACGCTTCGACGTGCGCAGCGGGCGGGCCACGGCGCTGCCGGCGGTGGTGGACATCCCCGCATATCCCACACGCGTGAACGAGGGCATGGTTGAGGTGGGGCTGCCTTTATAGCTATAAGCTGTTAGCCATAAGCTAAAAACGAGCCGCGTAAGCGGCTCGATTTTTTAATACCATTTGTCTTTCCGAGCGTAGCGAGGAATCCGTTTGATGCTTATAGCTAAGAGTCTTGTCTGTTTGAATTGTGCGCAAAGTGAACTTGGAAGACATGTGAATATGGATTCCTCGCTGGTCTGGCTTCGGCGATCTGGTGCCGGCTTCAGCACCGCTCGGAATGACAAATAGAGTTCGATGTCATTCCGAACGAGCCGCGCAGCGGTGAGGAGGAATCCATTAGGTCATTGGAATACTGGCCTTATGAGCTTATTTACCCTAAAGCATTCCTCGCTACGCTCGAACGACAAACAGGATTTCTTTGTGCCTTGTGGTTCGCGTTTACTCCACCACTGGCCAGCCGCGCTCCAGTGCAATCGGCTTGAGATACTCATCGGGGAAGAAGGCCACCGGGTGGCCCACCATTTCCAGCAGGCCAACATCGGTAGCGCCGTCGGCGTAAGCCCAGCTGGCAGCAAGGTCCACATCGATCTTCTCTGCAGCCAGCGTGGCCTGCGCCTTGGCCGCCTTGTTCTCGTCAATACACACCAGGCCGTCCACTTTGCCGGTGTAGCGGCCGCGGGCTTGGGCAGGGGTGGTGCCCACGGCCAGGTCGGCGCCCACTTCCTGGGCGATGCGCGTGACCAGCGGCGTCGGGCCAGCGGAAACCAGCACCACCAGGTGGCCCTTGGCCTTGTGCTCCTGGATCTTGTCCAAACCTTGCACGCGCCACAGCCCCTGCATGTATTCGGTGGTCACCCAATCCCACACGGGCTGCGCCTTCTCAGGCGTATCGCCACGCAGGAGCCACATCAGGTTGGCGGCCCACGGCGTGCGGAAGGCGCTCTGCGAGAGCAGGCGCGCTTTGTGCAAGAACCACAGGGGTAGGTGGTAGACCCAATACCAGCGCTGCGTCCAGCGGCGCAGCTTGTGCAGCTTGTAATAGTCGAGGATGCCGCGCCATACGCGTTCGGTGGTCAGCGTGCCGTCCACATCAAAGAAGGCGACGATGCGTTTGCTCATGAAGTTTGCTCCTGGTGCTCAGGCGTGCTATGCATGCGCACCAACTCGCGGCGCAACAGCTTGCCCACGTTGGTGCGCGGTAACTTGCCGATGAAAGTAAAACCCTTGGGAACCTTATAGGGTGCGAGGTGCTGCTTGCACCAGGCGCGCAGCTCATCTACGCTGGCGGCTTGGCCTTCGTGCAACACTACCCAGGCATGCATAGCTTCGCCGCTATCGGGGTCGGGCAGGCCGGCCGCGCCCACCTCGCGCACGGCGGCGTGCTGCTGCAGCACTTCTTCCACCTCGCGCGGCCACACCTGGTAGCCGCCTACCTTCACCAGCTCCTTCTTGCGGTCAATGATGTAGAAGTAGCCTTCGGCATCCATGCTGGCAATGTCGCCGGTATATAGCCAGCCTTCTTTGAGCACGTCCATCGTTTCAGTGGGCAGGTTGTGGTAGCCGCGCATCACCTGCGGGCCTTTGATGACCAGCTCGCCGATCTCGCCCTGCTTCAGCACGGTAACGCCGTCCTGCAGGCTGACGATGCGGCAATCCACCCCCGGCAGCGGCATGCCAATCGAGCCAGTCTTGTTCAGCCCGGTGAGCGGGTTGCAATGCGTCGCCACCGGGGTCTCCGAGAGTCCGTAGCCCTCCAGCAGGTGTCCGCCGGTGAGCGCCTCGAAGCGCTCCTTGGTTTCGCGCAGCAATGGCGCCGAGCCGGAGATGCAGAAACGGATCGAGCTCAGGTTGTACTTACCCGCCTTCACATCCGGGTGATTGTTGATGGCGTTGTACATGGCCGGCACGCCGGGAAAGGTCGTGGCTTTGTATTTCTGGATGTTGGCGAGCACATCGCCCACATTGCGCGGGTCAGGGATCATCACCAGCGAGCCGCCTTTCCACATGCCGTAGAGCATGCCCACCACCATGCCGTAGGCGTGGTACATCGGGATGGCCAGCAGTACCATCTCGTTACCTTGCTCGCCCTCGTGGTTCCAGGCGTCGATCTGCGCGGTGTTGGCCACCAGGCCGCGGTGCACGGCCACCACGCCCTTGGAGCGGCCCGTAGTGCCGCCGCTGTATTGCAGCAGGGCAGTATCGTCTGGCTCTACGGTCACCTGCGGCCGCTGGCCGGGCGTGTGGGCGGCGATGAGGTCCTGCATCCACACATCGTTGTCGCGCAGCTCAACGCGGAAGCCGGTCTTCTTTTCTTTCAGCAGGCCGAACAGCAGCTTCTTGACCGGCGGCAGATACTCCTTGATGTTGGTGGCGATCACCTGGCGAATGCGTGTGCGCGGCTGGACTTCTTTGACCTTGGCGTAATTGTTGGTCATCACCACCATCAGCTCTACGCCAGCATCGTTGACCTGGTACTCGAGCTCGCGCGGGGTATACAGCGGGTCGGTGGCAACCACTACTGCGCCGAGCTTGAGGATGGCGAAGTAAGCGATGACGAATTGCGGTGTGTTGGGGATGAACAGGCCGACGCGTTGGCCCTTGCGCACGCCCAGCGTGGCTAGGCCAGCCGCCATGCGGTCACTAAGCTCGTCCACTTCTTTGTAGGAGAGAGTAGCACCCTGGAAGATGGTGCAGGCCTTGTCCGGATAATCGCGCACGGCGCGTTGCAGTACATCTACAACGGTGAGGGCAGGGAAATCCAGCGTGGGCGGAACGGCAGGGTCGTAATGGGCGTGCCAGGGTGATTTTTGCATTGTGGCCTTATCCTAAACTTGCTTGATTGAGGAAGCTGGCGATGGCAGTATCTATGGCTGCATGCGCGCCAGGCTGGGTTAAGTCTACCCAGTGAATGCCAGGGTCGGCGGGTTTGAACCAGGCGTATTGGCGGCGCACAAAGCTGCGCGTCAAGCGCTTGATCTCAGCCACGGCCTCATCCAGCGCCAGCTCACCCGCCAGGTGTTGGGCCAATTGCGCATAGCCAATAGCGCTCAGGCTGGGCAGCGAAGGCGTATAGCCTGCGGCTAACAGCCGGCGCACTTCATCCAGCCAGCCAGCATCCAGCATAGAGTCAATACGCGCATCAATGCGGGTATACAGTTCGGCGCGCGGGCGAGTGAGGCCGAGGCGCAGCACGCGGTACGGCGAGGGGGCCAGGCCGCGCTGGGCGCTGAAGCGCCGCCCGGTGGCGAAGATCACTTCCAGCGCGCGCAGGGTGCGGCGCACATTGCGCGCGTCGATGTTGGCCGCCGCGGCGGGGTCGATGAGCGCCAGGCGCGTGTGCAGCGCATCGCCGCCGATTTGCTCGGCCCAGCTATCCAGAGCGGCGCGCAAGGCGGGCTGCGGCGGCGAGGCCGGCGGCACCCAGCCTGCGAGGATGGCTTGCATGTATTGCCCAGTGCCGCCTACAAGCAAGGGCAGCTTGCCACGCGCCTGAATGCTGGCGATGGCCGCGGCGGCCTGCTGCTGGAACACCGCCAAACTCAGCGTCTCGTCTGGGTTGGCAATATCGATGAGATGATGCCGCACACGCGCCAATTCTGCGGCTGAGGGTTTGGCGGTGCCGATGTCCATGCCACGATACAGCAGCCGTGAGTCCGCCGAAACGATCTCGCCGTCCCAACGTTCAGCGATGGCGATGGCGGTCTCGGTTTTGCCCACCGCTGTAGGCCCGAGCACGGCCACCAGGGGCAGCTTGCCTTGGGAGTTATCCGTGGACAGCATTCTCAATGTGCACAATGTCAGGTGGGCCAGCCGCCGGCTGGAACACGGAGATGACGTCAATACGCCATTCGCGCTGCGCAGGCTGGGTTTGCATATAGGCTTGGGCGGCGGCGATGAGGTGGGCTTGTTTCGCCGCAGTGACGGCTTCTTCGGGGTGGCCAAAGCGCGTGCTGCGCCGCGCTTTCACTTCTACAAAGATGAGCTGGCCGTCCTTGCTGGCCAACAGGTCGATCTCGCCGTGCTCAGAGCGCAGATTGTGCGCTTCTATCGTGTAGCCGCGGGCTTGCAGGTAGCTAGCGGCGGCCTGCTCACCCCAGCGGCCGAGCTGCTGGCGCGGCGTGCTCATGCTCAGGCCAGGTATTGACGCAGCCAGGCCAACGTGCGCTGCCAGGCGTCTGCGGACGCCTCAGGGTGGTAGACCTCAGGGCGGTCATTGTTGAAGAAGGCGTGGTCAGCCCCCGCGTAGGTGTGGATGTGATGCGGTGTGCCGTTTTTCTCCAGCTCGTTGTCGAAGGCGTGCACCAGGCTGAGAGGAATACCAGCATCCAACTCGCCGTAGATACCCAGGGTAGGGACGCCCAGTTTGGCTACATCACCCGCCTCGAGCGGGCGGCCGTAAAAGCACACCACGACATCGAAGGCAGAACTGTTGGCGGCGGCCGAGAGCGCCAGCGCACCGCCCATGCACCAGCCCATCACGCCAACCTTCTTGCGGTCTACGCTGCTGAGGCTGCGCAGATGGTCTGCTGCGGCGGTGATCTCTGCAATGGCGCGTTGGCGGTCCATCGCCATGGCCAGCTTCTTGGCTTCATTGGGCTCACTGGCTGATTCGCCGTGATACAGGTCCGGCGCCAGCACCACAAAGCCCTCGGAGGCCAGCCGGTCGGCTACGTCTTTGATGTGGCCGACGAGGCCCCACCATTCCTGGATGATGACCACCGCCGGGCCGCGGCCCGCGGGCGGCAGGCTCAGGTAGGCGGGGACACTAGTGTCGCTTACAGGATACGAGATCATTTCACCGTTCATGTGGTGAGTATAACGCGGGCCTGCCGAGTAAAATCTGCCTATGTTGTCTGCTACTCAGCTGCCCAACCGTGAACGTTTGAGTGCGGTGATGGCCGTGATTCTTTTGGCGTATGTGGCCGTGCGCTTTGTGCAAGTGCCGCCGCTGGTTTTGAATATCGAGTTGCTGGGCGTATTCTTGCCAGTCCAGCTCGGCCTCAATACCTTGTTGGCCGTGCTGCTGGCTGGGCTAACCGCCGCTGGCGCCGATTGGCTGCTGCGAGACCATCCAGCCCTGGGTGAGCGCACCACCTACAGCCATTGGTTGCTGCCGGCGATGACGGCGTGGGTATTGGCGCTCGTGTTGAGCAACGTGCCCTTTACCGCTACCTGGTGGATTGCCTTTCTGGTGTGTGCTTTGCTGCTGTTGGCCATCCTGCTGGCCGAGTACAACAGCATTTCTGAGGAGACACGCATCTATGCCACGGTCAGCCTTGCGCTGGGGCTGCTCTCGTATATCCTGTTCCTCATCCTTGCCATCAGTGTGCGCGGGTTAGGGCTGCGCCTGTTTCTCTCGCTGCCCGCGGTGGGGCTGGGCGCCTTCCTGGCAGGTACACGCCTCAACCTGCTGCGCAGCGTTGAGAATTGGCACTCGTTGCAATTGCTGGGTACCAGCTTTCTCATCGTGCAGTTGGCCGCCGTGCTGCACTATCTGCCAATCTCGGCCTTGGGCTACGGGCTGCTGCTGCTCGGTGCGCTGTTTGCGCTCAACAATTACATGGCGAATCTGAATAGCGGGCAGGCGGCGCGGGCCGCGGCCCGCGAGCCGCTGGTGGCGATGGGCGTATTTCTGCTGCTGGCTGTGCTGGTGTGAGCCGCGTGCACCTGGCTGCGGCGCACTGGGCGCAGATGGCGGCTCACGCCGCTGCTACTGCCCCCAATGAAGCATGTGGGCTGCTGGCTGGCCGCAGCGGCGCCAGTATGCAGGTGTTCGAAATCACCAACCAACTGGCCAGCCCCACGCATTACAGCATGGCGCCAGCCGAGCAGCTGCAAGCCTTTATGCAGATGGAGCAGCACGGCTGGGAGCTGCTGGCCATCTACCACTCACATCCGGCCGGGCCGCCGCACCCTTCGAAGACAGATATTGCCGAGGCGCGCTACCCCGGCGTGGTGCACCTGATCTTGTCACCCGGCGAAAACGGTTGGGCCTGCCGTGGCTTTTTGCTGGACGGGGGCGTTGCCACAGAAGTAGCAATTGGTGTTGTGCAGCCTTAAAACAAAAACGGCCAGCCCCTAGGGGCTGGCCGTTTTTGTTTAGTTTATCAGGCTAGTCTTCCAAAACCATTTCTGAGCCTTCGGGGAGTTTGCCATACAGCTGGCGAAACAGCGCCACCATGTTGCGCTGGTGCAGTTGCTCGGCCATGCCCGTGACGAGCACGCGGCTCTTGCCACAGTCTTCTACATGCACAGTTTCCAATACATCCAGCGCATAGCGGCGGCGGGATGCGCTGCGTACGGTTTTAGTGATGGCGCTGAGATAGTCTAGATTGCTCTTCACCGCAGCATCGATCTCACCGCGCAGCACAATCTCGCCGTGGCCGGGCACCAAATTCTCCAGGCCCATTTTGGGCAGCTTCTTGAGCGAGGCGATGGTGTCGTTAATATCGCCATCGGAAAGCACGGGGAGGCTCATGAAAGTATCGCCGCAGAATAGAATGCGGTCTTCCTCCACCAGTACGGCAATCGAGTCAGCGCTGTGGCCCGGGAAGGGGAAGATGCTTAGATTCTTTTTGCCAACCTGTAGATCGAGCTGGCCTTCATCAAAAGTGATGGTGGGCGGCACGATGCTCACTTCGCGCCAGCTGGCATTGTCTTTCTGTTCGGCTTCCAGGGCGGCGCGGCCGCGGGTGCTCAGATACTCGTGGCACAGGCGGTGGCCGATGATCTTGGCGCCGGGGAAGAAGCAGTTGCCCCAGCTGTGGTCTGCGTGATAGTGCGTGTTGATGATGTAGCGCACCGGCACACGCAGCTCGCGCTCAATGAAGCGGCGTAGCTGCTTGGTCTCCTCTGGCAGGGCCAGCGTATCGATGAGAACGGCCATATCTGGCCCGGTGATGACGCCGGCGGTTACCTGGGCGTAAAGTTCACTTTGGAAAAAATAGACATTTTCTGCGATGCGTTCGTGTTGCACGTGAAGAATCCTCCAACCCAATTGCGGGCGAAGGTGCAAGATAGCACAAGCGTAGGGGCAAAGTCAAGGAAAGTGCCCAATTTCACGAATAATCAGCGCAAAATGGGTCTTGGCTTGTTGAGACGAGGCATCCTTTTGCACCAGGATTTCGGCTGCGGTATAATAGTTTCTTAGTTGAATATCCCTGCTGGGAAGAGTACGCAGTGAGATGCTGACAGGAACAAAGGCGATGTGCTGAGAGCCTTTGCAGCGGAGACTGCCGAAGTCGCCCGGCAACAGGGTGCTGAAGAACGAGCCACACGGCAAGCCGTATGGCTCCACTAGACCAGCACGGGGTCGCCCGATAGCGCGAACAGAGAGCTATGCTTGCTCGCAAGCATAGAACCGAGGTGGTACCGCGGAGCCCTTCCGTCCTCATAGTCATGAGGGCGGTTTTGTTTTTAAGGAGCGAGTGATGAATGATCGGTGAACAGTGATCAGGAGGCCAGGTGGCACGCCAACGCATCTCTGCCTTCACGCCTGATCACTACTCACTGTTCACGGCTCACCAATGAACGGAGACCTATGCAAGAGAATACGCTACCCAAGAGTTACGACTTCAAATCTACCGAAGAGCGCATCTACGCTTGGTGGGAGGAGCGCGGCTACTTTCAGCCCAGCAACGATCCCAACAAGCCAGGGTTCGACCCCAACAAGAAGCCGTTCGTCATCAGCATCCCGCCGCCCAATGTAACCGGTGAGCTGCACCTGGGCCACGCGCTATTTGTGGCCATGGAAGATTTGATGATCCGCTACCAGCGCATGAAGGGCGTGCCGGCGCTATGGGTACCGGGCACTGACCACGCTGGCATCGCCACGCAGCTCAAAGTGGAAGAATCGATTCTGCGCACTGAAGAAATGACGCGCGAGGAGATGGGGCGCGAAGAGTTCCTCAAGCGCACCTGGGCGTGGAAGGAAAAATACGGCAGCAAGATCACCCAACAGATCCGCCGACTGGGCGCCTCGTGTGACTGGAACCGCGAGCGTTTCACGCTGGATGAAGGTCTCTCGGTGGCCGTGCGCGAAGCCTTCGTGCGCCTATACGATAAGGGGCTCATCTACCGGGGCCAACGCCTCATCAACTGGTCGCCTGGGCTGCGTACTGCCGTATCTGACGTTGAGGTGGAGTACAGCGAAGAAGACGGCACGCTGTACTACTTCAAGTATCGCATCAAGGGCAGTACTGCCTCCGGCAGTGATGGCTTCATTCCGGTGGCCACCACTCGCCCCGAAACGATTCTGGCCGACACCGCCGTGGCGGTGCACCCAGACGATGAGCGCTACCAGAAATTCATCGGCGCCACCGCGCTGGTGCCGATGCTGGATCGTGAAATTCCGGTGATTGCCGATGACTATGTGGACCGTGAGTTCGGCACCGGCGCGCTCAAGATCACGCCGGGGCACGACCCGAACGACTATGCCATCGGCCAGCGCCATAACTTGCCGATGCTGTCTGTGCTCGACGAGGCTGCCAATATCAACGCCACCGGCGGCAAATACGCCGGGCTGGAACGCTTTGAGGCGCGCAAGCAGTTGTGGGCGGACATGCAAGCCGCGAGCCTGACCGTCAAGACTGAGAAGCGCACGCAGCGCGTGCCGCGCTCACAACGCGGTGGCGAGATCATCGAGCCGATGATCTCGACCCAGTGGTTCGTGAAGATCAAGCCGCTTGCCGAAGAGGCGCTCAAGGCGGTAGACGATGGCCGTATCCAAATTGTGCCGGAGCATTTCACCAAGGTGTATCGCAACTGGATGGAGAACATTCAGGATTGGTGCATCAGCCGCCAGTTGTGGTGGGGGCACCGCATTCCGGTGTGGTACGCGCCGGATGGCAGCATGTTCTGCGCCCGCACCGAGGAAGATGCTTACGCAGCTGCCCGCGCCAAGCTGGGCGCGGATGTGACCCTGACCCAGGACGAAGACGTGCTCGACACCTGGTTCTCCTCCGGCTTGTGGCCGTTCTCCACCCTCGGCTGGCCGGAGCAGACGCCGGATTTGAAATACTTCTATCCCACCGCGGTGCTCGAAACGGGTTACGACATCATCTTCTTCTGGGTGGCACGCATGATCATGATGGGCCTGGAGTTCACCGGTGAAGTGCCCTTCCACACCGTGTACCTGCACGGCCTGGTGCGCGATGAGCACGGCCGCAAGATGAGCAAGACGCTGGGAAACGTGATCGACCCGCTGGAAGTGATGAACGAGTTCGGTACGGATGCATTGCGCTTCACCCTGTTGGTGGGCAGCACGCCCGGCCAGGACATCAACCTCAGCTTGGAGAAGGTGGGTGCCAACCGCAACTTTGCCAACAAGCTGTGGAACGCCACGCGCTTTGTGATTGGCGCGCTGGAGAATGCACCCGCCAAGCAGGAGGCCGAGCTGGACTGGACCTTTGCCGATGGCTGGGTGTGGGCGCGTATGAAGCAAGTCATCGCCAATTGCGAGCGCTTGTTTGAGAACTATCAGTACGGCGAAGCTGGCCGCCAGGTGTATGAATTCTTCTGGAGCGAATTTGCCGATTGGTACATTGAGATTGCCAAGCTGCAGCTGCAGCAGGGCGGCGACCGCGGCTACAAGACGGCCGATCTGCTCACGCGTATCCTCGATATCTGCCTGCGCCTGCTGCATCCCTTCACGCCCTTCGTGACCGAGGAACTGTGGAGCCATCTGCGCTCCGCTGCATTGGCACAGGGCAGCATCATCCCGGAGAGCGCTGCTTTTGGCAGCCACGAATGGCCGGATGCGCTGATCGTGGCGCAGTGGCCGCAGCCGCTGGCGGATGCGGGCTGGGAAGCCGGCATCCTCGCTGAATTCGCCATCTTCCAGGACGTGGTGCGTAGCATCCGCAACCTGCGCGCCGAGAAGGGCGTCAAGCCCGGCCAGAAGCTGACCGCTGCCATTGATGCCGGCCCGTATCATGAGATCTTCAGTGGGGACCAGGGCGCTCAGCACGCGCTGGCGGCGCTGTCTGGCTTGGATGCGCAGACACTGGTGGTGGCCAAGGGCGCCGAGCGCCCGGCGGATGCCGTGGCGCTGGTGGCCGGCCCGGTGCAGATCTTCCTCTCGCTGGCGGATGACGTAGACCCCGTGGCTGAGCGTGCCCGCCTGGAGAAGGAGCTGGCTGAGGCGCAAGCGCAGCACGGCCGCGTTGAGGCCCTACTGGCCAGCGATTTTGGCAAGAAGGCACCGCCGCCCGTGGTGGAGAAGGAAAAAGCGCGCCTGGCTGGCTTTGCTCAGACAATTGAGCGGTTGGAAGAGCAGCTTAAGGCGTTAGGCTAGTCTGAGTCCAAAAGGGCGGCCTGTGCAAAGCACAGGCCGCCTTTTTTTTGTTCGCACTTGAGGATTGCTTCGCCATGCTCGCAATGATGGCTGGGTTGGGAACTGCTTTGCTACGCTCGCAAGGGCAAGGATCAAGCACCCCGTCATTCCGAACGAGCGGCGTAGCCGCGAGGAGGAATCCTTTAGGACATGCTAAAGGTGACTTTGTTTGCCCTAATGGATTCCTCGCTGCGCTCGGAATGACAGACCCCTTTACACCACTAGCCGTCTTTGCGAGGAGTCCTGCACGTAGTGCAGCCGATGAAGCAATCTCCAGGCCGTTTCGCAAGTTCGAGTTGGGGATTGCTTCGCTGCGCTCGCAATGACATGTGGCTATACACGGCGCAGCATGCTGCACCCTACGGGGTCTCGTCCTGTGCAAGCTCTTGGTTTGGCCCAGGTGTGAAACGCCAGCGTGATGCTGCCATCCTTGATGCCGTCCAGCTGCGCCTGGGTGAAAAGAATGCTTACTTTTCTTGTTGCTCGTACAAATAGAAGACAAGGTCTTGCGGGCCTGTTTTCTGCCCTGCATCGTGCAGGGCGCGCAGGATTTGGGCGCGGTGGTCGGTGCCGTGGTTGGCTACGTGCAGCAGCACCTGCCATACGGCAAGCCCCGCGTCTTCACCTTGCAGCGGCTTGCTGGCCAGCGTCTCCTCGGTGAGCTTATTGATGTAGCTGCGCATCGCCTCTTCCACCTGGTCCCGATAGGCACGCAGGGCAGGGCGATCTTTGCCAGGGTTCCTTTGGTCTAGCTCCTCTTCGGGCATCGACGCGCCCAGGTCAAGGAACCAGATGTGGTCTACGCTGATCAGGTGGGCGATTTGCGTGCGTAGCGAGCCTATGGAATAGTCTAGCGGCTCGGTCCAGACTTCCTCTGGGAGGGAGGTGAGGTGCTGCTCCCAGAGCTTGCGATTCTCGCTGATGTGATAATCATACAGAGTGCGGAAGGCTTCAACGTTCACGTTTCTCTCCGAAGTTTTGCTCAAGAATTTTTTCGTGTGGCGGGTCAAAGGGCAACGCTTCGATACAGGCAGGCACATCGTTTGCAGCGCTGCTCACGGTGGGAGCAACCTGGTGATAGGTCATCTCGTCTGGCGGATAGGGCTGCAGTAGCGCTTGTAGCGCTTTGGCGTCGCCTTCGCCGGGCTGCAGCCAGGTAGCGATGTGCTCGGCGGGCAGGATCACGCCCATGCGGTGGTGAATCTGCTTGACCAGCGCATTAGGCTCACAGGTGATGGTGGCGCAGGTCTTGATCTCTGAACCATCCATTGAGAGCCAGCTATCCCACACGCCGGCCAGCGCAAACGGGCGGCGAGACTTCATGTGCACCCAATAGGGTACTTTCTCGCGCTTGCGCGGGAACTTGACCCATTCGAAGATGCCGTCCGCCAGTACGATGCAGCGGCGGTAACGGAATGGGCCACGGAAGGCTGGTGTGCGCGTGATGCCCTCGGAGCGGGCGTTGATAAGCAGCGAGGTCATCTTGGCGCCGCTGCTGAAGGATGGCACGAGGCCCCAATTCACGAAATCGACGGTGTGGCTGCCATCGTTGAGCACAACGGCAACCGGTTGGGTGGGGGCAATGTTGTAACGCGGGGTGAGCTGGTCAGGCACGCTCAGCCAGGGGAAGGCGTCCCGGATAAGGTCGGGGCAAGCGGTGAGAGTGAAGCGGCCGGGCATGCTTAGTAAATAGTAATTGGTAATTCGTAGTTAGAGATTGGAGACTAGAGATTTGGTTACCAATTGCTAATTACGAATCCTTCTGGTCTCTCGATTTATCCGGCGTCGCTACCCGGGGAAGCGCGGGCGCAATTGCGGGGTCGGTTCGGCCATGTCGAGCAGGCGCATCTGGAAGCTGGGCTGGCGCCCGTTGAGCAGCACGAAGGGTGCACTGCGCTTGGGCACGATGCCCAGCGCCTTCAAATCATCCAGGCTGGTGATGGCGTGCAGGCGGCGAGCACGTAAGATGGCATCGGCGCTCTTGGGGCCGATGCCCGGTACCAAGAGAAGCTGCTCGCGGCTGGCCGTATTGATCTCGATGGGCTTGTGCAGCAGGGTCTGCTCAGCCCACGCCGTTTTGGGGTCCTTGTTGAGCGGCAGGTTGCCGCTTTGATTGAAGGGCAGCTCCTCCATGGCGAAGCCGTAATCACGCAGCAGGAATGAAGCCTGGTACAGGCGATGCTCGCGCCACGGATTCTCGGGGCGGTGATTCTCCAGCGGCGTGTCAATGATGGGCGAGAAGGCCGAGTAGTAGGTGCGCTTGAGCTTGAGCTCGTGATAAAGGTGCTCTGAGGTCGAGACCAGCTCCACATCTGTCTCATCGGCGCCGCCCACGACGAACTGCGTGACCGAGCTGGCCCAGCGTCCGTTCCAGGTAGTGCTAGGTGCCTCGTTGGCGCGGATCTCCTGTGCCCACTTGAGCGGGGCGAGCAGCTCGTCGGCAAACTTCTTCATCGGCGCCAGGGGCGCCAGGCGCTGGGCGTTGGCGCCCTCCAGGTTGACCGAGATGCGATCAGCCAGTTGCATCGAACGGCGCACCTGGTCACGGTCAGCCCCGGGCATGATCTTGAGGTGCAGATAGCCGTGGAAGCCGAGCTTGTTGCGTAGAATCTCAGCCGTGTCGATGAGCTTGTCCTGCGTGGTGACGCCGCCCTTGATGATTCCGGAGCTGAGGAACAGACCTTCGACCAGGCGCTGGCGGTAGGCCTGGTAGGAGACTTGGGCCATTTCATCCGGCTTGATGGTGATGCGCTGCATTTTGCTGCGGCCGGCGCGGAAGGGGCAGTAGTTGCAGTTGCGCTCGCAGGCGGTGGTGAGCATGCTCTTGACCACCTTCATCTTGCGCCCACCGGGCAGCGCTACCTCGCTGATGGGGATCACCGGTAACTGGCGGCCAGCGACCACAGGGGCGCAGAGCTGGTCGTTCTCGCTGTCGGATTCGAGGTGCATATCCCGCCCGACGACGCGCAATTTTTGCAGCGTTTCCATGCCGTCAGTATACGCACAAATGTTCTATGACGACAAGTCTTGTCAAGGTTGGCTCATCTGGTCGCTCGCCTTTAGTCATTTGCGAGCGCAGCGAAGCAATCCCCGGGCTGGCATGTCATTCCGAACGAGCCGTGGCTGCGGAGAAGGTTTCTTCAGGCCATATGAAAGTGACTTTGTTTGCCCTAAAGGATTCCTCGCTTTGCTCGGAATGACGTAGGGTCATGCCACCCCTAATACGTCATTGCGAGCGCAGCGAAGCAATCCCCAAGAAAATCTGCAAATAAGCTCGGAGATTGCTTCGTCAGCTGCACTGCGTGCAGCACTCCTCGCAATGACAAGATGCTAAAGAGAGCGCACACTGTGCGCTCTCTTTAGCATGTCTTAGGTTTAGCTGACAGCTAATCGCTAACAGCTAACAGCTGCTTTAGTGATGCAAAATCTGCGATAAAAACAACTTTGTGCGATCTTCCTTGGGCGCCTTGAAGATCTGTTCCGGCGTGCCACTTTCCACGATCTCGCCCTTATCGAAGAAAAACATGCGGTCGGCCACGGCGCGGGCAAAGCCCATCTCATGGGTCACCACCAGCATGGTCATGCCAGTCTTGGCCAGCTCGATCATCGCATCCAGCACTTCCTTGATCATCTCAGGGTCCAGGGCGCTGGTGGGCTCGTCGAAGAGCATGATCTTGGGTTCCATCGCCAGGGCACGCGCAATCGCTACGCGCTGCTGTTGGCCGCCGGAGAGCTGGCCCGGGTACTTGTTGGCCTGCTCGGGAATGCCGACGCGGGTCAGCAGCTCCATGGCCTTCTCCTCGGCGCGAGCCTTGTCCCACTTCTTCACCCAGATCGGCGCCAAGGTGATGTTCTGCAGCACAGTGAGGTGCGGGAAGAGATTGAACTGCTGGAAGACCATACCGGTCTCCTCGCGGATCTTTTCGATGTTGCGCACATCATGGCTGAGCTCAATGCCATCCACGATAATGTCGCCACTTTGGTGCTCCTCCAGGCGGTTGATGGTGCGGATGAAGGTGCTCTTGCCTGAGCCAGATGGCCCAAAGATCACGATCACTTCGCCTTGCTTCACTTCCATGTTCACGCCACGCAGGGCCTGAAAATCGCCAAACCATTTGCTGACATCTTTGGCGGTGATGATGGGAGTCTTGTCTGTGGTCATCGTTCTCCTCACAACTTATCGTTTACCCACGCCCAGAGAATCTTCCAGGCGGATACTGACGTAGGACATGGCGTAGCTGAACACCCAGTACAGCAGCGAGATGAAGGCGTAGACCTCGCGGTGCGTACCCAGGAAGGCGGGCTGCGCCAACACCGTGCGGGCGATACCCACCAGGTCGAACAGGCCCACGATGGCCACCAGCGCCGTATCCTTGAACAGGGCGATGAACTGGCCCACCAGGATCGGGATGATGAGGCGCAGGGCCTGCGGCAGGATGATGAGGCCCATGGAGAGCGCCCCGTTCAGACCCAAGGCGTAAGCGGCCTCGTACTGGCCCTTGGGGATGGCCTGCAGGCCGCCACGCACGTTCTCGGCCAGGTAGGCGGCGCTGAACAGGGTGATGCCCACCATGGCACGCAGCACGCGGTCGATGGTCAGCCCGGCGGGCAGGAACAGTGGCAGCATAAGCTGCGCCATGAACAGGATTGTGATGAGCGGTACGCCGCGCACCACCTCGATGAAGGTGATACAGAACCAGCGCACAATGGGCAGGTTGGATTGGCGGCCCAATGCCAGCAGCACACCAATGGGGAACGAGAATACGATGCCCACAATGGTGAGCATGAAGGTGAGCATGAGCCCACCCCACAGGTTGGTGCCAACCTGTGGCAAGAAACCTTCAGCGGGGGTCAGGCCGCGCAGCAGCAGGATGAAGATGGGCGGCCATACTACCCAGCCAATGCCCACTACGTTTCGCATAGCCTTGCCTGCACCACGCGCAAGCCACCAGCCCGCGCCTACCAGCGCAGCCATGCCAATCAGCCAGGTGCGCGAGGGGCCGCTGACTGCAAAGCCGAGGCCCGCCAGTACAACCATCAGCAGCACGGTGAAGCGTGTGGATGTTTTGCCCTTGCCCCAAATGGACAAGGAGTTACCAATCAGGAAGGCCAGCAGCGCCATAGATACCCAAATGCGCCACACTTGCGCAATTGGGTATTGCCCCAGCAGGATCAGACGCAAGTTGGTGACGACAACTTCCCAATCGGCTTCAGTGAAGACCCACAATAGCAGGCCACGCAGGGTCACATAGGTCAGCCAGCCCGCCGCAACGGTCAGGATGGTGTTACCCCAGGAATTGAACAGGTTCCTGCGCAGCCAACCCAGCAGGTTAGGGCGTTCGGCCAAAGGTGGTTTGAGTGTTGTGGCGCTCATTATCGCTCCACCAGGCGCACGCGTGCGTTGTACCAGTTCATAAAGATCGAGGTGACTAGGCTAAAGGATAGGTAGGTCAGCATAACCAGCGTGATCATTTCTACGGCGCGGCCACTCTGGTTCAGAATGGTGTTGGAGACGTAGAAGAGATCCGGGTATCCCACTGCAATCGCCAAGGAGGAGTTCTTGGTGAGATTCAGATACTGGCTGGTGAGCGGCGGGATGATGACCTGCAGCGCCTGCGGGAAGATGACCAGGCGTAGTGCTTGAAAGCTGGAGAGGCCTAGCGCGCGCGAGGCTTCCACCTGTCCCTTGGACACCGCCTGGATGCCAGCACGCACCACTTCGCCAATGAAGGCCGCGGTGTACAGCACAAGACCGGACACCAGCGCCATGAACTCTGGCGTAAAGATGCGGCCGCCCTTGAGGTTCAGGCCGGCCACGGCGGGCAGATCCAAACTAAGGGGCGCCGCCGGCACTACAAACCAGCCGATGGCCGCTACGGCTAGAAAGGCCAGTGGCACCCAGACAATCGCCAGCGGAGATTTGCCGGTGCGCTTACCTTGCCAGCGGAACAGCAACGCCAGCGCCACGGCCAGCACCAGGCCGCCAATTAGAAAGAGCTTGAAGGTGGGCCAGGTTTCCGTAGGCAATCCCCACGGGATGCCGATGCCGCGGTTCGTCAGAATGATGTCGCCCGGCCAGATGATGGCTTCACGTACCAGAGGCAGTTTGAGGAAGACGCCCAGATACCAAAAGATGAGGAAGACCAATAAAGACAGGTTGCGCATCAACTCTAGATACGCCGTAGCCAAGCCGCGCACCAGCAGGTTGCTGGAGAGGCGTGCCACGCCGAGGATGACGCCGAGGATGGTGGAGAACACAATGCCAACTGCACTCACCAGCAGCGTATTGTACAAACCGGCCAGGAAGGCCTGCCAGTACGCCGAGCTGCGTGAATAGTCATTCAGGGTCTCTGCGAGGTCAAACCCTGATGTATTTTGTAGAAAGCCAAGCCCAAGGGTGGTGCCTTGTTGGCGCAGACCGGTGACCATGTTGCCGAACAGCATATTGCCGAAGAACAGTACCGCCACGCCAAAGATCACCTGTGCCAGCAGTTTGAGTACTCGTTCGTCTCGCCAGAACGGCGGGCTGGCGGATGCCTTGTGGGCGTTTGCCATGCAACCCTCCAATTTACAAATACGGGGGCGGGCTCAGTGCCCGCCCCCGTATTGCAATGCGTCTTAGGTGAAGATCGGTCTAGCGGAAGGGCGGGGCGTACAGCAGGCCGCCCTCAGTGTAGAGGCTGTTCAGACCGCGCGGGATGTAGGTCGGGGTGTCCGGACCCAGGC